>JARRLL010000025.1:77078-83767 GCA_037387125.1 Gammaproteobacteria bacterium | reverse complement strand
TCCAGATCCCCGACGATATCCCCCCAAGCCAGCGGCCAGGTGGTTACCGCGCCTTTAATAACCCCGGCATCGGCCAGTATCTGAATATCGCTGCGCAGGCCGGAGTTGCCGACTTCGACCCACGGTCCGGCCGCGCTGATGGCCGGCAGCAGCAGGGCAAGGCTAATCAGCCAGGTACTTTTAAATAGGCGCAATTGCCGCCAGTCACGGCGCACTGTTCTGGTCACGTGCAAAGCTGGGCGATCCCCCGTCCGAATCTCTTGGTTGCAGGCATTGTAGCCCCTTACAGGTGCGCGGGTGAATGAGCGGCAGGTCTTAATTGTTCATCCTTTGCCGTGTAGCTTACACTCCGTCCGCAGAGTGTCCGCTCTGCGCAGGTTCCGGATTCACCCCGTTCTCAGCAGGAGATCAACATGGCAGGAAAACTCGACAACGCTGCGGTTCTGAAGCAGCTCAATAAAATTCTGGAGCACGAACTCGCCGGGGTCATCCGCTACACGCATTATTCCTTCATGGTGCACGGTTTCGGGCGTATTCCGATCGTGTCGTGGTTGCGCAGCCAGGCCGACGAATCCATGCTCCATGCGCACGAGGCCGGTGAACTGATCACGCAGCTCGAAGGCGACCCGTCGCTTGGCATCGGCCCGCTGCTCAAATCGGTCACCCACGACACGGGCAAGATTCTGCAGGAATCACTGGCTCACGAGCAGGAAGCCGTCGATGCTTACATGGATTTGCTGCAGCTGGTGCAGGGCAAATCGGTGATGCTGGAAGAGTACGCGAGTCGCATGGTGGCCGACGAAACCCGCCACATCGGTGACGTGCAGAAGATGCTGCGCATGCCGGGCGACTAGACTCTCTGTGCTGGGCCCGGTCAGCTAAAGCCCTCTATAACTGCCCCCGCACAGGCAAAATCCGCCCCATCTGCGCCTTGGTCCGTCGCCACCAGGTCGTGTCGGGTTCCTTGTCGAGGATCACGGGTTCCTCGCCGCTTTCGTCGAGCCAGCGAATCTTGCCCTTGTCGTTCAGGATGACCTGGTAGGTCCGCTCTGCTAGGCCCTCGTCAACTCTCTCGCCAATCATCGCGCCGAGTTCCGGCGATTCAATAACCACCCCGAGTTCGGTGTTGATGTTCGCCGAGCGCGGATCCCAGTTAAATGAACCGAAGAAGATATCCTGCCGGTCGACCATAAATGCCTTGGTATGCAGTGTCGCCAGTTCCGCACCGCTGCCGCCGCGTTCCACTCCGGCAACCTCAGCCGTTACCCGCATTTCATGCAGCTCTACGCCCATCTCGAGTAGCGCCTTGCGCGAACCCATGTAGCCGGAATGCACGATGCCGTGGTTGTTTGCAGCCAAAGAGTTGGTAATTACCTTGATATGCAGCCCGCGGTCGATGAGGCCCTGGAAATACTCCAGGCCTCGTTTGCGGGGCACAAAGTAGGGAGAAACGATAATCAGCTCCCGCTCCGCTTTTTCCACCACCGCCCCGAGTTCGGTGGTGATGTTCTTTGCATCGGCGGCCAGCTTTTTGTTCGCCTTGTCGGGAGAGTCGTAGACCAGCTGATAGGGGGCCCAATCGATGGCAACCGAGCCTTCCTGCAGATAATCGGTGATATCTGCAATCAGCGTTTCACCGTATGTCGTTTGTTTGATCTTTTCGACGTTGGCCTCCAGACGCTCGCGCAGCTCAACCAAGGCGGCGGCCGGGTCCTTCGGCATCTTGGCAAAGACTTCAACGGGCGCTGCGTACTTGCTGTTCCAGTACTCGTCGAACATGGTCGATACATCGTTGACGACGGGCCCTATTCCCAGCACATCGGCATCGCCGAAGTTCACATCTTCGCGGGCGCTAAAGTATTCGTCCGCGATATTGCGCCCGCCGACAATCGTGACCTGGTTGTCAGCGGTAAAGGACTTGTTATGCATGCGCCGATTCACACGATTGAAATCGAACACGTCTAAAAAGCGTGCACTGCGTGAAGTCCACGGGTTAAAGATGCGGATCTCCATGTTCGGATGCGAATCCAGCGCCGCCATGCCAACGTCGTAACCTTTGGTCTGTATATCATCCAGCAATAGGCGCACGCGGACGCCGCGGTCGGCAGCCTTCAGTAATTCCCGTACGAATGCCAGACCGATCTGGTCGTTGGTAATCAGGTAATACTGGGCATCGATAGACCGCTCGGCGCTGTTCGCCATGGCTATGCGTGCTGCCAGCGCGCGAACGCCGTCAAACAGGAAGTAAAAGCCTGATTCGCCCTGCGGCCGGTTGGCAGCGTTCTGGGCTACCCGCCTGCCCAGAGCCGTATCGGCGGTGTCCTGCAGCGCGAAACCCTCCTCTTTGGGGGCATCGAAATCAACGGTGGCGCAGGCGCCAAGGAACATCACGCAGATAATTGCCAACATTCGTATAGGGTTACGGCAATTCGCGGCGGATTGTTGCATTGTTATAAGCTCCGGTGAAGGCATGTCGAAAGGCATCATAGGCCAGCCGTTGCTGGGGTAAAACCACCCGAGTGCAGGCTAAAATTAATGCCGCACTCTGATGTTGCCCGAATTCGGCCTTTTTTGACCGGGTTCGCGGCTGCCGGAATGCCCTAAAACTAGCATACTTATGCCAGATGATATGCTTGCAGTCTGGGTGCAAGTTGTTTGTTGTTGTAGGCAATTACTGGAGTGAGCGCATGACCCGCGTTGAACGGTTACCCCTTAAGATGTTGGTGCTGGCAGCCGGCCTGCTGGTGTTCTCCCTGGCTGCGGCACAACCGTTGCCGACCGGGTTTAAGGACACCGACGCGTTACTGGCCGAGGCCACGGCGCTGAATGCCGAAATACTTGCGCCAAAGAATTATGCTTCGGCGTCAAAATCTTACGCCACCGCCCGCAAATATGCGGAATCCGGGCGCATGGACAGGTCCACCAAGGAGCTCGTAAAGACCAATACCTACCTGCGTCAGGCGATCGAAGCTGCGAAAATCGCCGAGGTGACCTTTACCGACACGCTAAAGGCGCGCGAGCGGGCGATCACCGCCGAAGCTGCGCGGTTTGAACCCGGGCTCTGGTCCGCGGCCGAAGATGAACTCGTGAGGGCGGCGCGCAAGCTCGAAGGAGGCGACCTCAAAGGTGCCAAGGTCTCCGCGAACCGAGCCGGCAAGGCCTACACCGACACGGAGCTGGCGGCGATAAAAACGGCGATCGTCGGTAACGCGCGAGTGCTGCTGGCTGAAGCCGACGCGAACCCGAACAAAGTCGAGCGTAATGCGCCTATTACACTGACCCAGGCCAGATCCCTCGTGGCGCAGGCAGAAGCTTCGCTGGACGCAAACCGCTATGAACGGCAGCAGCCCAAGGCGCTGGCGGCCGAGGCCGAATATCAGGCAAGGCATGCGATGTACCTGGCCGGCCAGGTGCAGATGCTGCAGGACCGGCAGATGACGGCGGAGGAACTGATCCTGAAGTGGGAGAAGCCGCTGCGCGATATCGCCGGCGCGCTGGAAGTCACCACCGATATGTCATCGGGCTACGCGGTGGCGAGTGAGGCCGCCCTCGAGCGCGCCGGCAGCCTGGTGGCCATGGACAGTGAAAAGAACATGCTCATCAGCGAGCTCGAAGTGCAGCTGGACGATACCGAAACTGCGCTGCAAAGAACCGAGCGACTTAAACAACAGTTTGCCGATGTCGAGAGTCTGTTCAACTCGCAGGAAGCAGACCTGATGGTGGTGAACAACGACCTCGTGTTGCGGCTGACGGGCCTGAGTTTTGCTCCGGGGCGCGCCGTAATCGACTCTTCTAATTACGGGTTGCTGTCGCGCGTGCAGCGGGCAATCTATATTTTCAATGACGCCAATGTCATCGTCGAAGCACATACCGATTCGCAGGGCGAAGAGGACGCGAACCTTGTCCTTTCGCAGCAGCGTGCCAATGCGATTCGTACTTATCTGCTCGCGAACTCGGACATTCCGCTGACCCGCATTAGCTCCGAGGGGTTCGGTGAGAGCCGGCCCATAGCCAGCAACATGTACGAGGATGGCCGCGCGAAAAACCGGCGTATCGATATCGTGTTCAAGAACGTGCGGCTTGGCGGCCCGGCTTCGGCCAGAAGCCCTCGCTAGTTAACGCGGCACGAATTGCCGGGCGCGAGCGGTATAATCATCGACCGTGATTGTTACGTTCAAAACTAAAAGGCACCCGGATGTCACGATGTTCGGGGATATCGCGCTGAAGCTCATAAAAATAATGGGGCATGGCGGCGCAATACCCGGAGCGATCGGCGCCGATGAGGTTGAGGCCGCAGCCCAACGCTTGCAGGCCGCGATAGATCAGGATAAAGCGGCATCAGAGGGGGTGGAAGAACAGGAAGATGAAAGTGGTGAGCGGCGCATCAGCCTCGCTCAGCGGGCGCAGCCCTTGCTGGATTTAGTGCTGGCGGCTGTGGAAGCCGACGCGCCCATCATGTGGAGCAACTGACGCACGATGCCTCGCATTTCAAGGCTCAGCGTTTAGCGCAGAGGCGCTGCGCTGGACGAGGCTACAGTTTTCTACCATTATTACTCCATCCAAAGAGCGACTAATCACGAAAGGTTAACGACGCTTGACGGCTAACAGCTAATACCGTTGGTTGGGCAAGGTTTGTTAGGCACGGGTCGTTAGGCACGGGTCATTAGGCATGAGTCGCCCATCAAGAGCGGCCAATTAAGCATCGCAAAGAATATAAGGAGGCAGCAACTGTGTTGCGGATTGACCCGAGCCGTATTTCAAATCGCTTGTTCAGATTGGTGTCGCGCTCACTGATCTGTGCGGTATTCCTGGTCGTTGCTGCCCCGAGCATCGTCGGTGACGTGCTGGCAGATGAAGTGGCAGCCGCTGGCGATGCTGCCGACACTGCCAAATCCGCGCCGGAGTCTGAAAATGTTGCCGGCAGCCCCGAACCCGAGTCGCCGGCTGCGGAGCCGAAACCCCTCACAGACGAAGACAGCGCCGCGCTCAAGGCGATGCTCGAAGAAATCCGTCTGAATACTGCCGAAATCGAACGACTGGCGCCACGGATGGTTGGGGCCAACCAGTTGACAGCGGAGGTGTTGGCTACGCGTCTGGACAGGCTGTGGCTCGGCACCCTGAAAACGGCTATAGACTTCGCGGAAGCGGTCGCGGATCGGCGGGATGCTGGCTTCGTCGTTGCTCCTTATGATGCCGAAGTCACGAAAATGCTGGACAAGCTTCCGGGTGCCGTGCGGGAGTCCGTTGATCGCGTCGGCAGCCGGACAGCCCGGCCGGACTCAAACCTGCCGATCGCGGAGCAGGCGGCGGTCGATGAGCAGTTTTTTGTTGCTGTTGCCAGCGTTATCGACACCTACAAACAACTGTATCGTGGCATTGAAGTTGCGCAGCGTTTCGGCTTGGATGCGACAGACGAGAGGGAATTTTTGGCGGAGCGGCTTGCCGATGGTGCCAGCAATGTGTCTATCTGGCTTGATATGTCCAAAGCCGAAGCACAGGGCTTAAGAGCTGCGGTAGCGGCGGTGCCTGGCGACAACGAGCTGAAAGCAAAGCTGACCCTCGCCGACTCACGGGTAAAAAAGGTAGCCGCATCACTCGAATCTATCGTTGCTTTGCTGGGGAAGCTGAACCTGCCTGCCGCACGGTTCAAGCAGCAGTTATTATCAGCCACCGGCGAAATAACGGCCAACGTGCTCGACGTCGATGTGCTGACCGGGCTGCTCTCCAGCTGGCGCGATTTAGCTCTCGAAATTCTAATCGAGCAGGGGCCGCGAATCGTATTTAAGATATTCCTCTTCGTGCTGATTATCTTTCTCTTTGTCAAGCTTTCGGCGCTGGTAAAGAAGGGAATAGAAAGCGCCATGAGCGCATCCGGCTCTAACTTCTCCCGATTGTTCAAAGACATGGTGCAGTCGATATCGCGAAATATCGTCATTGGCATCGGGGTGCTGATCGCGCTGTCGCAGCTAGGTATTACGCTGGGGCCATTGTTGGCTGGTTTGGGTATTGCTGGTTTTATTGTCGGTTTCGCGCTGCAGGATTCGCTGTCGAACTTTGCATCGGGAATGATGATTCTGTTTTACAGGCCCTTCGATGTCGGTGACACTATCGAGGCAGCAGGTGTGCGCGGTAAGGTCAACCATATGAGCCTGGTTAACACGACCATCCGGACCTTCGACAACCAGTCGATGATTATTCCGAATAACAAGGTCTGGCAGGACGTGATCATCAACGTGACGGATCAGCGTGAGCGGCGAGTTGATATGACATTCGGGATTGCGTACGACGAAGATATCGACCGTGTCGAGAAAGTGATTATGGATATCCTCGTCGCCGATGAACGGGTACTGGACGAGCCGGCAGCGGTGATCAAAGTCGGGTCGTTTGGCGACTCGTCCGTCGAAATACTGGTTCGCCCGTGGGTAAAGACCGAGGATTACTGGGACGTGCTCTGGGATTTGAACAAAACAATCAAGCAGGCGTTTGATCGCGAAGGCATCACCATTCCCTTTCCCCAGCGGGATGTGCATTTGTTCCCGGCACAAGCAACGGCCTTACCGCAAGCGTCCGGCGCTAATGCTGCAGAGGCAGATTTGCCTGGAGAACATAAATAGTCGCTCCACTTTGCGACAATTCGCAGTACCGTTAGGGATGGGTAAATTTAAGCCGTAGGAAACCGCTATGAAAAA
>JARRLL010000025.1:0-77066 GCA_037387125.1 Gammaproteobacteria bacterium | reverse complement strand
GGCGGCGTTATCCAAATGAAAAACGGTGACCGTATTACCGGGAGCATTTCGAAAATCTGGGATGGCGACGTGTTTATCGAGCCGGACTATGCTGATGAGTTTTCTGTCGATCAGGTTGATATTGCTTACATCGAGGCAGATCGTGAGTTCGATCTTGAGCTCGAGGACGGAACGTCTGTTGTAGGCAGTCTGGCCGGAGCTGACGCCGAAGGCAATCAGTTGATTATTGTCGACGGGCGGGAGCAGGCGATTCCGATGTCTTCATTGACGGAACTGGAAGAGCCGGATGAAATTAATGATTGGGCCGCCAATGCCGATCTGAACGCAACGTTTAACAGCGGCAACACCAATAACAGCAATGTTGCGATGAGCGTTGATTTCATGATCAAGCGCGACCGGCACACTAACTTTCTAGACCTGCTTTGGCAGGACGAAAAGCAGAAAATCAGGGATCCCGACACGGGCATCGAAGAGACTACAAAGGTCAAAGATCGCGACCGGTATCGCTATAACTACAATTACGACGTGGGTGATCCGTGGTTTATAGGTTCCTCAGCCAGCTACGAGCGCGATCCGGTGAAGGGCCTGGAGTATCGTTACAATGTGGTCCCGGCGGCCGGTTACAACTTTTGGGACGATGCCGGCAAGACACTGGGGTTCCAGATCGGTGCCGGCTATCAGGCTGAGGAATTCCTCGATGACCTGGGGGTCAAGACAGAGCAAGATGGCGCCGTCGGGGCTTTTCTCCTGCGTTACCGATATGATTTCGGCAGCCCGGACCTCGAGATCTATTTCAACAATTCTACGGTTGCAGCATTTTATGGGCGGGACAACGTTGTCTCGCAATTCAATCTTGGTAGCAAGTACGAAATAAGCGATCTGTTGTACTTCAATCTTGAATTGCTGGTTGACTATGAAACGGAACCGGTCGAGGGTGCGAAGAACGAAGACATCGCCTTGTTGGTAGGCTTCGGTCTTGAATTCGAGGATTAGCCTTAAGGCTGACGCCACGACTCAGCAATGCCAATAGTAACTGCGGTTCGCGCTATTACTGATTCGGCGCAACCGGCCGTAAGAACCTTTTTTCGTCAGGAGCTATCGTGCTAAACATTCCTGTTACGCGTTTTGTCTGGACTTTCATCGTCGGGTTTATCGTCACGAGCAACCTCAACTGGGCTGTTGCGGAGCTGTTGCTTAACGACTGGGCGATGCCGCGCTTCGACGGATTCATGCGCACCATGGATTCCGGCGGGGCGGCCGCTGCCAACATTATCAAGATGACCGTTGGTTTCATGGGGCCGCTATTCGTGGTCGCCTGGTTGCAGGCCTCGCTCGGCCGGCCGGCCAGCTGGCCGGCCCGGGCGGTTTTCGTCAGCGTGCTGGTGAGCCTGGGAGCATTCTACGGCACCTACACTTTTATATCGGGTTGGGGCAACGTGAACTGGTGGCCGCTAATGGTCACGGCAACCTGTGACATGGTCACGATGGTCTTCGGTGCATTGCTTATTGGTTTTTTGCAGCAGCGGTGACGCTTAGTCACGTATAGTTTGCGGACGCTGCTCTCTCCCGCATCCGCAAAACGGCGGCCGCACCGAAAACGCAGGCATTAGCCACCGCGACTGCGAGGAACGGCGAGGCGGGACCGACACGGTCAAACAGCTGCCCGCCGCCCCAGGAGATCGCGAGAATCCCGATGGCGCCGAAGAAGGCCTGCACTCCGAACACCGAACCGCGATAAGCGGCCGGGCATTCTTCGCCGAGCAGCACGGTGCAGGCGAGCTGGGTGCTCGACTGCCCCACACCGACCAGTATCAATGTCGGAATCACCACCGCGAACGACAGCACGTTATCGAGCATGCCGAGCCAGGCGTAGCCGAGCGCCGCGAGGCCAAAACCGATGACACACAGAGTCAGGCGGTCGATTTTGTCGGCGACAAACCCAAACAATGGCGCCCATACCACGGCTGCCAGCGAACAGACGCCGACGAACATGCCGGCTCTGGCCTGCGCTTCCGCCGTGCTGAGCCCCGCCGCATTGCCCGATTGCACCACCCATAAAATCAGGTACAGCGTGATAATCGCCATGTCGGCGCGCGCCGCGAAGGCGCCGAAGTACGCGACGCCGATGCGTTTGTTGCGGGCCGCTTTGACGCCCTCGCTGATCAGCTGCAGCACGGGTGTTTTCGGTTCCACGCCCTCGGGTCTGCCGGGCTTGAGGCCGAGCATGACGACGGCCGCAACGAAGGCGATGGCAGCCACCGTCAGATACGCATAATGGCCGGCCCATGTTTCGCTAGCGCCCTGTGCCTGGTAGATCTCGGGCAGCTTGTTCAGCCCCGCGAAAAAGGCGACCGCCCCGAGGCCGTTCAAGAGAAACGCGATGCCCGTCAGTTTGCCGCGCGACGGTTCCTGCGGGTAATCGGCCAGGATAGCTGACAGGTTGGTGGTGGTAGCCGCGACCGCCAGCGCAAACACGATGCGCAAAAAGAACAGTTCGGTGAGTGTGGTCGCGAAGGAATAAACGGTGTAGGCGAGGCCCATCAACATCCAGCCGACAATGTAGATAGCCCGGCGGCCGAAGCGGTCCGACATGGCGCCCCACCAGCCGATGCACGCGATGACGACGATCTCCTGCAGGAACTGCAGGTTGCCGATGACCCTGCCGTGCTCCGCCTCCGGGATGCCGAGGTTCACCTTCAGGATGTAGGGCGTCAGCGACATAAGGTAGGTGAACATGCCGATACTGATCAGCGCCGCGAACAGGTAACACAGCACGTGACGTGGCGTGACGCCTGCGGACAACGTCACGGGGCCGAAGGATCGGTTCAACGAGTTCATTACTTATGCATGCTCACTTGCTCACCGTAACAGAGTGCAGAGCGGCTGTTAAAAACGAAAGGACCCTAAGGTCCTTTCGTTGCCAAAAAAGGCTGTCCCTTATTTCTGGCGCAACAAGCGCATGCCGTTCAGCGTTACCAGCAATGTTGCGCCGACGTCTGCGACCACCGCCATCCACAGTGTTGCAATGCCGGGGATCGCCAGCGCCAGGAATGCCAGCTTGAGACCCAGGCTGAGGATAATGTTCTGCTTGATAACCGCGCGTGATTTGCGCGCCATTCGCAACGCCAGCGGCACGTGCGACAGGTCGTCCTGCATCAGCACGACATCCGCCGTCTCCATGGCCTGCGCCGTGCCGCCGCCGCCCATGGCGATACCGATGTCGGCGCGTGCCAAAGCCGGCGCATCATTGATGCCGTCGCCCACCATCGCCACGGCCTGGTTGCCGGCAGCCAGTCTTTCAATAGCCGCGAGTTTTTCATCAGGCAACAGGCCGGCGTGGATTTCGTCGATACCATGGACCTGCGCGGCGACCCGTTGCGCAGCCTGCTCGTTGTCGCCGGTCAGCATGGCTGTGCGCACCGGCGGATCCATACGCGCCAGTTCGGCCAGCGCATTACTCGAGTCCTCGCGGATTTCATCCTGCACGCCGATGTAGCCGATCACCTTGTTTTCGCGCGACACGTACATGATCGTCTGACCCGCATTCTGCGCGGCGTCGGCGTGCGGGCTCACCGCCGCAAGACCCTCATGCCCGGCATCAAACAGGCTGCGGCTGCCGACGGAGACCAGTTGGCCGCCTTTCACGGTGCCGCTCACGCCTTTGCCCGGGTGTGCCTGCACGTTATCGGCTACGGCAACGTGGCCGCCCCCGTTTCGTTTACCGGCGGCCGCGACGATGGCGTGAGCGACCGGGTGTTCGGAAGCGCGTTCGACGGCAGCAGCCGCCGAAACGACATCGTCGCAGGTTATGCATTCGCCGTTCGCTTCGGCCGGGTGCGTGCAGTCGGGGGTAAGCATTCCGGTTACCACGGGTTTGCCGTGAGTCAACGTTCCCGTTTTATCGAAAGCCACGATCGTGATATCGGCCATGCGGTCGAGTAGCGCGCCGCTTTTTACCAGCACGCCCAGCTGGGCGAGGCGAGTCAAGCCACTGACTACGGTGACCGGTATGCTGATAACCAGGGCGCACGGGCAGGCGATGATCAGCAAGGTCAGGCCGCGGTACATCCAGCCGCGCGTGCCGTCGGGCGTATCCAGAAAGGGCTGGCCGAACGCGAGCACCGGTATGGCAACTGCCAGAACGGCGAGTGCGACCACTGCCGGCGTGTAATAACGGGCGAAGCGGTCAATGAAGCGCTCTGCCGGGCTGCGTTGTGCCTGGGCCTGTTCCACCAGCTTGGCGATCCGCGCAATCGTGCCCTCCGAAGAAGGCCGGGTGACTCGAATTTCGAGGGCAGCCTCGCCGTTGACGGTGCCGGCCATGACTTCATCGCCGAGCTGCTTGAGGACCGGGATGTCTTCGCCTGTGACCGGCGCCTGGTTGACCGTCGAGATGCCCTTGATGACTTCACCATCGACCGGAATTCGCTGCGCGGGGCGCACCAGCACGCGGTCGCCCACCTTGACCTGCTCGACCGGTTTGATGACCTGGTGGTCGTGCGGTTCGTCGCCGTGCCCGTGATCGCTATGGTCGTCGTGGTCATGACTGTCGCCATGCGCGTGTTCGTCGTGAGCGTGATCGGCGTGATGGTCGTGCTCATGCTTCACGGCGGTGCCTGCATTTTTCAGTAACGGCGCTGCCGCTTGGGCATGGTCATGATGATCTTGGTCGTGACCGTTGCAGGACTCGCCGTCCTCATGCTCGTGCGCCTGGTGTTCACGATGCTCATGTGCTTCGTGTTCGTGCCGAGCATGGTTGTGCTCAGCATGATCGTGGCCGCTGCAGGATTCACCGTGTTCGTGACCTTCGTTATGTCCGTGGTCGTCATGGCTATGGCCATGCTCATGGCTATCGCCATGCGCTTCCAGCACGGTCGCTTCCTGCGGCTGCAGCGACATCAGGGTGCGCAGTGAATCCCGGGCCCGTTCTGCGCTGTAGGCTTCGAGCGCCTCGCCAAGCATAAACAGCAGGATGACCGTTACCGCTTCGCCGGTCTCGCCGATCCCGATCGCGCCAACGGCTGCGATCGCCATCAGCAGATCGATGGTGATGCGGCGCGCGAAAATCAGCGAACGAAAACCCTTGATAAAGACCGGTGCGCCGGCCACGAGCACCGCGGCACCGAACAGCACGCTGAGTGCGGGTATACCCGCAATCGGCCCTATGCCGGCAGCAGGAATGATAATAAGGCCTGCGATAACCGCGAGCGTTACGAGCACGGCCGACCGCAGCGGCGGTTGTTCCCACAGAAAATACAGGAAGCCTTTCAGCCCGTGATGTTCCATGACCATGCCGGGCGCGGCATCGTCCTCGCTGGCGATTCGGTAGCCCAGTTCGCGCAGGCGCGTCTCTATGGCGTCCAGCTTGACGTCACCGGAGACTTCCATCGTCTCCGTCGTAAAACTGACGGACGCATCCGTGACGCCCGGCAACTGGCGCATGCTGCTCTCGATCGTCATCGCGCAGCTGCCGCAGTCCATGCCGGCGATTTTCACTTTGAGCGGACCGGCCGGATTGGTCGTTGCCGGTTGAGCTAAAGCCTGGTTCATACCTGTTCCTCACGCTAAGGCGTATCTGTATGCAGGTTATCCTGCGCCTTAAAGTGAGGTTTAATGTCAATAGGTAGAGCTGCTGGCGGAGGCCTGCTGACCAAGGCCCGCAGTCGCCCAAAGGCTTTTAATTAGGGCCGGAAAAGCGCTTCCCACCCCTGCTACTAAATAGACTGACTGCCGAATTGAGGGCGCTGCTGCTGCGAGGCGGCATCATTCGACTTGCTGTTCAGTCGGCTGCAAATCCTATCCGCCTTCCGCTGATACAGGCCTCAGGTTTCCCCCGCCTCCAGCGCGAGGAACAGCTGTGCATACAGAAACGCGTTGTCGCCGCGCGCGCGGAACAGTGTGCCGCCTTCGGCCGATTCGACCACGGGTTCGATGTGCGCTTCGCAGCCGGACTCGCTGGCCGCGAGTTTCTGCAGGGCATTGACGACCTTCGGGTCCTCGCTCGCATAGAGCGCGGAGTAGCCGTGGTCATCGTCCTGCCAGATGTGCACGTGTTCGCCGCGCAGGTCCCCCATCAGTTTGTCCCACTCGGATTTCGCCAGTTTGCAGCCAAGCCGTTCCATGAGTTTCTGGAGCGACGAGCGTTTCTCATCGGTATGCTCATGGCCGCAGACTTGCTCCAGCAGCTCCCGGTAACGGTTGCCGACTTCTTCTCCGGCGGTCTCGCCGATCTGCTCGGTGACGTCATCGAGAAAGATTTCCATTTCGTGGCGCATCACCAGCATTTCGGTCACGCGCCGCTCGATGTCCATGAAGCGCTGCTCGGCAATGGTGCGGATATCATGCATCGAACCTTTGCCTTTATGAGCAGCCCCGCGCATCAGCTTGATGTCGTTCAAGGAAAATCCATAACGTTGCGCCTTGCGAATAAATCGCAGGTGCCGCAATGAATCGGGGGCGTACAGCCTGTATCCTGCTGCGGTGCGGCCGACCGGTTCCAGAAGCCCTTCTTTTTCGTAATAACGGAGCAGGGAGGTGGCCACGTTGCCGCGTTTTGCCAGTTCGCCGATAGTGAGAGTATGTTCTGCCATTATTAAGTATGCGAATCGGGAATTAGGTCGGACCCCGATAGATAGTTGCTTGACCTTAAAGCGTACTTTAGGCCGTAGTATGGCAAGACACAATCCCCGGGACCACTCACGTAACAGGCCGCGGGGCGCACGCACAACAGGCTGAAAAAAACGGCTGATTTTCGGAGTAACGACATGCTGGGCGTAGATGACAGGCTAGTGACACCGGACACCATGAAATGGGTCAAGGTGGGTTTGGGTGCAGGTTTAGCCACCATTCCCGCAACCATCGTTCTTTATATAGTTCTGGGCATGGCCGTCGATGCCGCTTTTCAGGCCTGGATTAGTAACCCGGAGCTGAACACGATGGGCTACGTTTGGTCGGGCGCGGAGTTCTCGGTACAGCCCGGGAATCTGGTCAGCGATTACCTTCCCTGGATCGTTGCGCTCGTGCTGTTGAAGTCCGCACTCAGCTGGTTGTTCCGCACCGGGCAGTTTCGCGCGTCTTCGGAAGCCAAGCTCAATGTGCGCGACCAGATTTACAAACAGGTCGTAAACCTGGGGCCCGGTATCCTGGGCAAACGCCGCACGGGTGAAATTGCCAACTCTGCGACTGAAGGCGTCGAGTACCTTGATTACTACTTCAGTGTTTATTTCGTGCAGATCTGGATCGCGATTGCGATTCCGTTTTTCCTTTGCGCGGCTATTTTCTGGATCGACCCGATTGTCGGTTGGTGGATGCTTGCGGGGGTTCCGCTGACGCCGCTGTTTGTCGGTTCGTCTGCCAAGGGTTTCCGCCGCATCAGTGGCAGCAACGAGGAAATCAAAAACCGCAACAGCGCCCAGTATCTCGATTCGGTGCAGGGCATGTCGACCCTGAAGATGTTCAACATGGCGATGCGTCGAGGCGAGCAGATTCAGGCCGATAACGAGGTGCAGAGAAAGATCACCATGAGATTGCTCCTGGTGGCTCAGATACAGTTTGTGTTCCTGGAACTCGGCTTTGCGCTGTTCTCAACCGCCGTTGCGATGGTGATTTCGCTCTATCGGCTGTCCAACGGCTTTATGACGCCGGGTGAGGCCGTGGCGGTGGTATTGCTGAGCCTTGAGTTCAGCCGCACCCTGTTGCTGATCGGTGAATTTTTCTTCGCCGGCGCGCTGGGGCGCGAAGTGGCGGCGAGCGTGGTTAAGTTCCTTAACGAAAAGTCGCCGCTGAAAAGCACCGGCACCGGCAAACGCGGCGCGCCCGCGGGTGCATCGGTTGGCATAGAACTTAAAAATGTCACCTTCACATACCCGGGCGCCGAAGAACCTTCGATCAAGAATTTTTCCATGCAGATCAGACCCGGCGAAACCATTGCACTGATAGGTAAGAGCGGTTCCGGTAAAACGACCATCACCAATCTCTTGTTGCGCACTCTCGACCCGGATTCAGGAGAGATTCTCTTCGATGGCGTTTCGGAACAGGAGCTGGCGCTGGACTGGATTCGCGAGCAGATCGCCCTCGTGCCGCAGGACCCGTTCCTGTTCTATGGCACGATTCGCGATAACCTGACGATGGCCAGGGAAAATGCAACGGACGCAGAGCTGATGGCGGCCCTGACGGCTGCAGAACTCAAAGACTTCGTGGATGCATCGCCCGACGGCCTGGAGACTCGAGTGGGCGATCAGGGCATGGCGCTCTCGGGTGGCCAGGCGCAGCGACTCGCTATCGCGCGCGCGATCCTGAAGGACGCACCGCTGGTTATTCTCGACGAACCGACTTCACAGATTGATGTGGAGACCGAAGCGCTGCTCAACCGCGCACTCGAGCGGCTGTGCGCCAACAAAACGGTGCTCCTGATCGCGCATCGCCTGAGCACCATCGAGCAGGCCGATCGCATCGTTGTGATGGACCACGGTGAACTGGCCGAGAGCGGCACCAAAGCTGAACTGGTTGCACAAGGCGGCATCTACGCTTCCATGTTGCAGACCAAACATGACATCGAAGACGCTGGCTTGCTGCCGGCAGCGGCGAGCTAGGTGGAGTAAGGACATGACTACGATAGAAGCAACTGAATCGGGCCTGGCTGCAGGCTCCAATCTCGACATGATCAAGCGCTTGTTGGGCTTTATGAAGCCATTCAACACGATCATGTTCATTTCACTCGTCGCGCGTTCGATTAAGTTTATCGGTCAGGCCGCGGTGCTCGGGCTGGCGGCCTGGGCGGTCGGTGATTACATCGGTAACTATGACCCCACCCTTGAAATGAGCTGGTCTTCTTTCTGGGCGAACATGGTTGGCAGCGAGCCTAACGCCAACTGGTCCATTATCTGGGGCTGGGTCGGCTGGATTGCATTCGCGGGGACTATCGTCGGCTTCACCTCTTATATAGAGAACTACACAGGCCACTACGTCGCGTTCAAGATTCTCGCTGCATTTCGTGACCGCTTCTATTTCGCAATGCTGCCGCTGGCGCCCGCAAAGACGGCCAAGCTGCAATCAGGCGAAGCGGTATCCCGCGTGATGACGGACTGCGAACGCATCGAACCTTTTTATGCGCACACGATAGCGCCTGCGGTGACGGCCATTATTGTGCCGATTGCCATTCTGGCCTGGTGCTACACCATCGAGCCATCCTTCGTTTATGTGCTTGCTCCGTTTTACCTGGGTACTACCGCATTACTTCCGTGGCTGGTATCGAAGCTCGGCGGTGACGGTGTGGATTACCGCCGTCAACTGGGCGAGGTGAACGCGTTTGTGGCAGACAGCATTCAGGGTGTGCGTGATACCGTGGCCTTCGGCTACGAGCATCAACGCGCCCGCCAGTTGTATGAAACGGGCGCGAGCATGCAGGAAGGTCAGGAGAAGCTGTATGGCGCCGATGCCAATCAGCGCGCGCTGGCTGAGATTTTTATTACGGTTGGTATTCTGGCTGCTGCCTGGTGGGGTACCGAACTCGCCATGGCCGGCAAGATCGAGGTGCTGACGGAACTGCCGGCGATGATTGCGGTTTCTGTCGTTGGCTTCTACCTGTCAGTCGGTCTGGCCAATAACTACACCGACTTTCGCGTGGCGATTTATGCGGCCCGTCGCCTGTTCGGCATGATGGATCAGGCGCCCGCCGTTGAGGACAGCGCCGCGACTGCGCCTGCAGTCGAGGCGTCTACCGTGAAGTTCGACAACGTAGTGTTCGAGTACGATGCCGACGACAAGGACTGGAGCCGCCAGAAGAAAGTGTTCGACGGTTTTTCTGTCGATATCGAGGCCGGCAAGCATGTGGCCCTCGTCGGTCCCAGCGGTACCGGTAAGTCTACCGTTGTAAATCTTTTACTCCGCCAGTGGGACGTGCAAAGCGGGCAAATTTATGTGGCCGGCAACAAGCTGCAGTCATACCCGCTCGAAGAATTGCAGAAGTTGTTTGCGGTTGTGTCCCAGCGCAGCTTTATCTTCAATGACACGATTCGAGCCAATATCCTGCTGGGCAAGTACGATGCTACCGAAGAGGAAGTGATCGCCGCAGCCCGTGAGGCGGGCCTGGAGGCCTTTCTGGCCGCATCACCCGACGGACTCGATACGCAGTGCGGTGAGCGCGGCAGTAAAATTTCCGGCGGCCAGCGCCAGCGCGTCGCGATCGCGCGAGCGATCCTGAAAAATGCACCTATCGTCTTGCTCGATGAGGCGACCTCGAGCCTGGATGTCGAAACGGAACTCAGCGTGATGACCGCGCTCAAGCGCCTGACCAAGGGCCGCACCACGTTAACGATTGCGCACCGGTTGTCGACGATTGTCGATTGCGATGAAATTCTCGTGATGTTGGATGGCCGCATCGCCGAGCGCGGCGCACACCGGGAGCTTATGACGCAGGGTGGCTGGTACGCCAAGATGTTCGCGCTGCAGCAGGACGAGGTCGACGCAACGCTGGTTGCGGAAGAGGCGACCTGACTTCTTCTAACGCGTTCATGCCGCAAAAAACCCGCCGCGAGCGGGTTTTTTGTTGCGGTTGGATGTTGGCTGACCGCAACCGTGTGAGCCGAGAAGGGGGCGTTTAAGGGAAGCGACTAAGGAGGCTGCTAAGACGGGCTATTAAAGCTGTATGAATTCCGCAGGCGGCTGGGCATCATCATGCGGCACCTTGCGAAACGCTTCCGGATCAAAGCCTGCCGCGGCCATGAACTCCATCATTTCAGCGTAATGCATGTCGCTCATTCGCGGTTCACGTGACATGATCCAGGCGTATTTCCGGTTGGGGCTCGCCACGACCGTCGTGTTGTAGCCGTCGTCGAGATAAATGATCGAATACTCTGCACGAATAGGCCAAACGAAACCGATGCTCCACGTTGCATTAAGCTTCTGGTCGATCACACTGCCTTTGAAAGAAAAGCTGCGGCGTTTGGCGTTCGGGGTTTCAAATGCCGAGGTCATTCGAATGGTTTCAGGGTTCAGGCGCTCGTAACGCTCGGTGTAATTGCGCGCTTCCGCGTCGCTGAAAAACGGAATCCGCAAAGGTATTGCGCCATGCACAAACCAGTCTCCCGCGTATCGGTCGAGATCGACCGGCTGAGTCAGGCTCGGCAGTGGGGGCAGGTCGGCCGTGGCGAGCCCTGTAAGGGTGAGTGCCGCCACGGACGCGAAAACAGAGAAACGACGCATGGCCGAATGGTAGTTAAGCCGGCCGAGCTTCACAAGGACGAGGTTCGCGATTTAGCGGGCGTGCAGACAGAGCGGCAGCGCCTATATTGCTTTTAAGTCAATGACTTAAGCTCGCCTTGAGCATTTTTTAATTATCTTCGGGCTGCGGTGCGGGCTCGCGCTCCTTGGCAAAGGTTTCCCATGTGGTCATGTTCGGTTCTTCCCACTGTTCCGGCGCGTGCAGGTATTTCGAGTAGTTTTTCTCGGCGTATTCGCGCACGTGGGCGGGCAGCTGGTCTGTGCTGTCGAGCGAAAATACGTTAGTGATGCCAAGGATGCCGCCCTCGCGGTTATCCATCAGCATCCATGGGTGCCAAGGCGCGACCTTCTGCCATGCACCGGTGTAGGGCACTTTCGGCATGTCCGGATCGTTCAGGTCGGCCAGGCTTGCATGCAGCTGAAAGTATTCGCTGGTTCGGTACCACTCGCCGAAGTGTTCGCGCGGCCATTGCTCAGGGGGTAGCGGGGTCGGCCAGCGGGTATTGACAGCAAAAGACACGACGGCCCGGTCACCGAAAATATCCCACGGCAATATGAATGGAAATTCGACGGTCTCGAATCCCGATTCCTCGGTGCCGAAGGTTTGCTTGAACACACTGGCATAGTGCGAGTTGACCGGGTCGTTATGGGTGTTGAAAACCTCGACGGTTTCGCCCGTGTACGGATTGTCCCAGGTCTCGAGAATACGGTCTTCTTTCAGGTCCATGTAGAAGACGACTTCGCGGTGCAGGTTCTCGTAACGCCCGTCGGGCAACAGGCTTACTCGGCTCATCCCGAAACCGGCGATGCGAAACAAGGGCTTGATAACTTCCTGGCTGCCAATTACCGAATATTGGGTGCCGGTGAAGTAACCGCAGGTTTCCACACCGTCTTCCAGGCTGGAGACCAGCTTGACCCAGGCGGTGAGATTGTCATCCGGATTGCTGAAGTCGAGGTTCAGCGATTTGCGAGCGGTCTGCTGTGGTGCCTGCGGCGCGCACCCGGCGAGTCCGGCCAGCAAGGGTGCGCCCGCCAGTGCGCCAAGTCCGGTCAGGGCGCTGCGTCGGTCGATCCGGCTGTTTTCCGCCGCTGCGCGCGCCGGGTTGAGATTCTTGAACATGTTAGTCTCCCGTTCGAATGTGGCGCCGCACCGACCAAGGCTGCTGCCAGAGTTTGGCGATAGCGGTTAATTACGGTTCGGTATCGTTCTTTCGAATACTAAAACAATTTGCGTGCAGCGGGTTAGCTGCTGAAGGTATGAGAGTCGCGACCGCACAGCAGTTCAGGGTGGTCGCGCGCTTTACCTGTGCCCGGTTTCGGGCGAACCTAGTCGGCCCGTTATATCCGGGATCAGGGAAATCGACAGGGCGTAAGCAATGAAAATACTGCTGTTTCGGGGGCTGGGTATTCTGCTCGGTGCGGTGCTGGTCGCCGTTATCCTGGTTTTTTTGTTTTTGCCCGACAGCCGCGATGCGCCCGATTTAGAGGTGTCGATGACGCCCGCAAACATAGAGCGCGGTCGTTACCTGGCGGTGAACGTTCTCCAATGCGTCGATTGTCATTCGGAGCGGGACTGGAACCTCTATGGCGGTCCGCCCAAAGAGCCCATTGGCGCCGGGCGTGCCTGCATGACTCGACAGACGCGAGCGCCCGGCGTGAACGCCGGTCAGGAAAACTTTCCCGGCAAACTGTGCATTCGGAATATCACACCCGACGTCGAAACCGGCATCGGCTCCTGGACCGACGGAGAGATCATCCGTGCTACGCGTGAAGGCGTGGATCACAAGGGCGACGGCCTCTTCCCGATCATGCCCTATTTCATTTACCGCAATGTTGCTGACGATGATATGGAGGCGGTGGTCGCTTACTTGCGTTCGCTGGATCCGGTCACGTCGGTGCGGCCCGAACGGCAGATCGATTTTCCGCTCAATATGATGGTCATGACCTGGCCGGAACCTTTTGACAGCCCCGCAACGGCGCCGGATCGCTCGGACTCAGTGGCTTACGGTGAGTATCTGGCCACCGTGGCGCGCTGCAAGTTTTGTCACACGCCGAAAGACCCCCGGTCGATGGAAGGAGTTCCTGACCGGGAGTTTGCGGGGGGGATGCCTTTTTTCCTGAACGGCCGCACGATGTTCACCATGAACCTGACGCCGCATGAAAGCGGACTTGGCAACTGGTCGCGGGAGCAGTTCATTGCATTGTTTAAGAATCGTGCCAGGCGGGTCGAAGTCTCGCCCACCGCCAATACACTGATGAACTGGAATGCCTTCGCGCAGATGACGGAAGCAGACCTTGGCGCGCTGTACGACTTTTTTATGACACTGCCGGCGCGGCCGTACGCCGAGGAGCCGGTCTAGCGACATGACGTAGCATTCGTCTGACGGTCGGACCGGTGCCGCACGACATGGTTAGCGAAACGCATTGATAATGTGAGGGCTGGGCGGCGTACCTGTAGCGCGCGTCGTCGTGAGGGCCGAGAGGCATGGATGCCGAAGGCCCGAGCGTCGATTCGAGGAGCACAGGGATGTGCGACGAGATTAAGCGCGGTACAGGTGCGCCGCCCAGCCCGCGAAACAACCCGCACCTGATCGGCCCCAGGTAAATGAACCGGGGCAAATGGACCAGGGCAAATAATCAGGCTTAATGATAAGTGTAACTGGCCGTTCCCCGAACAATCGAAACCAAGAATCGAAACCAGGAGAAGAATCGTATGGTTAGCAGAATGAATAAGAGTTGGCTCGTTGTAATCGCACTGTGCCTCAGTTCGGTCGCGCTGGCCGGTGGCCACAAGGTCGTCAAACCCAAGGTGACTATTCCTGTCGATCCCGAAGTAGAAGCCGGCGTGGTAGCAACCCTGATGGAAACCGAGAAACGCTGGAATTCGCAGGATTTCGCAACCATTCTGGAGTTGTGGGACGAGGATCAGGCGTTCCCGACCTACATCGCGGAGGAACAGGCGCAATGGTTCGTCGGCTGGGACCGCCTGCGAGGCTACCTCGACCCCCCGCGGCCGAACCCGGCGATCGAAGCGTTGCGCATGGACTATTACGATATTCAGGTGAAACAGATTGCGCCCGATCTGGCCATCGCCATCTGGTACCTGCACTTTGAAATGAAAGTGATTGCCTCAAAGCCAATCGGCGAAGAGGTTCGTGCCAGCGGCGTGTTCCGCAAGAAAGACGATGGCTGGAAGTGGATTCATTACGCAGAATCGCCGAAGGCTGCCCCTGTGTTTCTCGAGGATCTGATGGAGACCCAGGTCAGAGATGGCTGGGACGAGTTTTACGAAGAGGCACAACAGAACAAGAAAGAAATCTGGCGTCGTAAACGAGAGCAGCAGAAAGCAGAGGCGCAGCAAAAAGAGGAGCAGCAATAATGAGTGTCGCGCATCCCTGGCTGGAACAGGAACCATGGCCCACGCAGGTCATGCCCAAGGAAATGCTCGAGAAGCGAATCGAGCGAGTGCTGACGATGACCAACATGGCTTACCTGGGCACCGTCAAAAAGGACGGCTCGCCCATTGTCAGCCCGCTGGAGTTCTATGCCGATAAATTCACGCTGTATATTTTCCCGCAGCCAAAGAGTCCGAAAGCCTACGCTATCAAGCGCGACCCGCGGGTCGCGATCGCGGTGGCCAACCCTATGGCGGGCTGGGCGTGCGTGATGGGCTGTCAGATTTTCGGCAAAGCGAAGCTGCTGGATGTCGATACGCCCGAGTGGGAGCACGGCATGAAGGTGTTCAAGTGGCAGGCGTCATCGGCGGAACTGGGGCGCCAACTCGATCATCCGCCGCGCGGCCAGCTTGCACGTATCGAGCCCGAGCGCATCGTCTATACCGAGCACCTGATGCGTAAGGAGGGTTATGCCCCTCGTCAGATCTGGACGGCGGGTGCCGAAGAGCTGCAGGTGGTGCCAGGCGGAAACGTCTGATTCAAAGCTTACGAAAACCAGATTACGTAACCTGGCAGGTTCGTGCTGTGGTTGTCCACGCGCCCTGAGGCTGCTGTCCTGCGCTGACGCTCGGTATATTCAGTGATTGGTGTGACGGAGTGCGGCCATGCACTAGAATGAGCCGCATTAAAAGAAGCATAAATAAATCATGAGTACATTTTTCGCCAAAGCAGGCGAGCTCTTCAAAGCCATTTTCCGTCGTCCGCCGCTTATCGTTGCTGTGGCGGTCGCGATTATTGCCGTGATGGTGGTAACTCGCCCGAGGCTGCAGCCGGTCGATCTGCCCGAGCGGGTTTGGCCCGTTAACGTGGTCGAGGTTAAGCGGGGCGACCAGCAGCCGTCGCTGGAATTGTTCGGCGAAGTGGTGGCGGGGCGGCGCAGTGAATTGCGGGCTTTGGTGCCTGGCATCATCGTAGACGTCGGCGAAAATTTCCGTGAAGGTGCGGTGGTCGAAACCGGCGAGTTGATGGTGCAGATCGATCCTTTCGAGTTCCGTAACGACGTTGCCGAGTGGACGGCGATGGTCAAGGAGTCCCAGGTCAATGTTCAGGTCAAGGAGCGTGATTTAGGTCGTGTGCAGGAGCTGTTTTCTGAAAACAATGTTTCCGAGCAGGCACTGGATGATGCCAAACTAGCCGTCGAGCAGCAGCAGGCGATGCTCGAGCAACGCCGTATCGGGCTGGCCCGTGCGCAGCGGGCGCTCAAGGATGCCCGTCTGGTTGCGCCCTACGCGGGTGTGCTGAGCGGAGTGTCGGTTGACCTGGGCAAGCGACTCAATGTGAATGACAAGGTTGCCGACCTGATTGACACCAACAGGCTGGAAGTGCGCTTCACGCTTTCGAATTCGCAGTTCGGGCGAATTATAGAAAGCTCCGAGGGCATTGCGGGCCGCCGTGTCGAGGCGCAATGGCAGGTTGGCGAGGAAGCCATCAGCTATGATGCAACCATCCGGCGCGTCGGTGCCGAAATCGACTCGACGACGGGCGGCGTGGTCGTCTATGCAACGATCGAACCGGATGCGAAAACCATGCTGCGACCGGGCGCGTTCGTCTGGATACGTATGCCGGATAAATTGTATGAGCAGGTGTTTCGCGCTCCGGACAGTGCACTTTACGAGGGCGACATTGTCTACACCGTTCGAAGCGGCCGTTTGGTCGCAGAGCAGATTAAGGTGGTTGGCCGCATGGGCACCGATATCCTGTTTCGTAATACCGATAAGTCGAATGTCGCCGACGGGGATGCGCTGCTGATTACCCAGATCAGGGAAGGCGGCGAAGGCGTCAAGGTGGAGATACGCTGATGAACGACAGGCCGACCGGCATTATCAGTTTTTTTGCCAGACATGGTGTAGCAGGGAATCTGCTGATGGTGCTGCTGGTGATGTTTGGTCTGTTTGGCGCGAGCAAGCTTAACCGACAGGTGATGCCTGATTTCGAGCTGGACATGATTCAGATCACGGTCGAATGGCCGGGTGCGAGTCCGCAGGACGTCGAAGAGAACATCGTTGAGGCCATCGAGCCTGAGGTGCGCTTCCTGGATGATGTCGACAAGGTGCAGGGGGCCGCATTCGAAGGCCGTGCCGAGCTGACGATCACCTTTACCGAAAATGCCAACATGTCGCGTGCCCTGACGGACGTACAGTCTGCCATCGCCAGAATTACCACTTTTCCTGCTGATATCGAAAGCCCGGTAATCCTGCAGATTACCAATTCTGATGAGGTCTGCCGGCTTGAAATTACCGGGCCGTTTTCTGAACAGGCACTGAAGTATTACGCCCGCTCGATCCGCGACGACCTGCTCAATCTGGGGTTGACCAAGGTGGACATTATTGGCGGGCGTGCCGCTGAAATATGGGTGGAGGTACCCGAGGTCACGCTGCGTGAACTGGATCTTAGCCTGGGCGATATTTCGGAACGCATAGGCAGGGCGAGTATCGATTTGCCCTCTGGTAGCAGTGAGGCCGGCGGGCGTTCGCGGCAGATTCGCAGCGAAGGTCTGGCCCGCAGCCCGGCAGAGGTCGGCGAGATCGAGATCGTTTCGCGGGCTTCGGGTGAGAAAGTCCGCTTGCAGGAAATCGCCCAGATACACGAGGGTTTCAGGGAGAACGCGGTCTCGCGCTACCGGCACGGTGAGACTTCTGTAGGTATCGTGGTGACCCGGTCGAAAGGAGTCGATTCGATCAATGCGCAACGCCTGGTGACCGACTACATAGCCAAGCTGAAGCCGACCTTGCCACCGACGCTGAAGGTGGAAATGTACGACGTGTTTGCCGAGGCGGTGACTCAGCGCGTGGAAATGCTGCTCTGGAATGGTCTCACCGGTCTGCTGCTGGTGCTCGGCTCGCTGTATGTGTTTTTGAACGGGCGCATCGCCTTCTGGGTGGCGGCCGGGATACCCATTTCGATTTTCGCCGCGTTGGGCGCCATGTATGTGCTGGGGATGACGCTGAATATGATCAGCATGTTCGCCATCATCATGGGGCTGGGTATCATCGTCGACGATGCGATCGTCGTCGGCGAACGCGCCGAGACCTTGCACCGCAGGGGCATGTCGCCGGAGGAGGCCACGCTCGAGGGAACGCTCGGTATGTTCTCGCCCGTCATGGCGGCATCGCTCACGACGATCGCGGCTTTTTTCCCCTTGCTGATGATCAGTTCGGTCATCGGTAAAGTGATCGGCGATTTGCCGTTGACGATGATCCTCGTCATCCTGGCCAGCCTGATCGAGTGTTTTTTAGTGTTGCCGATGCATTTGCGTGGCGCGCTGACCCGCATGGATGCTGCGGGCGGCCCGAAGATAGGCAAGGTGCACCTGGCGTTCAACCGATTCAGGGACGGAATTTTCAGCCGTATGCTCGAGGGTTCTTACCTCAACCGTTACAGCGTCGTAACCACCGCCATTTGTGTACTGCTGATTGCGCTGTCGCTCATGTTTTCGGGTCGGGTCGGGTTTGAATTTTTTGCAAC
Organism: Gammaproteobacteria bacterium; assembly: GCA_037387125.1. Lineage (GTDB taxonomy): Bacteria > Pseudomonadota > Gammaproteobacteria > Steroidobacterales. Next base: position 58,926 of record JARRLL010000025.1, on the reverse strand, counting down.
GCCTGAAACGGATGTTGTTCACGCGAATTTTTCATTGAGCCCGGGTACACCGCGCAGCCAGACCGCATCGATGTTGCGAGAGATCGAACGTGCCGCCTATGAGGTAGAGCGGCGGCTGAACGGTGGCAGAAGCGGCGTAATCGTGTATTCGGTGGGCAGCGTGGCCACGACCGAGGGTCGGCCGGGCGAGGCTGAGGCCGGCGGGGATCATGTGGGCAGCTACACCATCGAGTTCATACCCAGTGATCAGCGTGATGTACGTAATTCCGCGTTTTTGCGCGAATGGCAGGCGGAAATCAGGCCCGTTGCCGGAGTCGAAAACCTCGTCGTTCTGGAGCGCAGTGCGGGCGGGCCGCCGGGCAAGGATATAGACATACGCGTATCGGGCGCAGGTCTGCAAATGCTGAAAGCGGCTGCGATGGAAATTCGCGAAGAAATTCGCCAGATTCCCGGCGTCACGGCCATCGAGGACAATCTGCCTTGGGGCAAGCAGGAAATCATCCTGCAGCTCACCCCCGCGGGCCGGGCGATGGGCCTGAACACCGAAGATGTAGCCCGTCAGGTTCGAGACGCTTACGAGGGAGCGATCGCCAAGCGCTTTTCACAGTATGAAGAAGAAGTCATTGTTCGAGTGATGCTGCCCAAAGATCAGCAAGGTGTCACGCCTGTGCGGGATCTGTTTATCCGTACGCCCGAGGGTGAGCCGGTTGCACTGACCGAAGTGGTCAATCTCGACACCCGCGTCGGGTTCTCTGTGGTGCGACGCGAAGACGGGGTGCGACAGGTGGCTATTACGGCCGATATCGATAAGGAGGTCAGCACATCGAACGTGGTGCTGGCGACCTTCGATGAAAAATTTGCCGAGCAGATAGCACTGAAATACGGCGTGGATATTGCCTATAAAGGCAGGGCCGAAGAACAGGCCGAAGCCTCCGGTGACGTCGGTCGTTCAGCCCTGGTGGCGCTCGCGACCATGTACATTATTCTCGCCTGGGTTTTTTCCAGCTACCGTGCTCCGCTGGTTGTTCTGTCAATCGTTCCCTTCGGTCTTATAGGCGCGATTTTCGGGCACTGGGCCATGGGCTTTAACCTGGGCATGTTTAGTATCTTTGCCCTCGTGGGCCTGGCCGGCGTCATGGTCAACGACTCGATTATTCTGGTTACGGCAATAAGACGGTTGCTAAAGGAAGGTAAGTCGATGCACGAAGCGGTGGTCGAGGGTGCCAAAGACCGTTTGCGGCCGGTTATCCTGACCACGGTCACGACCATCGGCGGCTTGCTGCCCCTGTTGTTTGAAACCAGTATGCAGGCACAGCTGGTGCAACCGCTCGCGATCACACTGGTATTCGGCATGCTGGTTTCACCGCTGCTGGTGCTGATGTTCGTGCCGGCTCTGCTGAGTATTGGTGACGATCTCATTAACCGTGGCGGCCGTCGGCGCGAAAACTTTTCCGCAGCCGGTCGCGCAGGCACGAAGGCCTGATCGAGATCGCGCCGTTAGCGAGTCGGCTTAGTCTACGGGTGTCAGGTCTATCAGGCCGTTATTCTCGGTTTCTGCCGGTGCAGATGTCGCGCTGCTGTCATCGACTTCGGTCGTTTCAACACTACCGCCGGTGCCGGGGTGATAATTTTCGAGTTCGTAAATACGAAACTCCAACCGTCCGACCGCATTAGTTAACTGATCCAGATCCTGGCGCAGAGCTTCAATTTCTTCCTGCCCGCTATCGTTGGTGTCGCCGGCGCACCCGACGACCATGACCGCAGTTAAGAGCGATGCGGCTGCTATCGCCGCCGAGCGATTCGATGATCTCATTCCCATTTACCGCCTTTCCGTATTGGCTGGCTAATTCCGCGTTGATAATTTGAGCACGATGAATCCAAGCAGGCCCGATGCCAGCGAGCCGACTATAATTCCAAGACGGTCCGGGCGCGTATTGCCCAGCCCGGTCCCTTCAAATGCGAGTGAGCCGATGAACAAGCTCATCGTGAACCCTACGCCGCACAGTATGGCTACCCCATATAGCTGCCCCCAGTTAGTGCCCGAAGGCATCTTCGCCAGACCTAATTTTATCGACATCCAGGCCAATCCGAATACACCCACCTGTTTGCCAATGAACAACCCCAGGACGATTGCGAGCGGAACGCCGGTCAGCAAATCGTTCACCGACATGCCCTCGAGATTGACGCCGGCGTTTGCAAACGCGAATAAGGGCAAAATACAGAACGCGACAATGGGATGTAACTCGTGGATAAGCTGGTCGAGTGGGGAGTGTCGTTCGCCGTCCGGGTCAACGGCTGTCAACGGAATAAAAAATCCCAGTATCACGCCGGCCAGCGTTGCGTGGACGCCGGATTTGAGCACGGCTACCCAAAGTATGAGGCCGACCGCGATATAGGGGGCCGCTGTCTGCACCTTGCGAATTTTCATGATGCCCAGCCAGATAATGGCTGCGGCCGCGACTGACAAAGACGCTAGCGAGAGTTCGGACGTATAGAACAGCGCGATGATAATGATGGCTCCCAGGTCATCGATGATCGCGAGAGTCATCAGAAATAATTTCAGTGCGACCGGAATCCGGGGGCCGACCATCGCGAGGATGCCCAGCGCAAAAGCGATGTCCGTGGCGGTGGGGATTGCCCAGCCTTGCATGGCGACAGGATCGCCGGCGGTAATCAGGTAGTAAATGCCTGCGGGTAAGGCGATTCCGCCGATGCCGCCGATGGCAGGCAACGCCACCTGGCTGAGTTCGGACAACTCACCCACCATGATTTCGCGTTTGACCTCCATGCCGATCATGAAGAAAAAGACCGCCATCAGGCCGTCGTTTACCCAGAGCAGCAGTGGCTTGGCGATCTCTAACGCACCCACCTGTATGACGCCGGGGGTGTCCAGGAAAGACCCGTAAATATAGCCGTAGGGTGAATTCTTGAGCGCCATCGCTGCCACGGCCGCAATGAGCAGCAATATCCCGCCCGCGGCTTCCAGCTTGAAAAACTTTTGGAAGGTCGAGTCAATCATCGCTTAGCTCAGTTATGCCGGGTAAAGGTAGCGCCGGGCTGCAGTTTAACACCGCCGTATGTTGCCATGCCTTAAGCACGAAGGCGCGCTATGATCCTGTCCTGTAGCTATCCACCGGAGTCTGTAAACATGCTAGATGTCAATGCGGCAAGAACCTTCGTTCAGTCCCGACTCAATGCCGCGCCGGCCGGCAAAGCCGCGGCGATCTTGCTTACCCTGCTACTGGCAGGTTGCAGCGATATGCAGTCGATACACGATAGCCCTGACTTCTACCGGCACAGTTACAGTCAGCTAAGCAAGCCGCTGGATGGCGGTGATTTTTACTGGTTCGACGTGAAGCTGACGCCGGAATACCCGGCCGATAGTGAAGCAGCCGAAGCGATCCGAATGGACTGGTTATCAGCCTGGCTGGAGACGCGCAAAACCTGCGTCAACGGATACGAGATCATCGAAAAGAGGGCATTCGATTTTCTGGAGCACAATCCCGCGCAGTACGATTTGCGTTACAAAGTCCGGTGCGCCGTGCCGTCGCCGTCACCCGCAGGCTGAATCCTCAAAACCAGTTGCGTCTGGGCTCAAACACCATAATCTGGTTGCCCGGCGCTATTCCCAGGCTTTCTGCGGCGCCGCCATTGAGTTCGATTACGCCGGCAACCGGCCCGTCGCTGTCAATGACGTCGGTTGACAGCGGTGTAGCATTTTCATGAATGGATGCAACCTGGGCGGTTTCGTCGAAGAACAGCATGTCGAGCGGTATCAACGTGTTTTTCATCCACATGGAGATGCGCCGGGTCTCCGCATAAATGAACAGCATGCCTTCGTGTAATTCCATCGAGCGGATATGCATGAGTCCCTGGTTGCGATGGGGGCCGGTCTGCGCGACGTAGATGTCGAATTGAATGCAGCTCCGGGTGCCGATAATGATGAGTTGCGCGCGCGGAAATTCGCTCAGCAATTCGCCCGGAACGACAGCATTTGCCGATCCGCCACCCAGGCACAGCGCGCAGCCCAGGGCCAGCCGGCCAAGCGCGGCGCTCAGTCTTTTCATCGTATAGCCTGCTCGTCTGCCGGCTTCATGATCCCGGAGTATTCAAGTTCGTCCAGCGTAACCGACCCGGGACCCGTCAGGGCAGCCAGAGCGCTGGCGCAGTAAAGACGTCCGTCCAGCCGCCAGGTTTCTTCGGCGGTGCCGGACAACATTAATTGAGACGTGATTTGCGACCAGCATCGAGGCACCTGTTGCGTGCTGTAGAACATGCCGGTCCCTCGGTCGATGATGGTTACGTTGGCGGTCAACTCGCCCTTGTCGATGCCGAGCTCAGCCTCTTCCAGCCCCATAACGATGACCAGGCCGGACTCGTCCTCGCCGCGCGGGCCGCTGAATACCAGGCGGATGCCCCGACCTTGCGGGCGGGACATGCCATCGCAAAGCATGTCGGCGCCGCTCCAGTCCAAGCTGGTTTGCACTGCGCCATAAAGCTGGCCCCGCACGTAACCGTCCCGATCCATGACACAAGCCGACATCTCGCGAGGCGCAAGCCAGTTGCTTGCGCTTTCAGAGGAGGGTTCCAGGCTAACGGCAAGCCAGGCGAGTATTGCAACACAGGCCAGATTGAGGGCACTTAACAGCTGTTCGCCCGCTGTCTGTGCCGCGGTTTGCCGATCGCTCGTGGCAGGTTCATGTCTGTTCATAACAAGCGTATTCTAACCACACAAGCTCGTGTCCTCGCGAACGGATGTCTGCTTTCCGTTGCAGCCATCCGGGAGCAACACTTATGGAACAGACAATGCGCGTACCCCTCACGGTCCAGCAGTCGACAAGCACTGAGCGGCAGCGCTGCGAGACGAACAACCCCAAGCCGGCGTCAGGGCAGTCCATTTGTCTGCCGGGCTTGATCCGCCAGGACAAACTGGCATCAGGGCAAGAGCGTTCGCCATTGACTCGTGCCGTGACTCTCGAGCCGCGTGGCGCGCGCGAAAAGGCAGTCCGCATCACCTGCGGTTTTGCACCGTGGCGCTTCGGCGACTGCCTGATCGCGACCAGCGAGCATGGCATCTGCTGGCTCGACCCGGCACCGTCTGGCTCAGCGCTAAGCGAGCTGCAGAAATTCTGGAACGTGGGGCGTGTTCGAATCGATCACGATATCGCCGCGCAGTTGGCAGCCATGGTTTTCGACAGCGAAGGCCCCGCGCCCGCATTGCACCTCCGCGGTACCGAGTTTCAGCTGCGCGTCTGGCAGGCCTTGCTCGGTATTCGGGCAGGCAACTGGATGAGCTACGGCACACTTGCGCGCGAGCTGGGTAGGCCGCGCGCGGCCCGCGCCGTCGGCAGGGCGGTTGGCGCTAACAACCTGGCGGTGTTGGTGCCTTGCCACCGCGTGCTGCCGGCCAGCGGTTTGCCGGGTTATTACCGTTGGGGCGCCGACCTGAAACAGGCCCTGTTATGCGACGAGGCCGCACGGGATTCTAATTGACATAAATGCCCCGATCCGCAGACCTCAAGCCGCTTAACTAAAACTGTGAATTGGCCGGTATTCAGCCGGCACCGTGTCCGGTACTTTGGCTTGTCCCTATTCACCTTAGTAGGGAGCTTTTTGGGTGTGGACAAAAGCGGAATGAATCTAGGCACGCCAATTCCGAAGGGGACTGTCTCCCTTTACGAAGATCAACTCCAGGAGGGGTTTGAATCGCTGCGCTTCAATGATTTTCTTGAAGAAGAATTCCGCCAGGATTATCTCAAGGAAAATTTTCAGAAGTCGCGTCTCGTTATCGGCCTTTCGCTTATCGTGGTGGTGGCCGTCACGCTCATCAACGTCTACAACGGGAGCGGCCCCACGCCGATGATGGGCAAATTCGGCATGACGCTGATGACGCCCATGCTGCTGCTCGCGCTGGCAGTTTCGTATTCGGGCAACCGCTTTGCCTACCACTCCCTGTTATCACTGAGCGGCCTGGTCATCGGGGTGGCCGGCGCAGTCGTTGATGTGCAGGCAAGTCTTGCGGGACAGGGTTATTATTTTGCGGGTCAGATAGGCTGGATATTCATCATCTGGTCCATGCTTGGCCTGATGTTTACTGCCGCAGCCGGGTTATGCGCGGTTGTTTCGATGATCTATCTGTCCTGCGCCATCTACGTCGGGTTGCCGCCTGAACAAATATTTTTTGAAGGCTTCATGTTGCTTAACGTCAACCTCCTCGGCGGCTACAGTTGCTACAAAATCGAGTACGCGGCGCGCCGCACCTTCCTCGAGTCACGCGTCCTTAAGCAGAATGCCGAACGGGACGGGCTTACGGGCCTGTATAACAGGCGTGAATTCGACGCTCATATGAAGCGCATCTGGCGCCAGTCAATTCGCGAAAACGCGCCGATTACGATCATGCTGATCGATATCGATCACTTTAAACCGTACAACGATCATTACGGCCACCAGGCCGGTGATGACGCGCTCAAGGACGTGGCAGGCGTAATCGCATCATTCGTGCAGCGCCCGCTGGACATTGCAGCACGCTACGGCGGCGAAGAATTTGCGCTCGTGCTCTATGGCTCTGCCGACGACTATGTTGTGGAATTACCAGAGAAATTGCGCGCGGACATTCTTGACCTGGCTACCATTCATGAGGCAGCCACGCACACCAAGTTCCTGACGATCAGTATCGGCGTTGCGGTCGTGCATCCGGACGCCGGCCGTAGCCTGGCCGGCGCTATCCAGATGTCAGACGAGGCCCTGTACCAGGCCAAAGAAGAAGGTCGCAATCGCGTCGTCATCAAGCGGTCACGAACCACCGAGATCGAAACCGGCCGATTCCGCGCTCGAATTGCCAGCTGATCATTACCAGTGCCCGGTGTTGGGCATCGACAACCATGGTTCTTTGGGCTCAAGTGCGGCGCCCGCCTGCAGGAGTTCAATGGAAATATTGTCGGGAGAGCGCACGAAAGCCATGCGTCCATCGCGGGGTGGCCGGTTTATGGTGACGCCCGCATCCAGCAGTCTCTGGCATACGGCATAAATGTCATCCACAGCATAGGCCAGGTGGCCAAAATTTCGACCCTCGCCGTAGTCTTCCGGATCCCAGTTGTAGGTGAGTTCCACGGCGGGCGGGTTGTCGCTGCTCTCGTCACCGTCAGCAACGAGAAAGATCAACGTAAACCGGCCTTGCTCACTGTCGAATTGCCGCTGTTTCCTGAGTCCAAGCTTGTTGCAATAGAAATCAAGCGATGTCTCTATATCGGTTATTCGCACCATTGTATGCAGGTATTTCATGTCAGCCTCCGTTTGCCGGGTCGTTGTATTCTATGCAAGCCGTGGCCGGGTTCGCCATGACTAGTGTCGGTGCTCAATGAATAATATACGCGCAATCTGCTTCGATCTTGATGACACGCTGTGGGACTTACAGCCGGTGATTCCGCGCGCAGAACGGATGCTCTACGAATGGTTCGAACGTGAATACCCGGAGGTAACGCGGCGTTATACTCCGGCGCAGATGCGTGAGCTAAGACAGCTGGCAACAGAGCGATGGCCGGAAATCAGGCATGATCTGACTGAGCTGCGACTCCGAGTGTTGCGGCAGATTGCGACCGAATCGGACTATGATGAGGCCATGGTGCAGGGGGCATATGATGTATTTTTTGCGGCCAGAAACGATGTGAGCTTGTACGCTGACGTCATCCCGGTGCTGCAGGCGCTTGCGCCGAAGTATCAGCTGTTTGCGCTGAGTAATGGCAATGCTGACCTCGAGGCGATAGGTATAGCAGGCTATTTTGCAGGGGTGTTTGGCGCACGCGAGTTCGGCGTCTCGAAACCCGACACGCGCTTCTTTGTTGAGGCAGCCGGGCGCTGCGGCATGGCGGTCGATGAGATGGTGCACGTGGGTGATCATCCGCAAAACGATATAGTCGCTGCGAAACAGACCGGCATGCAGGCCATCTGGATTAATAGAAAAAATTTGCGCTGGCCGGCCAGTGAGTGCTTTCCTGACCATGAAATTTCAGGGCTTGATGAACTCGTGACTTTGTTCCTGTAATGGCGACGCGAAAAGTCGCAATTATTTTTGTGCCGGGAATTCGGCCCAAGCCGCCGTCCGCCGAACAGCAGGAGCAGCTGCGGCGTTGCCTCGCCAAAGCACTTGCCTCCGCGCGCGCCAGTAAAGAAGAGGCTGCTGACATTATCGACGCTTTTCATGTCGTGGGGTGGTCGCATGCATTCTATGGTCAGCACAGTGACATCACCGTCGACCTGCCCGGCATAGAGAGGCTGCTGTCGGGCACGGATAATGCCGAAGAAGACAGCCGTGAAGCCCTGTCGCTGGGGCGTCGCGTAACTGCTTTTTTCTATTCGCTTGCTGATCGCTTTCCGACCCTCACCAGTATTTTTGCAACTCGTCGCATGAAAACGCGGGTAGCAGAAATAAAAGACTATTTTCAGGATGCGGATGGGAAGGCTTCCGGGGCAAGATCGATGCTCGCCGCTGCACTGGGGGCTGCGTGGGCCAATGAGCAGCATGTGCTGCTTATCGGCCACAGTTTCGGCTCCGTTATTGCCTACGATACGTTCTGGGAGCTCAGCCGGCAGGAGACCGTTGCAGGGAAGGTCGACCTGTTTCTGAGTATGGGCAGCCCCTTGACCATGCGTTACATCAGGCGCCGGCTCAAAGGAGCCCACTGCTCCGGCTCAGAGCGGTATCCGTCAAACATCAAGCGCTGGCTGAACCTCGCTGCCATCGGCGAGGTCACCGCTCTGGACCGTCGCCTGGCCGATCGTTTTGCCGATATGCGTGACAGCGGGCTCGTTACTGCGATCAGCGACAATCTTTCACTGGTCAATCAGTTCCGCGGGCCCGACGGACTGAACGTTCATAAATGCTACGGTTACATGGCCAGTCCGACCGTTGCCAAGGAGCTGCTCGACTGGTATCGAGCGGTCGTCTAAAAGGCAGAGTTGTTTACCGGCGTGATTACCAGGTCGATGCGCCGGTTCTTCTCTCGGCCGGCGGCGGTCTCGTTGTTGGCGATCGGTTTGTCGGAGCCGTAACCTATAGCCAGCAGGCGGTTCGCCGCGACACGCATCTCGCTAATAAAATGATTCGCAACAGCTTGCGCACGCTGTTCAGACAGGAGCTTGTTGATTCGATCGCTGCCGCGCGAGTCGGTATGTCCCTCGACAAGAATAACCGACCCCGGATACAACTCGATTACTTTGCCAAGTTTCTGCAGCAACTGCTCATTGCTAAGATCGAGATTAGGCGAACCGCTGGCGAAGCGCAGGCCGATGACCCTCACAACGATATCGTCGGATTGACGAAAGACCAGAGCCTCTTCCTCGCTAAACAATGCTTCGGCCTGCGCCAGTTGCTCGCGGGCCCGCGCCTGCTCTTCCAGGCGAATCATTAGCTGCTGGCGCTCCTCGGAGGCGCCACCGAGTCGGTCGTCCAGCTCGCGAATTTCTTCTTCCAGTGCCGCATTGAATGCCTGGCTGTTCGCAAGATCCAGCGTAAGTTGCTGCTCACTTTTACGCATTCGTGCAACCTCGGCCGCAAGCACTTCTGCCGCCGTCGCGAATTCACTGTCGATCGCAATCTCTAGACCGGCCGCCTGCTGTACCTGCCGCATGTAGCTCTCCCATTCCAGAATGACTTCTTCCGTCGAGGGCTTTTTAGCCGCAGCGGCGGCAATCTGAGCGGCATGATTGGCCGTTTTTACTGCCTCATTGGCAATGTTCTCGGCATTCTCCGTTGCGTAATTGTCCTTCGCGAGCGCGTCTTCGGCGCGCGCAGCCAGTTGGCGCGCACGTTCGAGGGTGCGGGGTGCGTAGCGGCTGGCTTTATTGCGAACTGCGCCGTCGATCGCCATGCGGGCAGGCTCGAGCACACTGGAGCGAATAGCCTCCTGTTCGGCCTCTCGGCCAAGTTCAGTGGCCTTTTCGGCCAGCTCCAGTGCCTTTTCGAGCTTGCCGTCCGCGCGGGCATCGAGCATCTTTTGCCACGTTTTGTCAGCCGAGCGCCACGCTGATTCAGCATAGCGTGGTGCGTTTGCCTGCAGCGCCCGATCATGGGCCTCTGTTGCCAGCTCGAAAGGGTCGGTTGACGTGGTTGTCGCAGCGTCCGCGGGAAGTGAGGCACTGCTGTGCTCGTTCGCAACCGCGACCGACGCCGCGAAGACTGCGGCACATGCCACGACAAAAGTTATGTAGCAAGCTGCCAGCTTCTGGCTGCGGCTAGCGTTGCTGGTTCCGCTTTGTGACTTGATCACGGCCATATTCATAACTCTTTGTTTAAAATTGATAATACGTCTCGCAGCACCCTGACCTGGCGATCCTACAGCGGCGCTTTTCAGTGCCCTGCAAAGCCTGACTGCTGCGACCTTTCCGGATTATGCATCGAAACTGTGGATTCGCTCACAGTAATAACCTGTTTCGATCACTAGTCTGTGCACATGGGAACTAAATACTACACGCGATTCCTTTTACAGACCGTCGATGAAACTGAAGTCGACGAGTACAGCGGTGTAGTTGAATGGCCGACAATGCCGGAAAAGCACAGCTTTTTCGGCGTCGCAACGCCCGGTGACTGCCCAAGCGTGCAAGCCCAGGCCAATGTTGTGTGAGCAGGCCGCAGGCCTGCTGGAAAGGCAATGGCCGAATTAATGCCGGAAAAGCACAGCTTTTTCGGCGTCGCAACGCCCGGTGACTGCCCAAGCGTGCAAGCTCAGGCCAATGTTGTGTGAGCAGGCCGCAGGCCTGCTGGAAAGGCAATGGCCGACAATGCCGGAAAAGCACCGCTTTTTCGGCGTCGCTTGTCTATCTTCGGGGGCCCAGTCACTGGTCAGGCGTTCGAGCCCGAGCCAATCCTCCAAGAGCAGGCCGCAGGCCTGCTGCGCGCCAGAATAGCCTCATAAACCCGTATCGTGCGAGAATTGGCGCCCGCTAAACCTAATCGAAAGAAATGCCCACTTTTAAAGGAATCCCGATCACGCAAAGCGATTCGCTGCAGGCAGTCGAATCGGGCGCCAAATACCGTAATGAACTCGGGGTGGCGGCCGTGAAGGACGGCGTCAAGAAACGCGCCGGTGCGGTCCGCCCGGCCGGCGGCAAGCCGCGCTGGCTCAAGGCGAAGGTCCCGTCCGGAGTGGCATTTGCGCAGGTCCGCCGCAATGTCAGAGAACATCGTCTGAGTACGGTGTGCGAGGAATCCAAGTGTCCGAATATCGGTGAATGCTGGAACAACGGCACCGCCACCATCATGCTGATGGGCAGCATCTGTACTCGGGCCTGTCAGTTCTGTGCGGTCGATACCGGTAATCCGCGCGGTTGGCTGGATGCTGATGAACCGGCCAACACTGCCCGATCCGTGCAACTCATGAATTTGCGATACGTCGTGCTGACGTCAGTGGATCGTGATGATCTGTCTGATGGCGGCGCGGGTCACTATGCGGCCTGTATTCGCGCTGTGAAAGCGCAGAATCCCGACACCGGCGTCGAGGCGCTTACGCCCGACTTCAGCGGCTCGGAAGAGGCCGTTAGCAAAGTCGTAACGGCCGGCCTGGATGTGTTTGCGCAGAATATAGAAACGGTCCAGCGATTGACCCGCAGGGTCCGCGACCCGCGTGCGAGCTATGCGCAGACCCTGGATGTGCTGGGTTTCGCCGTCAAAGAGGCGCCGGACATCCTGGTCAAAACCAGCCTGATGCTCGGTCTCGGTGAAAGCGACGCTGAAATAGCAGAGACCATGGATGACCTTCGTGCCAGGGGTGTCGCGATCCTCACGCTGGGTCAGTATTTGCAGCCGACCGCCAACCATTTGCCGGTTGAACGTTTCGTTGCGCCTGATGAATTCGCGAAATACCGCCAGTGGGGACTCGACCGGGGCTTTTACGAGGTCGTCGCGGGGCCTCTGGTGCGCTCGAGCTATCGCGCGGATCGGGTGCTCGACAGAAACAACGCCGGTCTCTGACAGAGACTGAAACACTTGGTGTGCTCGTGTGTCGGGCGCAAAACGCAGGTGCGCCTGCTTACGGAATTTAACGATGACAGAATTTCTTTTTGAATACGGACTGTTCTTCTTTAAGGCTTTGACAATAGTTCTTGCGGTGGTGGCCATCGTGCTGACCATTGTTGCGGCGTCGAAAGGCGAGGGCGCCCAGCACGGGCTGAAAGTCGAAAACCTCAACGAAAAGTACCGTGAAATGGCTGACCGGCTGCGTGAAAACGTACTTAGCAAGAGCGAATGGCGTGACTTCGTTAAGGCGCGGAAAAAAGCCGATAAGCAAGCGGCGAAAGCGGCGCCGAATGAAGAACAGAAAAGAATTTATGTGCTGAACTTCAAGGGCGACATTCGCGCCACCGCGGTCGATGCGCTGCGCGAGGAAGTCACTGCGGTCGTATCGGTGGCGACGCCGGAAGACGAGATCGTCGTCTGCCTCGAAAACGCCGGTGGGGTCGTGCATGACCACGGTCTGGGCGCATCGCAGCTCGAGCGGATCAAGAAGCACCAGATACCACTCACTGTCATTGTCGATAAGGTGGCGGCCAGCGGCGGCTACCTGATGGCAAGCGTCGCCAACAAGATTATTGCGGCACCCTTTGCGATCGTGGGATCTATCGGTGTGCTGGCCCAGTTGCCGAATTTCAACCGCTTCCTCGAAGAGCGCGGAGTCGATTTCGAACAGATAACCGCCGGAAAATACAAACGCACGCTCACCATGTTCGGCAAGAATACCGATGAGGATCGCGAGAAGACCAGGCAGGATCTGGAAGAAGTGCATACCCTTTTCAAAAGCGCGGTGGTAGAGCATCGGCCGTCGCTCGATATCGAAAATGTCGCGACCGGTGAATACTGGTACGGCCCGAGGGCCCGAGAGCTGGGACTTATTGACGAGGTGGGCTCGAGTGACGACTACCTGATGCGACAGGCAGATGAGGCGCAAATTTTCGCGGTTACCTACAAGGGCCGCGAAGGTTTTATGCAAAAATTGCAGGGCGCGTTCGGCAAGATGGCTGAAAGCCTTGGTATCGGGCCGCAGCTGCCCTAACCGCAGTTAAAATTGAGGGAATCCCCGGCCCCATTCGGCTGTCAGATCAGGGAGTGAATCGCTTAGCAGCGATGAGTTATTTGAGGGTGTAACAGATGTTCCAGAAAGTCTCTGCTTTGATCGCGCTTGTACTCATAGTCAGTGGCTGCGTCAGTCAGGCGCAAATCGAACAGGAGTCGGCCGACCAGTTCCAGCAAATGCGGACCCAGATGCCGGTGTCCACGAGTCTCGCGGACAAAGGCTACGTCCGCTGTGTCGCCATGGCAATCGTAAAGCAGCTCGAAGAGCCTTACGCCAGTTACGACTGGGATATCGAAGTCTTCGAAGACGAGGCCATCAACGCTTTTGCGATGCCGGGTGGCAAGATTGGTGTGTTCACGGGTATTTTCAGGGTCGCCAATACGCAAGATGAACTTGCGGCGGTTATCGGCCATGAAGTCGCTCACGTCACCCGCGACCATTCGCTTGAGCGCGCCAACCGGACGGTATTGACTCGCGGTGCGGCAGTAGTGGGGTCCGAAATTGTCGATGCGACGTATGGAGTCGAAACAACTGACGTCATGGTGATGGGTGCCGACGTGGGCCTGTTGCGCCCCTATGGGCGCGGCCAGGAAAGCGAAGCGGACCTGGTCGGCCTTAAATATATGGCGGCCGCCGGTTTCGATCCGCGTGCCAGCATTTCCCTGTGGACCAACATGGGTAAGGAAAGCCCGGTCGGACCGCCGGAATGGCTATCGACGCACCCGTCGGGCGACTCGCGTATTTCTGACCTCGCGGCCGAACTCACGGAGACTCTGCCGCTCTACAACGAGGCGAAGGCGGCGGGCCGAGAGCCGGCGTGCCGGCGTTAGATCCGTATAGCGTGGTCTTGGCCTAGCGCGGGTCTGCGCTATAATGCCCCACCATGAAACGTTCGCGAGTGCGCACCTCGATCGTCGTTTTGCTCTTTGCTGCCCTTGCCGGATGTTCCGGCGCGGGCCGGCAGGCTCCTGAGTCGGCGTCAGAAACAGTCCTGCCTGCAGGTGAGCCGCCCATCGTGAGCGATCGGTTTCTGCTGCAGTCTCCCGACCAACGGATCATAGGTGCTATTCAGGTTATCGAAACGCGGTACGAGGATACCTTCGTCGAGATTGCGCGGGCTTATAACCTCGGCTTCGATGAACTGGTGGATGCGAACCCGGGCGTCGACCCCTGGTTGCCCGGCGAAGGCACGCAAATTATTTTGCCCACTCGGTTCATTTTGCCCGACGCGCCCCGTGAAGGCATTGTGATCAATCTCGCCAGCAAGCGGTTGTTTTATTACCTTGATCCCGATGAAAATGGCGAGCGCGCAGTCGTGACGTATCCGATTGGCATTGGCCAGACGGGCTCGGCGACCCCGGTGGGTGTAACGACTGTCACTTCGAAAGCCAGCGACCCGGTCTGGTTTGTTCCGGCATCCATACGTGCTGAATACGCGGCGGAAGGAACGCCGCTGCCACCAAGAGTGATGCCCGGCCCGGACAATCCCCTTGGTTCGCATGTGCTGGTGCTGGGCTTGCCCTCTTACCTGATTCACGGCACTAATCGTCCTGCCGGAGTCGGCATGCGCGTCAGCCATGGTTGTGTGCGATTGTTCCCGGAGAACATCGTGCACCTATACGAGCATGTGCCCGTCGGCGAGCCGGTCCGAATAGTTAATCAACCGCGCTTGCTGGCGTGGGAAGATGGTGATCTTTACCTGGAAGCCCATCAGCCCCTTTCCGATGACTCGACGGACTGGGAGACCATTTTCCAGGACATGTTGGCAGCGGAGCTGGGCCAGCAACCGAACGGTAAAGCTGCGCCGGATGGAAGTCGCACCGACCAGGTTATAGCGGATGCGATGGGTATACCGCTGCCGATTCTGGCGGGTAGTTATGACCCTGCCAAGATACTGGCAAGCGCAAAACTGGTAAACAATCTGGTCGAGACGCCGCCGGGGTCGGCTGAAACAATGGCACACGAGACGGGGACATAAATGTTGCCGTGATTCGATTAGCCAGCTGGATGTAATTGCGTGTTAGGCTAGGCTCGTTCCATCCGCGAAGGACCGTGGTGAAACCTAATTTTGGCTGATACAAGTAACAGCGGTATTTACGTTATAGAAAGCCCTGCAAGGGGGCAGGCCATCGATGCCGATGGCGATTCTGTTACCGCTTTTGTAGGGCCCGCGCCCCGCGGCCCGGTCGATCACGCGGTGCACCTGTCAGCGTACGAAGAATTCCAGAAAATTTTCGGGGCTCCTCAGTATCACTGCCGAATGGCATTCGCTGTAAGGCAGTTTTTTGCCAACGGAGGGCGGCGCGCGGTCGTCGTGCGCGTGTGCGGCACATCGGCCCGCAACAGCATTCGGCTGCCGGGAGAGGCGGGGGACCTGATTCTAGAGGCTCGCAACCCGGGTCCGCTGGAGTACCTGCGTGCATCGGTCGACTATGACGGCGTAGATCAGAACGAGACAGCAAACGGCGGGCCGTTCGCGTATCAGCACAATTTCAATTTGGTCATCCAGCGGCTGCGCGACGCGCGGTCGGCATGGATCGACGAACAGGAATGTTACCGCAATGTGTCCGTTGATCGCGGCAGCCGGGATTACATCGGTTATGTGCTCAGCCAGTCTGAACTGGTGCAACTGGCGGGCGATGCGCCGCCATCCAGACCGCTCCCAACCATCAAGCCGGCCACCATGCGCGAAGCTGGTTACATCGAGGCGATGACCTCTGCAGCGGAAAGTCCTGTGCCGGGCGACTATGACCTGATCGGTTCGACGGCCGCGGGAACCGGTCTTAGTGCACTCGAGCATGTTCCGGATATCGGCCATGTGTGCCTTATTTCCGGCCGTGAGGGCGCATCGCTTGGCCCCGTTGCACTGCTCGCGGCCGACCGTTTCTGCCGCGATCATCAAAGCATGCTGATTATCGACCCGCCGTCGCGTTGGGCGAGCGTCGACGACGTGATCAGCGATCAGGAGCGTTCCGGTTTTGTCAGCCCGAACGCGGTCACCTGGTTTCCCGCTGTTCGTATCGAGAACCGAATGGGTGAGAGTGTCTATACCAGCATGGTTGGCACCGTTGCCGCAGCACTGAATGCGGCCAACCGTGCCTCAGGCGTATTTCACCTGCACAGGGAAGGACCGATGATGCTCCGTGGTCGCACGCGCCCGACCGCGCGGCTCGAAACGCAAGACATTCGACGTCTCGCGCGGGTAGGTATCAATGGCCTGGTGCAGCGCAGCCCGTTGCATTTGCAATTGCTCGGCAATGTTACCCAGGCACGGCACGGCAGTATGGAGGGCCACTGGGATAACCTTGAATTACGCCAGCGGGTGCTTTTTGTCTTGCGACGTATCCGCTACGGGACTCGTTGGATGCTGTTTCAGGAATCAAACCCCGAAACGTGGGACGAGGTGACTGCGCAGGTGACGGATTTCCTGACGGAACTGCATGCGCGCTCAATACTCGCAGGCGCTTACCCTGCCGATGCATTCTTTGTCCGGTGCGACAATGACACCAATGCAGGCCTTACGGGGCAGTCGGGCGCTATTAGTTTTATCGTTGGCTTCGCGTTGCGGCGTCCGGCGGAGTTTCTGGCATTTCGGTTGCACCGGAGCCACGGTAACTTCCGCATCACGGGATTAGGTTGGCAATCCGGTTTTGCTCAGGCTATCTAGCTCAAGATCTACCCGATACAGGGCGGTCAAGCCGCCATTTCTACGCTGCTTCAACCCCGCAAAGTTTCGTCGCCGCGCCGAGATCAGGCGTTTCAGCCGTTGCCGATATCGTGACCATGCTCACGGATAGATGACTGTTTTTTTGGTAAAAAAACACTGACTGGAGGTTTGTATGGCAGCTGAGTCAGGTCAAACTACTGGGGTGGTGGTACACGTAGAAAATCTGCGTGAGTTTTTCCGCGAGTCGGTTGGTTGCGCAATGGAATCGAATCGTGTCGATGCCAACCAGGATACCGCCCACTATGTCGTTAACCTCCTGACCTTATTCGCGCGCTCCGAGGCTTTCCACGACCCTGTCGATCAGGAAGAGCAGCGCAGGCCCCTCGCTTTAATGCTCGCCGATGCACTCGATGCGCCGACCGCCGAGCAGCGACTTTTCGGTTTGCAGAGGCTGGGCGATATTTCCTTGTTCATTGCCGGGTTCTTCGCCGACGATTTGCAACATTCGGTGGTTGATCTGGATTACTACATCTCGATGGGTGGCGGCGCATACAGTTCGCTGTCAGCGCAGTCCCGCGGGACGATGAAGGGCCGCGCATTTGGCCAGGTATTTGCGGAGCTTGGCGAAAAATTCCACCGCTTCGTCGATGTGCTAAACGATGTTCGCAATCACGCCGGCTCCGCCAGTGATAGCGATATATTGCGCCAGTATGATGTCTGGCTGAAAACAGGCAGCGAGAGGGCAGAGCGCTTGCTGCGCAACCAGGGTGTGCATCCGCTGCCTATCAATCGCAGTGCGTGGGAGCATTAGTCAGCCGTATGTTGGTCCGCGAACTGCAAAGACTGCTGGCCCGGCTATACAAAGTCGATATCGACGCAGACGTTATCGATTACCTGGTGACGGATGAAAGTTTCGTCGCGGGTTTGTCGCAACACCTGGATCTGTCACCCGATGAAAATCTACTCCTTATGGAAGCGGGTGATACCGTCGATATCGCTTTATATTTGAATGAGGGATTGCTCTCGCGTGCGACTCGGTCGAAGCCCTGCGACGAACTCAATTGCCATAACTTCGACGATTTCTGCAAAGTGCTCGAAGGTGTGAGCCACTTTATGTACGTTGCGTGGAATGCGCTGAACAATAAACGCGTGACCCGGCTGGAACTGGAAATGCAGGCCGAGGTCGATAAATACGTGAGTAGCCGATTACTGCTTGAGTCGCAGCGGGAGCCGGGGATCAAAAGCGAACGCCTATTGGCTCATTTGTTCCGCGATGTGCGCTTTCGCGATGACATGCCTAGTGAGGAGCTCAGCCGCTATCGGCAGGCAAATGACACAATAGGTCGGTACTGTCATAACCTCGAGCAGCGGTTCTCGGCGGCACAAATGCCGGCCGGAATGTTGCACGAGTTGCGGGCTTTTTACCGCATGCCACAGCCTGATAAATTCAGCCATATCAATTCAGTGCGGTTCGCCTGATTATTGTTGTTCAGACCTGGATGCCGTTCTGCTCCAGCAGTTCCCTTAACGGCTGCAAAAATTCTGCATAGCTTTTCCAGCGTTTAGTCGCGCTGCTGTAGATAGGCTGACGGACCTGCACCGAGCTTGCCGTAGCGACCGGCGCGGCATTCTGCTCGAAACGCAGGCAGGCGTCCTGCCACTCCAGTCCGCAGAAATCGAGCAAGCGGCGGCTCTGGGTTTCCTGCTCCGCGACGATGTCTTCGTACTGCACCTGCAGGATTTTGTCGGGTAGCACCGAGTTCCAGTGCGTCATCAACTCATTGAACAGCAGGTAATACTGCCCCGTTTCCAGCAAATCAAAAGAATAACGGTAATAGGGCGAGGATTCAGGCGAGAAAAGATGGCGGAAGTTGCTCAGGCAGGTATCCATCGGATTGCGCCGCACGCATACGATTCGTGCGTTCGGCAGCGCACGATGGATAAAGCCTATATTGAGGAAATTCAGCGGGGTTTTATCGATGAAGCGCGGCGTGTGGCCCGTGGCCGGGCGCGTGCTATCCAAGTAGTCCTGACCAAGCTGGGCGGGGTCGGCATGCAGACCCTGGCGAACGGTGTCCGGGTCCAGCACCTTGTTCGAACCTGTGCCGGCTGCGCGTTTCAGCATTAGCCCAAAGCTGCGCAATTCGCCGGCCGAAAAAACGTCGCTGTGGCTCGAGAGAATTCGCTCTACCAGCGTTGTGCCCGTGCGGGGCATGCCGACGACGAATATCGGTTCGTTTGATGAGTGCCCTGCCACGGCCTCCTGCAGCAATGCGGCAGTAAACTGTTCACGAATGCAACTGAACAGCTCCGCATCTTCATCGATAGAATAGTCCACTGTTTTTCGCAGTAGTGCCTTACCCGCGCTCAGATGCCGGAAGGCGTTAACGGTGTCGCCCGTGTCCTCGAGTTCCTTCGCGAGCGCATTGTGCAGGAAAGCCTGGCCATCCTGGCTGCTCGCTGCGTGTTCGAGCGTTTTTCGCAGCCTCGCGATGTGATTTGTCTCCGGCGTTTGGCGGCGCAAATTAGCCAGTGACCAGTGAGCTTTATAAAAGTATGGTGCCTGCGCAATCGCGCGCTCATAGGCGGACTCCGCGGCATCGAAATCGCCGAGAAAGCGCAACGAAGAGGCCAGGTTAAACTGGAAGTCGGGATTATTCGGTTCAAGCTGAGTCGCCGTCGTGAATGGCTCGATGGCCTTTGCATGATCGCCGCTGTGGCTCAGCACGCAACCGAGGGTGTCCAGTGTCAGCGCGTCGGCCGGTTCCAGCTGCAATGCCTTGAGTGCCGCGGCACGGGCCTTGCCGGTTTCCTGGAGCATCACAAGCACGCGCGCCAGCTGCGCGAGGTATTCCGGCTTGGTTCCATCGAGGCCCGCGGCCCGCTGCAACAGTTGCGTCGCCGGACCTATCTGCTGCGTTTCCAGCGCCAGCATCGCCAGCACAAAAGTGGCCTCGGCGTTGCGCGGGTCACGGTTCAGGATTTTTTCGCAGCAGCGTTCCGCGGCGGAAAAATTCCTGGCAGCAAGAAGTTTACGAGCGTCCTGCTGCCAGGCGCGGATCGTGGTCTGGTCAGATTCGGCCAGTGTGGTCATGCGCCCCCCTGCCGCGGGCTTTATTAATCGAAACGAACGCGCAAATCGAGACCAATAGTACGTGGTGTGATCACGTAATTCATGTAGCGTCGAATCACGAAATCCTGGCTGCCGCCGGACGTGCCGATTTCGCTGGGCGTCTTGCGAACACCCGTGACCGCAAATTTGTCGGTCAGGTTGTCAGCATACAGGGATGCGGTCCAGCGATCGCCCGAAAGGCTCACCGAGGCGAAGTGGATGGTGTAACCGGGCAGAGCCTCGCCGGTCGAAACCGAGTCGCGGCAGCAGTCGTCGCCAACGCCGAAGCGCGTATAGACATCGCTTTGCGTGGTGAGCCCATAGTTAACGCCCAAATCAAGATTGCCCGCGATTGGCTGCAGATACTGAATGGCCAGGGAGCCCTGGTGCTCGGGGCTACCGGGCAGTCGGTCGCCGTCCTCAGCCTGGCCGTTCGCCAGCTGTGGAGCATCGTCGGTCAGTTTTGCCTGCGTATAGGAATAACCGGCGCGGACCGACCAGCGGTCGTTGATCTGCCAGCTGCCATCGAGCTCGACACCCTTGCTTTCGGCATCATTGCCGTTGATGAATATGGGCAAATTACCGCCGGCTGAGAAATCGAGCACCTGGATGTCCTGCCAGTCGATATAGAACAATGCAGCGTTCAGGATCAGCCTGTTATCGAGCCACGCACTTTTGTAGCCGATTTCGTAGTTCAGTGTTTTGTCCGGGTCATAGGTCAGCTGACCGGGCGTGCCACAGATAAAATTGCCGTCCGGAGTTTCCGGTTCATCGGGATTGGAGTTGGGGTCACAGGCCTGCACCGGGTTCGTGCCGCCGGCGCGGAAGCCCTCGCTGACGGTCAGGTAACCGAGCTGGTCATCGGTAAAATCAAACGAAGTGTTGAACTTGAAAATCTGGTCGCTCACATCACCGCTGCTGGACGATTCCACGAAGAACGGTGGCTCCCAGACGGGCTGGCCATCGATGAACAGCACGTCAAAAATCGGAGTCGCGGTCGCCAGTGAACTGTCCTCATCGATCTGGAAATAGCGTCCGCCGATGGTCGCCTGCCAGCGGTCGGTCAGCCGGTAACCGATTTCTCCATAGACAGCCCATTCCTTGAAGTCCTGATCGTCGATGGCGATGTACTCGAGGTCATAGCCGTCGGGGAATGCATCGGGGCCGAGCGGGTCGCCGAAGGCATCAAACGCAAAGGTCTCCAGAAAATCCGGGTAGCCCGGGGTGCGTTCGATGCTGGTGCTTTGGGTTTTCTGGTGGCCGAAAAAGAGTCCGCCGATCCAGTTAAGCCGCGCACCATCGTCTGGCGATACCAGGCGAAACTCCTGGCTGAAGCGCTCCACGTCAGCCGAGTCGCGCGTAAAAGCCGTGAAGGACGGAAAATCGTAATAGTAATAGCCGAATTCCTGCAGCAGGAAGTCGGTCTGGTCGCGCTGACCCGTTTCTTCGTATTTGGTGTACCCGGTTGCAGCGGTGAGTTCGGCGAAGCTCAGGTCCGCTACAATATCGAGTTCGTAAATCTGGTTCTCGCGCTCGATAGGTTCTTCAACCCGGTAGCCGGCGACGTAGTTGCCGGTGTCCAGCGGCACGCCGCCGTTGTCAAACAGCGCCATGCTGTCGCGTGTATTGACCTGCCGTCCGCCGATATCGTTCTTTTGATAGTTGTAGGACAAAGTGACATCCACTGCATCACTCGCATTCCAGCCGAGCGCCAGCCGTGCCGCCGTGGTTTGCTCGTCGTTGAGGTCTGCCTTGGAGAACAGGTCCGCCGGGTCTTCCGGGTTGCTGACACCCGGCTCCCTGACGAGATAGTCGTAGTCGATGAATCCGGCGCGGTCCTCGTAGGCGAAGACGCCGCGCACCGCGAGCTTGTCCTGCAGGATTGGCCAGTTGACCATCGCATTGACGTCGTAACTGGCATCATCGCTTTCGGACATGTCGTACGCGCTGCCATATACCAGCGAGTCGAATTTTTCGGTGTCCGGTTTTCTCGGAATATAACGGACAGTGCCCGTCAGTGAATTGGCGCCATAGAGTGTGCCCTGAGGTCCTCGCAGGACCTCGACGCGCTCCATATCGACCAGCTTGAGGTCAATGTAGACAGGCACCTCGTTGAAGTAGGTTGCCACCGATCCGCCGCTGCTGTTGCCGACCGAGACTTCACTGGCGTCGAGATCGTCGGTATTCAAGCCGCGGACAATCATAGGGCTGCCGTTGCGCGGCCCCTGGTCAACCACGTTCAGGCCCGGAACCCAGCGCCCGAACTCGCGCAAATTCTTGATCTGGTATTTCTCGAGCAGTTCGCCGCTAATTACCGATATGTTGATCGGAATCTCCTGCGCGGTCGTGTCACGGCGGGTGGCAGTTACGACGATTTCTTCTCGAACCATCGGCTGCTCCGCTGCGAAGGCCGTTGCGGGCAGTCCGCTCAAGGCGGCCGCCACAGCCGCCGCCACCGGCTTTACGCGGAAAGCAACACGTCTGGTGCTGATATTACGTCGTTTCATTTATTGATCCTTTTGCCGGCCTCGATCGCGCACAAACGTTCACCGCTACTGATTCTCAGGCGAATGCACGTTTTGAGTATTCCCAGACGCTTGCTCTCGGTCTAGCAGGCGATTCACACTTTTGCATCGTGCATAGGCCTCTAAGCCGTTAATGTGCGCTATGTCCGCTTGGCCGGGGCTGCTGCTGTACAGCGGGTCAACTGCCGGAGTGACCCTTGTCGCTGGTGCACCCGGTGTTCTAAGCTGGCAGTAATTCTGGCGTCGCAGGACGCGCACTACGGAGAAAGATGATGACTGGAATCATGCGTGGCTCGGCGCTAATACTGTTAGCGATATTCGTGCAGGCTTGCGAGAGAACTGATGAGCCCGCCGTGGCTGATAGCGTCGCCGCGGTGCAGGCGACCATTCAGGACGCACCAGGCAGTCCGGATAACGGCGGACTCGCGGCTATGCTCGCGGGCGATCATCGCTCTCCCGAAAACACAGCGCGGGACAAATATCGTCATCCCGCAGAAACACTGGGCTTCTTCGGGCTGCGGCCCGACAGCACGGTCGTGGAAATCTGGCCGGGGGCAGGGTGGTATACCGAGATCATTGCTCCGTACGTGCGCGAGCAGGGTAAATTCATCGCGGCGGGCTTCGACCCCGATTCAGAAGTCGATTTTATTCGCGCCGGGGTCGCAAAATATCGGGCCAAACTGGATGAGCGTCCCGACCTGTATGACCGGGTTGAAATGACAGTCTTGATGCCCCCTGATAAATACGACTTTGCCGCGCCGGCCTCGGTCGACCTGATTCTCACCTTCAGGAGTATTCACAACTGGATGCCGCGTGATGTGCAGGGCGAGATGCTTGCAGCGATGTACAAGGCGCTTAAACCCGGCGGCGTGCTGGGCGTCGTCGAGCACCGCGGCATCCCGTCTGAGCCGCAGGACCCGAAAGCTGCCAGCGGGTATGTGAATCAGGAATATGCGATCGAGATGATCGAGCGGGCCGGCTTCGTCCTTAACGGCAGTTCCGAGATAAATGCCAATCCGGCTGACACCAAGGACCATCCTGAAGGTGTCTGGACTTTGCCGCCCACGCTTCGCCTGGGCGCGCAGGATAAGGATAAGTATCTGGCGATAGGCGAAAGTGATCGTTTTACGCTGCGCTTCGTCAAGCCCGAGAAATAACGGCTCGTCACGTGTTAGACGGGAGCAACTGGCCCGGCGCCCGCTTAGTCGGCGATGGCGTAGACGCGCCCGTTAAGGCGACGCGCGGTTTCCTGAACGGTATTAGCCGCCAGCAGCCCTTCCGCGCGCGAGTCCGCATAGCGAGAAGCAAGTTTATTCGAATAGGTGGCGATCATTCTGAGCTTGGTTGACTCTCCCGAACGGAACACGATCAGTTCCAGCACGAGGCCGTCGAAGCTCGTGTATTTCAGGCTCCCCAGGCGCAGGTCTTCCTCGGCGCCGCTAACGACAAAGGTGTCCGCCGAGGCCAGCGCATCCAGAAAACTTGCGTTTGCAAACAATATGGCACTGAAGGGGGCGATGTCGGGAGGCGGATCATCCAGATAGTTGAAGTTCGGCGTTTCGGGCTTGTCTTTGATGACCGTTAGCTGCTCATCATTGCTGCGGGTAATTATCACGGAGCGAACATTCCGGTATGGAAAGCCGGTGATCCGTTCGACGGCCTGCAGGTTTTTGTGCAGGCCGGGTAGCGGTTCCGGCAGTGGTTGAGGCGCTTCCGGCTGCTTTCCATCCCGCCCTGTCGTTAGCGCGAGCAGTGCCAGGGTCGCGATGGCAACCACCATCATGACAGACGTAATTTTTTTGCTGCCTTCCACGCTATATTGCCATGAGCAGGTCGGGGGGCTAAGGCTTTTTGTCCACAGGTTTGCCGTCGACATCTATGAGCTGAATGGAGCCCGCGTCCAGTTTGCCAAGCCCCTCCGCGATTCGCGCCCGGTCGCCGATCACGACCAGGGTTAAGGCCGACGGGTCGATGGTCGCCTTTCCGGCAGTGGTCACCTGCTGGAGAGAAAGTTCGTTCAGCCGCTGCGCATAGGTGTCCCAGAAATCTTCCGGCAGGCCGAAGTCGACGATTTCGGCCAACGCGCCCAGCACCGCGGCATTGGTCTCCCAGCGACCCGATAGCGACAAGGTATTCGAGCGCTGCACCCGTTCGAGCTCCTCCGCCGAAGGCGGATTGCTGCCCAGGATCTCATTGATCTCACGCAATATTTCCGCGAGCGATTCCGCTGTCTTGTCAGTCTGCACCGGCGCATAGGCGAAAAAGGGGCGCTGTGCTCGGGTCGGCACTATGGT
Source organism: Gammaproteobacteria bacterium (assembly GCA_037387125.1). Classification (GTDB taxonomy): domain Bacteria; phylum Pseudomonadota; class Gammaproteobacteria; order Steroidobacterales. Next base: position 34,264 of record JARRLL010000025.1, on the reverse strand, counting down.
GCTGCGTGCCCCGTAAGACCAGTGCTTTTCTTCACGAAGATTCATGTTGAGGCGGGCCGAAAACTGTCCGCCGAGCACGTCGTTAAAAGCCTCGATTGCGGTTTCGTCAGGATTGGCCATGGGCAAGACTAGTTGGCTGACAAAGATTATCGATTGTTCGGCGCCCGGCTTGTCGATCAGATAAATCGAATCACTGCCGCTGTCCTCGACCGTAGCGATGGTTTTGGCCGGCACTTCCGCCGGCTCCCAGTCGCTGAAGAGATTCTCGATCAGCGGCACGATTTCTTCCAGGGTGGTATCGCCCACGACCAGCAGCGTCGCGTTGTTCGGGCGAAACCACGTATCGTGCCAGTTCACGAGGTCGTCGCGGGTAATCGCGGCGATCGTTTCTTCGGTGCCGCTGCCGGTGAGTGGCTGGCCATAGACATGACCGACTCCGTAGAGGAGCTTGGGCAGCACACGCAATGCCATGCTGATCGGCTGACTTTTTTCCTGGCGAATCAGCGTCTGGTACTGGGCCCGCAGGCGCTCCAGTTCATCTGCAGGGAAACTCGGTTCCAGTATTACCGTGGAGTACAGGGCGAGCGATTCGGCCAGATTTTCCTTCAGCGCCGACAGGGCAACGGTCGCCGAGTCCAGGCTGGCGCCAGCCGCCAGCGACGCGCCAAGCAGCGCCAGTTGTTCGCTTATTTCCAGAGACTCGAGGTCACCGGCCCCTTCATCGAGCATGGCCATGGTCATGCTGGCCTCGCCCTGGTATTCGGGGCGGTCCGCGGCGTAACCGCTGTCCACAATCAAACTGAAATCGATGACCGGAATGTTTGGCCGCTCTATGACGACAAGTTCCAGTCCGCTGTCCAGCGTGGCTCGCCGGGCTGCCGGGAAAACAGCGGGTTTGGGTTCTGCGGGTTCCGGCAGCGCAGACCTGTCTGCCGCGACGCCGTTCGTTGCCAGCTCAGGGAAAGGCACGATGTTAGCAACATAGGGAGGTTGGTCGAGCCATTTTTTCGTCACGGCCTTGATGTCAGCCGGGGTCGCCGCTGCCATGTCGGCGAGGCTTTGGCGGTAGTAACCTGGGTCCTTACCGTACACCATGTTTTCAGCCAGCACCGAGGACTTACCGCCGAACCCGCCGATTCTCTCGATGCCGCGCAGGAACCCCGCGCGCGCCTGCGTCTGGACTCGTTGCAGTTCCTTTTTTGTCGGCCCTTTGCGAATAAATTCTGCCAGCTCTTCGCGGGCGATTTTTTCCACGACCGCTCCGTCTCCGCCGGGCTTCACGGACATCTCGATGACCATGATGCCGGCGATTTCCAGATTAAATACCGCCATGCTGACATCGGTGGCAAGCTGGTCGCGATAAACCAGCCGTTCGTAAAGCCGTGAATTCTTGCCGTTGGCGAAAATATCTGCCGCCAGAGTGATCTGGTGGGCATCCTGAGTTCCCCAGCGGGGGCCCGGCCAGGCAATGTAGATGCGCTCTTGCGGCACTCTGTCCTGAATGGTCTGGCGACGCTCGCTTTTGTGCACGGGTATCCATTCCTTTTGCACGACGAGCGGCGGCCCCGGAGGGATGTCGCCGAACCAGTATTCGACGCGTTCCAGCACCTCGTCAGCCTTGACGTCGCCGGCCACAACGAGCACCGCATTATTCGGCCCGTAGTAGGTCTTGAACCAGGTCTGCATTTCTTCGAGCGATGCCGCGTCGAGATCTTCCATCGAGCCTATCGTTTCCCAGCTGTACGGGTGGTTCGGCGGAAACAGGTTGACCAGCATCTCTTCCCAGATTTTGCTGTATGGCTGATTGTCGCCCTGACGCTTTTCGTTCTGGACGACGCCGCGTTGCTCGTCCAGTACTTCCTGAGTAATGGCTTCCAGCATGTGACCCATGCGATCGGATTCCAGAAACAGCACGCGGTCGAGCGCACCGACCGGAACATTCTGGAAATAATTGGTGCGATCGAACCAGGTCGTGCCGTTGAGGTCGGTTGCGCCGACTTTCTCTACGACTTCGAGATACTCGCCCGGCGAATTCTGTGAGCCCTGAAACATCAGGTGTTCAAACAAGTGCGCGTAGCCGGTATGCCCCGGTGTCTCGTTCCGCGAGCCGACGTGATACCAGATATTGACGGCTGCGATCGGCGCCTTCGGGTCTTCATGCACAATCAGCGTGAGCCCGTTGTCGAGCGTGAACTGCTCGTAAGGTATGAGCTCATCCTCGAGCGCGTGCGAAGCGAGCGGCAGACAGGCCAGTACAAAAAATAAAGAGCGACCCAGTGTTTGTCTGATAGGTAAATCGGTCATCCGTGAAATCTCTTTTATATTGTTCGATGAAGAATCGCGCTGTTCAAAGCGGCCATAAAGTATACTGACTTGTAAAGTTAAGAATGGAACTCAATCGATGATTTCGTTACAGGCAGGCTGACGGATGGCGGAAGTCGGCAGCCGGCGCGGGCTTTATCCGCCCATCGCGCCGTTTAATTCGGGTTATCTCCGCGTTTCCGATAACCATGAACTGTATTTCGAAGAATGCGGTGCCGCTGACGGCAAGCCGGTCATATTTCTGCACGGGGGGCCGGGCGCCGGGTCGAATGCCGCAGTGCGCAGATTTTTTGATCCGGCCCGCTACCGCATCGTCGTGTTCGATCAGCGCGGCGCCGGCAGGAGTCGACCCGCCGCCAGCCTCGAGAACAATACGACCTGGGACCTGGTCGCCGACATCGAGAAGTTGCGTTCGCATCTGGATATAACGCGCTGGCAGGTATTTGGCGGCTCATGGGGCAGCACCCTGGCGCTGGCCTATGCGCAACAGCATCCCGAGGCCGTTACCGAGCTCGTGCTGCGCGGGGTATTCATGTTGCGGCCGAGAGAACTGCACTGGTTCTACCAGGAAGGCGCGAGCCGCCTGTTTCCCGATTACTGGCAGGACTATATCGCCCCGATACCCGTGGCGGAGCGAGATGATCTTATCGCGGCGCATCACAAGCGTTTGACCGGCGATGATCGCGAAAGCATGTTGGCATCGGCCCACGCCTGGTCGGTCTGGGAGGGCGTCACCAGTAATCTGCTGGTGTCCGAAGCAGCCGTCGGACGGTTTCAGTCAGATGACTTTGCGTTGGCGCTGGCGAGGATCGAGAGCCATTATTTTGTGCACGGGGGGTTTCTGGACCATTCGAATCAGCTGCTCGACAATATCGACCGGATTCGCAACATTCCCGCCGTCATCGTTCAGGGCAGGTATGATGTGGTCTGCCCGGCTGAAACGGCCTGGGAGCTGCATAATGCCTGGCCGGAGGCTGATTTTCGGTTCGTCCCGGATGCCGGGCATTCCGCGTTCGAAGCCGGTATCGTGCACGAATTGATCGAGGCAACGGACCGTTTCGCGGCCCGCTAAATAATGGCAATTTGTTTCCGCTTTAGTCACTGGAATTTTAGGCGCACAGCATGAGCACTAACCTGGTAATCGTGAACGGCCGCATTGTTAATGACGGCGAAATTATCGAGGCAGATTTACTGATCAAAGACGGCCGGATCGAGAAAATCGGGCCGCACGCGAATTCGGTCGGGTCGACAACGATCCTCGATGCCAAAGGCGCATGGGTATTGCCCGGCATGATTGACGACCAGGTGCATTTTCGCGAGCCTGGCCTGACTAACAAGGGCGACATGGCTACAGAATCGGCTGCTGCCGTCGCAGGCGGAATCACCAGTTTCATGGAAATGCCTAACGTAAAGCCGCCCACGACCGACCTCGATGCCCTCGAAGACAAGTACGCCCGAGCCGCCGGCCGGGCCCGCGCCAACTATGCTTTTTACCTCGGCGCCACGAATGACAATATCGACCAGATTCGCAGTGTTCGGCCGGGCCAGGCCTGCGGAATCAAGGTCTTTATGGGTGCGTCAACCGGTGCAATGCTGGTGGACGATGAGCAGGTACTGGAAGGGATATTCGCCGATTCGCCACTACTGATCGCGACCCACTGTGAAGACACACCGATGATCAAGGCCAATGAGGACGCAGCGCGCGCGAAATACGGCGAAGACGTGCCGATGGCGGAGCACCCGCGCATTCGTTCCGAGGAGGCCTGTTACAAGTCGTCTTCGCTGGCTGTCGAACTGGCGCAGCGCCATGATTCCAGGCTGCACGTGCTGCACCTGACGACGGCCAAAGAGCTGGAACTGTTCAAGCCCGGACCGGCCAGCGACAAACGCATTACGGTCGAGGCCTGTGTCCACCACCTCTTTTTCGATGAGTCGGATTACGGCAAATTGGGCGCCGGGATCAAATGCAACCCCGCCATCAAGAAGGCGTCTGATCGCGAGGCGCTGATAGCGGCCGTGGCGAATGACCTCATCGATGTCATAGCGACGGACCACGCGCCGCATACGGCCGAGGAAAAGGCGCAGAGCTACTTCAAATCGCCTGCGGGCCTGCCGCTCGTGCAGCACGCCTTGCTGATGGTGCTGGAACATGTGCATGCCGGACGCTTTCCGATTACCCAAGCGGTGCGGAAAACCAGCCACAGCGTGGCTGATGTATTTGGCGTGCAGGAGCGCGGCTATATCCGCGAGGGCTATTTTGCGGATCTCGTTCTGGTCGACCCCGACCGGCCTACGCGGGTCAGTTCAGACAACGTCTTATATAAGTGTGGCTGGTCGCCTCTCGAGGGCTACGAGTTTCGGTCCAGCATTCGGGCGACCATAGTCAATGGCCAGCTGGCCTGGCTGGACGGTCAGCTGACCAGCGCGATACTCGGCCGACGGCTCGCGTTTGGCTAGACGCCTCTTTACATATTCCGGACTGGCCAACTTCGCAAAAAAGGCTTTTGCCCGGTCTCCGCTGCTGGTAAGGTTTAATCTGCAGCAGGAGGATGTTGGCTGGCTGCAGCAGGGGCTTCAGACCGGGTGCCATTAAGCCCAGCTGAGCCCTGTTTTTTTGTTTGTGGGCGGCCGTTTAGAAGCGTTTTAATTACTGGCCGAATCTGTATAATCTCAGCGCCTTGATGGGCCGCTTTGGTCGAAAAATAGCCAGAACCCTAATTTAATCAACTCCTTATTTTTTTAACATCAGCCTGCCGCAGGTCTTTCTGCTATGCGTCCGACCGATACATCGAATCCAGACTATTTTCATAAAGTTGTCGACTGCCAGTATGCGTGTCCGGCTCATACCAATGTGCCCGAATACATTCGGTTAATCGCCCAGGAGCGTTTTACCGACGCTTACATGCTGAACCGCAAGTCGAATGTTTTTCCGGGCATCCTCGGGCGCGTTTGCGACCGTCCCTGCGAGCCGGCGTGCCGTCGTGGCCGCATCGAGGAAAAGCCGGTAGCGATCTGCCGTCTTAAGCGCGTCGCTGCGGATAATCGTGACGACGTCAGCGCACTCATTCCGAAAGCTGAGGGGCCGAGTAATGGCAAGAAAGTTGCCCTCGTCGGTGCCGGTTGTGCATCGCTCGCGGTCGTTAACGACCTGGCGCCGCTGGGTTATGAGTGCACGATATTCGAAAAGCTGGATGTCACAGGCGGACTGATGCGCTCGAATATTCCGTCGTTCCGTCTTCCGGCCAAGGTGTTGGACGAAGAGATCGAGTACATCCTTGATATGGGTCACGTTGAGCTCAAGACCGGCAGCGGTATCGAGAGCATGAAAGATCTGCTGGAGCAGGGCTACGACGCGATCTTCGTAGGCACCGGCGCGCCGCGCGGGAAGGAACTGAATCTTCCGGGCCGCCAGGAAGCGGGTAACAATATTTATATCGGCATTGACTGGCTGGAATCGGTCGCGTTCGAGCACACCCAGTCAATTGGCAAAAACGTTCTGATTATCGGCGTTGGTAACACGGCAATGGATTGCTGCCGCACTTCGCTGCGGCTGGGCGCCGACAGCGTCAAGGTTATGGCGCGTAAACCGCGCGACTTCTTCAAGGCTTCCGACTGGGAGCTGGAAGACGCCGAAGAAGAGAATGTCGACATCATCGTGAATCATTCGCCGAAGGCTTTCGTGCACGACAATGGCAAGTTGACCGGCATGGTTTTCGAGCTGATGGAATACGATATCGACGATAACGGCCGCATCACCGACCAGCGTGTTACGGGCGAAGTCACCATTCCTTGCGATGACGTAATTCTGGCTATCGGCCAGGACAATGCTTTCCCCTGGATCGAGCAAGATATCGGTATCGAGTTCGACAAGTGGGACGTGCCCGTCGTTGATGAAAAGACTTTCCAGTCGACCCGTGAAGGCGTGTTCTTCGGCGGCGATGCTGCGTTCGGGCCCAAGAACATCATCTGGGCGGTCGAGCACGGCCACCAGGCCGCAATATCGATCCACAAGTATTGTCAGGGCGAGGACGTCACCGACAGGATGCCCGATGGCCAGACGCTGAGCAGCACGAAGATGGGCATCCATGAGTGGAGCTACAGCAACGATTTTGATGGGTCCGAGCGGACCATCATGCCGCATGTCGACCTCAAAGAACGGTTCAAGAAGCTCAATATTGAAGTCGAACTCGGGTTTTCGCCGGAGTTGGCGGCCGAAGAAGTCGAGCGTTGTCTCAACTGCGATATCCAGACGGTATTTACTACCCAGCTTTGCATTGAATGCGATGCCTGCGTCGACGTCTGTCCGGTCGATTGCCTCACCATCACCCACAATGGAGATGAAGCCGATCTGCGCACTCGTCTGACTGCGCCGGCAGAAACCACTTCCCAGGACTTGTATGTTTCGGCCGCTCTGCCGCAGACGGGCAGAGTGATGGTTAAGGACGAGGATGTTTGCATCCATTGCGGTTTATGCGCCGAGCGCTGTCCGACCGCCGCCTGGGATATGCAGAAATTCATATTGCATCATCCGCATAGCCTTGATGAAGCAGAAAAACCGGCGGAAAAGGAAGTTGCCTGACCCACGTACTGGATCCGCATAGTATCGTCCCCGTTCGATCACTCGGCACGATGCCTCAAAATTTTGTTTTGTATGACACGACAAGCGGTCTTGCAAAGAGTTGACTAAGACAAATGAATGCCAAGCCATCAGTAAATGAGTTCACGATCAAGATAGCCAATGTGAACGGAACCGGTTCAGCGAGTGCCAATGGCCTGCTGATGAAGTCTCTGTTCCGCATGGGCATACCGGTTGTGGGTAAGAACTATTTCCCGTCGAACATCCAGGGCTTGCCGACCTGGTACGAAGTTCGTGTCAGCGAAAAGGGCCATCTGGCCCGCTCGGGGCGGGTCGACATCATGGTCGCCATGAACGCAGAGACCTACAAGCATGACCTCGCGGAAGTGGCCAGCGGCGGCTACCTGATTTATGACTCGACTTGGCCCCGTAACAGTTTGTTGAAACGGGATGACATCACGATTGTCGGCGTGCCTTTGTCGAAAATGTGCAACGAGAACTTCCCGAATGCGCGTGCGCGTATTCTGATGAAGAACGTCGTTTATGTGGGCGTACTGGCGGCATTGCTGGACCTCGACCTCGATGTGGTAAGAGAGCTCCTGAACCAGACCTTTGCGAAGAAAGCGAGCCTGCTGGAAGGCAACCAGCTGGCGATACGCATGGGTTACGAATGGGCTCAGGCCAATCTGGAGACGCCATTACCCTTTACGGCCAAAACCAGTAATAAGACTAAAGACCACATTATTATCGACGGTAACACGGCGGCCGGTCTCGGCAGCGTCTATGCAGGCGCGACGTGCGCCGCCTGGTATCCGATTACACCCTCGACGTCACTGATGGACGCATTTCGTGCTTTTTGTGCCGCGACCCGCGTAGATCCCGAGACCGGCGAGAACAAATACTGCATCGTGCAGGCCGAAGACGAGCTGGCGGCCATTGGCATGGTGCTGGGCGCCAACTGGGCAGGCGCGCGATCCTTTACCGCGACGAGCGGTCCGGGCGTATCGCTGATGAGTGAGTTCCTGGGTTACGGCTATTTCACCGAAATTCCGGCGGTGCTTTTCAATGTGCAGCGCTGCGGCCCGTCGACGGGTATGCCGACGAGGACCCAGCAATCGGATATCACGTCGAGCGCGTATGCCTCGCACGGCGATACCCGGCATGTACTGTTGTTTCCGGCCAACCCGGAAGAGTGTTTTTACGCGTCGCGAGATGCGTTCGACCTGGCGGAGCGTTTGCAGACGCCGGTCATCGTCCTCAGCGATCTGGATATAGGCATGAATGACTGGATGACCCCTGTCGACCTCAGCAGCGCGAAGCACAATGTATTCCATCGTTACTATGATCACGATGGCGATGCGATCCCGAAGCGCACGTTGCCGGGGGATCATCCTAAAGGCGCTTATTTCACGCGTGGTTCCGGTCACAACATGTACGGCGCTTACACCGAGAACGCTGATGAATATCAGGCGGTGGTCGATCGTCTGCTGCGCAAATGGGATACGGCGAAGTCGCTGGTTCCCAAGGCGCTTATCGAGAGTTCTGAAAAGAACCGTACCGGCATCATTTCTGTCGGCAGTTGCGATCACGCTGTCCGCGAAGCCATTGATGTTCTGGCCGAAGAGGGTGTGGGTATTAACTATATGCGCCTGAAGGCATTCCCGTTCGGTAAGGAAGTGCAGGAATTCATCGATGCGCACGATAAGTTGTATGTGGTCGAGCAGAATCGCGATGCGCAGCTGAAGAGTCTGCTGCGGCTAGAGCTCAACGTGCATCATGAAGACCTGATTTCCATCCTGCATTACAACGGCCTGCCGATGAATGCCCAGTTTGTTATCGATGCTATCAACGAAGATATGGCGAAGGGAGTAGCGGCATGAGCTTTATCAAGAAACCGGCCGTTCGGCATCCCAAGTTGCCGGTCAACGAGATCGGCCTGACGGTTCGCGATTATGAAGGTGGCATGTCAACGCTGTGTGCCGGCTGTGGCCATGACTCCATCACCGGCGCGTTGATCCAGTCGGCTTTCGAACTGAGTATCCCGACACACCGGTTTGCCAAACTTTCGGGTATCGGTTGTTCGTCCAAGACGCCGGCCTATTTTTTGCGCGATTCGCACGGCTTTAATTCGACTCACGGGCGAATGCCGTCGGTTGCGACCGGTGCCAATAGCGCTAACCGCGATCTCTACTACATTGGTGTTTCCGGCGATGGCGATACGCTGTCGATCGGCATGGGTCAGTTCGTTCATGCCATTCGGCGTAATCTGAATATGCTTTACATCATCGAGAACAACGGTGTGTACGGCCTGACCAAGGGGCAGTTTTCTGCGTCGGCAGACAAAGGCAGCAAGGCCAAGAAGGGCGAAGAAAACCTGCAACCCGCGATTGACCCGTGCCAGGTAGCGATCACCCTAGGCGCCTCGTTCGTTGCCCGCAGTTTTTCCGGCGACAAGGATCAGCTGGTGCCACTTATCAAGGCAGGTCTGAAGCATCGCGGCTTCGCTTTTATCGATGTGATTTCGCCGTGTGTGACATTCAATGACCATGAAGGCTCGACCAAGAGCTACAAATACACTCGCGAGCATTTCAGCCCGGCTATCGCAACCGATTTTGTGCCGCCGGCTAAGGAAATCAAGGCAAAGTATGACGAGGGAGAGGCCATGCCGGTCGAGCTGCATGATGGCAGCCATATTATTCTCCGCAAGCTCGACAAGGATTTTGACCCCACCGACCGAGTGAACGCGCTGCGCAATTTGCAGGAAAACGCGACGGCCGGTGAAATAACAACGGGGCTGCTTTACGTGGATGAGTCGCAGCCCGAAATGCATGAAGTGAACAATACCTGCAAGACGCCGCTGGTCGATCTGCCGTTCGACAAGGTCTGCCCGGGTAACGCCACTTTGCAGAAACTGCAGGCACGCTATCGCTAGGCCAGCTTTACTTATCGTTGTTGCGGATAACGACCCCGGCAGTTGCATAACTGCCGGGGTTTTTTATGTCCGGAACGAAGCCGCTACCGCCGGGTGACAGATTTTGCCATCCTGCACATTCAGGCCTTTGGCAAGCCCCGAATCCGCGGCACTTGCCGCCTCCCAACCGTGGTCGGCGATCGCCAGCACATAGGGCAGCGTCGCTTTGTTCAAGGCGAACGTGGATGTCCGCGGGACATCGCCCGGCATATTCGTAACGCAATAATGCACAACCTCGTCGACGATAAAGGTGGGTTCGGCCAGCGTCGTGGGGCGACTGGTTTCGCAACAGCCGCCCTGGTCAATGGCGATATCGACTATGACCGAACCGCTACGCATTCGTCGGACCGTTTCCCGCGTAATGAGTTTTGGCGCACACGCTCCCGTCAGAAGGACGGCGCCGATGACCAGGTCTGCATCGGCAGCCAGCTCAGCGATGACCGACTCGCCGGAGACCGCCGTTGAGAGCCGCTCGCCAAAGCGCTGCCGAAGCTGCTGCAGACGGTCGGCCGACCGGTCGACGATCGTGACGGCTGCCTGCATGCCGAGCGCAATAAACGCTGCGTTGCTGCCCGCCGTGCCGCCGCCCAATACCAACACCTTTGCCGGCGGCAGCCCGGTCGCGCCGCTGATCAGCACGCCGCTGCCGCCCTGACTTTTCTGCAGGCAGGTCGCACCGGCGTGCACCGCGAGGCGTCCCGCTATTTCACTCATCGGTTTTAGCAGCGGCAAACCGCCTTCGGTTGACGTTACGGTTTCGTAGGCAACCGCGGTAGCGCCCGATGCGCGCAGCGCGTCGGTCAGTTCCCGCATGCCGGCCAGATGCAGATAGGTAAACAGGATATGCCGCGGTTCGAGCAGGCCGTATTCAGATGGTTGGGGTTCTTTGACCTTGACGATCAATTCCGCGCCCGCAAAAACCGCCTGGGCATTGTCGGCAATATCGGCCCCGGCCGCCACGTAATCAGCGTCGCTGATATCGAGGCGTGACCCAGCTCCGGCCTCTACGATGACTTCGTGGCCGCTCTCGGTCAGGTGCCTTACGCTATCGGGAGCAAGCCCGACTCGGCTTTCGAGTAGTTTGACCTCTCTGGGAACGCCTATACGCATACTCTGTTCCTGTCATCAGTCCCCGTGTTAAATACTGAGTCGACTGCCTAGCTTATATATTTGATGCACCCCGGCAATACGTACTTTCGGAGTCGACCTATGCACCCTGTAAAAATTCTGACCGGCGGGCTAACCGCGATCTGCCTGCCGATTTTCCTGCTGAATACGGCGAATGCGAACGAGCTGGATCAACGCACCGCCGCCGCGCATAAGGACGATAGTCCGGTTGCGAGTCCGATGGCGACCACCGCGCCTGCCGTTACGGTGAGCAGTCGGCCTGCGGTTTACATGACGGTGGACGGTAAAGAGGTGGTTGGCTGGTTGTCATGGCCGGCCGGTGCATCGTTTGAAGGGCTGCCGGCGCTGATTGTGATCCACGAGTGGTGGGGCCTGAACGATAACATCCGGCAAACGGCCGAACGGCTTGCCGCGGAGGGTTACATTACCCTGGCCGTCGACCTTTATCGCGGCGAAAGCGGCGAAGCGCCGAAAGAGGCCATGCGTTTGATGACGGCGCTGAATGAGGATGCGGAGGGTGGCTTGAATAACCTCGTGGCTGCCTACGAGTATCTTGAGACCGTAATGGGTGCATCGAAAATCGGTGTCATCGGCTGGTGCCTTGGGGGGCGGTGGTCCCTGCAGGCCGCGCTGCGCATGCCGGAGCAGATAGACGCAATGGTGATGTATTACGGTGGCGTTACGGACGACAAAGCGCAGCTTGCGACCTTGCAAATGCCCATGCTGGGGCTCTTTGCGGACGAGGACCCGGTTGTGCCGCCGGATACTGTCGTCGCCTTTCGTGATGCTCTGAACGAACTGGGTAAGGATGCAGAAATTATTATCTACCCCGATACCAAACATGCGTTTGCCAACCCGAGTGGTATGGCCTACAACGCCGTAGCCGCCGAGGATGCCTGGCTCAAAGCAACCGCTTTCTTATTCGAGCACCTGCAGAAGTAACTTCGAAAATTCGTGGTTTCCCGGTAAAGCTTTGCCTTACCGGGACACGATCTCGGCCACACTTGCGTTGGTAAAGCCTCGCTTTACTGTTAAACGATCTCGGCCACACTTGCGTTGGTAAAGCTTCGCTTTCCCGGTAAACGATCCCGGCCTCACTTTCGCCGGCAAAGCTTCGCTTTGCCGGCATAAGTTCGACCGTCTATTTTTCCAGACGCATTGCATGCGCCTGGAAAAATGGTCTCACTTAAAAAAAGGGCCGACGCTGCTGCGCCGGCCCTTTAGGGGGGATATGCGGCATGGTTACCAGGCATGCCGCCGGTCGATGACCTGGGTCATCGTGTTCCGTTCCACCGGCCAAGGGGGAGGGTAAGGCCGGCCGACAGGAATTTGTGGCTCTGCTGCGCGTAAAGCTTATTTCGCAACAGGGCGTTCAGACATCGCAGTTAAAAATGACGGCGAGCGTTTTAGGTCTACTGCCAAATCTGCCGCGATATCCATGCCGGTTTCGATGGCGGCCGCTGCCGCGCCCGTATGAAAGCTCTCAGCCAGTTTCTGCTGGCTGCGATTCTCCAGGGTGATCGCTCCGGTTTCCGCGATTTGTATAGCCTTCTGCTCACTCGGTAAGGCACTAATGCCCACTATCGCGGTCAGGAGCAGGGCGAAGATTCCGATCAAACCGGGAATCAATTGTTTTACCTGACCATTCATTGCTTTTCCTAATATTCCTTGATACTTGGCGATAGCTCATCCATCGCCTTCATCCCTTTATATGCATAAAGCGTGCCAACCTTATACCCCTTTATTTTCAGGGACTTAGCGTTTTCGCTGCACCCGGAAAACCGTGATTAACGGAAAACCGTGATTCTATGAACACGGAAAACCGTGTATAGTTCGCCCATGGTTAATCCCCCAGGCCTTAAACAACTTTATCGGCGCTTTTTCCGCAAAGTCCCGGTCATGGCTGCCGTGCTCGATACCGACGGTCGCTTTATCGACGTTACGGATCAATGGACGAGCCGAACCGGTTACGCCGTCGAGGAGTTGCGTGGCAAAGCACCGGAAGAGTTCGCCACCCCGGAGTCGGCCAAACGCTGCGAGCAGGAATACCTGCCGGCGTTCCGTCGAATGGGGAAGCTCGATCACGTGGCCCTCGGCCTGCTCGGACGCGACGGCAAAACCATCGAACTGCTGTTGCGCATGCGTGCGGTGCGCGACAAAGAAGGCGCCCATATATTTTCCGTGGCTGTCTTTTTCGAGACCTCGGCGCTTGCTCGTGCCGAGCGCCGCTACGAAGATCTCTACCATTCGACGCCCGCGATGCTCCACACCGTAAATGCTGACGGGCAGATCACTCATGTCAGCGCGCATTGGCTGGAAAAGCTCGGCTATACCGAGGCGGAGGTTATCGGCAGGTCGATTCTGGATTTCCTTGCTGAGGACTCGCGCCGTCAGCTGGAGGGCGGTGTGCGGGAGCTCATCGAAATGGGCGACCGCAGCAACGTGCCGCGGCAGATGGTCACGAAATCGGGCGAAATCCTCGACGTCGTCATGTCTGCAACCAAGGAGGTAGATCCGGCGCGCGGCGTTCGCAGCCTGCTCGTCGCCACCAAAGACATGACCGAGCGTAATCGCGCAGAAGCCAAACTGCGTGAAGCCTACGGCGAAATAGCGCGCCTGAAAGAAGAACTTGAAAGAGAGCGTGATTACCTGCGCGAAGAAGTGCAGGTCTCCATGAATTTCGGCCGCATCGTCGGCGAGAGTCCGGCACTGGCCGCTATGCTCGCGCGCATCGAAGCGGTGGCCGATACTCCCGCGAACGTGTTGATCATCGGTGAAACCGGCACCGGCAAGGAGCTTGTGGCCCACGCGATTCATGCCCGCAGCCGCAGGCATGATGCGCCCCTGGTCAAGGTCAATTGCGCCTCGATACCGCATGAACTATTTGAGAGCGAGTTTTTCGGTCATGTCAAAGGCGCTTTTACGGGCGCCTACCGTGACCGTGTCGGGCGCTTTCAGTTGGCAGACGGTGGGACAATTTTTCTCGATGAGGTGGGCGAAATCCCGCTGGAACTGCAGGGCAAGCTGCTGCGCGTCTTGCAGGAACGCGAATTTGAGCGAGTCGGTGAGGACGTTACGCGACAAGTCGATGTTCGCGTCATCGCTGCGACCAACAAAGATCTGGAAAAAGAAGTGGAACTCGGCAAGTTTCGAGAAGATCTCTTTTATCGGCTCAGCGTTTTTCCCGTGCAGGTTCCGCCGCTGCGTAAAAGAGGTGACGATGTCATCCAGTTAGCGGTGCATTTTCTCGAGCAGGTTTGCCGCGAGTTCGGTCGCGACGTTCCGCACTTCACCCAGAGCCAGGTGGATGCCATGCGCGCGTATGACTGGCCCGGCAACATCCGTGAATTAAAGAACTTAATAGAGCGTGCCGTGATTCTGGCGCAGGGTGACAACCTGCGACTCGACCTGCCTAGCTCCGGCGTCAAGCAGGCCGCCGCCGAGTCGCCGGTTATAGCGACGGTTCAGTCGGGACGAAATTTCCTTACCGAAAAGGAGATCAGATTGCAGCAACGCGATAACATGCGCCGCGCCCTTGAATATGCCGGTTGGCGGATTGCGGGCAAAGGCGGTGCGGCAGAGTTGCTGGGCCTGAAGCCGAGTACGCTGGCCGACCGTATGCGTAACTTCGGGCTCGAAAAACCGGCACGGCTGCCAGTGGACGAATCAACGAAATGAAAACTTCTGACCCGGGGCGCATGCTGTTTTGCGGATTCTTTGTCGCCTGCGTACTCATGACCGGAGTTTGTGCGGCGGAGCAGGCTTCGATGCCGCCTGTGTTGCAGCAGGTTTTCAATGGCCACAAGGTGCCGGAATCATCGATCGGTATCCTGGTGCGCGAGGTGGGCGCCGACGAGCCGCTTCTGAGCATGAATGCGGACAAGCCGTTTAACCCCGCATCCACGATAAAGCTTCTTACGACCTGGCTCGCGCTCGAAGAACTCGGGCCCGCTTATACGTGGCCGACAGAAGCATACCTGAACGGCAAGATCGAGCGTGGTGTTCTGCGCGGTGATCTGATTATCAAAGGGTACGGTGACCCGTATTTTATTTCCGAGCGAATGTGGCGATTCCAACGCCAGTTGCGGATGCGCGGGTTGCGCTCGATCGACGGTGATCTCGTTATCGACAACAGCTATTTTTCAGTCGAGCAGGATGATCCTGCCGCCTTCGATGGAGAGGGGTTGCGCGTCTACAACGTCCTTCCGAATGCATTCCTGGTCAACTTCCAGGCCGTCCAGTTTTATTTCATGCCGGATATGGCCCGGAACGTTGTCAACGTCGCCGTAGACCCCATGCCGGCGAACCTTTCTGTCGAGAATCGCTTAAATCTCGGCAACGGTTATTGCGGAGGTTACCAAAACGGCATTGCCCTGGTGGCAGAAGACCCGCTTAACCGCGACCATGTGACCTTATCGGGAAGCTATCGTAAAGGGTGCCGGGAATACGCGTTGACCCGATCGGTGCTGACAGGGCCGACCTACGCTTACGGCGTGTTTCGTTCCCTGTGGGAGGAAACCGGCGGTACCCTCGGCGGCGAACTGCGCCTGGCGACCCTGGAGGAAATGCAGACTAAAACGGATTTGAGCACCGCTAGCGATACTCGCAAACCATTTCTGCGGGCGACTTCTCCGCCGCTCGCAGACGTCATCGGCTACATCAATAAATACAGTAACAACGTTATGGCGCGGCATCTTTTCCTGACAATGGGTGCCGAGGCATTCGAGCCGCCGGCGACGCTGGCGAAGGCTCGTAAGGCGGCGGCGCAGGCCCTGCAGCGCCGTGGTATGGATTTCCCTAAATTGCGCCTCGACAACGGCTCCGGCCTGTCACGTAACACGCGCATAGCGGCAGGCGATATGGCGGCGGTGCTGCTTCGGGCTCGCCAACGACCCTGGGATGCGGAATTTGTGTCCTCTTTGTCACTGCCCGGTCTCGACGGCACGATGCGCAAGCGATTCAGGAAAGAGGAGATGACGGGCCAGATGCATATGAAGACCGGGCGATTGCAAGATGTATTTGCAACCGCCGGGTACGTGCATGCCCGGTCCGGTCGGGAATACGTGGTAGTAATATTGCAAAATTACGCTGGCGCCGACCGCGGCCCCGGTGAGGAAGCGCAGGCAGCGTTGTTGAGGTGGGTTTATGAACAGTAGGCAAGCTAGGGTGCGACAGGCGGGAGCGCGGTTGTTGCAATGCCTTGCATTGGCGATGGCATTGGTTGGTAGTCAGGCAAGCGCCGAAACTCTATGGGTAACGGATATGCTGCAGCTTGAGCTGTATGGCAGCGCCGACATGTCGGGGCGGCCTATAAAGAAACTCAAAAGCGGCGATCGCCTGGCCGTGATCGAAAAAGGCCCGCGTTATGCGCAAGTGCGCACCGATGATGGCCAGCAAGGCTGGGTCAAGTCGCTGTACCTGGTGGACAAGGAGCCCGCACGGACGCGGCTGAATAAACTCGAAGAAGAAAATACTCGCCTCGATGCGACCGTCACCAAACTGGAAAATCAGCTCAAGGCGGAACGTGGTCGCTTGCAGCAGTTGCAGGAACAGAATCTTGGGTCGGCAGACCAGAAGGCGGCAACCATCGCGGAGCTGGAGCGTTTGCGGGTAGAGAATGAAGACATGATGTCCCGCCTGGCTGAGTATTCTTCTAGCGTTCCGGTAAGTTGGCTGATACTGGTGGTGCTGTTTGCAGCGGGCGGCGGTTTCATCGGCGGGTGGTACTGGGTGGACAGCCGCAGCCGCGCGAAGCATGGCGGTTATCGCGTCTACTGAAGCCGCTTAGTTAGTGGAGTGCAGGGCCCAGTTCCAGCCCGGCAATAATCTCTGCCTCCAGTTGCAGCAATTCGTCGAGGCGGGCATCGAACATTTCCGGCGGGTATTCCTCCTGCAGCATCAGCACGAAAACATGTGCGTGTTTGACTTCACTTTTCCAGAGTTTGTCATAGAAGGCCGCCAACTCCGGGTCATCGATATTCTCAGCAACGATTCTGAACCGCTCCGCGCCGCGTTTTTCGATGACGGATGAAATGAGCATTCGGTCTATAAAGCGTTCGTCTCGGCCATGCCTTGCGGCGGCCAGGAGCTGATTGACATACGCGTCCGGCTTGTCTTTGCTGAATACCAGCCCGCGCCGTTCCATAAACGCATAGGCCTCGGCAAAGTGCTCGAGTTCTTCCTGTGCGAGTTCGATCAAACGCGGAATGATGGTCGGCCGGTCCGGATATTTCACTATCATGCTCATGAGCAGTGCATTCGCTTTGCGCTCGCAGCTTGCATGATCAATAAGGAAGCTGTCGAAATCCTGCAGCACGTTTTTCACCCAACGGGGATCGGTCGCGCTCAGCAATTCGTATGAATTTTTACCCATTCTAATTTTTACCATTGGCTGGCCGAGGGCCTTCAGAGTCGTTATTTTACGCAATGCAGCCCGGTTCATCAGGCGTGCCTCGGTATTACATAAAACAGGCCCATAAATTAGGCTAGAATAACGGCCACGGGCGCCACACAAAGAAGTGTCCGATCTACGAATAATCCATCGGGGGACTCCTGAATGAAGCTGATTACAGCAATCATAAAACCATTTCGGCTTGACGATGTGCGCAATGCTTTGGGCGAAGTCGGCGTTAACGGCATGACCGTGACAGAAGTCAAAGGCTTTGGCCGCCAGCGCGGGCATACCGAGTTGTATCGCGGCGCCGAGTACGTTGTCGACTTCCTGCCGAAATCGAAAATCGAGATAGCCGTGAGTGATGAGCTTGCCGAGCGAGCCATCGAGGCGATCGTTGGTGCTGCGCGAACCGGTAAAGTGGGTGACGGCAAGATTTTTGTTTCCGATATAGAACAGACTATTCGGATACGTACCGGCGACACCGGCGACGGCGCACTGTAAGTCAGGACGGTTAATGTGGTCCGTTAACTTTGCATGACGGGCGTGCATCGGGGGTTCCTATGTCATTCTCTATAAAAGCGGTACGTGCGCTGGTGCTGACAGCCGCACTCTTGCCCATGTCTGCATTGGCAGATGAACTGGATACGGGTGATACGGCGTGGATGCTTACGTCCACGGTCCTGGTTTTGTTTATGAGCCTGCCGGGGCTTGCCTTGTTCTATGGCGGCCTGGTCCGCGCTAAAAACGTTTTGTCGGTGTTGATGCAGTGTTTTGCCATCGCCTGTATGGCCTCGATTCTGTGGGTCATCATCGGCTACACCATGGCATTCGGGCCGGACGGCAATGCCTGGCTGGGCGGTTTCGGCAAAATATTTCTTGCCGGTATCACTGAAGATTCGTTGAGCGGCACTTATCCGGAAACCGTGTTCGTCATGTTCCAGATGACGTTTGCGATCATTACACCTGCGCTGATTATCGGCGGTTTTGCCGAGCGGATGAGGTTCTCCGCCATGCTGGTGTTTTCGGGTCTTTGGCTGTTGCTGGTATACGCGCCGGTGACTTACTGGGTCTGGGGCGGCGGCTGGCTGTCTCAGCGTGGTTTCATGGACTTTGCCGGCGGTGGTGTGGTGCATATTAATGCGGGTGTTGCCGCTTTGATCGCCGCGATATTGATGGGCAAACGCAAGGGTTTTCCTCTGACTCCCATGCCGCCGCACAATCTTGCGATGACCGTCACGGGTGCCTGCATGTTGTGGGTAGGGTGGTTTGGTTTCAACGCGGGCAGTGCACTTGCGGCTAATGGTGATGCCGGTATGGCCATGCTCGTTACCCACATCGGTGCCGCTGCGGGTTCGCTTGCCTGGATGATTATGGAATGGGTGCGTTTCGGTAAGCCGAGCGTCCTCGGCATCGTAACCGGCATGGTAGCTGGGCTCGGTACGATTACGCCGGCATCGGGCTTTGTGGGCCCGGCGGGAGCATTGATTATTGGTCTTACGGCCGGGTTCGTTTGTTTCTGGGCAACCCAAATCGTCAAACGCAGGTTTGAGATCGACGATTCACTCGACGTTTTTCCTGTGCATGGCGTCGGCGGGTTTCTCGGGCTGCTCATGACCCCGTTTCTGGCCAACCGGCTCGGCGGTCAGGGCTTTTTGAGCGACAGCATAACCACGAGCGGCGGGCAGTTTGTCGAACAGGTGGTAGGCGCCGTTTCCATTGCGCTTTGGTGCGGTGTGATCTCGTTTGTGCTGTTCAAAATCATCGATGCGGTCATCGGCCTGCGCGTATCCGAGGAAGAAGAAACCCAGGGTCTCGATGTCACTCAGCACGAGGAGCGCGGTTACATACTTTAATTTAACGAAAAGGCAAGTACGGGTTATTGATTGCCCGCGCCCGGTCACCGGGCGCGGGCCTTTTTATAATTGTTGGCCAGTCTGTAACCGAGCAACACAAAAAGTATCGACGAATATACAAGCGGCTCGGTAACGTCCTGCTTCACCTGCCACCAGAAATGCCAGCAACCCAGAATGGCAATCGGATAGACGAGCCGGTGCAGGCTTTGCCATTTCCTTCCCAGTCTGCGTCGCCACCCGTAGGTGGAAGTAATGCCCAGCGGTATTAGCGCGCAGAATGCGATAAACCCGATCGTAATGAACGGTCTTTCCACTACGTCCTCAATGATGAATTGCCAGCTGAGCCCCTGGTCCAGCAGCAGGTAATTGGCGAAATGCAGGCTTATATAAAAGAGCGCATACAGCCCCGTCATACGCCGTAACTGCATGAACCATGCCTTGCCCGTTAACAGTCGGAGCGGCGTTAGAGCCAGGGTCAGCAGCAGCAGCCGCAATCCCCAGATGCCCATGCGGTCCTGGATTGCCTCGATCGGATCGGCGCCAAGGTCAGGCCCCGCGATTTCAAACGCATTGAGTAACAGCCAGACAAACGGCAACAGGCAGGCGATGAACCAGACCGGCTTGATCAGTAACCTGACTTGTCTGGAGGACGGGAAGCTCATAGGTCGGTTATAGCATCCGACGTTTTAGACGGCCCGCCGCGCCAACGACCGGATCAGGCCGCAGCTTGTGGTTTGCAGCCAACTAGAAATAGCGGGTGAGGTCCATGCCCTTGTACATGCCGGCGACCTGGTCCGCATATCCGTTGAACATTCTGGTCGGCACCTTGGAGGCAAAAAAACCTGCGCCGATAGGGCGTTCACGTGCCTGGCTCCAGCGCGGATGGTCGACCTCGGGATTGACGTTGGCATAAAAGCCGTATTCACCAGGCGCCAGATCATTCCAGGTCGTATAAGGCTCCTTCTCGGTAAAAGTAATTCGCACGATCGACTTGATACTCTTGAACCCGTATTTCCAGGGCACGACCAGTCGCAGGGGAGCCCCGTTCTGGTTGGGCAGCTGCACGCCATAAACGCCGTTGGCGAGTATCGTGAGTGGGTTCATGGCCTCGTCTATCCGCAGGCCCTCGCGATAGGGCCACGGCAATATCGAGCGTTTCTGACCCGGCATTTCTGACGGGCGAACCACCGTTTCGAAAGCAACGTACTTGGCCTTCGATGTGGGTTTGAAGCGTTTCAGTATATCGGCGAGCGGAATCCCGACCCACGGAACGACCATCGACCAGGCTTCCACACAGCGCAACCTGTAGATGCGCTCCTCAAGAGCGTGTGGCGCGAGTAAGTCCTCAAGCGTAAAAGTCCCGGTGACGTCAGCCTCGCCGTCTATAGTTACGGACCAGGGCAGTGGCTTGAACGCACCGGAGTAACCGGCCGGATCGGTTTTGCCCGTGCCGAACTCATAGAAATTATTGTATCCAGTGAGGTCTTCGAACGAAGTGGCGGCTTCGTCGGTACTTAAGGCGCTCGGTTTTATATCCTTGAGTCGCTTGTATCGCGACGGGATATCCTCTGCTGCTGCCGCCATCGGGGCAATGCCGGAAACGCCTGCCAGCCCCGCAGCCCTGAGCAATTGCCGTCTGTTGATAAAAACGGATTCGGGCGTTATCTCGGAGCTTTTTATGTTTGGGGTTAGTGTGTTTTTGCCGGTCTTAATAATCATGCAGTACTCCGTCTGGATTACCTCTACGACACAATCGGTCTAGCTCAGTTCCGCCTGCCGACTAGCCATGGGCTTCGCCATGAGCATCATCGTGAGCATGGCCATGTGCCAGCTCCTCTGCAGTCGCCGCCCGTACTTCCTTAACCTTGAGGTCAAAACGCAGCACCATCCCTGCCAGTGGATGATTCATATTTACGGTGACCTGGTCGCCTTCGACTTCTTGCACTCGCAATAACTGAAAATTGCCGTCGGGGTCTTTGCCCTGGAGTTCCATGCCGGGCACCATCTTTACACCATTGAATTCGTCTATGTGAAAGTTTCGGATGAGTTCTGGGTTCTCGTCGCCGTAGGCGTCTTCCGGCTGCAGTGTTACCGAGAGTTCGTCGCCGGCAGCGCGACCCTCCAGGGCGACTTCCAGCGCGTCGATCAGCTCGTCGCCACCGTGCAGGTAGACAATGGCCTGACCGTTTTCCGAGGAATCGATTTCTTCCCGATCTTCATTCGTCAGCCGGTAGTCGACGGTTACCACTGTATTGGTTGCAATTTTCATTTCGTGTACCTTTCTCGAAAGCGCTGCTGGCCCGCCTAATTCTAAGGCATACTGGCGCCGCAATGTTTAAACGACTTGAATCGGCGGCCGGACGCATTGCGGCACCCATTATGGAAGCTGTGCGCGTAAAAGTTCGCATCAGCCCTATAGGCATATGCCTGGCGGCGCTTGCCTTGTTGGTCACGGCATGTGATGCGGGTCCCGAGCATGAAATCCAGATCGTCACAGTCGCCGGAACCACTTTTCCCGATACCGAAGGTGAGCGCCACTGGCTGGCCTTCAATGACCGGCTGACGGCCGCGAGTCAGGGTTCAATACCGCTGCGCATGCTGATCTACGGGCAGCTGGGTTCGGAGGATCAGCTGGTCTCCGGCCTGCGACGCGGCCGGGTCCAATTCGCCAATTTGTCCGCCATGGCCGTTTCCGCCGTGGTGCCGGAAATGGCGCTGCTCTACGCGCCCTTCCTGTTCGATGACACGGCTGAGGCGGACTATGTCTATGACAACCTCCTGACCCCGCTGTACGGCGAACTGCTGGCAGAAAAAGGTTTGCAGCTGGTTAGCTGGTATGAAATCGGTTTCATTGACGTCTATGCCAAGCAACCCTTGCTGACCCCGGATGACGCGCGGGGACGCCGATTCAGGGTGGGTTCAGGCCCCGCGGCCCGACTGTTCGCGAACGCTTTGGGTGCAGATGTCATACCGCTCGGTTTCGCCGATGTCGTGGCTGCGCTGCAAACCGGTTTGATCGAGGCGGGTGAAAATGCTGTCAGCCTGTATGCCCGTACCGGCATAGCCACCGAAGCCGGACACTTAACGCTCACGGACCATTCATTCGGCGTATCTGCAATCGTCGCCAGTAAAAGTTGGTGGGACAGTCTCTCTGCCGAAGAGCAGGCAATGGTGCAGGCCGCCTGGCCCGCCATCGAAGACACCCGGGCTGTGGTGCGCGCGGAGTCGGCAAGCGATCTGGAGAACGGCGCCGCTCTCGGTATCGTCGTGCATTCCTTGTCGGCGCAACAGCGTGAGGAATGGCGGGCGGCGACCACGGGCGTAACCGAAAAACTCATCGCCAAGATCGGCGGGCGCTCGGCTGAAATTTACGAGCGCATCGTAAAGACTCGCGCCGAATTCCGGCAGGCCAGCGCCACGGCCGATTAGGATCGCGAGCACTATCGCGGGCTTGCCGGCCTCATGGTTTGAGCACGATAGTCCCGCGCACGTCGCCCTTGCGCAGACGCGTGAGTGCCGCATTTGCCTGCTGCAAGGGCAGTACTTCGACACGGGGACGCAAGTGCGCTTCGGTGGCCAGCGCCAGGAAGCGATGGCCGTCGTCGCGCGTCATGTTGGCTACCGACCGAATGACGCGTTCGCCCCAGAGGCTGGCATACGGAAACGACGGAATATCGCTCATGTGGATACCGCCGCACACGACCACGCCACCCTTGCGCATATCGCCGAGCGCCTTTGGCACGAGCTCACCGGCCGGGGCGAAGATAATGCCGGCATCCAGTTCAGCGGGCGCTGCGTCAACGGAACTACCCGCCCAGCAAGCACCGCATTCCAGCGCGAGTTCGCTGGCTGCGGTATCGCCGGCGCGAGTAAATGCATAAACGTGGCGGCCCTGGAAGACCGCCAGTTGCGTAATCATGTGTGCCGCGGATCCGAAGCCATAGATGCCCAGGTGTTCGGCATCACCCGTCATGGTCAGGCTGCGAAAACCGATCAGCCCGCCACACAGCAGCGGGGCCAGGTGTTCGGCCGCGACGTCTTCCGGCAGCGCGAAAACGTAGCGACTGTCCGCGAGCATATGATCCGCGTAACCGCCGTTAATCTGGTAGCCGTTGAACCGTGCGTCGTCGCACAGGTTTTCGTGCTGGTCGCTGCAGTACCGGCAATTCTGACAAGTGCTGCCCAGCCAGGCCGCGCCCACGCGCGCGCCGGCCTCCAGTGTGCAGGTGTCGCCGCACGCGACGACCCTGCCAACAACCTGGTGGCCAGGGACGATAGGGTAGTGAATATCCGGTAATTCGCTGTCCAGCAAGTGGAGGTCAGTGCGGCACACCGCGCAGGCTTCGACCTCCAGCAACAGTTCATGCCCGCACGGGCGAGGCGTGGGCGTCTCGGTCCAGATGAGCGGCCCGCCGGGCGCTTGCAGCATCATTGCCCGCAAACCTATTCCTCCTGCGCCGGGTAACTCAGCCTGCCATCGGCGTCGTCGTTAGCGGCATTTGCATCGCCCTTTTCGGCGCTCTTTTCGGCGTCGGGGCGCAGGTAACTGAAGCGGTGCCGGGCATCGATGTTTGCGGTGAGCACCGGCTCACCCTCCACCAGGCGCGGCCGATAGAGAAAGCGACCGAGCAGATAGCTGATTCGCTTGTCCATCAGGTCCGGCGGATTCGATTCGACTATTTTGATGTCATCGACGCGGCCGTTCTCATCGACGTTGTAGCGCAAAAGCAGCTGCCCCTCGGCAAACCGATCCGGGTCTTCCAGGTAGAGCCTGCTGGTCTTTGAATTCATTGGATAGACTTGCGGCAGATCGACCGAACTGATGATGACCGGTGCACCGAAGTAGCGCTGCTGCGCGTCGGTCGCGTTTTCATCTGCCAGGATCACCCACGCCCGTTGATAGTAGTCGCGGGCCTCACGTCGATCGCCGAAGCCGTTGTAAAAGTCACCTATTTCCACCTGGATTTCCGCCGTCAGCAGCCGGTCTTCCGGTTCGGTTTCCTCGCTGATTCGCAGCGCTCGTTTGAGTGCGCGCAAGCACTCGGCGGGCATATCCAGCCGCTGATAGGCCGAGGCCATGCCACGCAGAGCCTCTATCTGCTTGGCGCTGTCGTCGCCGCTGACCTGCTTGACGGTTCTAATGGCATTTTGCAGCAGCAGTGATTCTTTCTCGGGTTGGCCCGAACGCCGGTACCATTCGGCCAGCTTGTAGGTGGCCGGCAGGAGCGCTTCGAGATCGTTGCCATACTTGTCTCGTATGATCCGGACCTGGGCTTCCTGCTGAAAATCGGCCTCGTCCATATCGCCGAGGCCGACGTAGCTTTCGGTGATACCGTCGCGGATTGTCATTTGTTCCATGTTTTTCAGGCCGAGTTCCACGTGGTTGATGCGCAAAGCCCTTTTGTAGGCGGTTAGTCCGCGGTCGTAATCGCCCAATGCGTTGTGGGCAGCGGCCAGGCCCATGAGCGGGTTGATGAGCCGTGGTGAAACGATCCCTTCAGCGTCTTCGATAAGGTAAATACTGCGCTCGAAGTTGCCCCGTGCCGCGGGCAGGTCGCCGAGTTTGCTCTGCGTGTTTGCGATATTGATAAGTGCCAGCGCAACCGGAACGGAATTATTGCCGTAAATTTCCCGCGCAAGTTGCAGTACTTGCCGGCCGGCCGTTAGTGCGAGCTGATAGAGTTCATCCTCGTAATACCCAAGAAACCGCGCCTGTGCATCATCAAGTTGCTCTTCCGGCGTCATCAGGACGCTCTCGTCCGGCACCACGGCAACCGCCGCCGGACCCTGCTCTTCAGTCTGGCTCCCTGCTGGTGCTGGCTCAGACTGATCATTTAATGTTTGCGCACTCACCGCGTTGCAGATGAGTGCCAGCAACAACGCCAGCCCTTGCGCAGGCTTCGGCAGCAGTCGGTCAGTATGCACTCGTTGTACGTTCATGGCTTGATGTTTGCCGGTTCTCGCAACCCGGCGGGTCTCGTCAGCATTTATATCGATACAGCCTGAGACAACCGCCGGGAACCAATTGTTTTGCTTCGGGTCAGAAAAGGGCCTGAAAGCCTAATTTCGATTCGACACTGACCAGGTTGTTAGCTATGGGATTATTTTCGCGCAAGGCCTCGATGCCCGATCCGGACTCGGCTCTTCCGGGGCGCTCGGAAGCCATGCCGGTGCCCGAGCGGCATTTCGTAAACGGCAACCCGCTGCGCGGCCCGTTTCCGGCGGGTAGCCAAACAGCGGTTTTCGGTATGGGCTGTTTTTGGGGAGCCGAGCGCCGTTTCTGGGAAGCGCCGGGCGTGTTTACCACGGCCGTGGGGTATGCAGGCGGCTACACGCCAAACCCGACCTACCAGGAAGTGTGTTCGGGTTTAACCGGCCACAACGAAGTCGTCCTGGTGGTCTACGACTCGAAACAAATCAGTTATGAAAATCTGTTGCAGCTTTTCTGGGAGTCGCACGATCCGACGCAGGGGATGCGTCAGGGCAATGACACGGGCACACAGTACCGGTCGGGAATCTATACGTTTGATGACGAACAAAGCGCGCTTGCGCATGCTTCACGCGATGACTATCAGGCGGCCCTGACGCGGTCCGGCTACGGTGCAATAACGACAGAAATAGTCCCGGCCAAAGAATTTTACTACGCGGAAGATTATCACCAGCAATACCTCGCAAAGAATCCCGGCGGTTATTGCGGCCTCGGCGGCACCGGGGTTTGCTTGTCGGCTTAATAGCGGAGCCGGCTGCTGGATGCAGGCTCAGTTAAGCACCCGGTAACCCCGGTAGCGCAAACAGCGTTTCACGACTTTATCGGCGTCATCGGCCGCGCGCACGCCCGATTTCGATGCGCCGAGTACCGCACCCACGCCGGCGCCTTCGCCGACTTCGCCGCCGATTGCGCCTATGGCAGCTCCGGTGGCCGCGCCGGCCGCGGCGCCCTTTGCCATGCCGGCGGCGGGCTCGATTTGCTCACTGTAGGCCTTGCAATCGGCGAGGTCCGCCTCGTACTGGCGCATGTTGACGCCCTGGGTGTCGATAATCGGTTCAGAGTAAGACGCGCAGCCTGCCGCAAGGAAGCACAAGATGCTCAGCGGCAGCTTGTTTATAGCGGCATCCAAGCGGTTGCGAAGACTATTCGGATTGAAGATTTGCGGAGCCATAAGGTCAAAACGCATTATGGCCTGAACGGTTGACAGACGCCCGTAAATGGCCGGAAGAGGCGGCCGCAACCCAGTCTTTCAGCGGGTTTCAGGCTATTTTGTGACGTCGTACAAGGCTATTTGGGGGCCTGCTCAATATTATGTGCGCTCAACCTGGAAAGGCCGGGCGCGCTGTTGTGAGCAAAATCAGACGAAAAATTGACACGGCATATGTCGAGATGGGTATGTACATTTCCCGCCTCGATCGCCCGTGGCTCGCCACGCCGTTCGTGTTGAAGGGTTTCGAGGTTACCGACGAAACGGAACTCAAGCAGCTGCGCGAGTTTTGTCGCTACGTCTATGTGGACCCGGAGCGCGGTTCCATGCCGGCCGCCGAAATCGACAAACGCATGCAACGCGTTCACGACGCCGCCTCGCTCAATATCATCAAGCACAAGTACGAGCAGCCCGAGGCATCGTCATTGCCCGACCGTTTGTTGATGCTGATCAACAGGGCCCTGGGCTTAAAACTTGGTGCGCGGCGACGTTATAAGTCGCGCGTATCCACGCGCAAAGAAGCGCCGCAGGCCCTCAAAGCGCACAATGCCGCGACAGCCTTGTCGATCTCCATTATCGAGCAGGTTAGAAATGGCGGAACAGTCGACCTGGAGCAGGTCCGGGATGCTGTCGGCCCCATCATCGACAGCATTTTGCGTAACCCCGATACGATGACCTGGTTGGTTTCACTGAAGAAACGCGATGAATATGCCTACAAGCATTCCATTGCCACATCGGTCTGGGCCGTTGTGCTCGGCAGACACCTCGGCTTCGACCGCGACAGTCTCGAGATACTCGCGGTCGGTGGCTTGTTACTGGATATCGGCAAGACCCAGATTCCGGTTGAGGTACTCGCCAAGGAAACAGAGCTGACGGATTTTGAATGCCGTCAGATTCGCGAGCACGTGCGGCTGGGCGTAAAACTCGCCGAAGAGGCAAAAGGCATCGGTCAGGAAGTGCTCGATATGATTGCCAGTCATCATGAGCGGCATGATGGCTCGGGTTATCCGGACGGCACCAGCGGCGCCGAAATCCCCGTCTTCGGGCGCATCGCCGGAATCGTCGATGCCTATGACGCGATGATCACCACTCGGCCCTATGCCGACGCAATGTCACCCTACGATGCAGTGCGCGACCTGAACGGCCGGGCGGGTAAAGAATTTCAGCCTCAACTCGTGGAGCAGTTCGTGCAGGCCATGGGGATGTTTCCCTCGGGTTGCCTCGTCGAGCTCAATACCGGCGAAGTCGGTATCGTCATCGAGCAAAACCGGGTGCGCCGTTTACGGCCCAAGGTATTGGTGCTACTGGACGAGCGCAAGCAGGCGTTGGAAAAGCAATCGGTTAAAGACCTGCGCAAATTGCCCAGCGATGCGCGTCAAGCCAATGCCTGCTGGATAGTTCAGGGGCTCGAGCCAGGCTCTTTTGGCATAGACCCAAGGAACCATTTCCTGTGAGCCACGCTGGGGCCGAATCGGCCACGGTAAGCTGTTCGGGTTTGGTCGGCATGCTGGATGAACTGCGCTCCCGCCCGGGTGTGAACTCCGTCGGCTTGCTTCTCGGTAAGCTTCGCGGACTTGGCAAGATCAACAGCCGACATGGTTACGCGGCCGGCGACGGCATCGTCGCGGAGGTTATGGCCAGGCTCGGCGCATTAGTGCGAGACGATGACCTCGCGCTGCAGGTGAACGGCAGCATGTTCGCATTGCTGATTGCCTCCCCGTCACACGAAGGGCACATGCTGCAGACTGCCGACAAGGTGGCCCGGCAGGTTCACGAGAAACTTGCGATCGACCAGGAATACGCGCATCTCGGTATCTCGATGGGCGCCGCGATCACCAGCAAACGCGAGGACAGTTCCGACGGGCTCTTGTTGCAGGCCGAAGCGGCGCTGCGGCAGTGCCGTGATAGCGGCGAAATCGTAGAAGTCTGGAAGTCCGGCCAGCCAACCGAAGACGCCACATCACATCCGAAATTTGATGCTCACCAGGCCATTGCGAACGGTGAATTCAGGGTCTATTACCAGCCCAAGATCGATTTACGATCGGGCAGACCCATCGGCGTTGAGGCGCTGGCGCGCTGGCACGGGCCCGACGGACTTCTGCCGCCCGCCAGTTTTCTGGCTGAACTCGAACGGTCGCGGGTGATGGCGCCGCTGCTAAGGTTTGTCATGAACTCCGCCTCGCGCGAGATGGCCCGCTGGGTGCGGCGCATGCCGGACATCTCGGTTGCGGTGAACACAACCACCAACGATCTGGAGGACAGCGACCTCGTCGGCGTTATTGCCGACATGCTCGACCTGTGGAAGCTGGCCCCGGAACACCTGGTGCTCGAAATTACCGAGACCGCGATCATGCGTAACCCGGACAAAGGCATTGCGGTTCTGCGGGAGCTGCGCGGCCTCGGCATACGCACCTCGATCGATGATTTCGGTACCGGTTATTCGAGTCTTGCCTATTTAAAGGATCTGCCCGTCGACGAAATAAAAATAGACCGGTCCTTCGTGCAGAACATTTGCGAGAAACCGTCGGAACGCGAAATTCTGGCGACCATCGTTCGGCTGGGCCGTGCAATGGGCCTGCAGGTCGTCGCGGAAGGTATCGAGTCTCATGCGGTCGTCGGCCAACTCCTCGAGTTGGGCTGCAACTACGGGCAGGGTTTTCTGTTTGGCCAGCCGGTTACCGGTAAGGAATTCGAGGGCGCCTGGCTCGGCAAGTGAACGGCAAGTGAACGGCGAGGGCAGGCGAGCCCCATGATCGAGCGGCTGGCCTGACTTTACCGGCCTGCCATACTCGCTTAGGCTGCCGGTATGGCCTGCCGCGATCTTCAAACAGCTCTTCGAGTGATCTTGCTTGCCTGCCTGGGCGCAGTGGCTTTGGGTGGCTGCGAACGGGCGCTTGCTCCCGCGGACTCCAGGGGTTTGCAGCCCCTTGCGATAGCCAAAGACGCGCAACGCTTTCGCATCGTTCCCGGCGAATCCCGCCTTGTCTTGCTGGTCTATCGGGAGGGCCGCATGGCGCGTCTCGGACACAACCATGTGATCAGCACGAACCAGCTGCAGGGCGAAGTCTATGTCGCCGCCCGCGCGCAAGACTCAGCCGCCGAGCTGCGCTTCGCAGTGGCAGATTTGCAGGTGGATGAGCCGGATTTGCGCACTGAATTTGGCGACGATTTCCCGGGCAGCCTTGACGATTCTGCGATTGCAGGAACCCGCAGCAATATGTTGTCCCCCAAACAGCTCGATGCGGAAGTCTGGCCCGATATCGTGTTGCGCACGGCCAGTATCAGCGGCGCATGGCCGGCGCTGACTATGGATATTCAGATTGCGCTGCAGGGCCGTGTGCATCGCGTGCAGATACCGGCAACGGTCAATGTCACCGGCGACGGCAAGCTTATGGCAACGGCCGATTTTCCGCTGCTGCAAACAGAGCTGGGACTCGAGCCCTTCAGCGTGATGCTCGGTGCGCTGCGAGTCCGCGATCAAATAGATGCCAGGCTGCGGATTAGCGCAATCGCGGACTGATGCCTGCCTGAAACGTGAACCGGCGCATGGTTGGCCGCCGGGTATAGCCCTATTCTGATTCTGCGTAATTTCTCGGGCGACCGGAACGATGGGCATTATTTTTTCGACCATACTAATCGCAGCACCGCTGGCGTTTCTGGCCGGCTGGTTATGCAGTAAGGCGCTGTTTCGTTACCTTGCCGCACAGTCCAATTCCGTCGCCGTCGTGACTGCCGAGGACGGTGTTGCGGCGGAAGCACCCCGGCCCGATCAGCAGCCTATGCAAGAGAGCGAGGCGCCCGAGCGGCAGCAGAACTTGCAGGCGCAACTGCAAGTTCTGCGGGCCAGATTGCAGCCATTGCAGGCCGAAAGCAAAACCCTTAAAGCAGCCTTGGTCGAGCGTGACCAGACGATAACCGAGTTGCGGCGGAGCCTTAAGGTTCAGTCAACCTTGCCCGAGGAAACGGCGGCGACCGCGGCCGCGACGACGACCGCCAGACACCGTAAGTTGGTGGAGGCGATGCATGACAAACTCAGCGCGGCCGAGGAGCGCAACGGCCAGTTGGAGCGGGCGCAGGCAGCCGCGACTTCGCGGGCTGCAAGGATTGCGCAACGCTACCTGCGGTGGCGCAAAAAGCTGCTGCCGCGGCTTAAGCAGTACAGGCAGCAGCGAGCCATCATCGGCGAACTGCGCGAAGAGTTGCGGCAGCGCGATTTGCGGCAACAGGAACGCGCGGCAATGTTGTCCGGTAAGCCTGAAGTTGCGGTGGTTCAGCGCAGTCTGGACCGCCAGGATCTGCAGTCCTTGCACGGCGTCGGGCCGGCGCTCAGTAAAAAAATGCAGGAGCTCGGTATTTACCGGTTGCAGCAGCTCGTGGAAATGGACCGAAGCGAACTCCTGGCCTTTTACAAGTCATTAGGCCTCGGGGCTGCCGCTATTGCGCGCAACGACTGGCAACAGCAGGCGCGCCTAATACTTGGGCTGGCCGAAAACAAAACGCCGGCCGCATTGCCCGAAGAACTGCCGGCCTGAATCGCGGCCTGCGCAAGCTCAGCGGTTGCGCCTCAATCGGGTGAACCTGTGCGCACCGGCCTCGCCCTTAACCCCTAGCTCGACGGTTTCTCGAAAATACTTCCGACCGGTCGGGCATCGCTGTCCCATTGTGCATCGATGTATTTTTTCGATTCGGTCAGCTGGCTCTCATTGAGTTGCAACTCCTGCCAGGTTTTCGGCGATTCCAGGTATTCCGGGTGATGCTTCTCGGTATAGCTGCGAATGTCGTCAGGAATCTCGGCAATGCCGCGCAGCAATTTATAAGAATCGCTGTGGTAAACCATGATGCCGGGCCGGTTGCCCATTTCCATGAACGGCAGCCATTGCCCCACCCGGGCCCAGGACGTAACGCAACTGGCCGAGCTTACGTCCGGGTTCATCACTTCGCTGACTCGACCGTTCATGATCCACAGCTCAGCCGCCTGGTATTTGTTGTTTGCGGAATGCAGCGGGTATTCCTTCCGGGGCATCACGGAATCGCGGAAGCTGAATACGCTGATTCGAAAGACCAGATCGTCGTCGTGCACCGTGTAGGGAAACGGCGCGGCGAAACGGCCGCCACTGATTGCATAAAAACGGTGCACCGGATCGTTCAGGATGTGCAGGACCTCGACGCGTTTGCCGGTATACGGGTTGACCCAATCCTGCAGGATTTCGCCCGTGTCGGGATCCAGGTAATACATCACCTCGCGGTGATAAAAACGCCAGCCATTGTCGACCCGCTCGACGTGACTGGCACCTATGCCGTAACTGCGAAACAACAGTCGGTTGCCTTCGCCCGGCACCCAGCCCCAGACTTCGCCGGGAAACCCGCCTATCGCATCGGCCCCCGACAAATCTGCCTGCAGCTTGATCAATGCCTTCAGGTTGTCTTCCGGTTGATCCAGATCCAGTGACATTTCCGTGGCGCTGGCGCCCATGCCTGCCGCGACACCGGCTACGCCGCCGACGCCTGCCAGTAACTGCCGCCGGGTAAGATTGCTGTAGCCATCAGGAACGTGGGGTTTGCGCATCGTTATTCTCCTGTGCGTTGCGCCGCTGCGCGGGCTGCTTGCTGGTGCCGACTAGGATAATGCAAGCGCGGCGCTATTGCTGTTGTCGTTCGCCGGCGGTCGCTCTGCGGATTGCCAGACCGTGACGGTGACTAACAGGACTTCTTGCGCGGGTTTCAGCCTGCCTGCGCACCGGTTGCTACGAAGCTGGGTTGCCGGCTCATCGTATCCGCCCAGGCGTGCAGTCGCGTGCAATCATCGGGTATCTCCGCACGACCTTTTTCATCTAAATAGCGCTGAAAGAAGGGTATGTATTGTATGTCGACGAGGCTCACGCGATTGCCAATCCAGTAAGGCCCGTCGCCGAGTTCGCGTAACCCGGCGGTTTCCATGAAGCGAAAGCAGTCCTGCAGCGCAGTTCGTGCCTCGGCAAGTTTGGCCGGGTCGTCGCCGGCTTTCATGTGGTTCCAGCTGGCCGTGGCAAAGCGGCTGCCGCAATAATCCATCCAGATTCGCGCCTGTGCCCGCAGCAGCGGTTCGACAGGCATCAGTGGTGGTGCGGGGAAAACTTCATCGAGGTATTCATTGATAATCGCCGATTCGTAGATACGCCCGTCACCGTGCAGCAGCACCGGCACCTTGCCATAGGGCGAAATGCGGGCGAAATCCGCCGGCTTGTTGTTGATATCAATTTCGGTGAGCTGGAAATCCAGACCCTTTTCAAGCAACACCATGCGGGTGCGTCGCGCAAACGGGCAAGCCTGGTAGCTGTATAAATGAATGTCGGGCATCGATAGGTGGCTGCAGAGTTTTGGTGAGCGAAGGGCTCATATTCATGCAGCGTGGGCTTTAAAGCAACCGAGCAGCCCGGCGTTGCCGGTGGATGCATGCAGGAAAACGCGGGCTGTGGAGTGCAGTCAGTGCAGTGCGGAAGCGTCGTGAACGCAGGGTAGTCAATCAGGCAATATTTTCCAGATCGGGAGTTTCGTAATCGTTGGCAGCATCGCGGCGTGCGCAGACGATGGGGTTGTGCCGGTCGGCAAGCACGGAACGCGTTTCCAGCGGGGCGCCTTTGGCATCGGCAATCAACGCGACGCGCGGCGTCAGAGGCCAGCCCGAATCCTGTGCGCAGACGATCCCGAGCGAACCATCGAGCAGCTCGACCCACGTGCCGGTCGGGTATACGCCCATCGCATGGATGAACTCCTGCAGCAGTGAATCATCGAAGCGCGAATGGCGCTGTCCGTTCAGGTACCTCAGTGCCGTGTGTGCCGACACGGCCGGTGCGTAGCGACGCTCCTGCGTCATGGCGTCGTAGGTGTCCACGATCCCGGCCATCCGTGCAAACAAGGGTATTTCGGTGCCGTGTTGCCGATGGGGGTAACCACTTCCATCAAAGCGCTCGTGGTGACAGCTCACCATGTCCTTGACGCGCTCGGGAATTTCCTCGGTCAGTCTCAGCATGTCGTTCGCATGGCCGACGTGTTTCTTGACCAGGCCGTATTCGATCTTGGTAAGGTTGTCCGCCTTGGCCAGGATAGTGACCGGCACTTCCGTCTTGCCGATGTCCAGCAATATGCCCCCCAACGCGAGGTCTTTTAACGAATCGCGATCGAAGCCAAGCCGGTAGCCATAAACCGCCGAGGTGATCGCCGTGCCCACGGCGCGCCGGCACAAATAGCCGTGCGGGAATTCTGTGCGCATAAGCCACAGCAGCGCATCGGGGCAGCGCTGAATGCTGTCTACGACCGGCAGCAGTCCCGTGTTGAGAGCGCTGATACGACTTCGCGGATCATGCCCCGCACGACATTCGTCAGCGCAAGCAATGCATGGCGCGCCCAGGGAATTTCTTCGCCCACGCTGTGTTTGCCGCTGACGGGCGCGAGCACGTGGGCCGGCAGCGCCTCGAAGTCTTCAGTCGCCTCGGGTCGTGCCTCGTATCTATCAGGGTCGATATAAACGTAGGTGCAGTAGCGACGGATTCGGGAAATCTGCTTATGGTCACGAACGACGAAACCGTCCGGTGGAAAAGGCGTGTGCAGCCACAATCGGTCGAGCGCGGCAATAAACATGCCTGGCCTCAGGTGACTGGTCTGCAACGCAATCAGGTGATCTTCGAGGGCTTTGCCCATAATTTATTCTTATAGTTATTGCGCCGGGGCAGGCGTCGTTAGACTCTAGCAGCGGCCCAGAGCCAAAAACGTGACGCACGTCACGCCGCGACAGCCCGAATACGGGTTACGTCAAACGCGCGATGTATTTGTGCTCATCAACGGTTG
>JARRLL010000024.1:0-53557 GCA_037387125.1 Gammaproteobacteria bacterium | reverse complement strand
GTAACCAGCAGGATTCTCTGCGTCTTTTTGCCGGCCGCGGCTTTAATGTGGCAGGGCAGTGCCTTGGCCGCACAGCATACGACCGTCGGCGACAGCCCTTCAGCCGTGACCGCCGTCAGCGACGAAGACATTACCGAGCTCCCGAAACGGCCGATCGATGAACTGGTGACGACCGCACGGCGCACCGAAGAGAACGTGCTCGAGGTGCCGCTGGCGATTACCACCTTCAGCGCCGATGCTTTAGAAGAGGCGCAAATTACGGATCTGACTGATGTCGCCGGAATGACGCCTGGGTTTTCATTCCAGAACTACTTCGGTCAGGATCTTTCCGTGCCGACCATTCGCGGCGTGTGCCAGATCGGTATTTTTGGCGACCCGAACGCACCTGTGTTTGTTGATGGCATCTATGTATCCAGCAACACGGGCATCAATTTCAGCTTTCTCGATGTCCAGCGTATCGAAGTGTTGCGGGGTCCTCAGCCGGCCTACTTCGGTTACCAGTCGTTCAGCGGCGCGGTGAACTTCGTTTCAGCGCGGCCGGCTGACGAGCTGCAGGCTAATGTGGAACTGACGGTCGGCAGCGACGACAAGGCGCGGACGGCCGTCTCGCTTTCCGGTCCGCTCGTGAGCGACTGGCTGTCAGGCCGGGCTTCACTGTTGTACGACGACTTTGGCGGCACCTATCGTGACGCGAGCGGCAGTGATCAGGATATCGGTGGCTACCAATACAACACCTTTGCCGGCGCGCTGTATTTCACTCCCGGAGACACGTTCAGCGCCCAATGGAATCTGTATCTCTCGAACGACCAGATTGATCCGCCGGCACTGGGTTCGATCCCGGCAAACTGCGAGCCGGAACTGGACGATCCCAACGATCCCAGTTCGGCTAACCCCGACCGCCTCCTTAACTACTGCGGGAAAATTCCTTCTGTCGAACAAAACAGCCTCGCGTTGATACCGGGAGAAACCGGTCAGGAGCGCGAAGTCTGGCGTACCAACCTGATCCTGGACTGGGATGTGGGCTTCGGCACCTTCAGTTCATTGACCGGCTATTCTGAAACCCGCAGTGAAATCGTTACCAGCGCTGCGCGAGGCGATACCGGCACCGTGTTTGCCTATCAGACGAATGTTCCGGGCTTTATTCCGGGCAGCTTTGTGCTCGACACTTTCAGTGCTCCGTTACTGCAACCTACGGCAGGCAAAGGCAAGCTGACCGATTTTAGCCAGGAAATTCGATACACCAGCCCGCAGGAAAACCGCGCTCGCTTTACGGTCGGCGCCTACTATCGCCAGACGCAGAGCGACATACCGAATCTGCCGAATTCCAGCGGAGGCCTGTGGGCCCCGACCAGTTCGCTGCCTGATGACCTCGGAGAGGACGTAATTTTCCCAGGCTTTTCAATACCCGCGTTCTGCCCGTGCGCGCCTTTTGGCCCGCCGGGCTCTCCGGGTGTCTCTGCCGGTTTCGGCGGATTCATTTTCCAAGACTGGTTCGCCGACGAGATTCCCGGGTTCGCCTATGAGAGTACCGCTGAGGATGAGCTCTGGGCCGCGTTCGGTTCTGTTGCGTTCGACCTGACGGATCAGTGGACCGTCTATGCCGAAGCCCGCTACACGGATTTCGAAGAAAAATTTAACTCGCGCAATCCCGATGACGACCCGGCGGACTGGAAGACCGAGTTCACGGATGACTTTTTTAACTGGCGCACCAGTCTGGAATACCACCCGAACGAATTGTCGACCGTGTATGTATCTGCCGCAACAGGCAGCAAACAGGGTGGTCTCGAATCGTATACGCTGGAAGTTGCGGATCCGGATTGCCTGGATCCCAATGACCCCAATTACAAGGGACCGGCCTGCGAGAGCCTGAACAACAGCACGATCAATACCGAATACCAGCAGGAGGAGATCACGACCTACGAACTGGGCTACAAGGCTGCGTATAACGAAGGCCGGACTATTATCGAAACCTCGATTTATTACTCGGATTGGCAGGATCTCGTGTTGCCGCAGGTCTTTGAGAGGGTCGATGAAAACGGATTGCCGACGACAGACCCCGACGGCATCGGTGTGGAAACCACCAGCTTCTCGTCCAACATCGGCGATGCCTCTATTACGGGCTTCGAGTTCGCTTTGAACCAGGAGATCACCGACTGGCTGAATGGCGGATTCGGCGTTTCCTGGAACAAGGCTGATTTCGATAACGGCAATGTCGGGAGTTTCGTCGCGTTCCCGAGCTTTGCGCCGGACGGAGACATGTCCGGCCAGACGCTACTGCGGCAACCGGAAAGGCAGGTCAATGCCAACCTCACGATTCGCCAGCCGCTGGCGGGTGATTGGGACTGGTACAGCCGTGCCGATGTGATGTACCAATCAGAATGGTACGTGGGCTTGCCGAATCAGGCCACGATACCCTCCAGGACACGCGTGAACCTGCGTATCGGCACGAACACGGATAATTACACGATCGAGGTATGGGCCAACAACCTGTTCGACGATGACACCGTGGACTCAGCCTTCCGTGACGTTTACCTCGCCAATGCGTTGCCGGACGGTACCAACAACTTTAGTACCTTGTTCCCGTTCCGGTTGACTGTCACACATCCGGAGCGACGCACAGTCGGCGTGACTCTGCGGGGCAAGTTATGAAATGGCGTTGTTTGTCAGAACCCGCATGAGGCAAGTGTTACATCATCGCCCGCGGCACCAGCCGCGGGCGATTTCGTCTGAAGAAGAAGGATAAAAAATGCTGCTAAACATAATTCCTGCAGTCACCCTGTCTGCGGTTGTGCTTGCCGGTTGTTCGCCGGCGCAGACCGACCAGTCGTCGCTGCACCTGCCTATTGGTGATCCGGCGCGCAAGGATAAACAGGTCGCACTGGAACTCGACGGCATCACCGATACGGCAACCGCGGAGGTGATTGCTCCCGAAGTGCTGGCCGAGCGGTTGGCCGATGCCGGCCTGGTATTCGTCGGGGAGACGCACACCAACCTCGATTTTCATAACGTGCAACTGCGGGTGATTCGCGCGCTGCAAGAGGCGGGCCGAGAAGTGATGGTTGGTCTGGAAATGTTTCCCTATACGCAGCAGCCGTTGCTTGATCGCTGGAGTAACGGGGAGTTTACAGAGTCCGAATTCGTCGAGCAGGCGGAGTGGTACAAGTACTGGGGTTATCACTGGAATTATTACCGCGACATTTTCAATTTCGCCCGCGAGAATGGCATTCGCATGTACGGCGTCAACACGCCGCGCGAGGTGGTTACCGCCGTGCGAAAGAAAGGCTTCAAGGATCTGACCGAGGAAGAGGCGGCCAATTTTCCGCACCCGGTCAAGCCGGCCACCGACGAGCAGCGGCGCATGTACAAGAGTTTCTTCGACCCGGACGATGCGCTGCACATGACCGATGAAGCCGTGGAGGGCATGTTGCGCGCCCAGACGGTCTGGGATGCGACGATGGGTTGGAACGCCTTGCAGGCGTTGCTCGATCACGGCGGCGACAATGCCGTTATGGTCGTGTTGATCGGTTCCGGCCATGTAACCTATGGCCTCGGAGCCGAACGGCAAACGGCGCCTTACTATGACGGCCGGATTGCCTCGGTCATCCCGGTGGAGATTCGTGACGACGAGGGCGATGCTATAGAAAAAGTTCAGGCGTCCTATGCCAATTTTATCTGGGGCCTGCCGAAACAGGAGGCCGAAGCCTATCCGTCTTTCGGAGTCTCCCTGATGGGCGCCATCGGCGACGAGCCGACCAAGATCATCCAGGTCAGCGAAGATTCGATTGCCGAGCGGGCGGGCATCGTTGTGGGTGATGTCCTTAAAAGTATTAACGGTCAGGAAGTGGACTCAGGCACGACGCTCAAGAAAATCGTGTCCAACTGGCGCTGGGGTGATGTGGTCCGGGTCGGAATCGAGCACGAAGGCGAAGCGCGGGAAATTTCAGTACCTGTAAGGCGTCTTGATGACGATTGACCGCTCGCGATGATTATGCAATTTTTTTGACCGCTATTTGAGAGAGTGACTAATCAGCATGCGGAAATTTAAGCCAAACGTCGTGCCCGGTTTATGGCGCGATGTCTTTCTGGCGACGCTCGTTGCAGCGTTGTCGCTGAGCAATGTGTTTGCGGCCACGAGGTTGGTCAATGCAGTCGCGGACTACACACTGGAGGTGCGGATAGCACCCGACACCCACATGCTGGAAGTATCGGCTGATATCGAGTTGCAGGAGCCCTATGTCGGGCAGAGCGTTGAGTTCCTGCTGTCCGACGCCGTCGAGATTGTCGGTTCCAGCGTGCCCGTGCAACGACTCGAGTACGACGGTGCGGCCGGGTTTACCGGCATCAACGGTTCCAGCGTCGACCTCGCCGAAACGGGCCACGTGGCGCGGTACAGCGTGGATCTTCCCGCCGGTGGCACGAGCCTGGCGATCAGTTATCGAGGGCCGGTTAATTTCGCGCTCGGCGGCCAGAAGGAACAGTACACGCGAGGCTTCCAGAGCACGGCCGGCATCATCAATGAACAAGGCATTTACCTGGCCGGCAGTTCGCTCTGGTATCCCTATTTCAGCAATGAGCTGGTCAGTTTCAGGCTGAGCAGTAATGTGCCGGAAGGTTGGCATCTCATCAGCCAGGGTAACGGCACATCGAGGGATGCAGACGGCAACTCGACCTGGGATTCGGCCGGCGATGTCGACGAAATTTACCTGGTCGGCGGACCGCTGCAGAAATATTCGGAGCCGGCGGGTGCCGTCGCGGCCGAAGTTTATCTGCGCGAAACCGACGATGCGCTGGCCCAGCGCTATCTCGATGCCACGGCCCAGTACCTGGAGATGTACCGCAACCTGATCGGGCCGTACCCCTACGGCAAGTTCGCGCTGGTGGAAAATTTCTGGGAGACCGGCTACGGCATGCCGTCCTTCACGTTGCTCGGCCCGCAGATCATTCGTTTTCCGTTCATCCTGACCTCGAGCTACCCGCACGAAATATTGCACAACTGGTGGGGCAACTCGGTGTTCGTGGATTACGCGACGGGCAACTGGTGCGAAGGCCTTACCGCCTACATGGCAGACCACCTGATGCAGGAACAGCGTGGCCGGGGTGCGGAATACCGCCGCGACACGCTGAAAAAATATCGCGATTTCGTCAAGGAAGGGCGCGACTTTCCGCTGACCGAGTTTCGCTCCCGCCACAGCGCCGCGACCGAGGCGGTGGGTTACGGCAAGGTCATGATGGGCTTCCACACACTGCGCCGTGAGCTGGGTGATGACGTGTTTCGGCAGGCCATGGCCCGTTTCTACCGCGAGAACCGGGGTAAGCAGGCGACATTTGCGGATGTCAGGGCTTCTGTCGAAGCGGCCGGTGATCGCGACTTAGCGACTTATTTCGAACAGTGGGTGGAATGGGCCGGCGCGCCCGATCTAATGCTCGAGGGCATCAAGGTCGCGCGTGGCAAATCCGGTTACCGAATAAGCGGCAAAGTCGTCCAGGCTCAGTCAGGCAAACCCTATGAATTGAACCTGCCGCTTTACGTCACGACTGCCGAAGGCTTGCAGATGTTCTCCGTCGCGCTGACCGGCCGCAAAACGTCCCTGCAGCTTGAAACGGAAGCCGAGCCGCTGCTCATCGAGGCGGATCCGGAATTCGATATATTCCGCTTGCTCGACCCGCGCGAGACGGCGCCGTCGATCGGCCAGATTTTCGGTGAGCAGGAAATCCTGGCGGTGCTGCCCGCGACTGCGAGTCCGGAAAAACTACAGGCCTACCGAGAGCTGGCGGAAAGCTGGCGCAGCGAAGCGCACGATATCGAAGTGCTGCTCGATACGGAGCTCGGCGAGTTACCCGAGAATCAGGCTGCCTGGTTCTTTGGCGCGGAAAACCGCCTGGCGCCCGCTTTGTTCGGCGCCGATGACAGTATCGACCTCGAGCTGGGGGCCGACACCATCGTGGCGGCCGGCCAGGCCATACCGTTGGAAGGGCACTCTGCCGTGATCGTTCGGCGGCATCCGGCCAATGTCGCGAAGGCCATCGGCTGGATTACCGTCGACCCGCTCGAGGCCTTTGCGGGCATGTCGTCGAAACTCCCCCACTACGGCAAGTATTCCTACCTGGGTTTCGCGGGGGATGAACCGGCCAATACGGTGAAGGGCGAATGGTCGGCGACGGATTCACCGCTGCGCGTCGATCTGCGCTCGCCCGAACAACGTGAAACGCCGGTTGCTCCCGCCGCCCGGCCGGCGCGCGATGCGCTGGCGGAATTGCCGCCGGTGTTTTCGCGTGACGCCCTGCTGGAACATGTTGCTTTTCTGGCGGCCGAAGAACTGCAGGGTCGTGGGCTGGGCACACCCGGCCTCGAACTCGCAGCCGACTACATCGAACAGCAGTTCACCGCCGCCGGCCTGCAGCCCGGTGCCGCTGACGCTTCATATTCCCAGGTCTTCCGGGTCGACGAAGGCGAGGACGGTCAGCCCCATGACGTCCGCAATATTATCGGGGTTCTGCCCGGCACCGACCCCGCCATGAGCGGCCAGGCGGTGCTGGTGACCGCGCACTATGATCACCTCGGACATGGCTGGCCGGACGAGCGAGCGGACGCCGGCGACGGCATCTATTACGGCGCTGACGACAACGCCAGCGGCGTAGCCGTGCTCATCGAGTTGGCCAAAGCACTTAAACAGGGCGCGGCACCCGAACGCAGCATCGTGGTTGTCGCGTTTACCGGTGAAGAGGCCGGCTTGTTGGGTTCCAGGTATTTCGTCGCCAACCCGCTGCCGCTGGAGCTCGGCGGGATTATCGGCGTCGTTAACATGGACACCGTCGGGCGGCTTGAGGGCAAGGACATTTCGGTTTTCGGTGCATCCAGCGCCAGCGAGTGGCAGCACGTATTTCGCGGCATCGGGTTCACGACCGGCATCAGCTCGCAGATGATCACCATGGATCTCGATTCGTCGGATCAGACCAGTTTCATCGATGCGGGCATACCCGGCGTGCAGATTTCCAGCGGTGCTTCGCTCGACTACCATCGCCCGACTGACACTATCGAAAAAGTAGACGGCGATGGCCTGGTCAAGGTGGCCGTCGTGGCGAAAGAGGCGGTGAGCTATCTGGCTTCGCGCCCGGAACCCCTGACCATTACTATCGAAGGAAAATCGGCTGCGCCGACCACTCAAGCGGGCGGGCGCCGCGTTTCGGTCGGTACCGTTCCGGATTTTGCCTACAACGGCACAGGCGTGCGCATCAGCGATGTGGTGCCCGGCTCACCGGCCGAGGCAGCCGGACTGCAGGCCGGCGACATCCTGGTGGCTTTGGCCGGAAAGGAAGTCAGTGGGTTGCAGGCCTATACGGACCTGCTGAAAACACTTGAGCCGGGGCAAACGGTCACGCTGAAGCTGCGCCGTGGCGAAGAAGAACTCGAGCGGCAGGCGACTCTCGTCGCTCGTTGAGCATGAATGAAAATCGCAACTGCCAGTGGCGCGTCGCGGCGCATCCTCAGGGCA
Organism: Gammaproteobacteria bacterium; assembly: GCA_037387125.1. Classification (GTDB taxonomy): domain Bacteria; phylum Pseudomonadota; class Gammaproteobacteria; order Steroidobacterales. Next base: position 46,064 of record JARRLL010000024.1, on the reverse strand, counting down.
ACGTCCAGGATTCCGATTTCGAATACCGCGAGCAGCCGATACCGTTACCGGGTCCCGGCGAGTTCCTGCTGCGCACCCTGTATCTTGGCGTGCGCCCGGTCATGCGCATGTACATGCAGGGCATTTCTGCGGCCGGTGAAGAGCCGCTGCAAATCGGTGACGTGATCCACGGCCGCGGCGTCGCGCAGGTCGTTCAGTCCGCGCATCCTGACTTTGCAGTGGGCGATATCGTGCACGGTCAGTTGGGGTGGCAGACCTGGAAGGTGTCGCGCGGGACAGCCGGTGAGCGCTTTATAAAAATGCAGCCGAACGGCCTGCCTTATCTATACGGATCGGGTGTGCTCGGCATGAACGGTTTCAGCGCCTACGGGGGGCTCGTCGAGTGCGGTCGGCCGCAGGCGGGAGAGACAGTGCTCGTTTCGGCTGCGGCGGGCGGCGTAGGTTCGACGGTCGTGCAGATTGCGCGGATCCGCGGTTGCCGCGTGCTGGGTATCGCGGGAGGTTCTGAAAAATGCGCTTTGCTTAAAGAGCTCGGCTGCGAAGCTGCGATCGATTACAAGCATGAGAATTTAGCTGCGCGGCTGGACGAGCTTTGCCCTGAAGGCATCGATGTGTATTTCGATAACGTCGGCGGCGAGACATTGGAGTGCGTGCTCGATCGGCTCGCTTTTAGCGCGCGTATCGTCTTATGCGGTTCTATATCGGAGTACACTCGGGACGAACCGTTTCGGCTAAGGAATTACACACGGCTGCGTTCGGTCAATGCCTCGATGCACGGTTTTTTTGTTTACAACTTTGCGCCGCAATTCGAGCGCATGGCAGAGCAACTGGCGGAATGGATCAAAGCCGGGCAATTGCGACCCGTGCAAAGCGTGGTCGATGGCTTTGAGAATATGCCTGCAGCGCTTGCGGCCCTGTATGAAGGGAAGAACACGGGCGTGCAGATCTGCCGAGTGCGCGGCGAGCCCGAAGAATGCGCGCCCTTGCCGCATCTGGAGCCAGTCAATGAATGAAGTCACGGGGCGCAGCGTCCGTTTCCAAAGAGCCAACTACCTGGTGAGCAATCTCGAGCGCGCACTGCTAATGTACCGGGATGTGCTGGGCTTGCAGGTGGAGTTTGTCATGGATTCCGAGTCGGATTCCTATAGCTACCCGGTGTTTGAGATCGATTCGGCCGCGGCCCTCCGTTTCGCCGTCCTGAGCAGCCCGACGCAAGCGCGCGTTATGGCGCTGACCGAGGTGACGGGCGTCGTGCTGGCGGAGCAACGGCTGCCTCGCCGATCCGCGATCGTGCTGGAGATCGAGGACATCGATGGTGTGCTGGCAGATTGCTCCAGGCACGGCTTTAAGGTTTATCCGGAGGAACGACTTGAAACCCATGACGGACGAATCGGCAGAGAAGTCGGGTTGGTCGACGATGACGGCAACCTCATCGTGATCTATTTCGTGCCGGCAGCACAATGAGCAAGCCGCTGCCATCGCCGGCATATGCCTGGTATACCGTCGTCCTGCTGACCCTGGTTTACGTGGTCTCGTTCATCGACCGCTACATACTCGGTTTGCTGGTTCAGCCGATCAAGGCCGACATGGGTTTATCGGACACACAGATAGGCCTGTTGCTGGGGCCTGCGTTTGCGTTGTTCTATACCACGATGGGCATACCGCTGGGCTGGCTCGCCGACCGCACGCGACGCACCTGGATCATCGGCGTCGGTGCAGCATTGTGGTCAGTGGCGACGATGGCCTGTGGCCTTGCCAAGAACTTCGGTCAGCTATTCGTTGGTCGAATCGCCGTCGGCGTCGGTGAGGCAACCCTGAGCCCCTGTGCGCTGTCCATGATCGGCGACAGTTTTGAGCCTGCCAAGCGCGGCAGACCGGTCGCCTTCTATTCGGCGGCACTGTCACTCGGCGCAGGCATCGCCGCGTTGGTGGGTGCGAGCGTGATCGTTTGGTCGAAATCGGTCGATAACCTGAGTGTGCCGTTGGTCGGCACGGTCGCTCCGTGGCAGTTCGCCTTCCTGGCCGTCGGCGTGGTGGGCCTGCCGCTGGCCGCATTGCTGTTCACCCTGCGCGAACCCGCCAGGCAGGAGCGGGTCGGGTTGCGGGCCGATGGTCAGGCAGCAGGGCTGCGCGAAGCTTTCGCTTATATGCGGCAACACCAGGGCGCTTACCTGGGCTTTGTGCCATTGGTCTGCGTCATGACGACCGTGGCTTACAGCCAGGGCTGGTTGCCGGCCATGTTCGAGCGGACCTGGGGATGGCCGCCCGAACGCTATGCGCTCTACAGCGGCATAGCGATGCTGGCCTGCGGCCCTTTGACGGTAAACCTTTCCGGCTGGTGGTCTGATCGACTGAGCGCCGGGGGATTAAAGGATGCCCCCGTGCGCATACTGCTGGTTGGCTCGGCGATCCTGATACCTACGGGTTGTATAGGTCCGTTGTTGCCGGACGCATGGGCTGCTTTCGTCATGCTCACGGTCAACCTGGTGGGCATCGCGATGGTTTCCGCCGTCGCGCCGACCGCCTTGCTGAATATTACACCCGGAGAAATTCGCGGCCAGGTAATCGCCGTCTATTTTCTGCTTATCAGCCTGACCGGATTGTTGCTCGGCCCCATGACGGTAGGTTTCCTGAACGACTGGGTGATGGGGGAAGCGGGCGCGCGCTATTCGGTGGCACTGGTGCCGGTTCTCTATGGTGTGCCGGTGTTCCTAGTGACGCGACAGTTTCTTGGCAAATACCGTGAGCGTGTGCAGGAAGTGATTGCTGCGCGAACCGGTTAAGCAGTATGGCTGCGGGGACTCATGCTGTGGCATAAGTCTTTGCACCTGTGAGTTTTGTTGAGCGACCGAATAGCAGGCGCAGCGTCTGCGAATATTCCGGCGATACAATTCCGTCGTTTCTCCGAACAGGCTCAGAGAGGCAATGAGAATTTAAATGGGGCCAAGTTGCATGGCCTGTCTTCCGTCCCGTATACGCTGTCCCTATTCGGGCTGATAAAAATCCAGACGCGCGCGGCCCGGACCATAGACCGTCATCATAGTGACGCGGCCGTCGGGCGGCAGCGTGACCGTCTGTGGTTCCCGCGCAAAGCGGACGCCAGCAGCGGCAAGATGGGTTCTTAAGCGATGCAGGTCACCCACCGGGAACCTCAGGCTCAGGATACCCCGATTTGGCGGGTCGGCCAGTGGCGCAAAATTCCTGCCTGATAATCCGGGCAACGAAAGCAGTTCAATCGAGCCGCCGCCGGCCTCGGGGGCTTGCAGCATGGTAATGTTCCAGCGCTGTTGGGTTGCCAGCTCTTCCGGCAAGCCGAGTACGTTCTGCCTGGGTTGCGTTGCGACCGGCTCGTCAGCCACGTTAACGAGTTGCGTGAAGCCCAGCAGGCCTTCGTAAAATGCGCGGGCCTCGCTGATATCGCCGACGATCTGGGTCGAGTTGAAATGCGGGCCGAAAGGCCCCGGTCGGGCGGCCGGATTCAGGGGAGGGTTGATGCGCTCGATAATCGCCCAGACGATGCCGTCCGGGCCGTAAGCGAGCCACTCTTTGACCGTCGTCGTGCCGAAGGTCCACTCGATCGGGTCACTCAGCCCCGACCAGCCGCTATCCTGCAGCCGCAAAAATTGCTCTTCCATGTTCTCGACCCGTGCATTCAGGTCAAACCAGCCGCCGGTTTCCCATGGTCTGCCGTTGGAGCGGATCAGCGGCTGCCGGGATGCGCCTTCAAAACAAATCAGACGGACGTGCCCATAGTTGGCGCCTTTGTGCGCCAGCACGGCTTGCTTTGCTGACTGGGCTTTTATCTTGAGATAAAGCAAGTAATCGCCATCGACATCGCCTTGGCAACGGACTTCCCAATCGCCTGTTTGCAGGTACTGTTTCTTCCATGATTCGAGGTCGGCAACGCTCAGCAGCGCCTCGCGCCAGCCACCGATCCCGAAATCTGTCGATGCATTCATACCGCGTGAATTTGCGTCTGCGCAACGGCCGCGCGGGCCAAGCCTGTTGATTGCCGTACCCGGCTCTCCCAGTAAAGCAACTGGCCCCAGAGTATTGAGAACAGTAAATAGAAATGGCGCCAGTGGGTGCTGTCGACGAATACGCTCTGGATCAGTACGCCGAAAACGGATGCATAGACCGCTATGTAAGCCCCGTCAATGTTTGCAGACCTGCGTATGTAGCGTGTTGCTCGGGCGAGAGTTAAAAACAGGAAGGCGATATAAGCAAGGCCGCCGATCCAGCCCGATTCGATCATGGTATGTAGATACAGGTTATGCGGTGCGTTTCCGAAATAATAATCTTTGAAGCTCTCGCCGGGCCCGATGCCAACGGGGTTGACCGCGATTTTTTTGACAACTTCCAATTGCCGTGTCATGCGGCCGCCTTCGCCCGTATCGTAGTACTGAACGACTTTCAGCCGTTTATCGAGCATGCTCTGAACTTGATTCGTCGATGCCATGCCGCCAATCGCCATAATGCCCCCCAATAGCATTAGGGCTGTCATTTTCAGAACACGATTGCGGAGATAGGGATTGCGTTGTGTATAAAGCCGCACGACCAGGTAAATCAAGAACGCAGTAACGAAATTGATATATGCACCCCGCGAAAAGCCCAGCAGCACGCCTATCGCACAAGCAATCAAAACGGGCATATACAGAAGCACTCGCTTACTGGGTGCCGTTTCGAGCTGCGCGATGGCATACATGGCAACCGGCACCAGAAAGGGTCCGTATACATTCGGGTCCTTGAAGAAAGCACGAACCCGGTTATTTTCTAATAGTTGATTGCCTGGGTCGATAAAGCCGAAGTATGCCGCAGCTCCGAATGTGGCTGCGATCAGACAGGCAACAATGTATGCACTCCATAAAACCGGTAATACGCGCCTGGGATTCTGGTAGATCAGACATGTAAACAGCAGGAATGATGCAACCAGGTAAAAACGCACACTCATGTACCTGATAGTTGCCAGCGGGTCTACTGTAAAGGCGGCAGCAATAGCATTGCATACGAGAAAGATGGCTAGTAACAAACCCGCCATGCCGAAACCAGGTGGCACCCGCATGCCTAATACGAAGAAAAGTCCCAAGGCTGCTACGGTTAGCAGGTCTGCAGGGGCGGGTTCTATATGGACAATAGAGCTCGTCGCAATAGCGAGCCACACAATGCCCATACAAATTTTTGATTCACTAATTATCATGCGTCCCGTATTTTATAGTGAGTGGTGAAGTTTTTCCCCCGTTAAATGCATTATCTGTCAAACACCGTTGTCAGCCTGCTGGCGCGCGGGGTCGCGCAGTCTGCTTCTGTCGCGGGCGGCTATGATGTAAAAAGAGCACAGCGATTATGTGTAAAACAAGCGCCTGAAAGTTCAGTTCGCCAGTCAGAGCATAGCTGTAATTTCGGCCGATTCATGTTTTATGTCACCTCTTTCGCAACAGCCAATTCGCCTGATTGAGACTTGCGTTGTTGTTAACAAGGCACTGGCCTAGTTAAATGTTCTTTGCCGTCGTCCGAAGCGCGGAGAGTTCGCGCTAGACGGCTGCCCAATCGTGGTTGAACCTAAACGGTTAGTATGGTGCATCCGCGCTGTATGGAGGAGTGTCGCGATTTGGTGCAGCCCGCCTTAGCGGCGCAATTTGGTCCTGTACAGTCATAATAGGAATAATAATGTTGGATCACGTTTTGGAAGCTACCATTTTACAGTCAGGGGTAAGTGGGTTGACAGTTACGCCGTTAAAAACAATTGCCGCCGCTCTCGACGCTATGAGCGAGCGCGGCATTCAGTATTGCCACTGGAAAAGTAATTACCATATCGAGTATGCGGTTACAGGCCGGGAGGATGTCGATATCCTGATTGAGGAAAGTGGCTTCCCAGAATTCACAAAAATAATGGCAGATCTCGGCTTTCGCCAGGCCGACAGTGTGACGAACAGAGAGCAGCCCGGCGTTTACCATTTTCTGGGTAACGATGAAGAAACAGGGGCGCTTATCAATTTCCATACATACACCCGCATACTGACTGGCGACCATTTCATGAAAAGCTGGGCATTGCCCTTTGGCCCTCTGCTGCTTTCGGACCGCCACAGTAACGGCGTTATTTGGCTGCCGCCAAAATCAACTGAAGTCGTCATCTATGTGATTAGAAATATGATCAAGCACACTACGTTGTTTGATCTGCTTTTGCTGGCTAGAGCCGGCAAAGCAACTTCGGAGGAGTATCAATGGCTGCTTAACGGGCTCGACATGGACGACACACTTGCCAAGCTCGCGAGGTATTTCCCTGAAGTCAGCCCCACGGATTTTCAGCGTGCCCTGGTATTAGTGGGCGAAAACGGCTCGCTTGTGGAGAAAATCCGGTTGGGATTTCGTTTTCGTAACCGACTAAAAAAGTATCGGCGCTACAGTCAGTTTAACCAGACAGTTCGGTCCTTTTTGGCAGCCGGACAAATGGCACTAAAAAAGTTCGGGCGCAAGGAAAAGCACATGACTTTCCTGTCGGGAGGGAAAATAATTGCGCTTGTGGGCCCTCAGGCAACGGGCAAGTCCACTATTGCGACGGCAATAAAAAGCTGGTTAGGGCAGGAGCTGTCTATAGCCTATATCCATAGCGGTAAGCCACCGGCAACCTGGGTTACGTTTATTCCCGGCCTGCTTATTCCGATCGCACGATCATTGCTGCCGGGGCAACGCAGTGTCAATGTTGAGATCAAAGCGGAGGACGAAGAACGTCCGAAATATCCGCTGATTTTTGTGATACGAAAGGTGATGCTCGCTTACGATCGTCGCGCGCTGTTACGCAAGGCGTTTCAGGCCAGCCGTAATGGCAAGATAATATTGTCCGATCGTTATCCTTCGGATGTCGTCGGCGCTATCGATGGCGCAACCTTTCAGGACGAGCACATCGAGCAGGAAAAATCGTCTCTGAAACGCTGGCTGATGAAGGCTGAACGGCGTATCTACGACGACATCTGTCCGCCGGACTTCGTTTTGCAGCTAACCGTATCGGTAGAGAAAGCGATCGAGCGGAACAAAAACAGGGTCAAGACCGGCTTTCAGCAAAGCACCGAATACGTAAAGGCGCGTCATGGCCAGAAACGCCTGCCGCATTTCAACCGCTGTCCCGTCGTAACGATATCAACAGACGATGAGCTGGAGCAGACTATCCTTACCGTAAAACGTGAGGTGTGGAAGCATCTGTAATGTCGCACCCCCCTATACAAAGCGGCCAGGAGATCAGCGTGCAGTCGCTGTCGGGCGACAGTCCGCCGGTGGACTTGCGTATTGGGGCTATTGAACAACGTAACTGGTCTCGAGTTGCAGTAGCCGAGGCGACGGAGACTGGCAAAAAGTATTTCGTAAAGCAGTACCTCGACAGGGCAGGTACCGGGCACCCCGATCATTGGGAGTATGAGAAAGACGGCGCTCTGCTGGCCGCTCAGGCGCTGGACGGCGTTGCCCATGTTCCGACGCTGATGTTTCGCGACGAGGCATCGATCCTGAATGTTTTTGAATACGCGAGTATCGTATCGATCGATGTGCTGCTCAGAAAAGACCCCGTGGCATTTGAACGCAGCTTCCTCTCCGTGGTCAGGCGCATGGCTCAGACCCTGGAAGCGTTGCAGGCAGAGGGTAAGCGCTTGCAGGGCACGGGTATAACGACGAAGAGGCGCGACTATGGCGGATCGCCTGACGCATTAACCTTCAAGGGGTTTGAGATACGCAATGTCGGGATCTCGCCCGAAGCACCGGCCGAGGTCCATGCTGCCGATCTCGTCCTGTTCGATTTTGTGAGGCCTTATCTGGCGCCACCGGAAGAGGCCGCGGCCAAGCTGTTTGTCTCGATAGGGATGTTGAATTGGGGCAGCCCGGTTTCTCGTTTTATGAAGGGCCCGGATCCGAAGTTGCTGGCTTTGTCTTACCCGTTGCTGAAGCCCTGGTTGGATAAACGGGCTATAGCTGCCGAGATAGACCTGCAGGAGCGATTTCGCATGGTAGAGCTCAAAAGCGGCGGCAATCTTGAAAAAGTACTGAAGCGCATCGCAATGAGTGTTCTGGGCCGAAAATATCTTCACGAAGTGCGTAGCTGGTGTCACAAAAAAATAGGCAGCGGCGCAAACCTCTAAGCGCCGGTATCAACCAGACGATTTGCGCGGGCAAAAACCGAAGGATATATGCCGAGGTGCTTGACCACGGCATAATGCAGCCAAAGGTTCCAGAAAAGTGCTGTCAGCAAAATAACCAATGCAGCACCATTGATGCCCATCAGCGGCACAAAAAACAGCATCAGCACAATCGCAAACGGTATTGATGAACTGAAAGCTATTAGGCTGCGGTTGTGATGCCCCGTAAGATTAAGCAGTTGATCGACGGGGCCGGTAGCGGCAAGGATCAATTGGCTAGCCGCCAAAATTATCAATGTGTCGTAGCCTGAAACAAACTCCTGGCCAAACCAGCTGAGAATCGTGCGGCCGAATAGGCCCAGCAAAGCCAGAAAAAGAATCGCGCTCGCGAATTTGAGGCGTGTTGTCTGTGTCACTCGGGCCTGCAGTTCCTGCAGCTTGCCGGCGGAATGTAATCGGGATATTTGTGGTGTTAGCAATGCATTCACGGCGGTAAGCACGAAACCGATGAACAGCGCTATGCGGAAACAGGAATAAAAAATGGCCACATCGGCTGAAGGCAATAGTGTGCCAATGAGGGCTACGCTTAACTCAGGAAAATACTGCACGAACAATGTGGTTATAAGCAGCGGTATGGCCGTGGTGGTCCAGCCCCGCCGAACATACTGTTCGTCGGCGCTGCCGAGTTCCCTGGCGAGCCGTGGTCTGATGAGCAAATACTGGATCAGCGTTACTAGGGCCAGGGCGATGAATTGCAGGCCCATTGCCTGACCTGCCGAGAGTTGCTTTTGTAAATAAAAAACTGCGGCGACCAGGATAAGAAACAGTAACGGACGTATCGCCATGCTGGGCGCAAAGGCCAGGCCGAACCATGAATAGGCATGCGCTATTTTGTCCTGCAGCCTGAACAGCGTGAGTATCGGAATACATGCCATCGTGATGAGCATGGCTTGTTGATAACTCGCAGGGATCACATCATCGAGCAGGAAAATCAGCCCCGCGCCGATGACCGCAGTGATTCCGCTCGACAGCAGGACGGTAATGCGACTATGCCTGATAAAGCCTTTGATGAGGCCGCGATTGCCCGAACCCACATTCTCACCAATGAAACGAAGACTTGCAGCAGGGAACCCGAGGCCCGTTGCCGTGGAAAGTAGCAAAGACCAGGAGAATGCAAGCACATATATGCCGAGAGAGTCTGCGCCCATCCAGCGTGCCATGAGTATCTGCGATACGAAAACTGTTATCGCTCCGGCAAGCCTGCATAGGAATACGAGGGCTGAGCCGCCGATTAAATTAGTCAAAGGATGAGATCGCATAAAAGAAAGATTACCGTTTGTCCCTTAGCCGTGAGTGCGGGGTGGGATAGGTTAGCAGGGTGATAATGATCTGCATAACACTAGAATCAGTAGTGGCCTGCCCCATAAAAAAGATAGCTGGCATTGCATTTTTTGCTGGCGTGCGTGCCACTTGCTGCTTATGTCAGCTTGATGGCAGTTAAGGCCGCAAAAGCCGACACAGATTTTGTTAACTTGGGCACTAGCCACGCATTCGACCAGGAACTGGTTCGGGCCCATAATTGCGTATATAACAGCAGCTTGTGCGCGCCGCTGAATTGCCAGCGCCGGATTTGAAAAGCCGTGCCAGCGGGGGCGGACTAATTTGGCGTTTGCTTTGCTTGCCGTTAGGTCTAGAATGTTGCTGTTAGCTGTTGTTTACGAATAGATTTTTAAGTTAAATGACCGCTCCTGTGGAGTGTGTCGATCGGTGTTTGTCTCGCCATGGTGCCTGATCGCTGGTGCGTGGTTATTGCAGGATCAAGCAACGCCTATACTTAGACATTCAATTAGAAACAGCCAAGTAGAAGAATAATAAAAAATGAAACCTTGGGTAAAACTTCTTACGTCTATATTTGTGGTCTGTGCTTCGGGAACGTTGGCGCATGCGCAGGAACGTGGCGAGACCGTAAGGGACAGAGCCCGTCCCGACTATGACCCCGACGGTATCAGGCTGGGCGCATTCGGCGTATTCCCAAAATTAGGTGTCGACGTGGTCTACGACGACAATATTCGGGCGGTCGAAAAAGACAGCCCCGTTTATCGTGACGATACTTTTTTCTTTATTAAACCCGAGGTCAAAATTGAGTCTGATTGGTCCCGTCATGAACTCAATGCCGGGGCGCTGGCGCGAATAGCGCGCTACGATGAGTCTGATAATCTGGATTTCGAAGATTACGAAGTATGGGTCGACGGTGGCCTGAACATGCGTGACAGTAAGTTGACTGCCAAAGCCCGCAGCAGCCGTTTGAACGAGCCGCTAAGTTCACCGAACTTCCGTCCTAATGCGCTGTCTCCAACCCGATACGACAAGAATGATCTGGGGCTTCGATACAGGTTTGCGCCTAACCGCTTTTTTGCTCAGCTGCAACTGGACTGGACCCGACTCGATTTTAAACCCCAAACGGTGATTATTCTTGATGAGGCGGGTAACCCTAGAGGCACGGAGGTCTCGAACGATGATCGTGACCGTGATCTGACCCAAATACGCTTGCGCACCGGATACAAAGTTAGTCCCGGGGCCGGTGTTTTCGTCGAGGGGCGCTATTTCGATATTGATTACAGGATTAAAGACCCTGACCAAATCCGCAACCGTATACTTCAGGATCAGGACGGCTACGACCTCGTCGTTGGTTCAGAGCTGGACTTGTCGGGCGTGACGGTTGGCGAGTTTTACGTCGGCTACCGCAATATTGACTATGCCAGCCGCCGTTTTGAATCGCAGGATGGTTTGCTGATAGGCGCGTCTATAGATTGGAATATTACTCGGCTGACGACGATAACTCTGGGCGTCGATCAGCGCCTGCGCGGGTCGACCGTTGACGGAATTAACGACTCGCCGCCGCCTCCGACGATAGCCTCATCCGGCATTCAGGAGCTGCTGTTCTCTTTGGCCGCCGACCATGAATTGCGCCGCAACATTATATTGACGCTGGAGCTTCAATCCAGAAATGAAGACTTCCTGAACATTACGCGAGAGGATGACGTTTTCAGTGCCAGGTTCGGAGCTGAATATTCGCTGAACCGGCGCTGGGGCATTAACGCCGGATACATTTATCAAGAACGTGACTCTAATTATAAGAATAGTCCGGATTTCAACGTGCAAACATTTGAGATTAATAGACTGTATTTGGGCGTTGTTGGGAAAATTTAGCGTTGCGAGCGAAAGTGATCTGGAGATATCGATGAAGGGCTTTATAAAAATCATTTGTTTGGTTGCATGGTTTTTGACAGGTACTGCTGCTGTGTGGGCACAGGAAAGTTCGGTGCCTACAGACTACAGGCTGGCGGCCGGCGACCGTTTGCGAGTTTCAGTTTATGGGCACGAGGATCTGTCAGGCGATTTCGAGGTTGACGGAGCGGGTCAGTTATCGCTGCCATTGATTCAGGATATCGATGCAGCAAACAAGACGCTAAATGAGCTGGAAAAGGATATTACGAATGCGCTGATGCCGGATTTTCTCAAAAATCCGCGGGTCAGCGTGGAAATATTGAACTACCGGCCGTTCTATATAGTCGGTGAAGTAAACGCCCCAGGTAGTTACGCCTATGTCAGTGGAATGACGGTTATTAATGCCGTAGCGATGGCGGGCGGATTCACTCATCGGGCACAGAAAGGCAATATAAAGATTTCGCGCGAGAAGGCTGACGGACGTGACGAAATATCCGGAGAGGCAGATACAGCCGTGATGCCCGGAGACGTAATAGAAATTGGCGAACGGTTCTTCTGATCTGCAGGATGCGGACGGCTAGAGAATAATAATTAGAGGTAGCTGAGATTATGGATGTCGATCAAAACAGTACAGGGGTGTTACTGACGCCGGAAGGCAGTGGGTTAAGCGATATTTTTGGGGCGATCGTGCGCCGCAAGTGGGTGCTCATCCAGACTGTCGCGGCCTTTTTGATACTTGGTTTCGTCGGACTGTTGTTTGTTGCGCCGCGCTATACGGCCGAAGGGATGGTGCTGATCGAGTCTCAGGAGTCCAATATCGCATCTCTGGAAGCCGTTGTGGCCGGCCTGCCCGGTGATGCGGCGTCGGTGCAGAGTGAGGCTTATATACTGAATTCGCGCAATCTCGCCCGGCGTGTGATTACTCGGCTCGGTTTACTCGAGGATGCTGAGTTCAACGGCTATCTCGCCGACGTAGGTTCCTATGAAGACTTTCTGTCGCTCGCAAAAACTGAGGGCGAGCGCCTCGAGAGGGAGAAGTACGCCTATCAGACGACCACCGATAGCTTGCTGTCCAGGCTGACCGTGTCTCCACAGGACAATTCTCGCGTGATCGCGGTTTCATTTGTGTCGAATGATCCCGCTAAAGCTCAACTTGTCACCAATACTTTGCTCGACGAATACATGGTTTCGCGAATAGAGGCCAAGTATGACTCGACGCGACAGGCAAACAGCTGGTTGACGGAACGCATAGCCGAGTTGCGTGAAAAAGTCGAGCTGGCCGAAGGTGAAGTGGAAAATTTGCGCCGGGAATACGGTTTGCTGGCAGACAATGGCCTGACGCTGAGCTCGCAGGAATTGTCCGAAATCAACGCACAGCTCATCGTAACTCGAAGTGCCCGGTCGAATGCCGAGGCGCAGCTTAATCAGCTTAAGACACTTGTCGAGCAGCCTGGCGGCATCGATACCGCAAGCGAAGTTTTGAATTCGCCGCTGATACAGCGTCTGCGGGAGCAGCAGGCCGTGATTCAGACGGACATCGCCGAGTTGTCGTCCGAATACGGCGCTAAACACCCGCGGATGATCAGTTTGCAGGCTGAAGCGAAAGATCTTGAAAACAAGATTACCGACGAGGTCTATAAGACTATCGGCGGTCTTGAGAATCAAGTAAAAGTTTCGCGCGCGAAGGAGCGCGCCCTTGAGCAAAATGTCGATCGCCTGAAAACAGACGTCGCGAATGCCAATCAGAATTCAATCAAGGTACGAATGATTGAGAGAGAGGCGGAGGCGAGCAGGGCATTGTTGGCTACATTGTTAGCGCGGCAAAAAGAAACCTTGTCGCAGGAAGATTTTGATTTTCAGCAGGCGGATGCGCGAGTTATTTCCTACGCGGATATTCCTGCAGAACCTTCCTTTCCAAACAAGGTGGCAATACTGGCCTTATTATTTATAGCGTCGACGTGTATTGGCCTGTTCCTTATCCTGCTGCTGGAGCTGCTGGACCACGGTGTCAGGAGTGGTGAGGATCTGGCGGCAGTCACCGGTGTTCCATCGCTGGGCTTTGCCCCCGTTTCAGCGGCTATGAAGCAAGAGGAGTCATTGCCGGCATTTGCGGAGAAACGTAATTCCGCCTATGGGCAGGCGATAAAGACCCTGGATTGGAGTATTAAACTCGGGTTTCCTGACGACAAGCCTCCCCAGACCATCATGTTTACGTCATCCGTGCCGCTCGAGGGGAAGTCTACTATCGCCTCGTGTCTCGCGTATAACCAGGCTATTACTGGCAGCAAGGTGCTCCTTATCGACGCTGATATGCGTCGCCCCAGCATTTATAAAAAGGCGGGCCTGAACCGCGGCGCTGGTCTCGCGGACCTGTTGCGAGGCCCGGGTTTGGCAGGCGTGCTGCAGGACAACGCCACGCTTGATGATGCAGTAGTCCAATTCCGTGATACCAGCCTCTATATTGTGCCGGCCGGCCGCGAAAACAATTACGACTCAGAAGGCATGATAGGGTCTGCTGCCATGGATGAGTTATTGCGCCAGGCAGCCTCGGAGTACGACATGGTCATCATCGACACGCCGCCGGTCATGGCTTGCGCTGACTCACGCATACTGGCCAGCCGGGTAGACGCTACAGTCTTTGTCATTCGATGGAACGAAACGAAAATGGCGGTAGTTAAAATGGCCATGGAGCAACTCGCATCTGCGGGGGCCCGCTTCGCCGGCACGTTCCTGTCGATGGTTAACCTCAAGCACTACGCCACATATCAGTATGGAGACGTAGTCGCCTATGCCGGGGACATGGAGAAATACTATGCCGGTAGCCCCGAAAAGAGTCAGGACAAGGCGGCGCGGCTTCGGCTGGTGCCTCAGGCCAGTATTGGCGACTAGGCGCCTGTATCCGGTGCGCGGCCTGTCATGGCCTGCCGCCGGGGCCGCCGGTAAATCGACGGGAGCCGAGGTCTAATGGCAGCCGCAAGCAAGTGCCTCCGGATTCTTCTGGTAATCGAGCCCGGCAGCGGTGGCTCGGTCCGGCATGTGCTCGACCTCGCGGGAGGCCTGCTGCGGCTCGGTCACCACATCGAAATTGTCTATTCAGCCGTGCGCGCTGAAGACTGGTATTTGCGAGAGTTAGCTGAGCTCGGCGACGCAACGCTGCACTGCCTGCCCATGGAACGTGAACTGGGGCTGCACGATCTCAGTGCTGCGCGGAAATTGCGCAAGATCATAAACGACCGAGGGCCTTTCGATATCCTGCACGGCCACAGTTCCAAGGCGGGAGCGCTCGTCCGTCTCGCTGCCATCGGGCTGCCGGGCAAAAAAGTCTACACGCCGCATGCCCTCATCACCCTGGCACCGGATTTGGGCAGCGCCAAACGCCTGGTATACACCGTTGCGGAAAAAATACTGGGTGTATTGGCGGACGGTGTCATTTGCGTTTCCGACGAAGAGCATGATCATGCGTTGTCATTGGGCCTTAACAAGAAAATATTGTTCACGGTTGAGAACGGTATCGCCAGCTTGCCCGAACCCGACCGCGTCAGTGCGAGACAGCAGCTGCGTTTGAAGGATTCTGATATCTGCCTGGGTTTCGTGGGTCGTTTATCAGGCCAGAAGTCGGTTGACCGGCTGGTCCGGGCATTTCAGCAGGCGCATGCGAATAATCCTGACCTGGTGCTGGCGATAGTGGGCGACGGCCCGGATATGGGTGATTTGCAGAAGCTGGCTCAGCAGCTCGATCTGGATGATCGGGTCCGGTTTACCGGGCTGGCGGACGGAGTATTCCTGATGGCAGGTTTTGATGTCTTCGTTTTGCCCAGTCGTTACGAAGCATTTCCTTACGTTTATCTGGAAGCGCTGGCACGGAAGTTGCCAATTATTTCCACCGATGTAGGCGGCGCCGGGGCAGTCGTCGATGAGGGCATTAACGGTTACGTAATTGCGCAGTCACAGCTGGAGCAACTTCCGGCGCGGATCGAAAGTCTCGCCCGCAATCCTGAGCTGCGTAAAACCATGAGCGAGGCATCGGGCGAAAAGTCGTCGACCAAGACGGCGGCAATCATGGTCGATCGCACAGTCGCGGTCTACGAGCAGCTCCTCAAGGCCTGAGCTTTACCTCCTCGAACCGAACGGTCGTCTGGCTTGCTTGCCCACGGCAATGGGCTTGAAGAGATCAGCAGGCCTGCCTAGTAGGCGTTCTTGTCGCCGACGATCACGGCCTTGATCGTCCTCAGGATGATGTACAGGTCGAACATGACTGACCAGTTCTCGATGTAATAGAAGTCATGTTCGAGCCGCCCCATGATGTCGCCTTCCGTGTCTGTATTGCCTCGCCAGCCATTGACCTGGGCCCAGCCGGTGATGCCAGGCTTGACCTTGTGGCGTATGGCATAGCCGTCGACAACGTCTTCATAAAGCTTGCCGGCGGCCTTTGCCCTGGTTGCATGTGGGCGTGGGCCAACTACCGACATTTCGCCCTTCAGCACATTCAGGAGCTGGGGCAATTCGTCGAGACTCGTCCGCCGCAAGAATGCGCCGACGCGGGTTACGCGGGGGTCGTCGCGGGTGGTTAGCTGTTCGGCATTGGCATCCGTCATTTCCGTATACATGCTGCGGAACTTGTACACCTCGATCAGCTGATTATTGAAGCCATAGCGCTGCTGCTTGAACAGAATCGGCCCCTTGCTCTCAAGTTTAATTGCGATCGCCGCCAGCGCCATGATCGGTAGTGCGATGAGCGTGAAAAGCACGCCCAGCATTACGTCGAGTATATTTTTCGAAAGCGCACCCCAGCCGGATACGGGCTTTTCCATGATGTTCAGCATCGGGACGCCAAACTTGTAGGAAACACTTTGATGCAGGAGCTCATGGCCCGCTATTTCTGAGCTGAGCCTTATATTGGCCGGCAGCGCCGTCAGTATGCGCACGATCTGCAGGACGCGTTGCTGCGAGTTCCACGGCAGGGCAATCAATATTTCATCGCTGCGGTTCAAGCGGCCATAGTCAAGCATGTCGTTCAGGTTGCCGAGCACCGGGTAGCCTGCCACCGTGTCGCCCACACGGTCACTGCGGTCATCGAAGACACCGACGATGTGGTTCCACGGTTCACGAATTCTCTCCAGATGTTCAATCAGCTTCCTGCCATGATCGCCCCCGCCGTAAATGATGATATTGCGGGTCAGCGCGCCCGCGGCAGCCGCCTTTCTTAGGAAGCGTTGCACCGCAAAACGCGAAAGCCAGAGAAATGAGGTCGAGCTCACGAACCACGCAAAGGACCAGATGCGGGAGAAATCGGCAGAAATTTTTAGCGCAAAGCCTATGGCTACGATCGCAAGGAATACAGCGCTGCAGATAACCGGTATTTTCCTGGCATGTTTACGGGGTCGAATGATGGCATTGAACCGATAGAGCCCGGCCGTATTGAACGTCTGCAGCGTCAGAATCGTATATATGGTTATTACCCCCAAATAACGTGACAAGTAGTCAGGAGCACTATCGAGGTACAGTTCAAACAACCCGAAACCAGTTACGAGGATGATTGCCGCATCCAGACACGCGACCAGCCCAATCACAATCGTATGCGACAGATGGACATTGCTGCGTGGCGAAGCATCGAAGGGCTTCGGCAAAATGGCCTTGACGGACGTATCCAATTTCTTATTCCCCTTCTGACCTTTAATTATATTTTCTTCGGTCAGTCTTGCTTATTGCGACTAATGCCTATTTGATCGGCGATATCGTTTCTGGTTATTACTATTTTCCGACCGGTATATTGGCGAATTGATGATTACCAACCCGAGCTTATGCTTTAGTTATTCGGCGAATCGCTCCTATGCGATTTATCCGGTCTTTTTTCTATTAAATTAGTATAGGCGGAAACCTATGGGGTTCGCAGCGCACACTTTACATAACGGTGAAATTGTTTAGCGTTGTTTGAGCGTCCGAGAGAAAAAGCCCGAATAGATTTGCCGGCGAAATCTAGAGCGTTGTTTCCTTCGCTTTGCTGTGATTCGGGTCACCGTTTCGAACCCTGGTTCGTTAACAATAAGCCGCAAGTTGTCCGTCTAAACCCAAAATTTTGTGACGGTTTTCTCAGCCCGGGTCTGCCGCAGCAAAAGCCTTGTCCGGCATTCGGGCGCAGTAAACATTATGTTAACTGGAAGCAATTCAATTACTTAATTGATATCAACGTGATGCGTCGCGGGATAGACAGCCCATTTTCAGCTCTACATAATCCGGCCTCGTATGTGATGTGCGTCACATATTTACTTATTTGTTGTTGTTGTTGTTGCTTTCGATTTTCGCCCGTGACACGCTTGCTTGACTGACAAGGGCACACCACTTGAAAGAGTGGGTCGCAAAGCTACCGATCTAAGGGCCCATAGCCTACGAACGCGGAGTTACCGGTATGAATCAATTCGGCTACGGACGGCCGTCAAGTGCGCCGTCTACATTTTGTAAATCCGTCGTCGTAGTTCTGACGATGTTCCATTTCTGGTCACTTTCGGCTGCGGAAGCAGCGGAGGTCGTTCGTGGCCCGTATTTGCAGGTCGTAACGCCGAGTAGCGTCATCGTGCGTTGGCGGACCGATGTGCCTACGGACGCGCGGGTTCGCTACGGCAAGGCCGCCGGTTCGCTGACCGATTCCGCTCTGGCGAACGCCAGTGGCACAGAGCATTCCGTCAAACTGAGCGGCCTGTCGCCCGCTACCCGCTACTACTACGACGTCGGCAGCTCGGCGGGCGCCCTGGCCGGCGACAGCAGCTTCAGCTTTACAACGGCTCCGGCACCGGGGTCTTCATCCCCGGTTCGAGTATGGGTTACTGGTGACCCCGGCAAGGCTAACAGCGGCGCTGTCGCAGTCCGCGACAGCTATAAGTCTTATAGCGGTGCAGAGCAGACCAATCTTTGGTTGATGCTGGGCGATAACGCATATCAGGATGGAACCGACGCCGAATATCAACGCGCTATTTTCGAGATTTACCCTGAACTGCTGCGCAAAGTGCCCGTCTATTCGGCGTTTGGTAATCACGACGGACACTCGGCTGACTCCGGCAACGAGTCGGGGCCTTATTACGACATTTTTACTTTCCCGCGAAATGCCGAAGCGGGCGGTCTGCCATCGGGGACCGAGGCCTATTATTCGTTCGACTACGGGAACATACATTTCGTGTCGCTGGATTCATACGGGTCCGATGACGATTTCGACGGGCCGATGATGACATGGCTAAGAAACGATCTTTCTGCCACCGATAAAGACTGGGTCATAGCGTTCTGGCATCACCCACCCTATTCCAAAGGCTCCCACGATTCCGATACGTCGTCTACCCAGACGCAAATGAGGGAGGTCGCCGTAAAAATCCTTGAGAGCTATGGCGTCGATCTCGTTTTGTCCGGTCACAGCCACGCGTACGAGCGCTCTGCGCTGATGGATGGCCATTACGGTCTGTCCGATACATTCAGCACTTCGATGCAAGTAGACGGAGGCAATGGTCGAGAGGATTCGGATGGCGCCTATAGCAAGGTGCTCCCCCGTCAGCCAAATCAGGGTGCTGTCTACGTAGTGGCGGGCAACGCGAGCAGCGTTTCGTCATCAGGCGCCCTTGATCACCCGGCGATGCTCGTCAGTATGAGAGAACTGGGTTCGCTGGTGCTGGACGTGGCCGGCAATCGCCTGGACTTGTCCTTTATCGACGATGGCGGGAATCGCCTGGATTATTTTACGATTAGTAAAGGTGATGATACGACGCCGCCCAGTATCCGCGCTGTCGAAACGGATAGCCCGACCACCATCGAACTCGTATTTAGCGAGACGCTGGACAAGACATCGGCAGAAACCGTAAGCAATTATTCCTTAGCTCCCGCGGGAATAACGGCATCGGCCGCTGATCCAGAAATTCTGGATGCGCAGCTATCCGCCGATGGGCGTACCGTTATTCTGACGACTTCCCCGCTGCAGACTAATGTTACCTACGAACTCTCAGTAGCAAACGTTGCCGATGCCGACAGTAATGTCATCGAAGCCGGTGCAACGGCAGAAGTCGAGTACACAGCGACTGCGACCACCAGTTTTCAGAATGGTGTGCTGCCTGATGCTTCTTATGCCGGTGCTGAAGACACTTTTATAAGCGAAGGCAGCCCTACCAGCAATTACGGCTCTGAACGGGAATTGGACATAGACGGAGACGATGCCGGCAGTGAGACAGCAGGTTTGATTCGATGGGATATAAGCGCAATTCCGGCCAATGCCACCATCGAGTCCGCGACCATCAGCGTCGATGTTACGGGCTCCAGTTCTGACAACTACAATCTGTACGCGGTTGAGAAAAACTGGCTTGAATCCGGGGCGACCTGGAATGCGACCGGCATTAGCGGCGCATGGTCAACCGCAGGCGCGACGGGCAGCGGCGACTTTGCGCCGAATGTGCTCGCTTCCTTTAATAACATGGCCATCGGCAGCCAGACCGTGCCGCTCAACAGCGCGGGCCTGGCGGTGCTGCAGTCATGGGTATCGGGGCAAAAGGACAACCGCGGGTTTATTCTGCGTAACTCGGCCAGCACAGACGGGCTGCGATTTGCATCGAGTGAAGACAGCCCCGCGTCGAGGCCCCGTCTGACCGTCACTTATTCTACCGTCGAGGCCACCGACGGCCCGTTGCCGGAGGCGCCCTATAACGTCGAGCCGGTGATTATTGGGAAATATGGATTATGGATAGCCTGGAGCGAGCCGGCAGATAAGACCCGCTTGCTTGGTTACCAGGTGAAAATGAATGGCAGGAATCTCGGTCTTGTAGAAGACAGGCAAATCCAGGTTGTTGACCTGCAGGCAGGTACCCAATATAAATTTAGTGTTGCTGCCGTTTATTCCGACGGGACGACGTCAGATGCGGCGACGCTGTCTGTAAAAACGCTGGCGGCCAATTACTATTTCGACGGTCGCTGGTACAAAGCAGGCAAGAATTCAGCCAACAAATCCGTTGACGTACCTTATGGCTTCAGGGTAATTGACGCGACTGATGCGTCTTTATGGATCGCCTGGAATCAGCCGGCTGAAAGCGCCGGCGTCGAGGGTTACCGTGTCTGGTTAGACGGGGCCGACAAAGGCGTAGTCGGAACGACTGAATACCAGGTGTCAGGGCTCAGCCCGAGCACGGAGTACCGTTTCTCCGTTGCGGCAATGGACACGGACGGCAATTTGTCTCCACAAGTCGGATTCAAGGCCACGACCTTGCTGGCCGGTGATGTGGGTGGCGACTCGGGTTCATCTGGTTCAGGCGATGGCAGTGCAAACCTCGCCCCGGTTATTTCCGGGACGCCGGCAACTACCGCATTGGTGGGTGTGGCCTACAACTTTCGGCCGTCGGCATCCGACCCGGATGGCAGCCCCGCAGGACTCACATTCGATATCGTAAATATGCCGGGCTGGGCTCAGTTTGATAATGGAACCGGTAGGCTATGGGGTACGCCGGCTGCGAGTAACATCGGTAAAACCACCGGCATAACGATCTCTGTAAGTGATGGCGGCAAATCGGCTTCGCTGGCGGAATTCGACCTGACGGTTCAGGCGGCTCCCGTCGCTAATGAAGGGACCGCCGGCGTGGTCAAGTTCTTCGTTGACGGTAAGGCTGATTTTACACCATGGACGGATAACCCGACTGAGGCGCAGAAAGCAGTAATGCTCGAAAACTACTATCGCATGCAGGTCTATTCGCCCTATGGCGATCGCGTGCTGGAGTGGTTCCCGAATTCCTGGGAGTATGAAGATGCCTACAAGATCAGTCCCGGAGGCTCGGTCGACGCCGAACATCCGGAGTGGATACTGCGGGACGCTGCGGGCAACAAGCTCTACATTCCTTTCGCCTGTTCCGGCGGAACCTGTCCGCAATACGCGGGCGACATGGGTAATCCCGAGTTTCGCCGCTTCTGGATAGACCGTCTCGCTCAAACAATGGCGAAAGGTTACAAGGGCATATTCGTTGATGACCTAAATATGCTGATGAGGGTTGGCAACGGCTACGGCGACAAGGTGACGCCTATTGATCCGCGGACAGGTGCACCCATGACCTTCGCCGACTGGCAACGCTACGTGGCCGAGTTTAGCGAGGAAATCCGCGCCGCCTTCCCGACGGCAGAAATAGCCCACAACGTAATTTACTGGTCGGAGCCGGCAGACGGTAATGATGAGTGGTTGATCAGGCAGGCGATGGCGGCCGACTACATCAATTTGGAACGCGGGGCGACAACGGATGGCATGCGCGGCGGAACGGGCAAGTACGGCTTTGAAACTTTCCTTAGTTATATCGATTGGGCGCATGGTCTGGGCAAAAACGTTACGTTGGACGATGATGACTCCGACACCATTAGGGAAAGGGATTTGGAGCTCGCCGTTTATTTCCTTATCAACAACGGCGGCGACATGATTGGTGCCGACGGCGACCGCAGTCGGATGAACCCGGATAACTTCTGGTCTGGTTACCGAACCAACCTGGGTGAGGCGTTGGGAGACCGTTACAAGGAAAACGGAATATTCAGGCGCGATTTCCAGTGTGGCGTTACGCTGGTGAACCAGCCGGAAGAACCTTCCCGAACGATCGACCTGGGCGAAAATATGATTGATCTCGAGGGCAACTCGGTGCGTTCGGTTACGCTCGGTCCTGCCGAGGGCGAGGTTCTGGTAGGGGCCTGTTTGTAAACGCTGGCCTGTAATCAAGCCCAACCTGAGTCTGAGCCTCCTGCATCGATGGGTGCAGGGGGCTCTTCTTTTTACAGGTGTTTACGTCGTCTGAGTTTATGACGGTGCGTATCGTTGTGAAGCCCTCGGTTACAGTTTGTGTTCCCGGATAATCCCTGAGCCGGGTTTGGCCATGTAGAATACGATCTCATGTTTTGGACGGCATCGAATGAAATCTATCTCTGCTCGCCGCAGCCGTCTTTTTGTCTGGCATCAGTTTTATGGCGGCTACTGCCCCAGCGCCCGAAGGGCCGGAGGGTCGGGTCCGCTTCTTTGTCGATGCCAAAGCTGATTTTTCACCTTGGACAAAACGGCCAACCGAACCTCAGAAAAAAGCCATGCGCGAAAACTACTATCGCATGCAGGTTTATTCTCCCTACTTCGACAAAAGACTGACCTGGTTCCCCAACGCTTGGGAATATGAGGACGCGTACAAAATAAAGCCCGACGGTGACACGGTCAGAAAGCATCCCGAATGGGTCTTGCGCGATGCTGCCGGGAACATGCTGTACATACCGTATGCATGCAAGAATGGCACATGCCCGCAGTACGCAGCCGATTTCGGTAACCCGGAGTTTCGTGACCACTGGATCGAGCGTTTAGCGAACAACATGCAGGCCGGCTATATCGGCATCTGGGTGGACGATGTCAACATGCTATGGCGCGTTAGTGACGGCAATGGCGATCACGTTAAACCCATAGACCCGCGGACCGGCAAGGAAATGCGCCTGACAGACTGGCAGCGATACTTTGCCGAGTTTATGGAAGAAGTGCGTCAGCGCTTCCCCGACGCGGAAATTGCCCACAACGTTATATTCTGGGCGGAGCCTGCTGATGGGAATGACGAGTACCTATTGCGTCAGGCGCTGGCCGCCGATTACATCAATCTGGAGCGCGGAGTTACGGCCGGCAAAGGACTCGCCGGCGGTGACGGTAAATACGGCTTCAAGACCTTTCTGGCTTACATAGACTGGGTGCACGGCCTGGGCCGCCATGTCATCCTGGACGACGATGATTCGGATTCAATCAAGGACCGGAACCTTGAGCTCGCATTTTATTTTCTTATCAATAATGGCGGCGACCTGATTGGGGCGGACGGCGACAGGAGTCGCATGAACCCCGATAGTTTCTGGAGCGGATATCGCATTGGTCTCGGCGCGGCGCTTGGCGAGCGCTATATGTACGAGGGTCTGTTTCGACGGGATTTTGAATGCGGGATGACACTGGTTAATGAGCCTGGTCAGCCAACGCGCAGCATCGACCTGGGTCGGCCGATGACCGATTTGTCCGGGCGTTCAACTCGCGTAGTAACCTTAAAGGCGGCGGAGGGAGAAGTATTAGTGGACAGCTGTCG
This sequence comes from Gammaproteobacteria bacterium, assembly GCA_037387125.1. GTDB lineage: Bacteria > Pseudomonadota > Gammaproteobacteria > Steroidobacterales. The sequence goes on along the minus strand of JARRLL010000024.1, from coordinate 22,633 downwards.
CTGATGAATAAAGAAAGCAATCCGTTATCTGACGGATCCGCATGGGCTCAGACCATCGGAGCACTGACTATCGCATCGGGTATGGCTTTGAGTAGCGGCAGCTTAGGCTGGCTGTTTACATCGGATGGCAATTTGGAGTCCCAGTCGATTCGGGTCACCGTGCTGGGGCTGCAGTTTTGTATGGTTGCAGCAGGCTTTTTTGTAATATTTAAGCCAGAGTTGCTCAAGCAGTTAGCTGATCAGAGACTCTACATTACCGGTAGCGTTCTATCAGTGTTCCTGATTGGCATAGTGGGGGCATTGGGCAGTCTGTCCAGGCCAGATATTAATTATCTGCTGCCGACAGACCCCGAATTTATCTGCGATAAAACGGCCATGTTCTGTAATCGTGCCGAGTCGGCGGGTTTAAGGGATCAAATTCGCTATGGCAAGGGCGCGGCTTTTGTCGACATGGATGGCGACGGCTGGGTGGATTTGTATGCAGCCAATGCAGATCGCCGATTACGGAAAGATGATTGGGGTGTTTCAGCCTTTTATCTGAATAATGGCGATGGAAGCTTCCGGCCCGTCGACTTGGGCGTATCGAGCGAAGATTTGCTATCGAATTGGAGCGCCAGTTTCGCGGATATCGATAATGACGGAGATCTTGATGTAGCCCTGGCTGGCGGCGGATATGCGGGTCAATCGCGCATATCCTTGTATGAGAACCGTATAGACGAAGAGGGCCGCTTCGTGTCGATAACGGATAATGCCGGCTTGAAAGAATTCAATTCCAGGCCCTACAGGTGGTGGGGACTGGGCTGGGCCGACTATGACAACGACGGTTTGCTGGACCTGGCTGTTTCAAGAGTCTACGGTCCCGTTCTGCTACTCCACAACGATGGTAACAACAAGTTTTCTAATGTCACCCGGTCGCTGGGCATCGCCACTCCCGATCCCTGGACCCGGGATGGAAAGAATATCGTCTGGTTCGATTTCGATAACGACGGAGACCAGGATCTCTACTTTGCCGGCATTGAGAATCACATGTTCTATCAAAACCTCGACGGGAGGGCTTTTCAAGACGTTACCGATGAAATCCTGGTCGGCCAGTTTCCAAAAAACGTTTTTCATCAGGAGGGTGCGCCCGTAGTCTTCGCCGCTGCTGCAGCAGATTTTGATCAGGATGGTCATGATGACCTGTACCTGGGGCGGCAGGCGGAGCAGGATTTGGTGATGTTTAATCAGGGCGACGGGACATTCAGGGTAGCGGGTGCTTTTGTTGGCATTGATACCGAACGGGTGGCCGTCTGGGATAAAGATAGCGATTTTGAAAATACGGCGGGCCTGGGCGTGGGCGATCTTTTTGACGATGGCTGGCCGGACGTCGTCATAGGCAGCGGGGCTCCTGAAAGGGCCGATATGGACGCGGTTTTCTGCAACATTGGAGGGACTTTTGAGCGTTGCACGGAGGTCTTGTATAGCGGTTCAGACGGACCATTCAGGACCCGTGCATACGGCATCGTGTTCGGCGATGTAGACCAGGACGGGGCGTCCGATGTGTTCCAGAATATGGGGGGTGATAGCTGGTGGGACAGGAAATACGATATAGATTCACGTCAATACGGCGCGCTCTTTATTAACAACTCAGCTGCTAAGCTTAAAACCGCAACGTTGATTCTGGAGGGCGTCATCAGTAACAGGGACGCAATTGGCGCACGTGTCAGGCTGGAAGCCGATGAAACCCATTTTTATACTGTCCGGTCGACGCAGGCATTTCAGAGTCAAAATGAACCGGCGATAATACTGGCGCTTGGCGAGGCAGACGAGGGTAAAGTGCAAATTGACTGGCCAAGCGGATTAACAACGGCTCTTGTGGTCAAAGCCGGACAGCGAATTCGGGTGCGCGAAAGTGATTAAAAAAATTCGTAGAAGACTTCGAGTCATTTTCGACCGACGCTATTATTTTCTGCACCGTATATTTCCGGCGCGGATAGCGCCCCACAACTTGTCCTATTTGCCGGACGGTTTCACGGTGCGCAAAATAGAGCAGACCGGAATTGCGGTGATCGATAATTTCTGTACGCCGGAAGAGGCTCAGGCTTTGGTGCTATTGGCGACGGATAAATTGGTGCCTTCGGCGGTGCGGCAAGGGGGCAAGTTCGTATTGGACCCGGGCCGAAAATCGGATACGGCGTTGGTTTTTGGCCCGCGACGACGCGACCCTGCCTTGGTCCCGTTCGCATGCAGAGCAGCCGCGTTGGTGGGGGTTCCCTATACTCATCTTGAAGCGGTCTACGTTACCCGTTACCAGGAAGGCGGCCGCTACAATGAGCATGTTGACTACGGCAGTCATTTTTCCGTGGACAGGCTGTACACGGTTTTGCTGTACCTGAACGACCTTCCGGAGGAGCAAGGCGGGGGTACAGCGTTTCCCAATCTGAACATTAAAGTGCAGCCGAGGCTGGGCCGCGCAGTAAGCTGGACCAACATGAACCCGGACGGTTCAGCCCACATCGAAACCAGCCATGCGGCTCTGCCGGTGCTGAACGGCGGTGAAAAATGGACAATCCAGTTCTGGTTTCACCCTTACAAGATGTTTGAAGGGATTGATGTGCCACCGCCCCAGGTTCGAGCGGGCCAAGCGATTAGCAGCGATACCGCTTTGCCGGACGGCGCCAGTTATTTCACCCGGCCGGCCGAATGAATGAGTAAATTTATTACCGCACCCTAGCGGTCAATTGGCACAGCAATGAACTCCGAAGCGTTCCCAGGCGATCAGCCCCCATATCAGCAGCACCAGTAAGAGCGCAAAAAATACGGCAGCCGAGCCCATGTCTTTTGCCCGGCCAGACAGTGCTTGGCGGCCGGTCCCGACGCGGTCTACAGCGGCCTCTATGGCCGAGTTCAGCAATTCGGTAATCAGGACAATAAGCAAGGAACCCAGCAGCAGTGCGTAATCAGTAACGTCCTGTCCCAACCATAGAGCAATCGGCGTTAGCAGGATCGCTACCACCAGTTCCTGCCGGAAAGCCGACTCGTGGCGCCAAGCCGCAGAAATTCCGCTGAGCGAAAAAAACAGAGCGTTTCAGACGCGCTTAAAACCCGCAGTACCTGTTTTGCTCATCATTGCAGCCTGGATTTATTTAATAGGCGGTACCGGGCATTTTCAATGCATCCCTGCTAGCAGGTCACGGCCGGCGAAAATCATTTTACTTAAATCCGGTTTCAAGCGTCATCTTATGGCGTCTGCACCCCGGCAAAGCCGCTAAGCCCGCTATCTGTCGAAATTATGCAGCTGTCATTGTTCTGCAATACCACCGAAAAACACCTGCAACATTTCTCCTCTTTAATGCCCTCAATGATTAATACAAAGGCATTACTGGAACCTTAAGTCCTAAGTTCCATTTTTCATGCTGAGCGCAAGGCTAAAAAACTACGGCTTGTGCTTTTGCCATACGGGTCCTTTTGACTCCGGTTAGCAGCAAATATTTAGAGGAAGTAATGAGACGCGCTATAGCTAAGCTTTCCGCAGCAACAGTTCTTATTTGTTGCGCTCTGTCCATTCAGGCGGCAGATGAACTCGCCGTGTACGTGTTTAAGGACGGTAATGCGGCGACCGGCCTGAAAGTCAGGCTGGATGGATTAGAGGAGAAAACAGTAGCCGACGACGGGTCCGTGTTCTTTGACCTGACCGTAGGCGGACACATTATTGTCGTCCTTGATAAAGGCAACACGGTTTTCAGCCAGCGTTTAGATACGGCGCAGGGCCAATACGCGGACCTCAGCGTGTCGCTGCGTTTCGGAGAAGAGCCCCAGGCCTCGTTAGAAACCTATTTTCAGACGGAGGCGCCCTCAGAGCGTGCATTGGCTCCGCGCGGATCCTTACTCGGGCGGGTCACATCGAACGGTCTGCCGATTGCCGATGCGGTCGTGAAGGTGAACGGCGTCAGCACGCGGACCGATGCCGACGGTAACTACCGCGTGGAACTACCCCGCGGGCTTTATACGGTCACCATCGAAGACTCGGTTTTGGGGGCACAGAAAATCGAGGGCGTGAGAGTTGTTACCAATATCGAACGCGGCGCCAGTTTTGCTATCAAAGCACCGTCCGGGGACGACACGAAGCTTGCAATTGAAGCCCCCCAGATCGAAGAAATCTTCGCGATTGCGAAGTATAAACCTGAAGCGCTGGGCGAAAGTGAGCGCTACTCCGCAGGCGTTGTTGACACTTTGGGCATCGGTGAGCTGTCTCGTTTCGGCGGCACCGACATAGCCCGTTCGGTCATCCGCGTACCGAGCGTGACGGTCAAGGACGGGCGCTTCGTGTTTATCCGCGGCCTGGGCGGTCGTTACATTACGACCACGCTGAACGGGGCCACGCTGCCCAGTACCGATCCGGCAAAGCGCACGATTCCGCTGGATCTGTTTCCGTCTAACTTCGTCAGTCAGCTGGACGTCAAGAAAAACTTCATCGCGCCCATGCCGGGTGAAAGTACAGGCGGAAATCTGGTTATCAATACCCGGACGTATCCGGCCGAGGCCGAGGGCAGAATCACTGTATCTACCGGCTTTACTCAAGGGTTGACCGGCGAAGACGTGTTCAGCGACCCGACCAGGGGCGATTTTGACTGGGCAGGCGCAGACGACGGGTCTCGCAGCAAGGCCGCTACCTACCGGGCCATTTCTGATGCGCTGCGATATTCGGATTTTTATCCTGAAGTGGCTGTTCAGGGATTAGGCGCTGCCGGCGCCAGCCTGCTCAAGAATGACCTCGATATAACGACCACGGAGGCCAAGCCTAAGGGCGTGATCGGTGCCAGTTACGGCAACGTGTTTGACCTCGACTGGCAGGATGCTGAATTCGGCTTTTTCGCGGCAGGCAACTACCGTAATGACTGGGAGCAGCGCGTTGACGGCATCGAGCGCACATACAGGGGTAGTTCGGATCAGGGAACCCAGGAAATCAATGACAATTTTGTTTTTGACGAGTACAGCAACCAGATCGATGCCAGCGGTCTGTTAAACCTCGGTCTCACGTTCAACAACAGCACGTTCGGAGCCAATACGCTGGCGTCCAGAAGTACTCAGAGCCGGGTCAAGTACAACTCCGGTTTAGACGGCGATGCGCTGCAACCATCGGAGCGTTACATCATCGACTGGGTCGAAAGGCAGTTTATTTCGCAGCAGTTCACCGGTAATCACATTACCGGCGAGAAAGAAAATCTAATTGCCGATTGGCAAATCACAGTATCGCGTGCCGAGCGCGATGCCCCGGATCGTCGCGAGGTTCGTTTCGACCTCGAGGGCAACGACGGCACCTACAACCTGCAGGTTCCGGATGTCATACGTCGCTACGACGAGCTAATCGACGATAACCTGGATGCGACTGTTGGCCTGGAGTATCTGTTTGATTCGGACGGTGATATCGAGTCGACATTGTCGTTTGGTGTGCAGGTAATTGCCCGCGAACGCGACGCTGATTCGGAAACCTATGGCTTTACTGGCGGGCAGGGTGTCATAGGCATCGATGAGGCGCCGAACCTCAAGGTTAGTGATGTTTTAAACGAGTCGACCATTACGGGTAATACGGCGACGGGTTTCACGTTTCAGGATAAGACCCTTGCAAGCGACAGCTATGAAGCCGACCTTGAGTACAACAGCGCCTATTTGTCTTACGACACAATTATCGCTGCCACTTATCAGATCGTCGCCGGTGCCCGCTACGAGACCTACAAACAAACGACGGACACCTTCAGTCTGCAGGGATCCGATATCGGCGAAGCCAGTGACCCGGTCAGATCCAAGATCGATGAATCCGAAGTGCTGCCGGCGCTGGGATTCAACTGGTTTCTGACCGATAGCCAGACACTCAGGTTTGCAGCCTCCCAGACCGTATCGCGTCCCGACTTTAAGGAGTCATCGAACGCAACATTCTACGATCCGGACTTTGATATCCGTGTGCGCGGTAACCCCGACCTTAAGATATCGGATGCGACCAACGTGGACGTCCGCTACCAGTTCTTCTGGGATGACGTCGACAATTTCAGTGTCGGCGTTTTCTACAAGGATTTTGACGACCCGATTGAGCGTGTGGTCCAGCCCGCGTCCGGCACCGCCGGCAACACGCGAACCTTCGAGAATGCCGATTCGGCAACCCTGTACGGGATAGAGCTGGAAGCGCGCAAGGAATGGGCATTCGGCACCTCGATGGCGCAGAGCTTTTTCGTCAGCGGCAACCTGAGCTGGATCGATTCCGAGGTCGATCTGCCTAACGGCGAGACCCGTGCCCTGCAGGGCCAGCCCGAATACATCGCGAACCTGATCCTCGGTTTTGACGACATCGAGCGCAACCAGGAGCTAACGCTGCTGCTGAACCAGGTTGGCGACACGATTGTCGACGTCGGCGTCTCGCAGCAACCCGACATCATCCTGGAGCCTCGTCTCGATTTAACCATGAACTACCGGTGGTATTTCGCCGACAACTGGCAGTTCTTATTCAAAGGCGAAAACCTGCTGGATTCGGAAGTGGAATTTACGCAAGGCGGAAACGTCTTTCAGCAGTACAAGACCGGCCGGCAATACACCTTCGGCCTGAACTGGAATTTCTGACTTAAGAGCAGTCGGGAACATGCAATACAAAAGGAAGTTAGGAGTAATTAAATGAACGTTGGAAAATACATGCTGGCAACAGCAACGCTGGCCGGGTTGGCCGGTTTATACGGCTGCTCTGGTGGCGGCGACGATACGAGTATCGAAGTCTGTAACGTCGAAGGCAGCTGCACAACAGAGGGCGGCGGCGGAGGCGGCACCGGCCCGATCTCGCTGAGTTGTCCTTCCTGGTCTTCGGCGCGTCCGGTGGACCCGATGGGTAACGACGTCTGTCAGTTGCCATCGGAAATACTCGAAGACCGCACGCTGACCAGCGACATCATCTGGTACCTGGCAGGGCGAGTCACGGTCGGTAACGGCAATCGTGAGATGTCGACGACAGCAGGCACGTTGGAGAACGGTACGCCGGTGGTGAATGCGACGCTGACGATTAACCCCGGGACGCAAATTGTTGCCCGTAAAGGCACGTTTGCCAACCTGCTGATCACGCGCGGCTCAAAAATCGAGGCAGTAGGATCGGTGGCAGAGCCAATTATCTTCAGTTCGGACGACGAAGGCCTTGACGGCACTGGCGAATGGGGCGGTCTGATAATTCACGGTTATGGGCTGCACAACGAGTGTTTGACAGCCAATCAGGGCACGACCGCCTGTAACGTCGACGCCGAAGGCGAGTCCGGTTTTGCTGGCGGTTACACGGCCGACGACGACAGCGGAACGTTGAGCTACGTCGTGATCACCGAGGGCGGCTTCGAGTTTTCGCCCGGAAACGAGATCAACGGCTTGTCGCTGGTTGCGGTCGGGTCGGCCACGGCCATCGACCACATCCAGGTCAACAGCAATTCGGATGACGGCGTGGAATTTTACGGCGGCGCCGTTAACGTCAAGTACCTCGTGCTGACGGGCAACCTCGACGACTCGGTCGACTGGGACGAGGGCTTCCAGGGCAACCTCCAGTACGTGCTGGTGATTCAAGACGGTGCGACCGAAGGCAATGCCATCGAAGCGGACACGGAAGGGACCCTGGACTTCTATTCCATACCGGTTGTCGCGAATGCGACCTTTATAGGTGATGGCGTCAATGATGAACTCTGGGTGTTCAAGGCTTCATCCGGCGGCTATCTGCTGAATACCATCGGCACTGTCGCGAGTGGCAATACGACGATAGTCAATTGCGTCAATGTCGACGGTATCGGTGCCGAGGGCAATATCGGTGACCGGCTGGCTTTGCGAAACGTGATCTACAACTGCACCAACTTCGGCACAGATGTCGGCGATGATCCGCTTGCAGCCGTCGGCGTCACGGCGGTCGATCCGCAACTGGACGTCAACTACGCTGCGACGGACGTTGCCGCGACCAACGCCCCGCTGGATATCGCCGGGTTCAAAGCTGCCTATCCGTCGAGTGTCGCCGATGAAGCATTCTTCGATGCCACTGACTACGTCGGCGCCGTCGACCCGAATGGCGCAGCGCCGTTCTGGTACGAAGGCTGGACGATCGAAGGGTCTTTATAGAAGGGTCTTTGTAGCCTAACGACGTAAGCAATACGCAGTAAAAAGGACAAGCCCGGACCTCAGTCATGCCGCATACGTGCGGTTGATTGAGGGGGCTGGAATCCAAATGCTTAAAGCCCCGGCACTGAACCGCCGGGGCTTTTTTGTGCCCGGCCGAGACGCCGCCAGATGACGCAAATGAATTCAAAACTTGACAGGCAGCGCCGCAACGGGCAAAAGACGTAGCTGGCTATTCTTGTCACTACAGCACAAATACCGTGCGCAGGGATGTGTGCGTCAGCGCCGGAACGGAGTCCTTCACAGGCCGCGAACGCATACCATTAAGCGAAAACGATGCCATGTGCCTTAACATGTGCCTTAATCTGAATATTGGCGCCAGGGGATGTAAATGAAGATCGGTATACCGCGCGAAATCTTTCCCAACGAAAAAAGGGTTGCGACCACGCCGGAGGTGGCTGCCCAGTTGCAGAAGCTGGGCTTCAGTGTTGCTATAGAGTCGGGTGCCGGCGAAACCGCCAACTTTGCTGATCAGGCCTATGCCGATGCCGGCGCAGAAATAATTGGCGATACGCGGGCCCTCTGGGACAGCAGTGACATCATTCTCAAGGTTCGGGGTCCGGAGCAGCACCCGACGCTGGGAATCAACGAAGTCGATCTTTTGCATTCGGGTCAGATACTCATCAGTTTTCTCTGGCCGGCGCAAAATCCGGAGTTGCTGGAAACACTTAAAACCAAATCCGTCACGGCCCTGGCCATGGACGGCATACCGCGTATTTCGCGCGCCCAGAAAATGGATGCGTTGAGTTCCATGGCCAACATCGCCGGCTACCGCGCCATTGTGGAGGCCTCGCAGCACTTCGGTCGCTTTTTCACCGGGCAGATTACGGCTGCCGGCAAAGTACCTCCCGCGAAGGTGCTGGTGATCGGCGCCGGCGTCGCGGGGCTTGCTGCGATAGGCGCGGCCGCCGCCATGGGTGCGGTCGTGCGATCTTTCGATACGCGCCCGGAGGTCAAGGAGCAGGTCGAGAGCATGGGTGCCGATTTCCTGCTGCTGGATTTCGAGGAAGAAGGCTCGGGTGAAGGCGGCTACGCGAAGGTCATGAGTGAGGAGTTCATCGCGGCCGAAATGGCGCTGTTTGCCGAGCAGGCAAAGGAGGTCGACATCATCGTGACGACTGCGCTGATTCCGGGCAGGCCGGCGCCGAAACTCATTACGGCAGAGATGGTCAGCTCGATGAAGCCGGGCAGTGTAATCGTCGATCTCGCCGCCGAGCAGGGCGGCAACTGCGAATTGACGGTGCCAGGTGAGGTCGCCGCAAAACATGGCGTGACCCTGATCGGCTACACCGACCTGCCTAGCCGTTTGGCCGCGCAGTCGAGCCAGCTGTATGCCACCAACCTGCGCCATCTGCTCACGGACATGTGTCCCGAGAAGGATGGCAACGTGGTTGTCGATTTCGAGGACGAAGTTGTGCGGGGCGCTACGGTGGTAAAAGCCGGCGAGATCACCTGGCCACCGCCGGCGCCGAAACTGTCGGCTGCACCACCGGCCAAAAAAGCGCCGCCCGCTGCCGTTCCGGCGGAGTCTGCCAAGCCAAGCGTGCTGGGGCCGATCGCATTGTTCGGTGCCGGCGCGCTCGCCCTTTTCGGTTTAGGGATCGTCGCGCCGCCCTCGTTCATGCAGCACTTCGTTGTGTTCGTGCTGGCCTGTTTCATCGGCTACATGGTGATCTGGAACGTGACACCCGCGCTGCATACACCGCTGATGAGTGTGACCAATGCGATCAGCAGCATCATCATTATCGGTGCCTTGTTGCAAATCAGTTCGACCGAAACCTGGATCATGTGGATTGCCGGGCTTACCGTACTGATTACCAGTATCAATATATTCGGCGGCTTTGCGGTGACGCGACGCATGCTGGAAATGTTCAGGAAATAGGGGACCGCCATGTTTTCACAGGGACTCGTAACGGTCGCTTATATAGGCGCAACCATTCTTTTTATTCTGGCGCTCGGCGGGCTCAGTAACCCGGAGACATCGCGCCGTGGCAACGTCTACGGCATGACCGGCATGGGGATTGCGCTGCTCGCGACGATTCTGGGGCCAGACGTAACGGCAAACCTCGGGTTATTGATCATCGCGGTTTTGATAGGCGGAACTGTCGGCCTGCTGCTGGCCCGGCGGGTACAAATGACGCAGATGCCGGAACTGGTGGCGATATTGCACAGTTTGGTCGGTCTCGGCGCCGTGTTCGTTGGCTTCGCCAGCTTCGGTGATCCGGACAAGCATTTTGAAGGCGTCGAACAGACTATTCATGACATCGAGATCTACATTGGCATATTGATCGGTGCCGTGACCTTCTCGGGTTCGGTGATCGCGTTTGGCAAACTCAGCGGCAAGATCACCGGTAACCCGCTGATTCTCCCTGCGCGGCACTGGCTGAACCTTGGCTTGCTGCTGGCGGCAATCTGGTTCGGTGCCCAGTTCGTGCAGCAATCGGCTGCCGGTGGCGGCATGATGCCGTTGTTGATCATGACCGCCATCGCGCTGTTGTTCGGCATTCACATGGTGATGGCGATCGGTGGCGCCGACATGCCGGTTGTCGTTTCCATGCTCAACAGCTATTCCGGATGGGCCGCATCGGCTACCGGTTTCATGCTCAGTAACGACCTGCTGATCGTCACCGGCGCGCTCGTCGGCAGCAGCGGCGCGATCCTGAGTTACATCATGTGCCGGGCAATGAACCGCAGATTCCTTGCCGTTATCGCCGGTGGCTTCGGTACGACCAGCGGCGGCGGTGCCGGCGCCGGCGAAGACCAGGGCGAGGTCGTAGCCGTCGATGCCGTCGAGGTCGCCGAGATGCTGAAAGGCGCGAAGGAAGTCATGATTATTCCGGGTTACGGCATGGCCGTTGCGCAGGCTCAGCATACGGTGCACGAAATTTCGCGCAAGTTAATAGAACAGGGCGTGAACGTGCGCTTCGGCATTCATCCCGTCGCGGGGCGCATGCCCGGGCATATGAATGTGTTGCTTGCGGAAGCCAGGGTGCCCTACGACATCGTATTCGAGATGGACGAGATCAATCACGATTTTCCCGACATCGATGTGTCTGTCGTGATCGGTGCCAACGACATCGTGAACCCGTCCGCCTTGACCGACCCCGACAGTCCGATCGCCGGCATGCCGGTGCTGGAATGCTGGAAGGGCGGCACGACCGTGGTGCTTAAGCGCAGCATGGCGACGGGCTACGCTGGCGTCCAGAACCCATTGTTTTTCCTTGAAAATACGCGAATGCTGTTCGGTGATGCGAAAGCGACGCTGGACACGGTTCTGGCAAATTTATGATGATTAAAAATATAACGCTCGATGGAGGATCTGCAATGCCCAATACCATTCGCATATTAACCTTGGCGGCGTGCTTTTCGACTTTGCTCGTCGGCACGAGTACCGCGTTGGCTCAGCGCGCCGGTCAGAGCGTTTCGATTCAGTACGGCATGGTCACGGCAGCGCGGGAAGTCGATCTGCGTTCGGGTGCGGTACCTGGCGGTGCGCTGGTAGGCGGAACCTTGGGCGTGGCCGCTGCGTCGGGGAAGTCGTCCAGCAAGAAAGTCCGTAATGCCATCATCGGCGGCGCCGCCGGGGCGGCGATTGCCGGCGGTGCTCAGGGCAGTCAGCAAGGCATGCTGTACGAGGTGAATGTCGGCTCAGCCGGTGTCGTGCAGGTGGTCACTGACCAGCGCGAGGTGCGTCCCGGTGATTGTGTTGCGGTAGAGAGGGCCGGCGACACGACTAATATTCGCCGCATGACGATGGCCTATTGTGATCAGGCCAACAGTGCGGCTGTGGCAGCGGTGGCCGACGAAGCCCAGGAGGAAGCCGAAGAATGTCTGGCCGCGAAGCAGCAGCTGGTGGATGCAACGACGGCCGAACAAGCCGATCTCGCAGCCCGAAAAATCGGTCTCTTGTGCAACGACTAAGGCACTGATTTTTGGCTTCCGGCGACGGCAGCCTGGCTGGCTAATGCGGCAGCATCAAGCATTCAATAGTTTGGCTGCGAATCTGCGGCGCGCAGTTTGACGAAAAGCTTGCATGAACCCCGTGAGCGGCAATACATCCCCTGGGTCTGCGTCAGCACGACTTGTTTGAGAGCCTTCAACTTTATGGCAGCTAGGAACTCATGATGGCGGCCGGTATCCGTAATTTGCTTGCGTTGGTTTTGCTGGCCCTTTTGGGTGCATGTGCCGCTCCTCAGCCTGCCAACTTACCCCCGGAGTACGAGCTGCCGGTCGCCCAGTCTGCGTTCTGGGAGGAGATTGCGGGCGCGCGCTCGGGAGACTGGTTCTATCTGCTCAATGCCGGTGACGAGGCCCTGCGCATGCGATTACAGATGATCGACAGTGCACAGGAGTCTATCGATCTCGAGACCTTCCTCTGGAAACCCGACAAGACCGGTCAGCGCATTCAGGCGCATCTGCTGGCCGCGGCGGACCGCGGCGTCCGTGTGCGTTTTCTGCTCGATGATTCATTCACCATGCACGAGGATCTGGCTTTGCACGGGCTCGACGATCATCCGAATATCAGCCTGCGTATATACAACCCGTTCCGCCATCGCTCTGACAATGCGCTCTTTCGCCAGCTCTTCAATATCGGCGAGTTCAATCGCGTGAATCATCGCATGCACAACAAACTGTTGGTAGTTGACGGCCGTGCCGCACTTGTCGGGGGACGCAATCTGGCCGATGAATATTTCGGCAATCATGATGAACTGAATTTCAGGGACATGGAAGTCATCACCATGGGTGAGAGCGTCCCCGCTACGACTCAACACTTCGACGCTTTCTGGAATAGTGGCTGGGCGTTTCCGTTGAACGACATTATGCCGGAGCCGGCTAACGCCCACAGTTTGGACAAACTGCGTGCCAATTTGGCCGGCAGTGTCGGCGTGCCCGTGGTGGCAAGCCGTGCAGAACTCGTAGCCGGGTGGGCAAAAGAGGCGCAAGCGGCTTATGCAGGCACAGCCACATTCTTCTATGACCAGCCCGCCAGCCTCGACCCGGCTTCGCCCGATGAAATGCCCGATCAACTTGCGGACGAACTGCAGCAGCTGATCGATATGGCCGAGAACGAAGTGATCCTTGTGTCGGCCTATCTCGTGCCAACACCTGCTCTCGAGGATGTGGTCGAGCGAGCGGAGGCCCGCGGGGTTAACGTGCGCATACTGACGAACTCGCTCAAGTCAAATAACCATCTCGCCGCGCATGCCGCCTATCGCGGTCACATTACGCAACTCGTCGACAACGGCGCTGATCTGCACGAAGTTAGGGTTACTGCGGCAGACCGCGATCTTTACATGCAGCAGCCCATCGATGAGAAGGGCCTTGGCCTGCATGCCAAACTGCTGCTGATAGACGATCACCTTGCCTTTATAGGCAGCTGCAACCTCGACCCGCGTTCGTTGAAGATCAATACCGAGGTCGGCCTGGTGATCGATAGCGTTGAACTGAACCAGTCATTGCGTAAACATCTGGAGATTGATTTTCATCCGCGGAATGCCTGGGCAGTTAAACGCTCCGATGAGGGGCAGCTGGTCTGGGTAGGCGAAGAGAATGAGGTCCACACCAGCTTCCCTGACGCATCGAATATCGAGCGCCTCGAAGACTGGTTCATCGGATTGTTGCCTATCGACGGTGAAATGTAACCCGGTGAGCTTCCAGTCGCGAGTTCCCGTGACTTCGCACAGCGCTGGCTTCAACAAAACCGGCCCAGCTCAGGTCAGCGATAAACGTCAATTCCGCTGCCGGCAGCGGCGTTCGATTGACTAGGAGCGTTAGTTAGCCGCGAATCGATAAGGCATCGAAAAACTGCAGCACCTGCTCGCCGGACGCGCGGTTGACCTCGGCGGCAGCGAATTCATAAGGTGCCCGTTCGCCGGCGCGATCGATCTGCAAGTCTGCGAAGTCGAACAGGCGGCTATCGGCAAGCTGGCTTGGCGCCACATTTTGTAGCGCGCGAAAAATATTGCGGATACGGCCCGGCGATTCCTTTTCCCAGCCTGTGAGCATTTGCTTGATCTGCTGGCGCTGCAGGTTTTCCTGCGAACCACACAGGTTGCAGGGGATAATCGGAAATTCCTTGAGCGCCGCGTATTTTTCGATGTCCCGTTCGCGGCAATACGCCATGGGGCGAATTACGATGTTGCGGCCATCGTCCGATAACAGTTTCGGCGGCATGGCGGCCAGCCGCGCCCCGTGGAACAGATTCAGGAACAGCGTTTCGACGATGTCGTCACGGTGGTGGCCGAGTGCGATTTTGTTGGCGCCGATCTCTTCGGCAAAAGAATAGAGCGTTCCGCGCCGCAACCGTGAGCACAGGCCACAGGTCGTTTTGCCGGCCGGAATTTTTTCACGCACGATCGAGTAGGTGTCTTTTTCGACGATGTAATACTCGATGTTAAGGCCGTCGAGATAATTTGGGAGCACGTCTTCCGGAAAACCCGGCTGCTTCTGGTCCATGTTTACGGCGACCAGCTCGAACTCGACCGGCGCGTTGTGCTGTAGGCCGAGCAAAATGTCGAGCATGGCATACGAGTCCTTGCCGCCCGACAGGCAGACCATGACCCGGTCGCCATCCTCGATCATGCCGTAGTCGGTGACGGCATTACACAGCGGGCGTTAGCCCGCCCAGCTCGCATAATAGTTCTGGAGTTCTTTATACGTTGCGGCGACGTCCGCCGGCAGTTCAACCGTCTCGATATCGCCGCTAGCTTGGCTGCGCAGGCTTGAATCGAAGAAATCCTGCCCCTTGTTGGCCAGTTCCGGGTCGAGTCCGAGTTTGACCAGTTTGGCCAGTGTATCTGCCAGGTAGGCTTCGGGTTCGAGATCGAAATTGGCGAGGGCAAAATTGTAATGCCGGGAGAGCTCCAGCAATCGCTCATTGTAACGGCGCCAGAGCTCCCAGCCTTCTGCCAGCGGGGTACCGTCGCGCTTTTGTAGGGACAATGCGACCCGCTGAGGGTGTCTGAACGTCCCGATAAACTTCGGTTCCTCGACAGCTTCCAGCCAGAAGGGCAGCGTAAACAAAGCGCGCGGATCCTTGAACCCCCAAAGACCGGTACTGCGTTTACCGAGCCCTTTTATAATGGCGTCGCGTTCGCGTGCTTCTGCGGATGTCCAGGTGCGGGCAATAACCGGGTCGTTCCAGGCGCCGCCATTAGTCGCCAGCACCGCATCGTTCAGTATGACAATCCGGTTGTTCTCACGGTTACCTTTTTTATTATAGAGATTTTCGGTAAACACATCGCCGAGCTCTACACCGAATTGCTGCAGGATGCCCGTCAGGCAACTCGTGCCACTGCGGTGCATGCCAAGTACGCAAATACAGGTCATTCTTCTGGTTCCGAAAATCTTTCCAAACATTTGTCGTTGTTTGAGCTTCAGGCTCGGCTAAGGCGCGCTAACATATCACGCAATGAATCCCGCCAGTCAATTTGCTGCAAACCGGTTAGCCGATAAGCCAGCCGGCTGTCTAGCACACTGTAGGCCGGGCGTGCGGCAGGCGCGCCATATTCGTGGGCCGAAATTGGCTTGATTTCAGGCGTGGCCGGTAGCAGGCCGGTTTGCTCGGCTTGCTCACAGATGGCCAGCGCAAATCCATACCACGTGGTCGCGCCGCCGTCTGCTGCATGCAGGAGGCGTTCTTCCGGTTGTATCTTGAGTAGCTGCCAGAGAACTTTGGCCAGGTTGCGCGCGTAAGTTGGGGTTCCCGTCTGGTCATTTACGACCGACAACGAATTGCGTTCTTGCGCGAGCCGCAAGATGTTTTTGACGAAATTACTGCCGTGCTCGCTATAGATCCAGCTCGAGCGCACGACATACGAGCCGGGATAGTTCTCCTGCACCGCCTGTTCGCCCGCGAATTTGGTTGCGCCGTAGACGCAAAGCGGAGCAGGTGCCGCATCCACCCCGTAGGGGGTATTCTGGTTGCCATCGAATACAAAATCAGTGGACACATGGATCAGGGGTATAGCAGCTGAAGCGCAGTATTCGGCTAACCGCCCGGGCGCTTGCGCATTGATCGCACTGGCTATCTCCGGTTCGCGCTCCGCTTGGTCGACGGCGGTATAGGCTGCGGCGTTGATGATCGCATCCGGTGCGCAGGCTCGCAGCAGGTCCGGCAGCCGATGTGGTTCGCTCAGGTCCATTTCCTGCCGGTCGGGCGAAACGATGGATATGCTTTCTGGCCTGGTTTTCGACAACGCGTGACCTAGTTGCCCGGTTCCGCCCGTGATCAATACTCTCAATATATCTCCTGACATTTCTTGCAGGCTTTGTGATGCCCTGTCCATCCTGTTTGGGCATCTACTTCGCCATAGATGATTTTTCAGTATACGTGCCTCGTGCCGCGTTCGCCCAGTCGAAAAGACTGGAATGAAACCGGCAATCAGGACTATAACCCAACGGCCTACAATGCATTCTCACCGACTTTTGACGCTGTAGATAGCATCAACGAAGCAGACAGAACCGATACTAAAAGTTACGCGATTTGTGCCGAGGGTACGTAGAATTTCACCGAGGCCTGGTCGGCCACGTTGGGTGGCCGCTGGATGCGGGATGAGAAGAAGTTTCGGGAAAATTGCGACATCGAAATTACCCCGCCGGCGCTGGTCCAGTAATCAATGAAAGAAGGCATCAGTTTCTATGCATACAATTCGCGTGGGTTTCAGGCCGGTGGATTCCAGACCTTGTGTTTTGGCTTTCAGTTCTGTGTTGAGGAGATTTACGACCCGCAAAAGGTTGATAACTGCGAGATAGGCGCCAAGACCGAGTTTTTTGATCGAACCCTGCGGACCAATGCTGCAGTGTTCTATGCGGACTACAAGGATATGCAGCAAACGGGCATTCGCCCTACCGGCGTGTTTCCGGTCATAAATGTTGGTGAAGACTAGATCTCCGGTATTGCCGGCGGTGGTACCAATATCCGTACGCCGTTGCCGCCGCGTGAGTCCATGCTGACGGTAAATTATCGTTACGGCGGTTAATTACGCTCGTTAGAATATGCGATGCAAGCAATGCATTGGCGGCGCTGTGGTCTGGAGCCGACGGCAGGGAGCCATCATCGGTAGCACGTCATCCGCCTCCGCTGAATGCGCTTTGGAATCGCCCATGGTCTGTCTCGCCGCAAGTCAAACAGAATACCGATCTACACCTAAACCATACTTTTGTCAGGGTGTGGCTGGAACCGTTCTAATGCCCGGCTAACTTGCGTTCCGGATGCGTCGCAAAATACTGAGCATACAACCTTTCGATTTGTTGTCCGGCCACAGCAATGCGCTGTTCTGCAGGAGCATAGCCCAGTTTCGGAACCTGCGGTTTGGGTGTTCCGCCCAGCAGTGATTGCATCAGGGCTTTGAAGTAACGCGCCGTATTGCGCCGCTTGCGGATACGGCCTTCAAGCAGTCTGCGCTCGCTGAACGGCATACAGCGGCTTTCGCTGGGCGATACGCCGAAAGCCGGTCGACGCAGCGCATACCAACTGTCAGCGAGATAGAACAGCGGGGCAGCCAGGACACCGCCCAGCAGGTTGATCGCGATCCGATCCGGTCTGCCGCGGAAATAATAGGCGGGCTCATCTTCGGCCCTGGAACTGAAGCCGCCAAGATGGCAGACATTCTCCAGATCTTCGGCACTAAAGCGCACCCCGTTCGCATGCATTAGCGACATTAGAAGCATGCCGGTGTCGTATTCGAGTTTATCCAGCCCGGCCGAGCGCAAAGTTTCACGATGAGTGTCGGGAACGTTTTCCCAGCGGTAAATCCGAAAGTCCACGCCGGTTGTCTGCATTTCGGTGCGGAGTTTTTCGCTGTTATAGATTGCGAAATAGGTACCACCGAGACATTTGCCGTCGGTGGTGCCGAAATGAATGCCGTGGATGCGGCGGAACGCCGGGGGAATAACGATGTCGTCGGGCGAGTGCCACAGAGGATGGCCGGTGGAAAACACATCATGGTGTTCCAGGTGCCCGGCAATTCGCTCCATATAGGGGCCTGTCGCCATAATGTCCGAGTCCATGAAACAGAACCAGGGCGAATCGGTCCGCTCCAGCAGCCAGTTCAGCATCGAGCCATGATCGATCATGGTTTCGCCGGGAGCGACCAGAAATTCGAGTCGCGCATCGCCGTCGCATAGGGTTTCCAGTAGGTCGATATCTGCAGCGTTGCAGGCATTTGCGACGATCCGGTAACGGCAGTCCGTCCATTCGAGTAGCGTGCTAATGAACGGGCTCAAATACTCCGCGGTATAGGGAGTAAATATGATATTGAACTGGAGTTGTGCCGTATTCATCTGGTTCGCACAGGTCAGGTTTGGCGCAGTATTCTACAGGAAACGTTCTGGCGGCCGGATGCAGATCAACTCGAAGCGACTCCTATCGTATAGCATGCTATGAATCCTCCCGGAAATTTGCGGGGGAATTAGACACGCGGGTGTCTTGCGCCTCCGGAGTCAAGGCATGACAGCAAGCGCCGACTGCGCAAGCAGCCATCGCTGCCCCCACGCACCCGGCCGCGGCCAATTTATCCTGCGCTGAGGAGTTTGCTGCCATGGCGCCGGGGCTGGCGGGACCCCGCAAAATGTGGAATTATGATTCCTATCAACGATAGCGCTTCCGTGATTTTGCGCGCTGTTGTGTAAGTTTGATCGCTTAGCTGGGGGCTTATCCAAGTGTTAACTAATTTCCGCATTTTTATTTCGGGCGCGGCCGTTTTGGCGTTCATGCCAATTGCCAACGCTCAGGTTGAAGAGATCACTGTCAGCGCCCAGCGGCGTGATGCCAGTCTGCAGGAAGTGCCGATATCGGTAACTGCACTGTCTTTCGAAGATACCCAGAAGCTGGGCATCGATATGTCGATGGATATTGGCGCAGCCGTGCCAAACATGCAGACCTACACCGTAACTTCTAACGCTGCAGCAATGCAGGTGTTTATGCGCGGCGCCGGCATACAGAATCCCGGGTTTGTCGCATCCGAGTCGCCGGTAGGCATATACGTCGACAATATTTACAGGGGCAGGATGGCAACGGCCAATCTGGACCTTGCCGACATCGAGCGCATAGAAGTATTGCGCGGTCCGCAGGGAACGCTCTACGGACGAAACACCATTGCGGGTGCCGTAAAGGTCATTACGCGCACCCCTGCGGATGAATTCTGGGCAGACGGGTCTGTCGGCTACGGTAACTTTGAGACGGCCAAGATTACTGCCTCGGTTGGCGGTCCCATTGTCGATGGCCTGGGGGCATCGTTCGCGGCCCTTTATCATGATCGTGGCGAAGGCTGGATCGAACGCGGCAGCACCGGCGGTCGTGACCTGGGTGAATACACCAACCAGGCTTTCCGCGGCAAACTGAACTGGTTCGGCAGCGACGTGTTTGGAGCTACGCTGTCGGTTGCGTACGTGGATGCCGAGAACGATGGGTACAACGGTATTCCCTACGGAAGTGCTAATAATGATCAGGCGCCCAAGCCTGACTTCAATCCTGCAGCAAGTCCCGGGGTCCCGTTAGAAGGGTTCTACGATTCGCTGGTGCCTGATTCGACGGCGGGTAAAGGCGAAACCGAACAGTTTAATTCATCTCTGGAACTGTCTTTGGCTTTGGGCGGCGTAACGATTAGATCGATTACCGGCTACAGTGATATAGATGATCTATTCAATTTTGATTTAAGCGGCGGCGCTTTTCAGTGTTATGACGACCCTGACAATGCCTTTGATGGGCCGTGCTTTGACTTAGGTGGTAATCCGGTAGAGCAGGGGCCTATATTCACTGGCAACCCGGGTGTTTTGATACGGTCGAATTCGAACAACAAAACGATTACCCAGGAGTTTACGGTTGAGGGTAGCGGGTTCCGCGGGTCGCTGGACTGGATTGCCGGTATCTTCTATATGAATGAAGAAGGCGAGCAAGCCTACAACCCCTCGGTACCGTTTGCCGGTGACGAAATTATCGAGAGTGTAACGACGGATACAGACAGCTATGCGATCTTTGCGGAAGGCACACTGCACTTTACTGACAAACTGTCAGCGACTCTCGGCGCACGCTGGACGAGGGACGAGAAAAAATACACGAATGACTGCACCATAGTGCAGGCTGGTGCATTCCCGACCTGCGTGACGACAGGATTTGCATTCGCCGATTGGTCACTGGATCTGGATGAGGATTTCGATGAGTTTACCCCGCGCCTTCTGGTGCAATACCAGGCGACGGACAACGTGATGCTGTTTGGGTCGTATTCCAGTGGTTTCCAGGCAGGCGGGTTCCAGACCCTGTGTTTTGGTTTCCAGGATTGCGCCAGTGCAACCTACAAACCGCAGACGGTTGATTCGTGGGAAGCAGGTGCCAAGACCGACTTTCTGGACAAGACGCTGCGTGTGAATGCGGCTGTGTTCTATGCTGATTACTCCGACGTGCAGCAGACCTCGATATCCGGCGCGGCCGTGGTGTTTCCGGTGCTGAACGTAGGCGAAGCATCGGTGACGGGCGTCGAACTCGAGGTCAACTGGTCGCCAACCGAAGCATTTAACGCCTTCCTGATCGCCGGCTATGCGAACGACGATATTAGCAGCAAGGCGCAGGCTCAATTGCCGCCTAGCAATCAGGGCCGTCTGCCAGGCCTGCCGGAAATAACCGCTCGTGTCGGAGCGGACTGGCGTGCCGGTATCTTCGGTAATTGGGATTTTCTGGTCGGTGGCGACGTGAACTACGTCGATGACTATTACGCCACGATCAACAATGCCTTGCTGATCGACAGCTACACCCGGCTCAACGGACGGATAGGCATCGATCAGCCCGATGGCAACTGGTCAGTAATCCTGCAGGGTAAGAACCTTACGGATGAAGAGGACAATGTTTCCGGCATCTCCGGGGCTGGCACCAACATCCGCACGCCACTGCCGCCGCGCGAATATATGCTGATGGTGAACTATCGTTACGGCGGCTGATAGTCGGTCAGCCGACATTGCAACTGTTGGCAGAACCGCGGAACAGGGTAACTTGTTCCGCGGTTTCTTTTCGAGTGCTATTCGCTAATGTCAGGTCCGCTTGTTTTCAGTTTTTTTACGGTTATCCACGCCCTCATAGCAGTGGGCGCATTAGCCGCATTGGATAAGCTGCCCGCAGCCGCCATCTGCCTTTTCCTCGTCGAGGCCGTAACGGCGTTCGATAACGGCGTTACGGTCGCCGGCAACCGGCTGGGCATTGCGCCGCGCACGGAACGGCTCAACCGCATGCGCTTTTTATTGCATGCAGTGTGCATAGGTTTGCTGCTCCCGGTTTATGCCGCAGTCGGTAACTCACTGGCTTTCGATGGCGTCGCAGCCGTGACTATCGGTTACGGTGCGTGGGCGCTCGCGGCGCTGATCATGCTCTACGGCTACTTCAGTCAGTACCGCGGTGTTGGCGCGATCGTTCCGGTAAGTTACTACGGGTGTTTGCGTTATGCGCAGTCTGTCAGTGAGTTGGCCCGTCACCCGCAATACAACTACGCGGCAGACGAGCTGGCCCGCAAAGGCAAAATGCCGGTCGCATCCATCGCGACCACCGCTATCGGTTTAGTCATCGCGTTTTTTATCGGCTGGTCTGCGGGGTTCTGGGTGCCGTTCGTCGTCACTGCATTGATGTTTCTTGCCGGCGGCTTACCACTGCGCAGCTGGGGTCCGCTCGCCACCTC
Source organism: Gammaproteobacteria bacterium (assembly GCA_037387125.1). Taxonomy (GTDB): domain Bacteria; phylum Pseudomonadota; class Gammaproteobacteria; order Steroidobacterales. The sequence continues at coordinate 812 of JARRLL010000024.1, read as the reverse complement.
GTGCCTGGAAATCATTTACAGCGGCGGCATGTTGTATGCGCTGCTGGTGGCTGCCGGCGCAGCAACATGAATTGCCAGCGCTGTTACTGAAACCAGTTCCGGCCTGGCCGACCAAACCTGAATAGCAACCGAGCCCGCTCACCGTGCGCAGCAATCAGACCGTATGTTTCGTCTGCAGTGTCTCAACCACCGCCTAATTGGCTCGATCCGACATGATCCGCGAGAGCCTCGGCTGAGACTATGGGCCGCATGGACGCGGCCCATAAGCCTACATGGACGTATTTACGGCGTGTCTCAGCCGAGGCTCTCGCGGATCATGTCGGACCCACAATGACCTGTGGAGGTAAGCGCACCGTCACGGAGAGGAAGAAATTCAAAGCCATGCTAAGAGCGGCAAGCGAATGAAATTCCCAAGCTAACCTAACCTAATCCAGAAAACGCGGTATCGAAGCTATCCCTTCCGAATGGCGCGGAAATGCCGATGCATCGATGGTGTCGAGGTAGGCATGCCAGGTGGCCAACCCGATCAGCGGCCAGAGAAAGATGGCCCCGATAAAGCCCGTGGCGATGCCGATCAGAATAGTCAGCAGGCAAATACCTGCCCACAAAGCCATCGGCTTCTTGTTACGCAGCACGGCGTTAATGCTCGTTATTGCCGCCGTTATCGCATCCACATCACGGTGCATGATCATAGGCAGCGCAAATGCGCTGGACGCAAACGTGATCGCCGCAAAAAAACCACTCACGGCAACGACAACCAAAATATAGCTGAGCAGCTCCTGCCAACCCGCTTGCGAATTCTCCGGCATGAA
>JARRLL010000023.1:0-99852 GCA_037387125.1 Gammaproteobacteria bacterium | reverse complement strand
CTGTAGGCTTGGGGCCCGCGTCCATGCGGGCCACAGTCTCGGCGCGGGCTGCCGCGAACCCTGTCTGTTCTGGCCGAGCTGGGCTTTGGTGGGTGACGGTAGCTGATTCCGGGGTTAGAACTCGTTTCCAGGCGGACACGGTCGGAAAGCCGGGCACAAAGAAGCCCGCGCGAGGCGGGCTTCTTTATCGTGTTGCTTGCTTTGTGCTTAAAGCAGTTCTTCGACGGCGGCGCGTTCTTCGCGCAGTTCCTTGTCGGTCGCGTCCATCAGGCCGCGGCTGAAGTCGCTGATTTTCAGGCCCTGAACGATTTCGTACTGGCCGCCCTTGCAGATAACCGGGTACGAGTAGATCACGCCGGGCTCGATGCCGTAGCTGCCGTCCGACGGGACGGCCATGCTGGTCCATTCACCGGCGGGGGTGCCGAGCGCCCAGTCGCGCATGTGGTCGATGGCAGCCGATGCAGCCGAGGCTGCGCTCGACAACCCGCGTGCCTTGATGATGGCGGCGCCGCGCTGTTGCACGATCGGGATGAATTCATTCTTCAGCCAGGCTGCATCGGCTGCCTCGGCGGCGGGCTGGCCCGCGATGGTGCATTTGCTGATATCCGGGTACTGGGTCGCCGAGTGGTTGCCCCAGATGATGACGCCCTTGACGTCGGTAGTGTGTTTGCCGGTGTTATTGGCCAGCTGCGCCATCGCCCGGTTGTGGTCGAGTCGAGTCATGGCGGTGAAATTGGCCGGGTTCAGGTCGGGTGCGTTCTGCTGCGCGATCAGCGCGTTGGTGTTTGCGGGGTTGCCGACAACCAGCACCTTGATGTCTTTGCTGGCGTTGTCATTGAGCGCCTTGCCCTGGGCCGAAAAAATCTTGGCATTGCCCATCAGCAAATCGGCGCGTTCCATGCCAGGGCCGCGCGGCTTGGCGCCTACCAGCAACGCATAATCCGCATCTTTAAATGCGACATCAGCCTGATCCGTTGCTACCACGCCCGCGAGTGTCGGGAACGCGCAATCATCGAGCTCCATCGCGACGCCTTTCAGTGCGTCGAGTGCAGGCGGGATTTCCAGCAACTGCAAAATAACCGGCTGGTCGGGGCCGAGCATTTGGCCGGAGGCAATACGGAAAGATAACTGGTAGCCAATCTGGCCGGCGGCGCCGGTGATAGCGACTCTGACTGGAGCACGGGACATGATGCTGATTCCTTTTCTAGACGTTTATTTATTGTGCCGGGCGAAGCCTGTGCCGCCCCGGCGAAAAATGGGCGGGCATTCTAACACCGCTCAGGCGTCATGACATTGTGGGAAATACGGGGCATCGAAGGCGCAGATAAATATAATTGAACCATGGATCCAGCTGATTTCAGGCCGAGAGGCATACTGCGCAATCCGCATCTGCAATCCGTGCTCGCCAGCGTTCCGCCCCGGAGCGCCCGGGTGCGCGCCCGGGCGGCCGAGTTTCGTGCCGGCTCGCGCGATGTCGTGGTGGACTGTGGTCAGGGTGTGCGCTTGCTGGGGCATGTCAACCTGGCTCCGGACGCGGTCGAGGGCGAGGGTAATGGCCGAATGGTCGTGATGTTGCATGGCTGGGAGGGCAGCGCTGAATCCACGTATTTTTTATCTGTCGCGCCGGCGTTGCTGGCCCGCGGTTATTCTGTCTTTCGCCTGAACCTGCGGGATCACGGGGACTCGCATTACCTGAACGAAGAAATCTTTCATTCCTGCCGCCTGGATGAGGTCGTCGGCGCGTTTGGCTGGATCGCCCAACAGTACGCGCCGCGGAAATTGTCAGCCGTCGGGTTTTCGCTGGGCGGTAATTTTGCATTGCGGGTTGCGGCCCGGGCACCCGCAGCGGGACTTTTGCTGGACAAGGTCGTGGCTGTATGCCCGGTCCTTAACCCCGCGCAGACCATGGCCGCACTCGACAGCGGTTCCCTCATTTACCAGCGCTATTTTTTGCGCCGCTGGCGAAGTTCACTGGAAAAAAAGCAGCGAGCTTTCCCGAACCGCTACGATTTTGGCACGCTTAAGCGCTTCGCGAACCTTACCGACATGACTGACTATTTTGTCGTTCATCACACCGAATTCCCCGATCTTTACAGTTATCTGGGCGGTTACGCGCTGACAGGTGACCGGCTTGCCAACCTCAGTGTTCCTGCAACGATGCTGCTCGCTGACGATGACCCGGTGATACCCGTGGAGGGCCTGGCCGATATTCGAGTCACGGACTCCCTGCGGATTCTGCGTTCGGAATTTGGCGGGCATTGCGGTTTCCTGCAGGGTCTGGCGCTGAATTCGTGGCTGGATAAGTTTTTGTTGGCGGAGCTGCAGAACTAGATTAACCCGGCTGCTCCACTGTCGGAACAGACATTTTAAATGTTTGACAGACAAGCGCTGTACCGATTCAATCGCGGTTTCCGTATCTATCGCGGCGCCACAGGACATCGTATTAATGAGTCGGCTCTTGGAACAGAGGCTGCGTGAAATCGCAGACAACGGCGGTGGCGCAATATTGTCGGGCGGTAAACGCGGCATAGAAAAGGAATGCCTGCGTATTACGCCCGATGGCCTGATATCCCGCACCGCTCATCCGGCACAACTCGGATCGGCCTTGGCCAATAGTTTTATAACGACCGACTATTCGGAAGCCTTGCTTGAATTTGTAACCCCGCCCGAATCGTCTGCGTGGGCTGCAATGCAGTTCCTATGCGATATCCACCAGTTTACCTACACCGCGATCGGTGAGGAGTTGTTGTGGCCGTTCAGTATGCCTTGTCGCCTGCGAACGGAAGAGGATATTCCCGTCGCGCAATACGGATCCTCGAACGTTGGCCGCATGAAAACCATTTATCGCAACGGACTCGGACATCGGTACGGCCGCTATATGCAGGCAATCGCAGGAATCCACTTTAACTACTCCGTGCCGGAAGCTTACTGGCAGTTGCGCGCCGCGGGAAAGTCTGACCCCGCCGAATTGCAGGCACAAAAGTCCGATGCTTATTTCGCGCTGGTCCGTAACGTAAGGCGAATGGACTGGCTGCTGTTGTACCTGTTTGGTGCATCGCCGGCGGTATGCCGCAGCTTTCTTGCGGGCGTAAACGGCCGACTGAGTGAACTCGACTCCGGCACCTGCTATAGCGAATGGGCTACGTCGCTGCGCATGAGTGACATCGGATACCAGAATGCAAATCAGTCGGAGCTTGTGGTTTCCGCAAACAGTCTGGCGGAGTACGTGCGAGATCTCTCGGCGGCGATCAAGAGACCCAGTGATGCGTATGTAAAGCTTGGCGTGAAAAAGGACGGCGACTATTTGCAGCTGAATGCGAATCAGCTGCAAATTGAAAATGAGTTTTATAGCAGCGTCCGGCCGAAGCGCGTGGCTCGCTCCGGTGAGCGTCCGACGGCAGCGCTGGTGCGGGGTGGCGTGGAATACGTTGAGCTGCGCTCGCTGGATTTGTGTCCCTTCCATCCTGCCGGCATCGGCCAGCCGCAGCAAAAATTTCTCGAGGCTTTCCTGATTTACTGCCTGCTGGAAGACAGTCCCCCTATTGATTCCGCTGAACAGCGGGAGCTGCAGAAAAACTACCGCGACGTAGCGCGCCAGGGCCGCGAGCCGGGCTTGGCCCTCCGCCGCCGGGGCGCTGAGGTCCGGCTGCAGGAATGGGCGAAGAGCATCGTCACCGGCATGCGGCCAATCTGCGAGATGCTTGATCACGACGGAGCAACCGGCCACGTTGAGTCGCTCGAAATACAGCTGGCCGCGGTAGAGCAGCCGGAATTAACCCCGTCGGCCCGTTTGTTGGCTGAGCTGCGGGATCAACAGGCGTCATTTGCCGATTACGGCCTGGACGTTGCCAGCCGCTACCGGGATTATTTCCTGCAAATGGGGCGTGAATTCAACGTACATGCGGACTTACTGGCCGAGGAAGCGGCCCGGTCGCTCCAGCAACAACGGGATATAGAAGCTGCTGATAGCATGAAATTCGATGATTATCTGGCCACGTATTACGCTTGAATGTGACCCAAATTCTTGTTTTTGAAGGCGCCGGACTATTAGTATGGATGGGTTGTTGCGCGCGGGTAATAGTCTGTTGATACGTTTTTTTCTGGCATCTTTTGCTGCGGGAGTGCTGCTGACACTGTTGGCGGCCCGTTTCTATCCTGTTCCCGAACCGGAAAAGGTCTATTCGCTGGCGTCGGCACTTGCCAACGGCGGCAGGGAGGAGGTTTACATTATCCGCCTGCCCGATGACCGGCTGGGCAATCCGCGTGCGGCGTCGACCGCGCCTTATCCGCAGCAGGCATTTTCAGCCACGGGTACCGAGCGGGTCCTTGCCGAACTGTTTCGAGTGCGCAATCGGGAAGGCGAGATCGTCGGGTTGGCAAGCCGCATGAACGGTAAAGCCCCCGATGACCTGGGCATGCAGGAAGCAGTTACCGACTGGATGCTGCTAATACCTGGTCGCGGTGCGCTGATGATGAGTCGCGGGACGGTCGAGGCAGGCGGTGAGCGGGAGTTTTTCGTGGACCGCATGGGCTTTTCGTTCGCGAATAGCGGGCCGATCATTTCGGGCACCGGCGATTTCGAAGGGCTGTCGGGTTTCTACCAGGAGGAAACCGAAATCGAAAAAGTTGATGCCAATGGGCAGGCTTTCGGCAGCGTTAAGCTGAGCACACGCATGAAGTCGGCAGCGCCATGAAAAGACTAGTCATCATCTCAGGCCTGTTGAGCGGCATGTTCGTCACGCTTGTTTTTCTGCTCAACAATCCGGTCAGTTCAGCTGGGCTTAGTGGTGCGGCGGGCAAAAACGCTTATTACTGGAATGTTCTTGAGTTCGCCGGTAACAACTTCAGTCCCGCGGGCCTCCTGGGTTTGCGTGGCGACAACGGCGGGAGTTCGCTGGGAGCCGAAGAGGTCGCGCTGGCCAATGCATCAATCTTGCTGTTGCAGGATTCGAGCGGTCAACCGGTCGCTATTGCCACCCGCTTGAGCAGCGTCAGTAAGGGTGGGGACATATTTTCAGGTAATGTTGGCACCGAGACCTACACAAATATTTTCTGGCCCAACCGCGGTAGCGTGTTTATGCAGGGATACGAAAATCGTTGGCCGTTGATTCGCGATGATTTACTCAGTGTATTTGGCCCTTCCGAAGATGCTGAATACGCCGTTAGCGCGGCGGCTAATGATCGTGCTGATACAGGAATCGTAGGGGGCAGCGGACAGCTGGTCGGGGTAGGCGGTTCGTATAGCGAAACATTGCGGCCGGATCCGGATAAACCGGGGCACTATGCCGGCATGATTTCACTCATTACGCCGACTGAATAAATTACTGTTGCGCGGCTTCCAGCGCCGCAGTCGCCATCGTTTTGAAGTCGAGTGCTTCGTCCGCCAACTGTTGCGGATCAAAAACAGCTTTCGCTGCAACCAGCTTTTTGGCGAGCATAAACTCACGCGGACTGTTGATTGCATCCACCGCAAGTAAACGCCCGTTTTGCAGATAAAATGCCGCGAACGAATGCGCAGCCTTGTCTCCTCGAATAACGAGCTGGTCGTAACCCTGACTCAAGCCGACGATTTGGAGTTTCACGTCGTATTGATCCGACCAGAACCACGGAATTTGAGCGTAGGGCGTCAGTTCGCCGCACATTGCAGCTGCAGCGGTTTTGGCCTGTTCCAGAGCGTTGTGCACGGATTCCAGCCGCAAACTGACGCCCAACAGAGCGTTGGGATGGTAGGTGCAGTCACCTGCCGCGTAGATGTCCGGCTCACTCGTGCGGGCGAATTCGTCGACGACGATGCCGTTGTTGCAGCTAAGTCCTGCCTCCTCGGCCAGTTCTGAGTTCGGCAGAATGCCAATGCCGACGATGCAGATGTCGGCGGGCACGGTATAACCGTCAGCGCAAACCACCTGTTCGATTTTGCCGTCCCCGCGAAACTCCTGAACCATTCTGCCGAATTCGATTTTTACCCCTGCCGCGCTGTGCAGCTCCTGGAAAAATTCCGATATTTCCGGGGCGACCACTCGATTCATTGCGCGGCCTTCCGTTTCGAGCACGGTCACCTCGATGCCGCGCTTTACGGCTATCGCCGCCACCTCGAGGCCTATATAGCCTGCACCGACGATCACCAGCCTGGCGCCCTCAGCGAAATCCTTCTGGATGCTCAACACGTCATCGATATTGCGTAAATAGTGGATGCCAGGCAGATCGCTGCCCGGAATAGCCAGCTTGCGGACTCGACTGCCAGTGGTTAGCAGAAGCTTGCTGTACTCCAGACTGTCGCCGCTGTCGAGCCGAACCGTCTTGGCAGCGGTATCCAGAGACTCGACCCGCGTGGATAAGCGGAGCTCGATGTCGTGATCGGGATAAAAGTTTTCCGGCTTGAAATACAGGCGCTTGGTTTCCATTTCGCCGGCCAGATATTTCTTGGAAAGCGGGGGCCGTTGATAGGGCACATAGGCTTCGTCGCCAACCATGATGATGCGACCGGCAAACTTCTTTTGTCGCAGTGACGCCGCTGCCTGTCCGGCCGCATGGCCGGCTCCTGCTATCACAATAGTTTCAGACATCGCCTTTCCTGTTATTTTCGTAATCGTCGGCAGATTGCCGGTATTGGCTCCTGCTGTGGCAATTATTGGCTGGCGATTATACTGATGCCATAGCGGAATACCCCCACCTGCCTATCAAGTGGGTGTGCGGACAGCAGCCAAGCGCCATGGACGCCATATTTAAAGGGACGGAAAGAATATGCCTAAAGCCATAATGATCGATAAATTCGGCGGCCCGGAAGTACTGCAGTGGCGGGAGACGGAGCCTGGAAGGCCCGGCCGCGGAGAGGTGTTGTTGCAGCAGGCTGCGGCAGGCCTCAATTTTATTGATACCTACCACCGTTCCGGCCTGTATCCGCTCGAATTGCCTTCCGGCCTTGGCACGGAGGCAGCCGCCACAGTGCTGGCGGTAGGGGAAGATGTCAGCGAATTTAGCCCCGGCGACCGTGTGGCCTATGCTGGTATGCCCGTGGGCGCATACGCCGAACAGCGGTGCTTTCCGGCTCAAAAGCTCGCTCGGCTGCCCGACGACATCAGTGAAGAGACGGCCGCAGCAGCGATGCTCAAGGGTCTTACGGCTTGGTACCTGTTAAAGCGCAGTTATCGCGTCGCGCCGAATGACAGTGTTTTACTTTACGCGGCGGCCGGTGGCGTAGGATTGATCGCAGCTCAGTGGGCCCGCAGCCTCGGCGCCCGAGTGATCGGTGTGGTCAGCACGGATGCCAAAGCGGCCCTCGCCCGCGAGCATGGCTGCAGGGAGATCGTCATGGCAGACGACAGCGATTTCGTGGCCCGGGTCAGGAGTATGACCGGGGGCGAGGGCGTCGCTGCGGTTTACGACTCGGTAGGCCGGGACACTTTTATTCAGTCGCTGGATTGCCTGCGGCCGCACGGCACCATGGTGAGTTTCGGCAATGCGACCGGTCCGGTTGAGCCGATTGCGCCGCTGGAACTGGCGAAGCGGGGATCGTTGTTCCTGACTCGCCCGGTGCTGTTTGATTTTATTGCTACGCGGTCGGCTTTGCAGGCTGCGGCGGATGAGCTTTTTGCGGTCATCCGGGCGAGTGATGTGCAGATCATGGTTCGCCAGACCTGGCCGATGTCCGAGGCTGCCGAGGCTCATCGGGCACTGGAGTCGCGCCAGACTACGGGGTCATCGCTGCTGCTCGCGTAATCGACTCAACCGCTAAAGCTGAGCGGCCAGAACACCGGCAGCAAAAACATAGTCGCGATGAAAATTATTAGCGTGAGCGGCACGCCAACTTTGATGTAGTCGACAAACCGGTAACCACCGGGGCCCATCACCAGGATATTGGCAGGGTGCGAAATAGGGCTGGTAAAGCTGGCCGATGCCGCCATCGCAACAGCCATCATCGCAGTTTGCGGCTCGATCCCCATTTCGGCGCAGGCCGACAGAACGATAGGCGACATCAGCACGACGAGCGCCGCCGTCGGCACGATCATCGTCGCTGTTGCTGTCAGTGCATAGAGACCGGCAATGACGGCCCATGGGCCCAGGTCGCCGAGGCTGTTCATCACTTCCCCCGCGACGAATGCAGCGGCACCGGTGTCCTGCATCGCAATACCCAGTGGCAACATGCCCGCAATCAGAAAAACGGCACGCCAGTCGATCGCCCGATACGCTTGCTCCATATTCAGGCAACCGGTGATCACCATCGCCGTTGCTCCGGTTACGGCGGCGATGGCAATAGGCATGAAACCCGCCATTACGGCCGCGACTACGGTCAGCATGATCAGCCCGGCAACAGGTGCACGGCGTGTGTCGGGGGGCGATTCCGACGGCGGAGTCATGGCTATGAAATCAGGCTCCTTGCTGAACACATTCAGTTTGGTACGCGGACCCAACAGCAACAGCGCGTCACCGAACTCCAGCGTAAACTTGTCGAGATCGGACCGGATTGCCCTGCCGGACCGCCACAGCCCGACGAGTTCCAGACCGTATTTTTCACGAAAATTGATTTCGCCGATTGCTGTGCCCGCAAGTTCCGATTGCGGCGCCAGCGTGGCTTCAAGCAATGCCAGACGGTCCGATTCGAAGGTACTTAATTGCGGCGCAACGACGCTCTCGATTTCCAGTTCCTGCAGTCCGCGCAGTTCATCGAGGTCCTCCGGGCGGCCCTGCAACAAGAGCAGGTCTCCCCCCAGTATCAGCTCGTCCGGTTCGGGCATGAGCTGCAATACATTTTCTCTAAACGTCGCGAGCAGCCGAAAGTCGAAAGCATCACCCAGCCGTGTTTGTGCCAGAGTTTGTCCGCCCAGCTTCGACTCACGCGGTATGCGGATGACGAAAACACTTTCCTGTAGTCGGTATATGTCGGTCAGCTGTGCCTCATCGACGCGGGTAATGGCCGAAAACTCGGGGGACTTTTCGAGCCTGGCTATGCTTTCTTCGCTACCCTGCAGCAGCAAGCGGTCCCCGGCGCGCAACGGCACCTTGGCGATGTTGACCCGGCGGACCAGATCCTTGCGCCGTATCGCGAGCACGTTGACACCAAAGCGCCGACGGTACTCGGTGTGATTGATGAGATCTTTCACCAAAACAGAATCTTCAGCGATCTCGGCTTCGACCAGCATAACGCGCTCGCTCATCAGCGACTGCAGCAGTGGTGCTTCCCGTTCGATCACCACCTCGCTCCAGCGGCGCAGGTCTTCGAAGCGATCAATGCGCCCCTGCACCAGCAAGCGATCGCCGCCTTCGAGTATGGTTTTGCGCGAAGGTAATGCCTCGATGCTGCCCTTGCGATCCAGTGCGATGACGATTAATCCGACTGCGGATCCTATGCGGCTGGCGGCCAGGCTCTTGCCGACCAGAATGGAGCTGTGCGGAACACGCATTGTGAATGTACGTTCCTGCAAACCATAGAGTGTGCGCAGATTGCGCTGGCTACGCTGCAGCTTAGCTCCGCTCGTAACGTGGTTTGGCAGAATCAGCCGGCCTACGAATGCGACGAACAAGGTGCCGATGATTAATGCGCCGCCGCCTACAGGCGCAAAATCGAACATGCTGAACGGCTCGTACTTTGCGTCGGCCAGCGCGCCGCTGATCAGCAGGTTGGGGGGTGTGCCGATCAGTGTCGTTAGCCCGCCGAGCAGCGAACCGTATGCCAACGGCATCAGTAAACGTGAGGGCGCGATATCGGTGCGGCGGCAAATATCGACTACGACCGGGAGCATGAGTGCGGCCACACCGATGTTATTCATAAAGGCGGACAGGATTCCGGCCGTCAGCATGATGACGATCACCAGCATGATTTCCTGCTGGCCGGCGACGCGCAGCACTTGTGTGCCTAGAATATCCGCTATTCCGGTGCGCGTCAGTCCGTCGCTGAGGATAAACATGGCCCAAACGGTAATGACAGCCGGGTTGCTGAAACCGGATAAAGCGTCATCCGCATCGACCATGCCGGTGGCGGCCAGCACCGCCAGCACCAGCAGTGCGACGACATCCATGCGCAACACTTCGGTTATGAACAAAACCAGGGCAACCAGCAGAATGCCCAGTACCAGTGCGATTTCCCAGGTCATGACTTACTCGGCGGCGCGCCGAATCCGCCTCCACCGGGAGTTTTGATTACCAACACGTCTCCTGCCTGCATTTTTGTTTCCGCGACACTGGCGAGTTGTTCCGTCGTCCCGTCACGGCGTTCGACCAGGTTGATTCCGGTGAGCGCGTTCGCGCCACCCGCCAGACCGAACGGAGCAACGGTTCTGTGATTTGAGAGTATGGCAGCGCTCATCGCCGCGCGAAACTCCAGACGCCTGACGACGCCATCGCCGCCTGAATATTTTCCCGCGCCGCCGGAGCCTCTGCGGATGGCAAATTCCCGCACCAGAATCGGGTAGCGCGATTCCAGGACCTCGGCATCAGTGATGCGCGAATTGGTCATATGAGTTTGAACGGCGCTGGCGCCCGCGAACCCGGGTCCTGCACCCGCGCCTCCACAGATCGTTTCGTAATACTGCAATTTGGCATCGCCGAAGCTCAGGTTGTTCATGGTTCCCTGCGAAGCTGCCAGTTGCCCCAGCGCGCCGTAGAGCGCATCGGTAATGCACTGGGAGGTTTCGACATTGCCGCCGACGACCGCCGCCGGATGCCGCGGGTTAAGCATGCAGCCTGCAGGAATAGTTAGCCGCAGCGGCCGGCGACAGCCCGCATTCAGCGGTATATCAGCTGCAACGAGAGTGCGGAATACGTACATCACTGCAGCCTGGCAGACGGACGCCGGCGCATTAAGGTTGTTTTCGGCGGCGGGTGACGTGCCCGAAAAATCAATGTGAGCTAAGCGCGCCGTGGCGTCGATGGTCACTGCGACGCAGATACGTTGTCCGTTGTCGAACGGATACGTGAAAGAACCGTCGCGGATGCGGCCGCTCCTGCCGAGCTCATCGATTACGCACCGGACGGATTCCTCGGCATTATTCAGTGTGTGTTCGGCATAGGCATGCACGGTAGTCTGGCCGTAGCGCCGGATCATCTCGAGCAAGAGTTTCCGGCCGCGCTCATTGGCCGCGATCTGCGCTTTACAGTCTGCGATATTTCCGTCCGGGTCGCGGGCAGGGTGGCTAGCATCCAGCAACCGTTCTTTTAATGCCTGCTCCCTGAACCGGCCGTCTTCCACCAGCAGAAAATTATCGAACACCACGCCTTCTTCATCGATGTGTTTGCTGGCCGGCGGCATCGACCCCGGGCTGATTCCGCCTATGTCGGCATGGTGGGCACGTGATGCCAGCAAAAACAGCAGCGTTCCTTCTTTATCGGCAACGGGTGATACCACGGTCAGGTCGGGCAGGTGGGTGCCACCGTTATAAGGTGCGTTGCACAGATACACATTGCCTGCAGCGAGGCCGTCCCGATGCTCTTTCAGCAACGCCTTGACGGTGTCGTCCATGGAGCCCAGGTGCACCGGTATATGGGGCGCGTTTGCGATCAGGTTTCCGGCCGGGCTGAAAATGGCGCAGGAAAAATCCAGCCGTTCCTTGATGTTGACTGAGCGTGCCGTGTTCTGCAGAACGATGCCCATTTCTTCTGCGATATACATGAAATGGTTGCTGAAAATTTCCAGCAGCACGGGATCCGGGTCCGTGCCGCTTTGCGCGTCTTTGACCGACGTTTCTGTGTGCGTCAATAACAATTGCAGCGCATCGTTGACTCGAAGTTCCCAGCCCGGGTCGACCACGGTCGTGCCAGTTTGTTCGATCACCATGGCGGGCCCGACTAGTTTGGCGCCCGGTCTCAGTTCGTTGCGGTCGTATACGGGGATGGACAGCAGCGCATCGCCTGCGCGCATCTGCTCATAGGTCATAGCCCTGATCTGTGCTCCGCCATACTGCGGAATCGCCGTGGGTTGGCTGACAGAGGGAGCTTGGGTCGCGACTTCAACGCGTAACGACTCGATAACGAGGTTTATCTTTTCCGGCATGAACCCGAACCGGGCGCGGTGTTCCGCGGCAAAATTCTTCGGCAGTGCGTTCAGGCTGTCATAGGGCAGGCTTATGGCGGTATCGCTGCCTTCCAGCTTGAGCTCCAGCCAAATTGAAGTTTCGAATGGTGTGTCTGCTTGCACCTGCGCCTGAAGGCTTGCTGTGCACTCATCCGCGAGTGCCCGCGCCAGTCTGTCCGCCTCATCCATGACTGCCCCGCTGAGCGGCCTGTTGAGTGCGTGTTGTCGGTAAGCCTTGATGGGTGCCGCGCCCATACCCCAGGCCGACAGCACTCCCGCCAGCGGGTCCAGCAAAATCCGCTTCGTGCCGAGCTGCTCGGCTACCTGACAGGCATGTTGACCGCCGGCGCCGCCGAAACAGCAGAGTGTGAAATCGCGCGGGTTCAGTCCCCGCTGAATGGAAATATGGCCGAGGGCATGAGCCATATTGTTGACGGCAACGCGCAAAAAACCCTGCGCCGTTTCGGCAGCCGAGTAGTGCTGCCTCGTTGCCGCAGATATTTCGCCTGCCAGTTGCGCAAAAGCCTGTTCGACGCAGGCTTCGTCCAGGGGCTGATTTGCATCAGGGCCGAAAGTGGCCGGAAAGTAGCGAGCCTGGATGCGCCCAAGTAAAAGGTTGGCGTCGGTTACGGTGAGCGGGCCGCCGCGACCGTAACACATCGGCCCGGGGTCGGCGCCGGCCGACTCGGGACCTACCTGGAAGCGCCCGTTAACGAACTTCAGGACGGAGCCGCCGCCCGCCGCAATCGTGTGAATGCGAATCATCGGAGTCCGCAACTGAATGCCTGCAATGCTGGTTTCATTTGCCAGTTCCGGCCTGCCTGCATAAACCGAAACGTCCGTCGATGTGCCGCCCATGTCGAAACCGATCAATTGTTCCAGACCTGCCTTGGACGCGGCCGCACCCATTCCGACTACACCGCCCGCAGGGCCGGACAGCACGCTGTCCTTGCCGCGAAACATCGCTGCCGAGACCAGGCCACCGTTACTCTGCATAAAGCGTATTCGCTCGCAGTCGATTCCTCGTGCACTGAGTGCATTCTGAAAACGCTCGACATAGTTGCGCAATACGGGTGACAGATACGCATCGGCGACGGTGGTTTCACCGCGGCTGACCAGTTTTATCAACGGGCTGACTTCATGCGATGCGGATATGTCCGTGTAGCCCATTTCCGAGGCTATTTGCATCGCACGAATCTCGTGCGCCGGGTTGTTCCACGCATGCATGAAACAGATTGCGACGGCCCTGATTCCCTCGGCATGCCAGGCGTGAAGCGCAGCACGTATGTCCTGTTCGTCCAGTGATGAGATAACCGTGCCATCGGCGGCAATCCTTTCAGTGACCTCTGCGCTTAATGTGTACAGCGGCTCGGGCAAGCGAATGTGCAAGGCGAAAATGCGCGGCCGGTTCTGATACCTGATACGCAAAGCGTCGCCGAAACCGCGGGTAATAAGGAGTCCGGTTTTTATGCCGGCGCGCTCCAGGAGTGCATTGGTTGCGACGGTGGTGCCCATGCGAATCTCGTCCACCTTGCCCCGGCCATTGGCCCGGGCCAGTATTCGGTGAATGCCTTCTGCGGCCGCATCGTCGTAATGCGTCGCATTGTCAGATAACAATTTGAGGCTGTGCAGCTGCTCATTCGGTGCCCGCCCGATCACGTCCGTGAAGGTGCCTCCCCGATCAACCCAGAATTGCCAGCCTTTCGTTGCCATTGCTGCATTGTATTCGCAAGTGCAGCGTTCGGCTTGCGGCAGCACCGCAGACTATTCTGCTTGTCGCTAAAAGCTTGGTTAAACTTGGGTCATGGCAGCTGACAGTTATCGCAAAATTTGGGCACAGGCGGCGCTGATTCCCGCGGGGCAGGTCGCGAGTTATGGGCAGATTGCCAAACAGGCGGGCCTGCCGCGCCGCGGGGCGCGGATGGTGGCGCGTGCCGTTGGTGCGGCGCCGCGCGAAATGAATTTACCCTGGCACCGGATTGTTAATGCGCAGGGGAAAATCGCTATCCCGAAGGGAACCGCGGGGTACCAGCGTCAGCAGGATCTTCTCCGGCAGGAAGGCGTCGACGTCAGGGACGGCAAACTGGATATGGAGACCTATCGTTGGAACCCGACACTCGATGAAATCGTGTGGGGCCCCGGCAGTTTGCACGATCCCGCTGCAGACGGGCCGTCGCAGGGCCAGCGATGAGCAACCGCATCGTTTGCTTCTCGCATGGCAAGGAGAGTGGCCCTTGGGGCACCAAGATAAAAGTCCTCGCGGAAGTAGCTCAGCATGCAGACTGGGCGGTGGAGTCGATCGATTACCGGGGGCTCGATGACCCGCAATTGCGCGTTGCCAGGCTGGCCGACTGGTGCGTGCGGCAAACGGTGCCCTTTGTTTTGGTGGGAAGCAGCATGGGCGGGCATGTCGCGCTGGCGGCGGCGGGCCAGCACAAGCCGCTGGGCGTCTTCGTCATGGCGCCGGCCCTGTTTGTGCCCGGTTATGAGCAATGGACGCCCGAACCGCCCGAAGCCCCCGTCACCATCGTCCATGGATGGCGGGACGACGTGGTGCCCTGGCAGGGCAGCTTACGATTCGCTGAACAGTGTCGTGCGAGTTTGACGTTGCTGGACAGCGATCATCGACTCATCGATGTGCTGGATGAGATTGCTCAGCGTTTCAGGATTTTTCTAAAGACGATGCATCATTCTTTGAACGAGGGTTAGTGATATGCGCAATACGTTGTTGTTATGGGTGGGCGCGATCTTGTTGGCCGGGTGCGGCGGCGCAGACAATGCTGCGGACTCGGCTGCCGACGGCGGTTCACCCGAGGCGAGTGCCGAGCGCGAGGAAACGGTATTCGACCCGATGGTTGGCACGATGGACCGGGCGCAGAGTGTCGAGGACCTTGGTATGTCGCGTAAGGATGAGATGGATGCTGCGCTGGAACAGGCGGATTAGGGGCAGGTTTTTAGTAGTAGCTGTGGCCGCGTAAACGGCGGCCAGGATGGTGTCTGCCGCTTGATCTCTTTGCTTGAATTCGCACGAGGCTTTCACGGCGTCGATGAAGCTTGAGCGCTTCATCAGACGTAAATTCGACCGTTTATATTTCCGGCCGCGTAAACGGCGGCCAGAAATATGGTCTCATTTAAAAAAACCGCCCCGAAGGGCGGTAGGGATGGGCGCGGAAACTTTAAAAAGACCGCCCCGAAGGGCGGTAGGGATGGGCGCGGAAACTTTGTATAAATTGTTGCAGCTTCCGTGCCAGTTTTTGTCTCTGCCTGTATAGGTAATACATAAGTTGTCAGGTGCGCAAAAAGTTGTGATGGAGGTCACAAATAAAATCCGCTGACTAAAATCTGGTGTTCTGCACGCGCAATCAATCAACGGTGCAATTTTGTGTATTTGTAAAGAAAGGCGACACTTGCTGCGAGTGAACATTGAGAACTGCGTCACAAGGGCACGCGGAAACCCTTTTAGCTACTCGGCATTGGGATGTTTGGGGAGTGTAAGAATATTCGACGCGCGCGCATCCGCGTAACATCTGCTTAATACGTGCCGTAGCGGCCAGGCGAAAGCCTGTGGCCGGTGTCCTGTCATGGCTGAGTTTTAACCGCTTGGGAGTTAAGGGCTTGGCTCAGGCATTCAGGTTGGGTATCAGCTCACTTTCGAGGCGAACGATCATGTCTTTCAGCGCCAGTTTGCGTTTTTTCAGGCGCTTAAGGCTGATGTGGTCAAAATGTCCGCGCTTATTCAGTTGCTGAATTTCGATATCGAGTTCACGGTGCGCCAGCCTGAGTTCTTTCAGCCGGCTGCGATCCTCGAATAAATGTGTCTCAATGGTCGCTGTCATAGTAGGTAGTTAAGCAATCAAATGGTTTACGGGTATGACATGTCCTGCTTCTTCATCCGCCGGGATATTGTTTTTATTCCCGCCAGATTGACCAACTTCAAGACAGTTCAGCGAGCGTCTTTCGCTATCCGCCGATCTGTTCCTCATTTTAGCAGGATGCCGTTCGTCTATACAGTTAGACTGATTCCGGTCACAGGTAGCTGGTCCAGTCGCGGCTCGCATCGCCGTAGACAAGGAAATGCGGGTTAAGAATATTTTCTTTTGCGTTGTACATAATCGGTTCGCCGTCCAGTCCGATCACTTTACCGCCCGCGCATTCGACCACGGCCTGGGCTGCAGCCGTGTCCCATTCGGAGGTCGGACCCAGGCGCGGGTAGACATCGGCATCTCCCGTTGCAACGAGGCAAAGTTTGAGCGAACTGCCCATCGGCACCATCACATGGTCGCCGAGCTTCGCCAGATAAGCGTCGAGTAATTCGCCACGGTGTGAGCGACTGCCAACCACCCGTAACGGCGATTGCGCTTCGGGCGTTGCGCTTATCGGCTTGGTGTCTCCCCCGGCCGTCAATTCATAAGCGCCGCCGCCCTGATAGCCATAAAAGCAACGTTGTTGCACCGGCACATGCACAACACCGAGCACTGCCTGGTGACCCTGAATGAGCGCGATATTGACCGTGAATTCGCCGTTGCGTTTGATGAATTCTTTGGTGCCATCTAACGGATCGATGAGCCAGTACTCGGGCCATGCCGAGCGTTCTTCCCAACTGATCGCGGCCGACTCCTCTGAAAGTATTGGTATGTCCGGCGTCAGTTCGGCCAGTGCGGCAACTATCGTGTTGTGCGAGGCCTTGTCGGCTGCCGTTAGGGGCGACTTGTCGTCCTTGGTCTCGACGTCAAACTCGTCACTGTTATATATCTTCAGTATTTCGTCGCCGGCCTGGGCGGCGATTTCGACGACAGGATTTATCAACTGCTCTAGATTCTGGTGCATTCGGAATTTCGCTTGGTTATTCTGTGCTTAATGATCGAGGGCCGCGGGCCAACCGCGGCAGGTGCGAAGTATAGGCTATGTCGGCTGAATTAAAACGTGCGGGTCCGGCTCATGCGCTGGACCGATTCGAAACGATCCTGCTGGATATGGACGGCACTTTGCTTGACCTGGCTTTCGACAATTATTTTTGGCGGGAGCTTGTGCCGCAGCATTTTGCTCGCCGACGCAACATAACCGAAGATCAGGCCCGCGATCGAATCTACGAACTGTATGCGGGGCGCGAAGGAACGCTGGACTGGTATTGCCTGGATTTCTGGGAGAACCAGCTCGACCTCGACCTGCAGGCGCTAAAGCTGGCCGCCAGTTACCGAATCCAGTTTTTGCCGGGCGCCCGCGAGTTCCTGATCAAGGCACGCGCAGCCGGAAAGCGGCTCGTGCTGGTCACCAACGCGCACAATCACACGCTGCGTATCAAGAACGACAAGGTCAGGCTGGATGAATGGATCGAGGAATTTGTCTGCTCGCACGACCTGGGTCTCCCCAAGGAGCGGCTCGAGTTCTGGCACAAGCTTGAGGCTTTGCTCGGATTCGACCCCTCCACGACTTTGTTCGTTGACGACAGCATTCCGGTGCTGGATGCCGCGCTGGAGTACGGCCTCGCCGGGGTTGTCGCCGTGCGTAAACCGTCTTCAGAGCATCCGCATAAAGACACCGCGGGCCATCATTTCGTGGATGGCGTCGATCACTGGGTGTAGATACAGCCCCTGACCGGTTGCGGCTAATGCTTAACCGCAATCATGTTCACCTTGACTGCCGGAGCGGCGTTAGCGCCTGCGGCTGCGGTTGCCCTGACCTGAAGACCTGCGTCCGCCGCCACCCGATCTGCCGCCGGGTCGCCCGCCGCGATCCTTGCGTTCCGGTTTCGGTGGAATCTTGATATCGACGAGCATATCGCTGGTAATCGATCCGACCGGAATCGGATGACCGATGTATTTTTCGACATCGGGCAGCGCCATGGCGTAAGACTCGCAGGCAAAGGTAATCGAGTCGCCTGCCGCACCGGCGCGTGCGGTACGACCAATGCGATGAACGTAGTCTTCCGGGTCTTCCGGAACATCGTAATTAATAACATGACTGACGTCGGGGACATGCAATCCGCGTGAAGCGACATCAGTCGCAACCAGCACCGGCAACTTGCCCTCCTGGAAATCCTTCAGCATCCTGATGCGCCTGTTCTGCCGCACGTCGCCCGTGATTGCCTGGGCTTTGATCCCGTTATGGTTCAGAAAGCGCTCCAGCTTTTCGGCTTCGCGTTTCATGTTGACGAATACCATCGTGCGGGTCGCTTCCATGCGCTGCAAGAGGCTGATCAGCAGCGGGATTTTTTCGCGGTTGCTAGGAAAATAGACGGTCTGGGTAACCCGGTCGGCCGTCATTTTCTCGGGCTCGATGCGCACGCTTTCCGGGTCGTTCATGTGCTCGAACGCCAGCTCGAGGACCTTCTGGCTCAATGTTGCCGAAAACAGCAGGTTCAGGCGCTGGTCTGCGGGGGGTAAACGCCTCAGCACATAGCGGATGTCTTTAATAAACCCCAAGTCGAACATCCGGTCGGCCTCGTCAAGGACGACAACTTCGACGTGCTTGAGGTTGAAAACGCCCTGTTTGAAGTAATCGATAAAGCGTCCGGGAGTGCCGATAAGAATATCGACACCTTGTTCTATTCGAGTGCGCTGCTTTTCATAATCTTCGCCGCCGTAGACGACCTGCAGTCGATAGTCGGTTCCACTGGCGAGCGTTTTGGCATCCTCGAATATCTGGATGGCCAGCTCGCGGGTGGGGGCAAGCATGATAGCGCGTGGATTATTGCCCGACTCATCCGGGCCGCCGCGCTTTTTGTCGTTTGTTAGCAGCCGGTTCAACGTGGCCAGCAGGAATGCCGCCGTTTTGCCGGTGCCGGTCTGAGCCTGGCCTGCAACGTCTTTGCCGGCCAGCGCGCGAGGGAGCGTCTGTGCTTGAATGGGCGTGCAGAATTCAAAGCCTGCCGCAGTAATGCCCGTTTGCAGTTCCGCGGGCAGATCAAGAGAATCAAAACGGACTTGTTCAGTTTCGGTCATATTTATAAGCCGGTAAAAAATGTTTCAAAGTGCTTGCATTATTGCGTAAGACGGGGTCAAAATAGGTTCCAATCCAGCGGCTAGTATGCCGTGCCCGCCGATATCTACCACCAGATACCTGTTCAGGCCAGAGGAAGCTTCTTGAAGCGCCTTGCGAACAAAGCCTATTTAGAACTGAATTTGAACAAGGGACATCGAACAGGTGGGGTGTAAAGATCATGGCCCTTATCCCAGCGGCGACCTTTTTACTGTTTCAGCAACATTTAATCAATACATAACAGCTTTAAAGACAGGATTATGAGCTTAGTTCATATTACGGATGACACATTTGAAACTGAGGTTCTGCAGTCGGATAAACCCGTCTTGCTGGACTTCTGGGCGGAGTGGTGCGGGCCTTGTAAGGCTATAGCACCGGTTCTTGAAGAGCTTGATGGCGAGTACCAGGATCGTCTTCAAATAGCCAAAATGGATGTCGATGCGAACTCGAAGACACCCCAACAGTTCCAGATTCGGAGTATTCCGACGCTGATTCTGTTTAAAAATGGTGTAGTTGAGGCGCAGCAAGTCGGCGCGGTTTCCAAGAGGCAGCTTAAAGATTTTCTGGACGCTAACTTGTGAGAGGCTTCTTGGGTAACGCAGCACGTACGCGATCAAAATCTGGCAATCGCGGGAAATCAGGTGACGGCCAGCAGGGTCAGTCGAATAAAAAGAAATCCGGTAGACGTCGCAGCGGCAGGCCTCATTCCGGAGAAACCGGCAATTTCACCGAAGACGATATCGTCAGCAAAAGTGAACTTGAAGCAGCCGGCTCGCTTCTTTATCTAAACGAACTGAAAAACATGCCGGCCTCCGAACTGGTTGCCATGGCAGAAGCCGCCGGGCTTGAAAATCTGGCTCGTTCGCGCAAGCAGGACATCATTTTCGAACTGCTGAAGGCAAAAGGCGCCGAAGGCGAGTCCATCTACGGTGATGGTACGCTGGAGATTCTGCAGGACGGTTTTGGCTTTTTGCGCTCGGCCGACAGTTCCTTCCTGGCGGGCCCGGATGACATTTATGTTTCTCCGAGCCAGATCCGCCGTTTCAATTTGCGCACCGGTGATACGGTAGGCGGGCTTATTCGTCCGCCTAAAGACGGCGAACGCTATTTCGCGTTGCTTAAAGTCGCCGAGATCAACCTCGATGATCCCGAAAACGCGCGCCGCAAGGTGCTGTTTGAAAACCTGACGCCATTATTCCCGCGGGAATCCCTCAAGCTGGAGCAGGGCACAGGGAGCACGGAAGATCTCACCGGCCGCATGATCGACATGATTGCGCCGATTGGTCGCGGTCAGCGCGGGTTGATCGTTTCGCCGCCAAAGGCCGGTAAAACGATGCTGCTGCAGAATATCGCCACAGCGATCACGGCCAACAGCCCCGAAGTGGTTCTGATGGTCTTGCTCATTGACGAGCGCCCTGAAGAAGTGACTGAGATGGAGCGCACCGTTCGCGGTGAAGTGGTGTCGAGTACTTTCGATGAACCCGCCAGCCGTCACGTTCAGGTCGCCGAGATGGTGATCGAGAAGGCCAAACGCCTGGTCGAACACAAGAAAGATGTGGTCATCCTGCTCGATTCGATTACGCGTCTTGCACGCGCCTATAACACCGTTGTTCCCTCGTCGGGCAAGGTGCTGACGGGTGGTGTGGACGCGAATGCGCTGCACCGGCCTAAGCGTTTCTTTGGCGCGGCACGCAATATCGAAGAGGGCGGCAGCCTGACGATTATCGCTACTGCGCTGGTCGATACGGGCTCCAAGATGGACGATGTGATCTACGAGGAGTTCAAGGGCACCGGCAACATGGAAATCCATCTGGATCGCCGTATTGCCGAGAAACGTGTTTATCCGGCGATCAACATCAACCGCTCCGGCACCCGGAAAGAAGACCTGCTTATTGACCCGGATGAGCTGCAAAAAATCTGGGTACTGCGCAAAGTGCTGCACCCGATGGACGAGCTTGCTGCGATCGAGTTCCTGCTCGGCAAGATGCAGGATACCAAGACCAACTCGCAGTTCTTCGACGCAATGAAGAGATGAAGTGACGCCGAGCTTCCAGGGCTCGCTAAAACCCCGCTTTGTGCGGGGTTTTTTGTGGACGCTTATCGCGTATTCTGAGCCACCAGGATTACAACTGCTCGAATTGGCCGAAGGACCGTGTTGCGATGGAACAATTAAGTGAAAACAAGATGTATGGCGGCAGTCAGCAGGTCTGGCAGCATGCCTCAGAGGTTTGTGGTTGTGATATGGCTTTCGGCATCTACCTGCCGCCGCAGGCCAAGAACCGCAAGGTGCCGATTCTGTATTGGCTCTCGGGGCTTACCTGCACCCACGAAAACTTCACTACCAAGGCCGGGGCACAGCGAATAGCGGCCGAACTCGGCATCGCGATCGTGATGCCCGACACGAGTCCGCGCGGTCTTAACCTGCCCGGCCAGGATGACACCTATGATTTCGGCACCGGCGCCGGTTTTTATTTGAACGCGGTTCGTGCGCCCTGGGACGCGAACTATCGAATGTACGATTACGTGGTCGATGAATTGCCGGCGTTCGTCACCGAAAACTTCCCGATCGACGGTTCGCGCACGGCGATCTCGGGACACTCGATGGGCGGCCATGGCGCACTGACGATCGCACTAAAGAATGCCGATCGTTACCGTTCGGTTTCGGCCTTTGCGCCCATCGTTGCGCCGACTCAGTGCCCGTGGGGTAAAAAAGCACTGCGGGGTTATCTCGGAGAAGACCAAAGTCTATGGGGACAATATGACGCTACCGAGCTGGTCGCGCAGCACCCGTTTCCGGCAGAAATCCTGATTGATCAGGGCGATGCGGATGAATTTCTGGCTGAGCAGTTAAAACCCGAACTGTTTGTGGCGGCCTGCGAAGCAGCGGGTCAGGGTGGGCTATTTCGTCGAGGATGTCGACGTTACTCTGGATATATTCAGACGCCTCTTCGACCTCGAAGACGAAGACATACGCATGATGACCGCCGAGGAGACCGGTGGTACGGGAACTTTTGGATTCGTGACGGTAGGTGGTGCGGAACTGGA
The DNA here is from genome assembly GCA_037387125.1 of Gammaproteobacteria bacterium. GTDB lineage: Bacteria > Pseudomonadota > Gammaproteobacteria > Steroidobacterales. The sequence continues at coordinate 77,825 of JARRLL010000023.1, read as the reverse complement.
GTTGATACAGCTTGAGTCTGACGCGGTAAAAGCAATGTGCGGCAATCCCCCGCCGGGCATTAGTCACATTGCCTTCGAGGTCGACAATATCGAGGAGACTGTGGCAAGCATGCAGGAGAAAGGATTCCGCCTCGGCTATGTCACAAAGAATGGCATATTCGATAACGGCAAAACCAAGGTTGCGTATCTCGAGCCGGAGGATACGGACGGCCACCTGATAGAACTTGTCGAACTCCCGCGATAGTTCTTGCCGGATAACCAGGAAAAGACGCCCACAACCCTTGCATCGCTAATGGCAATTTTTTGGCGGCCGCGCACCGAATGATGCGCAAGTGTCATTCGCGGGCGACCGCCCGATAGCCGATATCACGCCGGCAGTACATGTTGTTCCAGCTGATCTGATCGACCAGCCCGTAGGCCTTCCTTTGTGCATCAGCGACCGAATCGCCAAGCGCCACGGCACAGATTACGCGGCCGCCAGCCGTAACCACGTGTCCGTCTTTTTCGGCTGTGCCGGCATGAAAAAATTTCAGATCATTTGAACTGGCATCGGAATCCAGCCCGCTGATCGCGTCACCCTTGCTGTAACTTTCCGGATAGCCGCCAGCGGCGAGTACTACGCCCAGAGACGGTCGCGGATCCCATTCGGCCTTAGCTGTTGCGAGCTTGCCGTCGAGTGCCGCTTCGATCAGGTCGACGAGGTCCGACCGCAGCCGGAATAATATGGGCTGCGTTTCCGGGTCGCCCATGCGGCAGTTGAATTCGAGCACCTTCGGAACGCCATCCGCACCGATCATCAGGCCCGCGTATAGAAAACCTCGATAGTGTTCGCCGTCTGCTTTCAGTCCGGCCACCGTGGGGCGCATCACCTGCTCCATGACTTTGGCCGCCATCTCATCGTCGATGACCGGCGCGGGGGAATACGCGCCCATGCCGCCGGTATTCGGGCCCTTATCGCCATCGTCACGCGCCTTGTGGTCCTGCGAGGTCGCCAGCGGCAGGATGTCGTCGCCGTCGACTATAGCCATAAAGCTGGCTTCCTCACCCACCAGAAAATCTTCGATCACACAGACGTTACCGGCATCGCCGAAAGCCTTGTCTCCCATGACGGTATTTACGGCGTCGATAGCCTCGGCACGGGTGTGTGCGATGATCACGCCCTTGCCGGCGGCGAGCCCATCGGCCTTCACCACGGTCGGTAACGGGCATTCTTTTGCATACGCCAGCGCCTCAGCGTGGCGGGTGAAATTCCGGTAGGCGGCCGTCGGAATGTTGTAGCGCTGGAGAAAATCCTTGGTGTACGCCTTCGAGCCTTCGAGTCGGGCGCCGTTGGCCGTGGGGCCGAAGCAGCGCAACCCGGCAGCCTCGAAACGATCGACTGCACCTGCCACAAGCGGTGCTTCCGGGCCTATAACCGTCAGGTCAATGTTCTCGTCTTGCGCCAATTTGAGCAGTGCCGAGATGTCTTCGGCACCGACGGTAACATTACGCACCTTCGGTTCTGTCGCGGTGCCGGCATTGCCCGGTGCGACGATTACCTCGTCGACCCGTGGTGATTTCGCCAGCGCCCACGCCAGCGCATGCTCGCGCCCGCCACTGCCTACTACCAGAACTTTCATTGCGTCTCCTGCTTTCGCTACAGATCGTACAACACGAATGTACGTCAACAGCCGATGATGACGCCCGGATGCGCCATCAGTTGGGTTCTCGCCGCCTGATATTCCGGAACACGCTGCGTGTATCCAGGAATATCGTTGTCAACTCAATGCCTGAAGTGCCTCATTCCCGTAAACAGCATAGCCATGCCGTGTTCGTTCGCAGCCGCTATGACTTCTTCGTCCCGCATCGAACCACCCGGTTGAATCACAACCTTGATGCCGTACTTTGCGGCAACATCGATGCCATCACGGAACGGAAAAAACGCATCGGAAGCCATTGCGGCGCCATTCAGATCCAGCCCGGCTTCGGCCGCTTTCTGGCCGGCAATCTGGGCGCTCATGATACGGCTCATCTGCCCCGCGCCTATCCCAAGTATCGCATCGTTCTTGCCATAGACGATGGCATTTGATTTAACGAAGCGCGCGACTTTCCATGCAAGCATGGCGTCATCAATTTCCTGTTCACTGGGTTGGCGCTCGGACACGACCTTAAGGTCAGCGCGGTCGACGCACGCCACGTCTTTGTCCTGCACCAGCATCCCGCCTTCCACCTGCTGCAGCATCATGCCGGGAGCGGCTGCTTCAGCCCAGTCACCGCAGGCGAGCACGCGGACATTGGGTTTGGCTGCAAAGGCGGTTAGCGCATCGGCCTCGAAAGACGGTGCCACGACCACCTCGACGAACTGCTGCGCAATGATGGTTGCGGCCACTTCTGCGCGCACGGGCCGGTTGAAAGCGATGATGCCGCCGAAAGCCGATGTCGGGTCGCAAGCGTAAGCTGCCTGGTAAGCGGCGATCTGGTCATCGTTGACGGAGACACCGCAGGGGTTCGCGTGCTTGACGATGACGCAGCCGGGCCGGTCCAGTGACTTAACGCATTCCAGCGCCGCATTCGCATCGGCGATGTTGTTAAAAGAAAGCGCCTTACCCTGAAGTTGTTCTGCCCCAACCAGTGTCCCCGGAATTGCACCTGATGTTGTATACAAAGCAGCGGACTGATGCGGATTCTCCCCGTAGCGTAAAGTCTCGCGCAGCTTGAGCCCGATCGGCAGGCGCTCCGGGTAACTTACGTCATCGTCCTGCCCGCGAAGATAAGCAGCTATGGCCGCGTCATAACAACCCGTGTGCGCAAAGGCCTTCTTCGCGAGACTTTGGCGTGTCGCTGCAGAGACAACGCCGCTACTTTCATTCAATTCTTTGGCAACACGCGAATAATCCGCCGGGTCGACAACCACGGTTACAAACGCGTGGTTCTTCGCCGCCGAACGAATCATCGTCGGGCCGCCGATATCGATATTCTCGATAGCATCGGCAAAGCTGCAGTCGGGCTTTGCCACGGTTTCTTCGAAAGGATAGAGGTTGACAGCCACGACATCGATCTGCGTGATGCCGTGCTGGTCCATGATGGCCTTGTCATGTTCGCCACGCCCCAGCAATCCCCCATGCACGAGCGGATGCAGCGTTTTGATGCGGCCATCCATGATTTCCGGGAACCCGGTTATCTCGGCAACATCCTTAACAGCGATGCCTGCATCTCTGATCGCCTGGGCGGTACCGCCCGTCGAAATAATTTCTGCCCCGAGGCTTTCGAGTGCTCGCGCGAATTCGACCACACCGGTTTTATCGGAGACGCTAATAAGGGCTCGTAAAGATTTATTCATAATGTCTTCTGGCAGGCCGGACTGAAGCAACCGGCAGTTCTGGAAAGATTAGAGGTTTGCTTCGCAGTCTTAGCTTTGCAGTTTGTATTGCTTGATTTTCTTGCGCAATGTGGCCCTGCTGATACCCAGAATATCTGCTGCAACCGATTGATTACCATCAGTATATTCGAGAACGGACTTGAACAGAGGGGGCTCCACCTCACTCATAACCAGCTTATAGATTTCGGCGGGTTTGTGTCCGTTTAAATTTTTGAAATAGGAGCGCAGCGCATCTTCGGTAAAGTTTCTTAGCAGCCGGTTACGGCTTTGCACTTGCTGGTCGGACTTTTTCGTTGCGACTTTCCTGACGGCCGGTTTGTCGCGCTTTTTTGATTGTTTGGTAGGCACTGAATAGTTTCCCTGAAGAACATGGCATCGCCGCCGCATTCTTCGCAGATTCTGAGCGATTAAAAAATTCTGTAGTTATTTGCAGCTGTTCAGCGGCGCTCTCTACCCTGACAATTTTTTCGCGGTAGTTTTTGGCGCCTTCCAGGTACTTGCAGTACCACGTCAGATGCTTTCTCCCCACTCGAACGCCCCGTTCATTTCCGTACAAATGGTATAGGGCTTCCAAGTGGCGCAGAATGATATCACGCGGCCGCGGCAGAAAAACCGGTGTGGTCAAATTTTGTCCATCAGTTGAGTGGCCGCTTAAATGGGCATTGATCTCGGAAAATATCCACGGCTGGCCCAGCGCACCGCGCCCGATCATTACGCCGTCTGCGCCTGTTTCCTCAAGAACTTCTTTAGCTTTGTCTGCTGAGCATATGTCGCCATTAGCAAACACGGGGATTGTTACGCAGGCCTTGATGGCTCGGATTGTTTCGTATTCTGCTGTGCCGTTGAACATGCAGGCGCGGGTGCGGCCGTGCACTGCCAAAGCCTTAATTCCGCTCTGTTCAGCTATTTGTGCGATTCGCACCCCGTTCCGGTTATTAGGGTCCCAGCCCGTTCTCATCTTCAGCGTTACGGGGAGATGTGTCGCTGCGGTCACCGCATTCAGAATCCGTTCCACCAGCGCCTCGTCTCGCAGCAGCGCCGAGCCAGACAGTTTTCTGCAGACCTTCTTGGCGGGGCACCCCATATTAATATCGACAATATCTGCGCCCAGGCCGGCCGCTGCCCGGGCCGCAGTTGCCATTTGCTCCGGGTCGCTGCCGGCGATTTGCAGCACGCGTAAGCCGTTGTCGCCGCTGAAGTCCAGACGAGGCAGGCTCTTGCGGCTGCTCCATAGCACGGTATCGGAGGTATTCATTTCTGACACGGCCAGCGCCGCGCCAAAGTCGCGGCACAGGTTGCGAAACACCTGGTCGGTAAGACCGGCCATTGGGGCAAGCACGCAGCGGCCGTTTATGGCGTGCGGGCCGATTTGTATCGGGGTGGTCATGCTCTAGGTCTGGGGGTTGGCTACCGGGCTGCTTCGTTGAGCCGCGTATTCTAGTCTGTTTCTATTCTCGGAAGGGTTTGCCGGAACAGTCCATGCCGGTGTGGCGGCGCGGCAAGCAGAGTTCCAGCTCAAAGCCCTGCGCTCCTGAGCCCGGGTCGGCGATGCTGACATGGGCATCAATGGTGCTGTTGGGTTGCATCAGCAGTCTCGAAGGCAGGCTTTCACTGTCTGCGTATTCTGCCGGGCTGAAATGTTTGGCAGCGACAGGATTGGACCAGCGATCACGCAAGATCACGCGCAAATAAGGCAGGCCAACCGGGGCCCTGCCGACTGCGGCGATTTGTGCCCTGATATCCATTACGTTTGGACCCGACTCTCCTGCGACGGCTTCCGAGCCCCGGATTTCATAGTCGGTAATCGACCATTCCGGGTAAAGCTCCATGCCCAGACGGGCGTAAACATCGCGAATTGTTGGGCCCCATGAAGTGTTCGTCGCCAAAGCATCGCGGTTGTAATGGACGAGTTGCAGGCTGAGTAGAGCGACCATGGTCAAGCTGCCGACCAGCCACCGCATCGTGCGCGTCGTGCGCTCCGTTTGCTCGGCATAGCTCTCCGAGCGCCATGACGGCGATTCTTTCTGGCTTTTTTCGTCTGCTTGTTCGCTCTCATCGTCCAGCACGATGTGCTGCACGTCATAGCCCCCCGCGGGCGGTTCCTCCGGTTCGGGGGTCGGCGCTGCAGAATCGTCCTCACTGATAGGTTCATCGACGGCGCCGGATGCTGCCAGGCTTTCTTCAATGGATTTTGCCCACTCGGCTGAGTCATCATCATCCCCGGCGTCGTCATCCGCAGATATTTCCCAGACATCCTCATCAGTTGCCTCGGTGTCATTCGACTCAGCCATGTCGTCTTCCCAGACGTCGGTGGCTTCATCGGCCTCGCTATTCAGTTCATCGATGGTCGAATAGATCTCCGGGCCTGAATCGCTTTCCAGCTCCTCAGCTTTACCCTTGTAGACATAGTCGTCCTCATCGTTAGCAGCGGTGGCGTCCCAACTGCCGTCCGTATCGGTAAACGAGACAGGCTCTTCTTCCTCCTCTTTTTGCCAGCTTGCCGTACTGGCAAAAATGCTCGACCACTTGTCCTGAGATGCATTGAATTCCATAGACTCAGCTGACTCGGGGTCATCGTCGCTGTCGGCTTCTGCTGCAGTTTCGTCCTCGACCAGGGCATCTTCGGCATCTTCTGCTGACACCGAGTCCTTCGAGTCTTCGCTCAGCCAATCGCCTTTATGGTTGAACGAGCGTTCGGATTCGGCGATATAGCGGTCTGCGGGCGGCCGGCCAGTGTCGTCTGGTGAGGAATCAATCGCGCCGACCCCGGGAATGCGTTCCCAAATGGTGTCATCGAATTCGTCATCCTCGGCAGCGCTGTCACTCGGGCCTTCAGGCTCCCCGGCATCGCCGGATTCGCCCGTCTCGTCTTCTTCGCCCAGCTCAAAAACAACCGGCTCATCTTCTTCACTGAGTTCTTCGTCACTTAGATCATGTGCAGTTTCGTCGTCGATTTCCTCGGTATCAGCGTCGATATACAAGATCAGCTCGTCATCGTCATCTTCATCGGCGTCGTCATCCGCCGCTATGGAACCGAGCAGGGGTTCGGCGCGGTCGTCGTCCGGCAAGTCGTCCGGCCCTTCATCAGGCCCTTCGTCAGGCGCTGCTCGACTGCTCTCGGCCGAAATGTTTTCGTCTGTTTCGAAATCGTCATTCGGCTCATCGAGCAGAAATTCATCGTATTCGAATGTGGCGTCGTCGTCCGCCTCAGTCTCAACCGGTTCGCGGCCCGACCCTGCAGCCCATCTGTCGGGGAAAACATCTTCGGCTTCTGTAATCTGTTCGTCGTCGCCGGTCGCATCGATGTTGTCTGCGCCTTCGCCCGCACTATCCGTTGAGAAGTCCGGTGCGCCGCCAATAATGGTGTCAGCGAGCTCATCGTTCGCCGGTTCGATTGGCCATTCCTCGCCCGTTTCGGCCTCGACTTCCTCATCTTCGGCAAGATACTCGAGCGCATTGAACACCCTGCTGCATTCGCCGCAGCGTACCTTTCCTTGCGCTCGGCGCAGATCGCCGGCGCTGAGTCGAAATGTCGTTTCACATTCTGGGCAGCGGGTAAACATTAGCCTTTTATTCCATGTTTCCGTCCGGTGAGCAGGACCCAGTTCTGATCCTGCATGCCTGTTTTCAGCTCCGCCCAGTCTGACCATGCAGCGCAGACGGCTTCGGCCTGATCTTCAAGGATTCCGCTTAGGGCGAGTCGTGCGTTCGAGTGCAACAGTTTACTGATTACCGGACCCAGTTCTATCAGGGTGCCGCTCAAAATATTAGCGACCAGCACATCATACTGTCGACCCGTTGCAATCTCTTCAGGACAGCATACGACGAGTTTTTCCGAGCAGCTGTTTTTTTCGGCATTGTTTCTCGTTGCGGCCAGTGCCTGCGCGTCAATGTCGACTGCGCAGGCTTCGTCGGCACCGAGCGCCACTGATGCAATGGCCAGCAGACCGGAGCCACAACCATAATCGAGTGCGCTGCATCCCGACAGCGGCTGAGATTCCAGCCAGTTAAGGCACATTGCCGTGGTCGGATGCTCGCCGGTGCCGAAAGCCAGCCCCGGAGTCATGCGGACGCTAATGCCCGGCTTATTAAAAGCAATCCCGTCCGGCACCACCCAGAGGCGCTCTCCGAAGCGCATGGGGCGCAGCGTTTTCTGCCAGTCAGCCTGCCAGTCGCGCTCATCGATACGGGTGAAGCTCAGTTCTGAGCCTTCGACCACATCCTGTAAAGCCGCAGCAAGCATTTCTGGGTCAGTGTCTTCCGGAAACAGCGCGGCCACGATGGTAGCAGACCATAACGGCGTTTCACCGGGTTTCGGCTCGAGGATAGGTTCTTCGCCGGCATCGCGAAACCAGACCGCCGTTGCACCAAGCTCTTCGAGCACGGGCTCCAGCGTTTCCGGTCGTTGCTGACCGATGATCGTTTCCAGTTGCAGCCAGGACATGATTACTTATTTGCCTGACTGCGCGGCCCTGGCATCCATAAACCGGTCAGAGGCCCAGACGTTTTTCCAGGTAATGGATGTCTGTGCCGCCGGCCTTGAACGCCGCATGCTGGAAAATTTCCCGGTGTAGGAGAATATTGGTGTTAATACCGTCGACCACCATTTCGTTCAGGGCGTTGCGCATGCGGGCAATTGCCGTCGCGCGGGTATCACCCCAGGTAATGAGCTTGCCGATCATGGAGTCGTAAAAAGGTGGTACCGTATATCCGCTGTAGAGATGGCTGTCGATTCGGACACCGGGCCCGCCTGCCGGATGCCACGTGTCTACCCGGCCGGGCGAAGGCATGAATGTTTTCGGGTCCTCTGCGTTGATACGGCATTCGATAGCATGGCCGCGCAGTTTGATGTCTTCCTGTTTAAAGCTTAACCGCTCACCCGCGGCAATCTTCAGCTGCTCCCTGACCAGATCGATACCGGTGATGAGTTCTGTAACCGGGTGCTCGACCTGCAGACGAGTATTCATTTCGATGAAATAGAATTCTCCGTCTTCGTACAGAAACTCGAAAGTTCCGGCATTCACGTAGCCCAGCGTGCGGCAGGCTTCCGCACAGCGTTCGCCCATGCGCATGCGCTGCTCTTCGGTAATGCCGGGCGCGGGTGCTTCTTCAATGACTTTCTGATGGCGTCGCTGCATCGAGCAGTCGCGCTCGAACAAGTGCACCGCGTTGCCATAGCAGTCTGCAATGACCTGAAACTCGATATGCCGCGGCCGTTCGAGGAATTTTTCCATATAAACCGTGTCATTGCCGAAAGCAGCCCCCGCTTCCGATTTCGTCAGGTTTATAGCGTTTGATAGCGATGCCTTGTTGTGCACAACGCGCATACCGCGACCGCCGCCGCCGCCCGCAGCTTTAATAATGATTGGATAGCCTATCTCGGCGGCTATGCGCAGGTTTTCATCCGGATCATCCGACAAGGGTCCGTCGGAGCCGGGGACGCAGGGAACGCCTGCTTCCTTCATCGCTAATATTGCCGAAACCTTGTCGCCCATCGTGCGGATCAAATCAGGGGTCGGCCCGATGAAAACAAAGCCGCTGCTGGCTACCCGCTCGGCAAAATCGGCATTTTCCGAGAGGAATCCATAGCCGGGGTGAATAGCCTGCGCATCGGTCACTTCTGCGGCTGAAATAATGGCCGGCATATTCAGGTAGCTTTGCGCGGAGGGGCCCGGCCCGATGCAGACTGTTTCATCTGCCATCAGCACATGCTTCAGATTCGCGTCCGCGGTGGAATGCACGGCGACGGTTTTGATGCCGAGTTCGTTGCAGGCGCGCATGATGCGCAGCGCAATTTCACCCCGGTTGGCAATAAGAACTTTGTCGAACATGATCTTTTTCCTGGCCCGCTGTTAGGTCGGACGTTTCAATACAGACGCAAATCGGTCAGCCGATCACGAAAAGTGTCTGGCCAAATTCGATAGGATCGCCGTTTTCAACTTCAACCGAAAGCACCTTTCCGGACACGTCTGCCTCGATCTGGTTCATCATTTTCATCGCTTCGATAATGCACAGCGTGTCGCCGATCTGGATCGTGTCGCCAACTTTCACGAACGGCTCGGCCTCTGGTGTGGACGAGCGATAGAAGGTGCCCACCATCGGCGCTGCTACTTTATGCCCGGGAGTTTCTGCGGGTGAGGCGGGTGCGGATTCCGCGGCCGCTGCAATCGCAGGCGCAGCCTGTTGCGCGGGAGCGGGCGCAGCCGCCGGCGCATGATGCACCGCGTGCACCGGATGCGAGACCGGAGCGCTGGCAGCATAGCGACTGATTCGCACCGCCTCTTCGCCTTCGGTGATCTCGATTTCGGCGATACCCGATTCTTCCAGGAGCTCGATTAGCTTTTTAACTTTTCTGATATCCATAGCCTGACTCGTGGGCTGATTCAGCCCTGTTCATTACGAAGAAGGTTGTCTGCCGCCTGCAGCGCAAGGCTGTAGCCGTGGGGGCCAAGGCCGGCGATGATGCCTGCAGCAACGTCCGAGAAATAGGACTGGCGCCTGAATGCCTCGCGTGCATGAATGTTGCTGATATGTATTTCAATAAACGGTATTGCAACGCCGAGCAGTGCGTCGCGCAGCGCCACGCTGGTATGCGTGAATGCGCCCGGGTTGATCAGAATAAAATCCACTTCCCCGGCCGCCGCCTGCACGCGGTCGACCAGTTCCGATTCCGAGTTGCTCTGCATCGCAGCAAAGCGATGGCCGAGTTTCTCGGCGTCGGCTGCCAACCGGGTTTCAATATCGGCCAGTGTGCTCGCGCCATAAACCTCGGGCTCGCGTCTGCCGAGCAAGTTCAGGTTGGGGCCATTTAACAGTAACAAGGAAGCCATTTGCCGCCGTATTGCGTCTAGTTAACGTAAGATGCGCGCAATTTTAGCGATTTTAGCTGCAAATACAAGCATGAAATGATTCGGCCGGGCAGTCGCCCAGCCCCACACCGTGCCGCGCGACTAAGCGCGCTTCGCCGGCCTAATCTCCGAGTCGTTCCAGCCGCTGGCGCGCTTGCGCAACGCTGAGTTCGCCGCCGGTTACGGACGCGCTTACGGCGACCAGTTCCCGCAATTGGGCAAGGTCTATTTCGCCAATATGGACTGTCAGGATACTGCCGTTGCCGGCAACCAGCACCGAGAAGGGTAAGCCCAGGTCCGGCAATCCGAACTGATCGCTCACGGCCATTGCATCGGCTTCGCCGACGAGGATCGGGTAGCTGATGCCCGCTTCCGCAATATATGTTTGCACATCGGCCTGGCGATCAATCGCGATCCCGAGAATGGTAAGCCCGGTGCTCGTGCGTTCTTCGTGCAGCGTTTGCAGCAGCGGCATCTCGCGGCGACAGGGCGCGCACCACGTTGCCCAGAAATTTATAAGTAATGGCTGGCCCGACCACTCACTGATGGCATGCGGTTCGCCCCAGACATCATTGAGCGTGAATTCGCTGAGGGTATCGGGAATGGCCCCTGCCTCGGGCTGTTGCAGGCCACCCTCGCCTTCGCTGATTTGCAGGTAAACGCTCAAGCCGATAATCGTGCAGCAAAGCAGCATGACGGCATACAGCAAATAGCGAAGAGGGCTGGGCATGATGGTCGTTTACTTCGTCCGGTGCGCCTGCGCGCAGCCGCTTCAAAGTGCGCAATGGTAATCGAAAATGACGGGATAGCTGTCGCGAAATTTATTGCAGCACGTAGTCCAGATGCGCCAGAAAGTCATCGGCCGACATGTAGCCGATCACTCGCTGCCCCCGTATTTCCTCGCCCGCGCGATCAAAGAAAACGATGGTGGGCGGTCCAAATATACCGAAGCGTTGCAACAAAGCCTGATCGACGGCGTCGTTAGCGGTAACGTCCGCCTGTAATAGCACGGCCCCGCCTAGCGCGGCCTGCACTCGCTCGTCGGTGAACGTCCAGGCTTCCATCTCCTTGCACGACACGCACCAGTCAGCGTAGAAGTCGAGCATCAGCGGCTGGTTGTCAGCGGCCGCATTTGCCAGGGCCGCATCGAAATCCTCGACCGACTTGATTTTGACGAACGGCAGATCCTGTTCGTGCCGGACACTATCGCCCGCCAGGTTCTCCAGCGGATTGAACGGGTCACTGGCCCCCGAGAGAGCGCCGATGAGCAATAACCCGCCGTAACCGAGCAGGACGATGCCCGTCAACTTGCTGAACACCGAGAGTGGATTGGTGGGGTTGGGCGGAGACCGTAACGCTCCTCCCCAGATGCCTGCAAAAATGGCCAGTGCCGACCACAGGAACATGATCAACCCGGACGGCAGGATGCGATCCAGCATCCAGATTGCTAGTCCGAGCAACATCAAACCAAAGATGCCTTTGACGGTGTTCATCCACGGACCCGACTTGGGCAGCAGTTTGCCTGCCGAGGTGCCGTAAATAATCAGCGGTATTCCCATGCCGATGCTGAGCGCGAACAGCGCAAGCGCCCCGCGCGCTACATCGCCGGTTTGGGCGATTACCGTCAGGGCCGCCACGAGTGGCGGCGCGACGCAGGTGCTGACAACCAGGGCCGAGATGGCACCCAGTATGCCGGTGCCAATGAATGAACCTGATTTGCCGCGGCTGCCGAGCGCGCTTAGCCGGGTTTGCAGCGCCGCGGGTAGCTGCAATTCGTAGACGCCGAACATCGCGAGAGACAAGACTACAAACAGCAGCGCGACCGCTGAAATAATTTCCGGAGTTTGCAGCGCCGCCTGAATCTGTCCGCCCGCAGCACCGAAGAGCGCGCCCGCGAGCGTATAGGTGAACGCCATACCCAGGACGTAGCTGACCGACAACCAAAAAGACCTCGCTGTCGTCGCTTCGTTGCCCTGACCCGCGATGATCCCGGACAGTATCGGTACCATGGGCAGGCAACAAGGCGTGAATGCAAGCAATAGGCCCAAGCCTACAAACACGAGCATGATTGTCGGCAGGCCCGCACTCGAAATGACCGCGGACAGTCGATCCTGCTCCGACACGGGCGGCACTCGTGCGGGCGCAGCGCTCGTCGCGCGCGGCAAGTCTACCGGCAGCGTGATGCTCGCAGGCGGGTAACAGATGCTGTCTTTTTTGCAGCCCTGGTAATCCATGGCGAGTTCTATGACCAGCGGATCAGGACTGCTTCTGGACAAGGGGATTCGAATAACGACAACGTCATAATAGACTTCCGTTTCACCGAACTCTGCATCCATTTCCATGACGCCCTGAGGCAATTGCGGTTTACCGAGCTGGATCTGCTCGTCCGGGTTGGCAAAAGTGAAACTGTCGCGGTACAGGTAGTAACCGGGTTCGATGTCCCAGCGGACTTCCAGCGTAAACGGGTCAGGTGTGCTGATCGACGGGATGAAGGCCTGACTCTGGGGCAGCGGATCACCCGTAAGGGATGCACCGGCCGAGGCCGCCAATGACGTTAAGCCGGAGGAACGAAGCGGGCTTGCGGACTTTTCTCCGGCGGGTCGTTCCAGCTTTGCTTCCCAGTCCTGGGGCGGGTAACACAGACCGTAGTCCGCGCAACCTTGCGAACGGATTTTAAGCGTTAACTCGGCCTGTCCCTGCGGCAATTCCTGCACGGGAATACGCACCTGAATTCGGTTGCGGAAGATAATCTGTTCGCCGAAAAACTCATCGGAATGCACTTCACCGTCAGGAAAGACCGGCGAACCCAGGCCGCCGTCGACGAGGCTGTATTGCATTCTCTCGCGGTACAGGTAGTAGCCATCTTCGATGTCCCAGTCGACGACGATTTCTCCGCTTTCAATGCGGGCATCGAAACGAAAAACTTCGGCCGGTTTTTTCAGTTCTCGCGCAGCGAACGCATCCGAACACACCACTTGCAGGATGCAGGCGGCAACAAGCCAAAACAAATTAGCGCGCGAGATGCTCAACGTGTGCAGTCCTTTATCCAGTCGAGGTAGGGTTTATACCCGCCGTTGATCGGGACGGCTATCACTTCCGGAAGTTCATAGGGGTGAAGGCTCACGAGTTCGCTAGTTAATTCATTGACCCTGTCCGCCGATGTTTTTATCAGCAGCAGCATTTCGGTGCCGCTCTTCATCTCACCTTCCCACCTATAGATAGACGTCAGACCCGGCACGATGTTCACGCATCCGGCCAAACCGGCCGCTACGATCCGGTTGGCGATCGAGCGCGCGGTCGGGTCGTCGGGGCAGGTGCAATACACCATCATGGCGTCAGAATTCATCGATAAAGCGTCTCTTACAAAAGGGTGCCCAGCATAGCCAAGCTGCATTTTTATGTCATTGGACTGGTTCAAGGCCTTGAAATCCCGGTTTTTGCCACTATGATTAGCACTCCTCTAAGGTGAGTGCTAATAAAATTTTAAAATAAGTTATTGTTTTTATTGCTCATTTAACGATTTTCAGGAGTTTCAACAATGAATATTCGACCGCTTCATGATCGGATTATCGTCAAGCGCATGGAAGAAGAGCGTATGTCGGCCGGCGGAATCGTGATTCCCGACTCAGCCACCGAGAAGCCCATCAAGGGTGAAGTTATCGCCGTTGGTAATGGCAAGCACCTCGAGAATGGAGAAATCCGTGCCCTCGACGTAAAGAAGGGCGACAAGGTCCTCTTCGGCAAGTACAGCGGTACGGAAGTAAAGGTCGATGGCGAAGAGCTTCTGGTAATGAAAGAAGACGACGTTATGGCTGTTATCGAAGGCTAGTTATTCAAACGCTAGTACCGGAATTACCAATTTCTGCCGGCATCGCCGGTCTGAACCAAACTTAAAACTAAGAGGTGCAGTGAGATGGCTGCTAAAGATGTCAAATTCGGAGACGACGCCCGCGCAAAGATGTTTGCCGGCGTTAATGTTCTCGCAAATGCTGTAAAAGTTACCCTCGGCCCTAAAGGTCGCAACGTTATTCTCGACAAAAGCTTCGGCGCTCCGACCGTCACCAAGGACGGCGTATCGGTTGCGAAGGAAATCGAGCTCGACAATAAATTCGAAAACATGGGCGCGCAGATGGTGAAGGAAGTTGCATCGCAGACTTCTGACATCGCTGGTGACGGCACCACGACCGCAACCGTTCTGGCCCAGGCAATCCTGCGCGAAGGCCTGAAGTCAGTTGCTGCCGGCATGAATCCGATGGATCTCAAGCGCGGTATCGACAAGGCTGCCACCGCAATCGTCGAGGAGCTGAAGAAGCTTTCTCAGCCTTGCGAAGAAAGCAAGGCAATCGCTCAGGTGGGCACGATTTCCGCCAACTCGGACGAAGCCGTTGGCGAGATCATTGCCGAAGCCATGGGCAAGGTCGGTAAAGAAGGCGTGATTACCGTTGAAGAAGGTTCCGGCCTGCAGAACGAGCTGGACGTCGTCGAAGGTATGCAGTTTGATCGTGGCTACCTGTCGCCGTATTTCATCAGCGACGCCAACAGCCAGAGTGCCGAACTCGAGAACCCCTTTATTCTTTTGTTCGACAAGAAAATCTCCAACATTCGTGATTTGCTGCCGCTGCTGGAAGCCGTTGCCAAATCCAGCCGTCCGTTGCTGATCATCGCTGAGGACGTCGAGGGCGAAGCGCTGGCGACCCTCGTGGTAAACACTATCCGCGGTATCGTTAAGGTCTGCGCGGTCAAGGCGCCGGGCTTCGGCGATCGCCGTAAAGCCATGCTGCAGGACATCGCTATCCTGACCGGCGGTCAGGTGATCTCCGAAGAAGTGGGTCTGAGTCTCGAGAAAGCTACCCTGGAAGATCTGGGCGAAGCGAAGAAGATCCAGGTCAACAAGGAAACCACCACCATCATCGATGGTGCCGGTTCAGCCAAGGACATCCAGGCGCGCGTAACGCAGATCAACACGGAAATGGAAGAGTCCACTTCGGATTACGACCGTGAAAAACTGCAGGAGCGCGTGGCCAAACTGGCAGGCGGTGTTGCGGTGATCAAGGTTGGCGCCGCCACCGAGATCGAAATGAAAGAGAAGAAAGCTCGCGTAGAAGACGCGCTGCACGCGACCCGTGCCGCCGTCGAAGAAGGCGTTGTTGCCGGCGGTGGCGTTGCGTTGATTCGAGCCAACGCTAAAATCGGTGATCTCAAGGGTGCTAATGACGAGCAGGACGTTGGTATCATCATCCTGCGCCGTGCGCTGGAAGAGCCGCTGCGGCAGATCGTTGCCAATGCCGGTGAAGACAGCTCTGTGATCCTTAACAAGGTTGCTGAAGGCAAAGGTAACTTCGGTTACAACGCCGCGACCGGTGAGTACGGCGACATGATCGATTTCGGTATTATCGATCCGACCAAGGTCACGCGCTCAGCCTTGCAGAACGCAGCCTCGGTTGCCGGCCTGTTGCTGACGACGGAAGCGATGATTACCGAGTTGCCGAAGGAAGAAGGTGGCGCACCAATGCCGGATATGGGCGGCATGGGTGGAATGGGCGGCATGATGTAAGCCGTTTTTCACTCGACTTCTTTGTCGAAAGAAACAAAAACCCCGCGCCGGGCAATCGGTGCGGGGTTTTTTAATGGCCGTGATCGGTAGCCATCGTCGAACTGATTTCGTCAAATCGCACGACTTTCGCGTAGCGGCGTCAGCATTTAATGTTCCATATGTCGAATGCTCGGTGAGGCCGGGCCACTGCTATGAAGCGCTGCAGCCATATAGACGGCTACCCCACCTGGATATTTGCCGATGGCACACGACGCAGCAGCGTATTGACCTACCAAGAGCTCGAGCACCATACGGGCTGCAAGCTGCAAGAGAAAAATTACCTTATAAGTTGAGCCAAAAATTTTGCTTGCAGGTATCTATGCTCCGATCGCGCCCAATACAAAAGCATATTGAGCCTTGTACCGGTTACTATTCGGCATCGCCTAATCTGAAACGGCTTCAGGCTCGAATTACTTTTTGCATGGCTAGCTCGCTTTCGTGCTGGCCGGGCCAAAGTCGACGCAGCGTGGCACTAAAAGACAAGGGACGTGCAGGGTGAAAATTCGCCAAAAATTTGCCGGACTCGTGCTGACTGCCCTCGCCGGTGCGGTTGCAGCCGATTCCCCGACTATCGAGATAAGGCACAGCATTCGTGTGCAGGTGTTCGGCGCGCTCGAGGGGCATGGCACAATAATCTCCAGCCTGTTTGATTCCCCCGAAAGCTATATGCGTGAGTCGATTATCAGCAGTAGTGTAGAGGTCGATGGCGACGGCAAAGCCTATATTGATATGGGCGCTCACCCGCCCGGTGAATATGCTGTGGCTGTGGTTTACGATGAGAATGATAATGGCAGTCTCGACACCGGCTTTCTGAATATTCCGACGGAGAAAACCGGGTTTTCCAATAACGCGTCGGCTCGTTTCGGGCCGCCAAAATGGCGTAAAGCCCGTTTTACGGTTGTCGATAAGGATGTGGACGTCGAGGTGTATCTGGGTAGAAAAACGCGCGACGACTATTCCGATTGAGCGCGCGTCGCCATACACATTTATAATCTTCCATCGATCACTTGGGCCAACGGCTTAAAGGGGATAGAAGCATGCGATTACTTTCAGTCACAATTTTGATTGTAGGGCTGATGGCTGCGCATGTAACTGCCGCCGAGACGTCTGATACCACCGTTGCAGCGACTCAGCTGGCGCGGCCTGATCAGAGCAAAGCCACGGTCGTTGATGTCGATATTTTTTTAATAGACATAGTCGCCGTGGATGACGTGAAACAATTATTTCGCGTCGATATGTTCATGGTCGTCGGCTGGAAGGATGGCCGACTCGGATTGCCGCTGGAGCAACGGATGGGCAGTTTGCGCTCCATGCCAATGGACAAAATCTGGACGCCCGGCGGTCTTATTGTCAACGACCGCGGTCTGCAGAACCGGTTGGCGCGCGTTGCTGAAGTAGATGATTCAGGCAATGTGACCTACAGGCAGCGCATCTATGGCGAGCTAGCGACCAACCTCGAGTTTAAGGAGTTTCCGTTTGACGAGCAGCAGCTAATCATCGATTTGATTTCCTACCGTTATGGCCCTGAAGAACTGAAGCTGAATCCTAGTAAGTTCGCGGGTGCCGCGAACGGATTCAGTGCCGAAGGTTGGCGATTTGAAATGCTTGAGCCCGAGGTCAGCGAGTACTTTGTTCCGGAGGTCAATGTCAGTAAGTCGAGGCTGATTTTTAAGGTGAAGGCAATCCGCGACAGTGAATATTACCTGCTGACGATGATGCTGCCGATGTCGCTAATAGTCTTCATGGCGTGGACGGTATTCTGGATTCAGCCCGAAGTGGTGCCGTCACGCATAGCCATTTCAACAGCATCGATCTTTTCTCTGATAGCTTTCGGTTTCTCGGTCCGATTAGGGTTGCCGAGAGTTTCGTATATGACCAGGGCTGATGTATTTGTGCTTGGTTGTACGCTATTGGTATTTATAGCCCTCGCTGTTGCTGTTATTGGCAGTCGCTGGGCCGGCAGTGACAGGCTGGAGCGGGCGATCAAGCTCAATGCGATTGCGCGCTTGGCTTACGTAGGCTTGTTCGGCCTGGTCGTTTTTGCCGCGCTTAATATTTGGTAAAGCACCCGCCATAAAATCACTTCAGCACGTATTTGGCATGCGAAATGCGCTAATTCATGCGCTTTCGAGTGCGTATATCCTAGTGTTCCTAGGGTTCGTTTAGCTGCCAGTCATAGGCGTATGCGATTTCACCGTTAAAGCTTTGCAGTTTCTTGGCGAGTTCCGGCTGCGCGTAGAACAGCAGATGATCTATCAGGTCGGCCGTGCTTGCGCCGAAGTCGACACTAAACCATTTGTAGATGCTGGATGTCTGCAACCGGCCGTCCGCAAGCGAAACACCGCGGGGATGATTGATGAACGCGCGTGCGCCCTCGTCCAGCAGTCGTTCCATGTTGGCTTTTGTGTAAGCCTGTGTGGCGAGATTGGGGCACCCGATGCTGGCGCAGTTAATTGCATAATGGGTTCGCGGATCCCTGAAAACAGGCCGCAGTATGCGGTGCTCGATGTCATTGAGCGTCAGCTTTTGTCGGGCAATTTCTATCAGCTTTTCGTCCCATGGCCCTGAGTTAAACAGACCACCGTGAATTTCGCGTATCGATTCGACCGGATAGAAGTCGCTGACCAGCGCCACTGTAAGTGCATTGTAAAGATTGACCCAGTAGGCGCGCTGCTCCGCACGGCTAAATTTACGTGGATCGGTCGTGGCCAGCTTATTTATGTACCGGCTCAGCCTGTCCCGGTCGGTCGTCGTTACGTCACCATAGGCAAACAGATTGATACCGGATGGATCATCCGATACCAGGTATGTGTCCAGTATGTATTGCCAGTCACGATGATCGATGCTGGCGGAACTGGTTTCATTGCTGGGAGTCCAGAAATTCCAGGCGACGGGTTCTTCAGCATGCAGTAAGCAAGGGCTCACCACGAGCAAAAGCACCACAGTACTTCGCAATAGCGACGTCAGGTTGGGTTGCAAGCATTTCACATTCATTGGCGCACGGGCCTCGGCAGAGTGTGTTTTTGATTGACCGGTGATGCCTATTGTAGCTCCATGTTTGGCAATAGCTGCATCCGTCGCGGCCGATGTTAAACCAATATCACCATTACTAACGGAGTCACTGCCTGCATGGCGACAAACAGTTATTTCGCTGAAGTTACCGGCACATTAGCAAGACCTTAAATGAGCTTGCCGGGCGCGAATTCGACTATGTCGTCACCGTTTGCGGGCATGCGAGTGAAACCTGTCCGTAGTTTCCCGCTAAAACAAAAATAGTCCATCGCGGTTTCGACGATCCGCCTAAGCTGGCTGCGCGGGCAAAAAATGAACAGGAGGCGCTCCTGCGCTATCGCAGGGTGCGCGACGAGATACGTGGTTACATTCTGCACCTGCCGGAAGATTTGACCTCCGACTAGTTGTATATTGGTCGGATGCCAACATCAGCGTATACATACTCAAGCATGTCACCTTCAATATTAATTGCGTGCCCGCCGCGGGCCGCTTAGAAGCAACGGATGGATAACCAAACCTATCCGGGCATTCCGGCCGCTTTGCATGCGGTTCTGGAGAAATCGCTCGAGCGTCTGAGCCATCAAGAAAGCTGGCCGGCTATCATCGGCCGCGACGCGAAACTCGCGCAGACGCTCAATAGGGTATTGGCATGTAGCGACTATGTGGCAGGCGTGCTGGTGCGGTATCCGAATCTTCTGGGTCAGTTGATCGAAGATGGCCGTATGCACCGCACGCTCGAGCGGGGAGAACTGGAGCCCATATTCCTGGAGGGCGCTGCGGATGGCGAATCCGACGATCAGTTCATGCGCCGGCTCCGATTGTTCCGTCACCGCGAATTGACCCGCATCATATGGCGGGACCTGGCAGGTTGGTCTGATTGCCCTGCAACGCTCGCTGAACTTTCGGCGCTTGCCGACACCTGCATTCGGGCGGCCTTTCTCCGCGCGTCATCCGAAATGGAAAGTCGTTATGGTCTGCCCGTCGCTGAGTCTGGCGAACTGGCACGTTTCGTCATTATAGCGATGGGCAAACTCGGGGGCGGGGAGCTAAATCTTTCGTCCGATGTCGACGTAATATTTCTCTATTCAGAGCATGGCGAAACGGACGGTGCGCGATCGCTGGAAAATGAAGACTACTTCCGTCGTCTAGCACAACACCTGATTGGTCTCTTGAGCAAAAAAACCGTCGACGGGTTCGTCTATCGAGTGGACGCGCGTTTACGCCCATTCGGTGACAGCGGGCCGCTTGCATGCAGTAGCGACGCCTTTGAGGATTATCTGCTTCAGCACGGCAGAGACTGGGAGCGTTACGCCTGGGTCAAGGCACGAGCTGTCAACGTTTGGGAAGGGACGCGTGATTTCTATACGAATGTATTGCGGCCTTTCGTATATCGGCGTTACCTGGACTTTGGCGTGTTCGCATCCCTGCGGGAAATGAAGGCCATGATCGAGCGCGAAGGCCGGGCCGCGGAAAACCGCGAGAACGTTAAGCTCGGTCCCGGTGGTATTCGCGAAATAGAATTCATTGTGCAGACCCTGCAACTCGTGCGCGGCGGAACGGTGCGCTCGTTGCGGCAACGCAGCCTGTGGACCGCGTTGCAGAACCTGGGAGAAGAAGGGCTGATGCCAGCCAAAACGGTAGCCGAGCTGGGTACCGCCTACTATTTTCTGCGTGATGTCGAAAACCGTATTCAGGCTATTGCGGACAGGCAGACGCATGAGCTGCCGGTGAACGATATCGACAGGGCACGCCTGTGCCTGTCGATGGGATACGCAAACTGGGAAGAGTTTTACGCAGCACTGAATGAGCAGCGCACGATAGTGCAAGCGGATTTTGACGAAATTCTGCGGCACGATCGGAGCGGCGAGGGTGATGAAGAGCCTGCGGGTGAAACCAACGCCATTTTGCAGAACATCGCGGAGCAAGTCTTCGCGAAACCCGAAGAGGCAATGGAGCGGCTCGATGGACTGCTGGGTAGTTCCCTCTATCAGCGCATGGACAAGGTCGGCAAGCAGCGTTTAAACCGCCTGTTGCCGACGATGCTGCTTGCCTGCGGCGGTGCAGGGAACTCGATGCTGGCTCTGGATGGCATGTTGCGATTGATCGAATCAATCGGTCGCAGGTCGGCATACATCGCGTTGCTTAACGAGAACGACGCTGCATTGGAACGGGTGGTGCACCTGTGCGGCAGCAGCGAGTTTCTGGCCCGGCAGGTCGCGGCGCATCCTTTGCTGCTGGACGAATTACTCGATCCGCGCGTATTCCTGGACGCACCTACGCGCGCTGGCCTGGAGGCGGACATTCGGCACAGGATGGGCCTTATCGAATCCGATGACACCGAGCAGCAATTCGAAGCGCTGCGGAATTTTCAGCAGGCAGCAGTCTTTCGCGTCGCGGTCGCGGACCTTAGTGGCATCCTGCCGCTCATGAAAGTCAGTGACAGGCTTACCGACATTGCCGAGCTGGTGCTCGCGGCAGCATTAAACATGAGCGTGGCTGAGCTCGTCGCAAAACATGGCCGGCCGAGATGTGTAATCGATGGTGTCGAGCGGCATCCTGGTATCGCAATCGCTGCGTACGGCAAGCTTGGCGGGCTTGAACTGGGTTATGGATCCGATCTGGATATCGTTTTTATCCACGACTCGGCGGGCGAGCATCAGGAAACCGATGGTGATCGACCGCTGGATAACTCGATGTTTTTCGGCCGAGTCGCCAGGCGCATAACACACATATTGACGATGCCCACACCGACGGGTGCCCTGTACGAAGTCGACACGCGCCTGCGGCCCAGCGGCAACTCAGGGCTACTGGTAACGAGCCTGGTTGCGTTCGACAACTACCAAAAAGAAGACGCGTGGACGTGGGAGCATCAGGCTCTGTTGCGCTCGCGCGCGGTTGCCGGCAGTAAAGATGTGCGGCAAGAGTTCGAAAAACTGCGGATGCATGCGCTCGTCGAATACGTGCGCCGTGACTCGTTGCGCGACGAAGTGATCAAAATGCGCTCGCGTATGCGTGCCGAACTGGATAAAACCAATGCCGACCAGTTCGATATCAAGCAGGGCGTCGGCGGGGTTATCGATATAGAGTTCCTCGTGCAGTTCCTCGTCTTGCTCAATGCACCTGCGCACCCGGCATTACTGGAGTACTCCGACAACATTCGGCAGCTCGATGCACTGCGGGATGCCGAAATATTGACGGCAGAGGAGGCCGAGGCAATGGCCGATGCCTACCGGAGCTACCGCATCAGGATGCATGCGCTGTCGCTGGCCGGTGAAAACAGGCTGGTATCTGCCGAGGATTTTAAGGAAGAACGGCTTCTGGTCAGTACTTTGTGGGCCCGGCATCTGGGCGAGCCGATTTAAGCTGCTTATAATCACCAGACCTATAGATCGCATTATTTGCAGAGGACACCAGAGTGCAGGACGGAACCGTCAGTCAGGAAAAATTGCTTCAACCCAATGCGGAAAATCATTACGAGGTTACCCAGGCGGATTTGCCTTTGTCCTGTCCGATGCCTGGAATGCATTTGTGGAACTCCCACCCCAGGGTTTATCTACCCATAGAAGAGACGGGCAAAGCGATGTGTCCATATTGCAGCGCTGCTTACAGTCTGCGCGAGGCTTAGCTCAACAGGCTTCGGGATTACCCAGTACGAGATCGACTTTCTCGAGCACATCGCCGACCTGAATCAGGTCCATCGCGTTGGGGTCGCGAACGCGTGCGCCAAACCTGATTTCATCGACACCCTTGCCAAATTCCAGCCTCACAGCTTCCGGGTACTTATTTACGGTCAGCTGTCTGGCTATGTAGGGCCCGGTGCGTTCCGGGTTGGATGTCGCGTATAGCCCTATGACAGGTGTTTGGGCTGCCGTTGCCATGTGCGCCGGCCCTGAGTCGGGACAGATTACCAACGTCGCGGTATCAATTAGCGCTAACAATTGTTTCAGACTGGTCGCCCCGTTAAGGTCTGTCACTCCGTTAGTACGGGCAATGATTTCCCGCGCATACTGATTTTCGATATCGCTTGCGGCCCCCGTAAGAATAATTCTGGCTCCGTATTTGGTTTGCATGGTTTCGATAAGCGCTATGTAGTTGCCCACGCTCCAGTTACGGAAATTGCGGGCGCGCTGGCTGGAGCAGGGGCTGATAACGCAGACGGGTGCGTCGCCTCGAGTCTGCTCGCCGGCGAAGTTCCGGTCAGAATCGCTTACCGGTATATCCCAGCGCATGTCTCGCTTGTTTACACCAAGGTGTTCCGCGAACTGAAACAGCCCGTCGAGAACGTGCCTTCTGTGCGGGTCTTGTTGAGCAATGCGCTCGTTACTGAATGCCCACTGCAGGTCGCGAGCACGGGGCTTGTCGAATCCTACGCGCCGCCGCGCCGCTATGGCGGTGCTCGCGAGGCTGGCCCGCAGTGATGCGTTCATGTGCAGCAGCACCTCGAAGTTTCGCCCGGCAAGTTTCCTTCGAATCGCGCGCCATGACTCGAATCCGCGCCCCTTGTCGAAGGTGATAAACTCGATTCCGTCTGCGCCCTCCAGTAATTTGTGTTCTGTCGTGCCAATCACCCAGGTGACTTGGGCCGAGGGGAAGGCGGCCTGCAGCGTGCGCACAACCGGCAGCGTATGACAGCAGTCGCCGATTGCTGACAGGCGCAAGATGCAGATCGATTCTGGATTTGAGTTGTAGTCGCGGGGCATCGCTTTGACAAGAAAGATCTTGAAGTCGGAAGACAGCGTCATCGTATATGATGACAGTTTAGTCAGCCAATTTACCGAACAATTCTTCGAGCCCGCATATTGGGCGGGTGCGCATACCAGCTCAGGGAAAGCAGGCGGTCGCGGTGCCGTTATTTTTATTGTCCACGAGGGGCAAGACTGGGTCCTTCGGCATTATTACAGGGGTGGATTACCGGGCAAGTTGCTACATGACCAATTCCTGTGGACGGGCGCGGCTGCAACTCGCTCCCTGCGTGAATGGGAGTTACTGCAGGAAATGCGGGTCGAAGATTTGCCCGCGCCAATACCGGTCGCCGCCCGCTGCAGACGGCGCGGTATCATTTACACCGCTGATCTGATTACAGTGCGTTTGCCGGGTGTGCTGCCGTTGTCGACCCGGCTCGCACAGGGTGATGTCGAGGAGGCAGGCTGGCGCGCCGTGGGCGCGTGCATAGCCCGGTTTCACTTGGCGGGTTTTTGCCATGCTGACCTGAACGCGCATAACCTGCAGCTGGATGATAACAACAGTGTTTACTTGCTCGACTGGGACAGAGGTCAGCGACGGCTACCTGGCCGGTGGCGTGAGTCCAACGTCAGTCGCTTGCAACGCTCGTTGCACAAAATCAGCGATAACGGAATGGGGCGTTACGACCCGGATGGTTGGGCCGCCCTGATTGAAGCGTACAAAGAGAACTTAGCCGGCTGATTTTTCAGTCGTACGGATCGGGGTATTCTTCGGGTCGGCCTTTGAAGCGGCGGTGCACCCAGTAGTATTGTTCCGGCGCTTTCCGTATATATTTTTCCAGCAACTCATTGAGCCGCGTGGCATCGGCTGCGTCGTCGCCGCTCGGAAAATTTTCGAGCGCCGGCAAAATATCGACACTGTAATGCCTGCCGTCGTCGATGCGAATCGGGAAGAACGGCACGACCGGAGCCTTGCTCAGCTTAGTTATCTGGCTGACCGATGTGTTCGTGCTCGCCGGCTCGCCGAAAAACGGCACAACGACGGTGCCTTTCCGATTATAAGCCTGATCCGCTGCATACCAGACAATGCGCCCTTCCTTGAGCACTTTCAGCAGGCGCCTCACACTGGTCTTGGTGATCAGGTCGGCGATAGACTTGCCGCGGCAGCGGCGCATGAGTTGGTCGGTCAGGGGGTTATTGCTGGGGCGGTACATGGCCGCCATCGGTGGCACCCGGTGGCGCAGTGGCCGACCTGCCATTTCCGTCGTCGCGAAGTGACCGCTCAGTAAGACGACGCCATTGCCCTGCTTCAACGCAGCCTGCAGATTATCCAGGCCGTTGAGCGTAACTATTTTGTCCATGTAATCGTCACGGCTCCACCAGGCAATACCCAGCTCGATTACACCCATTCCGATTGATTCGAAATGACGCCGAACCAGCTGCTCACGGTCATGATCGTTCAACTCGGGGAAGCAGATCGCCAGGTTGCGCGCCGCTACTTTTCTGCGTTTACCCGCCAGTTTTTCAATCCTGCGCCCGAGAAAGCGGCCCGCCGCCATGCGCCAGGCTTGCGGGAGCCAGACAACGACCCTCAGCAGGACCAGGCCCAGCCACATGGGCCAGAATCTGGGCCGCCAGAATTGATAGAGGGGTTTTAATTCCTTGGTCATGCAGGTATTGAGTCAGGAGCCGCCAAATGCTTTGGATGCCAATGTTAAGTAAAGCGCGGTTAATAAGCATCCGTTTACGCGGATTAGTGGCCCATTCGCCGCTCTTGCCCCGGCAGATAGCCCTGTACGTAAGCTCTCCTTGAAGATTTCCGCTAAATAGAGGACATTTGCCGTCGTTTCACGTTATGTGAAGCAGTTCGTATGGATTCCTCGTCACACAACAGTATTCTGTGTGGCGTACTAACAAGATACTTGCAGCCAAGGGACAGGCGCGCATGGTTCTGCCATTTCGTATCTGCCTGTGCCCTGCAACGAACGGACTCGGAGTTTGTCTTGATAAACCGGAACATCAACAGGTGCCTTAAACCTGCGATCCTCGTTATTTTGCTTTTACCGGCGCTGGCGGCGGCGAAGGATATGTTTGACAAACCGGCGGTTCTTGAGCCGGATGTCGCTTTTTGGCGCAGGGTATTTGCCGAAACGTCAAGCAACCAGGCGCTGTTGCATGACAGCCGGTATCTCGAAATTGTCTATGAGGTCGTAGAGATCCCCGAAGATGCTGCGCCCAGCCGACGTCGGCGAATTGCAGATTTGGCGCGAAACCGTTACCGGGAAACGCTCCTGAAACTTGCCAAAAGTGACCGGTCTGGACTTAACGGTGAAGAACGTCGTGTACTCGCACTCTGGCCCGAGGACATTAGCGACGCCGAATTGATAGAAGCTTCGAAACGCATTCGGTTTCAACAAGGCCTGTCTGACCGCTTTCTGGCAGGACTGAAGCGCTCGGGCGCATGGAAGCCGCACATAAAACAGCAGCTGACGGCTAATAAAGTGCCACTGGGGCTATCGGCCTTGCCGCACGTGGAGTCATCCTTCAACCCGGAAGCGCGTTCCCACGTCGGAGCCGCCGGACTATGGCAGTTCACGCGTTCGACTGGTCAGCGCTTCATGGAAATCGATCACGTTATAGACGAGCGGCGTGACCCCTTCCGTTCCAGCGAGGCCGCAGCGCAGTTACTGGCCTACAACTACTCCATTCTGAAGTCCTGGCCATTGGCCATTACCGCCTACAACCACGGTGTTGCCGGTATGCGTCGTGCAGTAAGCCAGATGGGTACCGAAGATATCGGTGTAATCAACCGTAAGTACAAGGGGCGCACATTCGGTTTTGCTTCGCGAAATTTCTATGTCGCGTTTCTGGCTGCACTGGAAGTCGAACAGAATGCTGCAAAATATTTTGGTGAAGTCGTAATCGATAAGCCCAGAGCTGATCTGGTAATCGAATCGCCAAGCTATATACCGGCCAGTAATTTTGCGGCGGCCTTGAGTGTTTCGGAAGCAACCCTGCGCGCATTCAATCCGGCGCTGCTCGCGCCTATCTGGGATGGCACCAAGCATATTCCGCGTGGCTACGGTGTGCGGGTACCCGCAACACTGGTCGACATGACTGAGCAGGAGGTTCTCGCGGCCATTCCGAGCACGCAGAGGTTCGCAAGGCAGACGCCTGATATGTATCACAAGGTCCGGCGGGGTGAGAGTTTGTCGGTTATCGCGGCCCGCTACGATACGTCGGTGCGCGAGTTGGTATCCCTTAATGGCTTGAAGAGCAAGCATCGCATCAGGGTGGGGCAGACGCTGCGGTTGCCATTTGCAGGTCAAGGTATCCCGGATGGCGCCGAGACCTACACAGTCAGGAACGGCGACAGCCTGAGCCTGATCGCCTCGCGGGCGGGCATCACGCAGGCCAGCCTAATGGACATGAACGGCTTGCGGGACAAAAACAAGATTTACGTAGGCCAGACGCTCTACTTGCAGCCGCGATCGGCGAACAGCGTTCAATCAGCTGCACCCGCCACGCCAGCGACAACTGTTGCCGAGGCTCAGCCTGTGAAGGCTGCCGCCAGTCTTGACGATGCCGGTTCGAAGCCGGCTTCGCCTGTACCCCCCGAGGCAGCCGCACCGGTGGCAGCGCCCGTGGCATCGGAGCCTGCTTCGGAATTGGTCGCCGCTGACATCGCGCAGCCGAGTGCCAAAACTTTGGTCGCCGCTGAGACTGCAGAACCCGTTGCCGAAGATTTGATTGCCGCAGAAACTGCAGAGCTGGACGCTGACGACTTGATCGTGGCTGAAACCGCAGAGCTGGACGCGGAAGATGCTGAAGACGCCTCGGCGGTAACAGAATCGCAGGCGGCAGTAGCCGCAAACGCATCGCTCGCAGACCCGAACGACTACACTGTCGGGGACGACGGCACTATTGAGATTCAGGCAGCGGAAACGCTCGGGCATTACGCCGACTGGCTCGGCGTAAAGACGCAAAAAATTCGTAATATCAACGGCTTGGAATACGGCAAGCCGGTAGTGGTAGGCAGGCGTATAAAGCTGGATTTTAGCGCGGTGGCCGAGGATGAGTTTGTTGCCAGGCGCGTGGCCCATCATCGCGCTATGCAAGAGGCGTTCTATGTCCGATATCGCGTCATGGATACGACCGAACACCGGTTGCGAGAAGGCGAGTCAGTCTGGTTACTGGCACAGCAGCGTTACAAGGTGCCCGTCTGGTTGCTGCGTCAGTATAATCCCGACCTTGATTTTGGCCGGGTACGGCCGGGCATGCGAATTGTAGTTCCGCGGATCGAGCCCATAGAGAGAGAAGCCGGAATACGACAGTCGGTTGCAGAGGCAGGTTGATCGACTTCTGGATAAGGACTTGAGATGTCTGCACGTATATTTCACAAGCACCTTATAACGCTTTTAGCATGCGCCCTGCTGGCGGTCGCAGTATCGCCGGCACAAGCTGCAGAAGAGCTTGCAGACCTTGTGGTTGTCAAAAAATCTGAGCGTAAACTTTATTTGTATAGTGGCGAAACAGTTCTGCGCTCATTTGATATTGCCCTTGGCCTTGTACCGGAGGGGCCCAAAATGCAGGAGGGCGACTTCAGAACTCCCGAAGGTTCCTACAGGCTCGACCGCCGCCGCATTGATTCTGACTTCTTTATGGCAATCCAGATTTCCTATCCCAATGAAGTCGATTTACTCAGCGCCCGGTCACGCGGCGTCTCGCCCGGCAGTTACATTATGATTCATGGTCAGCCGGTGAACCCTAAAAAGCCGCCTAGTTACTATGAAAAGTACGATTGGACCAATGGCTGTATAGCTGTGTCGAATGCCGCAATGATTGATATCTGGCAATTAACTGCGGCCAATACACCAATCGAAATATTGCCGTGAACAGATTTACGCTCAGATTCGCAAAAAAGCAGTGCTGACACCCAACCAAGCTGAAACTCACGAATTTCTTGTCGAGGTTATGCCTGAAGGCAGCCTGGAAGTATTGTCGAGAAAGGAGGTCGAGCGGCTGTGCCGAACCGGCGACGGAAGCCTGCATGAGTTGCTGCGTCGCTGCGCTCTTGCAGTACTTAACTGGGGCAGCGAGACTGACAGTGCGTTTGAAGTACTGAACAAGTATGCCGATTTCGAATTAAGAATCCTGCAGCAGGACCACGGCGTCACACTTGCTTTAAAGAACGCTCCGCAAAGCGCATTCGTGGACGGCCAGATGATCCGCGGCATTCGTGAGCTGCTCTTCGCAGTTCTTCGGGATATCGTGTTCATCGACAACGAGCTTGTTGCTCGGGAAATTACCGATTCCGTCGCGGGCGAGAATGTTACCGATATGGTTTTCGATATATTGCGTAATGCCGGCACTCTGTTGTACGGGACTGACCCGGACGTCGTGGTTTGTTGGGGCGGTCACGCTATCAAGCGGAATGAATACGAGTACACCAAGGAAGTAGGTTACGAGCTGGGCCTGCGCAGCCTCAATGTCTGCACGGGTTGCGGTCCGGGGGCCATGAAAGGCCCGATGAAAGGCGCGACTATTGGTCATTCAAAGCAGCGCATTCGTCATGGCCGGTATATAGGCCTGACGGAGCCCGGCATTATCGCCGCCGAGCCGCCGAACCCAATTGTTAACGAGCTGGTCATTCTTCCTGACATGGAGAAACGGCTGGAGGCCTTCGTGCGTATAGCGCACGGCATCATCGTATTTCCCGGCGGCGTAGGCACCCTGGAGGAAATCCTGTATCTGCTGGGAATCCTCCTTCATCCTGACAATGAACAGATTCCATTGCCCGTGATCCTCACCGGGCCTCAGTCCGCCGTTGATTATTTCAAGATGATTGACAATTTTATTCGTTCGACTTTGGGCGAGCAGGCGTGTTCGCGCTACAGCATAGTTATTGATGATCCCGTTGAGGTCGGAGCCAGAATGCGTGCCGGCGCCGATGCGGTGCTCGAGTTCAGAGATAACCGCAAGGATGCATACTTCTTTAACTGGCAAATGAATATACAGCCTGAGTTCCAGCAACCATTTCAGGCGACTCACGAGGCTATGGCCACCCTCGAATTGCGGCGTGATATGGAGGCGCACGCGCTCGCAGCCAACCTGCGCCGCGCATTTTCAGGCCTGGTTGCCGGCAATATTCGTGACGAGGGGATTCGGGCTATTAACGAGCATGGCCCATTCGAAATTCGCGGCGACAAGCTCATTATGCAGCAGCTGGATCAACTTCTTTCGGCTTGCGTGGAGCAGGGGCGCATGCGCCTGCCCGGCAAACCCTACGAGCCTTGTTACCGCAAGGGCCAAGCCTTGTCGCAAAATTTCACAGCAGGCTGATCGCTCAAAAAATACTGCTTCAGGGCAGCAGGCCTATCTAGATTGGCTAGCTGCCGCTTCGGCTCGGCGAGCTAGCAAAGTTACGTCCTAGAGCCGCCCTTTGTCGGCCGGCAAAACTCATAATAATCAGAGTGTTAAATGGTTCTGCTTGTGATGCAGTTCCTCGTACTGTCGCGTTTGTCTGGCTAGTATTTTGCCGTGCTTAATGCAAGGAAGAGCCAATGAGCGACACAAAACAAAATAAATATTCGAGCCTTTTGGCCAACGCTAATAACCTGCCACGTCCGCGCAGTGCTGTTAAATACAGTGACGCGCCGGTTGGGAAAGCCACGAAGCAGACCGGTGGAGAAGTCCGCAGCTGGGATGCTTATAGAAACTGGTTAACCAAGGTTCAGGCACCGGAGCAACGAAGGAGCGTTCCCGATCCTGCACTATTCAGTTTCAAGGGCTATCGAAGCTGGGCGGAAAAAATACGCCGCGACTGGGAAACAGACGACTAGACAGACCCTTAATCGCTACAGCATCTGCGCGCTGGCTTAGATAGCCAGCGCGCTGCTTGCGTATGGAATTTTCGCAGGCTCGATTCGATTGGGACTCGCAGACATTATCTATTTCGCCTGGCGGTTTAACGCGGCGGTGGCTATCGATGTCGAGCGTAATGCCGTTTGCCGGCCGCCCCATCACAGGGCGTAACTTAATAACGGAACCTATTCTCGATTTTGGATATTGCAGATATTGTGTGTGATGGCTCTCACGGCTTTTTCCGAATCAAAGGTATTAAATTCATCACTCCTTCAAAACAGAAATCTTTCCGCGATGTCAGACGATAACCAAAATAATAAAAATATATATTTCAGCAACGAGGACACCATAGTTCGGCGCGCATGGATCGAGTCTGCGCTAGCCGGTGCGCGCTCCAGCGTGCTGACCGACCAGCTCTCCGCTGCAGACTTGCCTGACGCCTCGGCACCGGCCCATGAGCCAGAGCAGGCGCGCGATTCAAGGCCTTCAAGGCCTTCAGGGCCCTATTTGGCTTGGTCTGCGAGCGAGCGCCGGTCCGGAACCTGAGTCTGCCCCCGTCTTTGGTGCCGGCAGGGTTGAAAAGGCCCTGATTGTCCCCATATGTCCTGCTCAGAGCCGCTAAAACGGCTCGGGGCGGGCTGTACCCGCGGTTTCTTTAACTTTGAGAGATCCGGTCGCCGGGTCGTTTGGGCAGAATCAGAGCAATGACAGAACAGGCTACAGAAAAATCGGGTGCGTCGACGGCAGCCGAAACACGGGGTTTCCAGGCGGAAGTTAAACAGCTTCTGCATTTGATGATTCATTCGCTATACAGCAACAAGGAAATATTCCTGCGTGAGCTGATTTCGAATGCATCGGACGCATGCGACAAGCTGCGCTTCGCTGCCGTGTCGGATTCGGCATTGCTGGAGGAAAGCCCGGAGCTAGAAATTCGGGTCGACTTCGATAAGGAAGCCGGCACCGTGAGCATCACCGACAATGGTATCGGCATGTCGCGGGATGAGGTTATCGATCACCTGGGCACGATAGCGAAATCGGGAACCGGGGAATTTCTTTCCAAGCTTAGCGGCGACGCCCGCAAAGACTCCAAGCTGATTGGTCAGTTTGGGGTTGGTTTTTATTCTTCGTTTATCGTTGCGGATCGGGTCGATTTGTTCACGCGTAAAGCCGGTTTGGCGCCAAACGAAGGCGTCCATTGGTCATCGGTCGGCGAGGGCGAGTTCGTGGTGCAGCCGCTCGACCGTGCCGAGCGCGGCACGACGGTTGTGCTGCATCTAAGGGAGGACAGCAAGGACTATGCAGACCCGTACAGGCTGCGAAGTCTTATTACGCGCTACTCAGACCACATCGGATTCCCGGTAAAAATGCTGCAGCAACAGCCACCTGCCTCCGAGGAAGATGGCGCGGATGCGCAGCCTGCGAAGCCCGATTACGAGCCCGTAAATGCTGCTCGCGCACTATGGACGAGGCCGCGCACGGAAATCTCCGAAGACGAATATCGGGAGTTTTACAAACATATTTCGCATGACTTTCAGGACCCGCTCCTCTGGAGCCACAACAGGGTAGAGGGTAAGCGCGAATATACGAGCCTGCTGTATTTGCCGGCCAAAGCGCCTTTCGATTTGTGGAACCGTGAGGCCCCTAAGGGTCTCAAGCTCTATGTGCAGCGCGTTTTTATAATGGACGACGCGGACCAGTTCCTGCCACTCTACCTGCGGTTTGTCCGCGGTGTAGTGGACTCAGGCGATCTTTCATTGAATGTATCCCGCGAGATGTTGCAGCAGGATGCGCATGTCGAAGCCATTCGGTCCGCCCTCACCAAGCGCGCACTGGATATGATCGCGCAGCTTGCCAATGACGAGCAGGAAAAATATCAGGCATTCTGGGACGAGTTCGGCAAGGTGATCAAAGAAGGCGTGGCGGAAGATTCCGCTAATCACGAGAAGATCGCCGGGCTGCTCCGATTTGCCAGCACCCATACCGATGCGGAGACCCAGAATGTGTCGCTGGCCGACTATATCGGCCGCATGCGCGAGGGGCAGGACAAGATCTACTTCATCAGCGCTGATAGTCATAACGCAGCTAAAGCGAGTCCCCACCTGGAAGTGTTTCGCAAGAAAGAAATCGAGGTTTTGCTGCTATCGGACCCGATTGACGAGTGGGTCACGAGCCACTTGCGCGAATTCGATGGCAAGCAATTTGCCGATGTAGGTCGCGGTCAGCTCGATCTTGGAGAGATCGACGGTGAGAAAGAGGATTCGACTGAAAAACTGGCCGAAGAAAACAAGGATTTGCTGGAGCGTCTGGCAAAAGAATTGGAAGGCGACGTAAAGGAAGTGCGGGTTACCACTCGGTTAACGGAGTCTCCGGCCTGCCTGGTTATCGATGAATTCGATATGGGCAAACAAATGCGGCGAATCATGGAAGCAAGTGGGCAGGCTATTCCCGACTCCAAGCCCATTTTTGAGGTCAATCCGGCGCACACGCTGGTTAAGCGCCTGGAAGCGGAAAAGGATAACGCAAGGTTCGGCGATCTCGCCCATGTGCTGTTTGACCAGGCGGCATTGGCTGAGGGTCGGCAGCCCAAGGATCCCGGAGCTTTCGTGCAGCGCCTGAACAGGCTGTTGATAGACCTGAGCGCATAGTGGGGGCGGTCTGCCCCGCTGCCTGTGGGTGCTTTTACGCAGTTGGCCGCTATAAGCGCTGTCTGCAGGGTTATTTACAGCGGCTGGCTGCGGTGCGTTGAGGAACGGGCTGCGAAGTTGGCTTTTCGCGGCTACAATTGAACCATGTCTGATAAAAACGAAAAGAACCTGCGCGAACGCCTTACGGCCGAGCAGTACCATGTGACTCAACAACAAGGCACCGAGCCGCCCTTCAGCGGCAAGTACGTTGATCTTAAAGACGACGGCACCTACGTCTGCATTTGTTGCGGGGCGAAATTGTTTGGTTCGCAGCATAAATTCAACTCTGGCACAGGCTGGCCAAGTTTCTGGCTGCCGTTAGCAGACACTACCGTTAAGGTACGCCGCGATATGAGCCACGGCATGATCCGCGAGGAAGTGGTGTGTGCAGAATGCGGAGCCCACCTTGGGCATGTGTTTAACGACGGGCCGCGGCCGAGTGGATTGCGGTATTGCATCAACTCAGCGTCGCTGGATTTTTCTCCAACCGATGGAAAGGATGACTAGACTATGGCAAAGCAGGTGACTGCAAAATTGTCCGCAACCAAGGTGGCGGTGTTGGCACTGACAGCCTTTGTTGTCGCAGCGTGCGGGCAGCAGGAAACATCGGCGGATGAACCGGTGGCCAACGCCGAAACAGCTAACCAGGAAAAGGAAAATACGGCCGAGAAAATGGAATTGATTACCGAGTTACAAATTATCGACGTGGTCCCGGGCGAAGGAGCGCAGGCTGCTGCCGGGAATGATGTGGTTGTGCACTACACCGGTTGGTTGTACGACCCATCGCAACCTGAAAACAAGGGCACTAAATTCGACAGCTCGGTGGACAGGGGTCAGCCATTTTCATTTCCGCTAGGCGCCGGACGCGTCATCAGGGGCTGGGACGAAGGTGTTGCAGGCATGCTCATCGGAGGTAAGCGCACGCTGATAATTCCGCCTGACATGGGTTACGGGAGCCGCGGAGCCGGGGGCGTCATTCCACCCGATGCGACTCTGATGTTTGATGTGGAGTTGCTGGAAATAAACTAGCCTCTGCCGCCGCACAAAAAAACCCGCTAAATGCGGGTTTTTTGGCTTGGGCTGGATCGGGCAATACTCACGAGCTTGGGCCGGCCTGGTTCATACGCTTAACGGACATCCGGGTTGAGGCTATAGGTGCCGACCAGCTCAGCAACCTCCAGTACGTGGCCCTCTATCGCCGCTAATACCTCGGCAGCGGTGAATTTCCCCTCGACCGGGCAGGCGTCCAGGTCGGTTGCAAAGAGCCGGAAATGATAGTGGTGCAAAATTTCATCATTCCACGGCGGGCAGGGTCCTTCATAACCGATGTAGTCGCCAGCCATATCCTGATCACCGGCAAAGAAACCGGTGTAATCATTCATCCCCTGGCGGGCGCCAACGGGACCAGCCGGATCTTCCTTGCCGCCCGGCACGACTCCGTCCGAGCATTCACCTTCGGCGACCCCTCCTTCTTTCGGCGGAATATCGACCATAACCCAGTGAATAAAATTAACACGCGGCAAGGATGCCGAAATCGTGCGCCCCTCCTGATTAAAATCTTCCATCGAGGACGGCACATCCGGATCCGTGCATATCAGCACCAGGCTTCGCGCTTCGGCGGGGATCGCTGACCACGACAGCTGCGGGTTGCGATTTTCGCTCAGTCGAATATGTTCATCAGGGTCCTGCTCAGCAAATGCGCAGCGAGCAGGAATTGTTTGATTGTTCTGAAATGTTTTGGAACTAAGCCGCATCATGAATATCCTCTTTGTTACCAAACACAACGCTATGGCAGGCATTATAGTGTCCTGTCGAATTTAAGGTATTCAGGACTGAAATGCCCCAGGCACCGGCCAGAGAAGAAATTATTGTTGCAGGCCCGGACGGAATTCTGGAGGCTCTGCTGGAAACCCCGGCGCACGCGACCGACCGTCGAATCGCGATCCTGTGTCATCCGCATCCGCAGCATCAGGGGACGATGCTTAACAAGGTGGTGCATATGCTGGCTCGCGCGATGAATGATCTGGGCATTCCTGCGCTACGGTTTAATTTTCGGGGTGTCGGCGGCAGCCAGGGCACCTACGCGGGAGGCATCGGTGAGGTCCAGGATGTTGGTGCGGTGGCAAAATATGTACGCCACCGCTGGCCCGATGCGTCCATCTGGCTGGCGGGCTTCTCCTTCGGGGCCGTTGTTGCGGCGCGCGCCGCTCCGCAAATTAACCCCGAGAGACTGATCAGTATCGCGCCGGCGGTTAATATACTGGGAAGGGACCTGGCAGCCGGCATTGACTCGCCCTGGCTGATTATTCAGGGCGCTCTGGACGAGATCGTTCCCGCCGCAGCCGTCGCCGAGTGGGTCGATTCACTGGAACCGCGCCCCGAACTCGTGGTCTTGCCTGATGCAGGCCACTTTTTTCACGGACAGCTGACGGTTTTACGCGAAACACTCATCGAACGACTAAGCTAATTAAGCCATCGCTCGATTTCCACGATATATCATAAAGTTAAGTACAGGCGCGCAGCATGATAAGAAAACTGAAAAAAATTCTCCTGGGAGATGCGGCGTTTGCTGCCACTGCAGATGACGAAGCTGATCGGCAGCAGCTTGCGCTCGCATCTCTTCTGGTGGAGATGGCGCGAGCTGATTTCGATGAGAGCCATGATGAACATCTGCTGATTCAGGAGTTGCTGGCCACGCATTTTGAATTGTCAGCCGCGGAAGCAAAGGAGCTTTTGATTCGAGCGCGTGCGGCCAACGACAGGGCGGTCTGCCTTTTCGATTTTACTCGCGCCCTGCACGAGAGTTTCGATGATGGTCAAAAACACGATGTAGTACGACTCCTGTGGACGGTTGCCAATGCGGACGACAATCTCGATAAGTATGAAGATTATCTGGTGCGCAAGGTTGCGGAGCTACTGTATGTGTCGCCCAGCGATGTTATTCGAATAAAACACCAGGTGTTGGGCGATGCCTGACTCACGGGCCTCATTTCGACCGGCTGTGGTGTCTGACTGCGGCATTATCGCGCGTCTGTACCAGATTTCATCCGACGGCGTGGCCGATTACATATGGACTCAGCTGGCGGCACCGGGCGAGGATCCGCTGGAAGTCGGACGCCGACGCTATGAGCGCGAGAATACCTTGTTCAGTTATCAGAACTGCACGCTTGCCGAGATCGATGGCAAACCGGTCGGCATGCTCGTTGCCTTTCCGCTATTTGTTGATCCTGAAGAAGTCGAGACCGACCCCGTCCTCGCGCCGTATGCAAAACTCGAAGAAGATGCCAGTTACTACATATGCGGCGTTGCCCTGTTCCCGGCAGCGCGTGGCGCAGGGATCGGCAGCAGGTTCATGGCGCTGGCAGAGCGGTCGGCGCGTGAACGCGGGCTGCATAAAACCAGTCTGATCGTATTCGAACAAAACGAGGGGGCAAGGCGGCTCTACGAAAGGCTGGGTTACCGTGAGGTGGCGCGCGAGCCGATCTATCCTCACCCGCTGATACATTATGATGGTGATGCCTTGTTGCTGGTTAAACAGTTGTGAATTATTGAAAGGGTGCCGTTGTGCAAATTAGACAGATTTCTAATGCGCTGCTGATTACTGCGTCGTTGTTTTTATTGCAGCCATCCGTTGCGCTTACCGCAAACACAAACTCGTTTCAGAAAGTAGAAATCGAAACGCTTGATGAAGAGGATTTCATCTTTCCTGATGACCTGAGAGCGAAATCGCTCAATATTGTGCTGCTCGCGATCAGCAAGGAACAGGATAACGGACAATGGCAGGGTGACAGGCTGATTGAATGGTATGCGGCGCTGGACGAAAAAGGGGTGCTGTCGGACGATGTGCTTGGTTATCACTTTTCCGTCATGAAAGTACCGTTTTTTGTCAAAGGCCTCATTCG
Organism: Gammaproteobacteria bacterium; assembly: GCA_037387125.1. Classification (GTDB taxonomy): domain Bacteria; phylum Pseudomonadota; class Gammaproteobacteria; order Steroidobacterales. Next base: position 40,882 of record JARRLL010000023.1, on the reverse strand, counting down.
TGGGGGTCTGGCCGATTCCTATGAGGGCAAGGTGCCACCCGATCAGGCCGGCGCGATTTTCGTGAAGGATATCGCGGCTTTTGCGAGCAGCGCGGGAATAGCTCTCGATGGCCAGCCGACCATCGTTTTGGTATCAGCGAATGGCGAACTGCTGCAGATTTTCAAAGGAGAAGTCAGCGAACCTGCTACCCAGGCCGTGGCGAGTGCCGTAGCGAGTTACACGGCAAAAAATTCGCCCGATTCGGGTTCAGTCGGCCTCGAAGGATCTGCTGACTAGTTCGCTGGCAGATGGGTAAATACTGGCCCGGCGAGCGGCTTTCGCGGCAACTGTCTGCCCTTAGGATCTGCCAACGTTCTTAAAGTATCGCGGCCAGCGGGCAGAAGTAACCACCGGCAATTTGCTGAGCGGGCCCGTACAGCATTCGCGCTGCGGCCCCTAATAGCAGCAGCAAGGCGATGGGTGACAGGTCCAGCCCAGCGATTGGCGGAATAAGGCGCCTGAACGGACTCAAAACGGGTTCCGCCAGTTGGCGCAGCAAGCTGCTCAGCATGGCGATCGAGGGGTTGTATGCACCCTGAGCGACCCAGCTCAGCAGGACATAACCAAAAGTCAGAAAAAAGTACACGTTAATAATCTGACGTGCACCCCGAATTATTGCGAGCCCCAATATGGCGCCTATCCCGGGGTTCGTTGCGCAGGTCAATTGCGTCAGAATCGCGACGGCCGCCCATTGCAGCAACAGAAAAATTATTAAGGTCGCCGTATCAATCTTGTAGACCGGCGGCACAAATCTGCGCATCGGCAGCACCAGCGGGTTGGTGACAGTCAGCACGAACTGCACGATCGGGTTACGGTAATCGGCCCGCACCCACTGCATGCCGAGGCGCAGCACGTAAGTGATCAGGTAAAGGTCGATCAGGGATTGAAGTAAATAGACGAGGCCGTTTTGCATGTAGTCGGTGTGCCTTTAAGCAATAAGTTGATTGATCCGGTTGCGGATAGACTAACTCAGATCCGGCTTGCCAAGTTCGATCGAGCGGTTGTGCGCCGCGGTTAACGCTTTGCGCAAAATATCACGTATGCCTTCTCGTTCAAGCATGCTAATCGCTGCCTCCGTCGTTCCGCCGGGTGAGGTTACCTGGCGACGTAGTTCAGCCAGAGTTTCCGGCCGCTGATTGGCCACTGCCGCTGTGCCCAAGGCAGTCTGGGTCACCAGAGTGCGCGCTGTTGCCTCGCTTAAACCAAGTTCCGTTCCGATGTCCGCCATGATTTCCATAAACAGGTAGAAGTAAGCGGGGCCGCTGCCGGATACGGCCGTTACCGCATCCATTAATTCCTCGTTGTCTAACCACACCGCCCTGCCAGTCGCCGCAACCAGGTAGTCCGCACCGGCTTTTGCCGTCGCGTCCACTGCGCCGTTGGCGCACAGGCCTGACATGCCCTGGCCTATCAGCGCCGGCTGATTGGGCATGACCCTGATGGCCGGTGATGCGCTGCCAAACCAGCCGCCAATCGACTCCAGGGTAATCCCGGCCGCGACCGATACAAGCACCTGGCCGCTGCGCCGCTGGCATCCGGCCAGCTCCGCGGCAACCCGTGCCATGACCTGTGGCTTGACTGCCAGGACCAGAAAGTCGCTGTCCGCAGCAACCGCGGCGTTGTCGCTCATGGCCCTTATTGAGCCATTGACCGCGCGCACGGCGGCGCGCTGCTTATCGTCGGGGTCGCTCACGAGCAGCGATTCGGGCTTGTGTCCCGCCTGCAGCAAGCCGCGCAGTATCGCCTGCGCCATATTTCCGCCGCCGATGAAGCCGATATGCAATTCGTTGTAGTCGCTCATGTTTAGCCTTTCGATCGCTATCTCTTTTTTATTCCACGGGCCTCGGCCCGAAAAGCGCTGTGCCGACACGAATCATGGTGCTGCCCTCCAGTATGGCGGCTTCCAGATCGTTAGTCATACCCATCGACAGCGTGTCGAGGTTGAACCCGTTGGCCAGCAGATCATCGTAAACGCCCTTCAGCAATGCAAAGCTTTGTCGCTGCTCGTCAAGTTCGTTCCTCGGCGCAGGAATGGCCATCAGCCCTCGCAATTTCAGTCGGGGAAGCTCATCTATATATTTACACAAAGGCTGTGCAGAAGATGCCGGGATTCCGCCGTGCTCGCCGGTTCCATCAATGTCGATCTGCAGACAAACATTGAGAGGTGCCATGTTATTCGGGCGCTGCGAACTTAACCTGCGGGCAATTTTTTCCGAATCTACGGTTTGTGCCCAGGCAAAGTTTTCCGCGATAAGTCTGGTTTTATTGGTTTGAATTCGGCCGATATAGTGCCATTCAATGTCTGGCCCTAACTGGCTGATTTTCTCGATCGCTTCCTGAACATAGTTTTCGCCCATGCTGCGAAGCCCTGCAGCGACAGCTTCTCTAATGGATTCAATGCTATGGCGTTTGCTGACGGCCAAAATTGAGACGTCGTTCTCACTTCTGCCGGCGGCCGCGCAGGCGGCCGAAATACGTTTTCGCAAATCCTCTAGGTTTTTCGTGATACGCATCACGAACCCTCCCGGGGCAATCCATATACTGACGTTCAATTGTGATCGTTATGTAAATATTTCATAACGGTCGTTCAAGAGCCTCAACTCAGGGAAACGAGATGGCCGTAGACATCGCGCAGTTGCTTGCGTTTTCGGTAAAGAAAAACGCTTCGGACTTGCACCTTTCATCAGGTGTTCCGCCGATGATTCGCGTTGATGGTGACGTAAAAAGGGTCAACATGCCTCCGCTGTCGCACAAAGACGTGCACAGCATGATATACGACATCATGAACGACAAGCAGCGCAAGGACTTTGAAGAAAATCTCGAAGCTGATTTCTCCTTCGAAATACCGAAGCTTGCCCGCTTTCGTGTCAATGCGTTCAATCAAATGCGCGGCGCCGGTGCGGTCTTCAGAACTATTCCATCGGATATCCTGAGCCTGGAAGAGTTGGGCGCGCCGGCGATATTTCGCGATATCGCCATGCACCCCCGGGGCATCGTTCTGGTAACCGGCCCGACCGGATCGGGTAAGTCCACGACGCTGGCCGCAATGATTAACTATATCAATGAGAACAAGCCCGACCATATTCTGACGATCGAAGACCCCATCGAATTTGTACACGAGAGCCAGCGCTCGCTGATTAATCAGCGCGAAGTCCATCGTGACACCCTCGGCTTTGCACAGGCGCTGCGCTCGGCTTTGCGTGAAGACCCCGACGTAGTCCTCGTTGGTGAGTTACGTGACCTCGAGACGATACGACTGGCGCTCACAGCGGCGGAAACGGGGCATCTGGTTTTCGGGACTTTGCATACCAGTTCGGCGGCCAAGACCATCGATCGAATCGTTGACGTTTTCCCGGCCGGCGAAAAAGAAATGGTGCGTTCGATGCTCTCGGAATCGTTGCGCGCCGTAATTTCGCAAACACTGTTGAAGCGCACGGGTGGTGGCCGAATTGCCGCGCACGAGATCATGATCGGTACAGCCGCGATCCGCAATCTGATACGCGAGGGCAAAATTGCCCAGATGTATTCCGCTATTCAGACGGGTCAGTCTGCGGGCATGCAAACACTGGATCAGAATCTGCATGAACTCCTCAGCAAGGGAATCATCAGCAAAGAAGAAGCGCGCTTTAGGGCGGTCAACAAAGACGATTTCTAGTCGATAACGGTCGGATTAACGAATTTTTTATGGGAGTTGAGTGATGGAACGCGATCAGGCAACAAGGATGATGCAGACCTTGCTCAAAAAAATGGCGGCGAAGGACGGGTCCGATCTGTTTATTACGGCTGGTTTTCCGCCGGCAATAAAGATTGACGGCGAAATTCACAAAGCTGCGGAACAAAGCCTTACGGCAGCCCAGAGTGCGATCATCGTCCGGTCGATCATGAACGACAAGCAGGCCCGGCAGTTTGATGCGACCCAAGAATGCAATTTTGCAATATTTCCCCAGGGTATCGGGCGTTTCCGGGTTAGCGCGTTTATTCAGCAGGGGCAGGTCGGCGCCGTTATTCGGCGCATCGTCACCGAGATACCGACAGTCGAAGATCTCGAACTGCCCCCGATACTTAATGAGATTGCGATGACCAAGCGCGGTTTGGTCATTCTGGTTGGTGCGACCGGTTCTGGTAAATCGACCACCCTGGCGGCGATGGTTGGTTACCGCAATGCCAACTCTCGAGGGCATATCGTTACGATCGAAGACCCTATCGAGTACATGCATCCGCACAATCGCTGTGTCGTCACGCAACGCGAGGTCGGCGTCGATACCGAGTCCTGGCATGCGGCACTCAAGAACACATTGCGGCAGGCTCCGGACGTTATTTTGATCGGTGAGATTCGCGACAGGGAAACGATGGAATATGGAATCCAGTTTGCCGAGACAGGGCATCTTTGTTTAGCCACCTTGCATGCTAACAGCGCGAACCAGGCGCTGGACCGAATTATCAACTTTTTCCCTGAAGAGAAGCGTGACCAGCTGTTGATGGACTTATCCCTGAACATCAAGGGCATTGTTTCGCAACGCCTGCTTCCCCGGGAGTCGGGCAACGGCCGAATTGCCGCGATCGAAATATTGCTCCAGACGCCGCTTATTTCAGACCTTATCTTCAAGGGCGAAGTGGCTGAACTCAAGGAAGTGATGAAGAAATCGAATCGCCTGGGAATGAATACATTCGACCAGGCGCTATTTGATCTTTTCGAGCGCGGCATGATTAGTTACGAGGAGGCCCTGAAAAACGCCGACTCGAAGAACGAGGTTCGACTCCGGGTCAAGCTGGAGAGCAAGCGAGCAGCCTCGGACCCGACCGCTGTAGACGAGGGGCTCGATCTGATTGAAGAAGAAAGCGGTTCAATCATGTAGGAGCATGGGGCTACTCCCATACATCGCAACGAGAATGTAAAGAGTATTAGATGAACGTAGAGCCACTCTTCAAGTTGATGGTAGAAAAAAAGGCCTCGGACCTTTTCTTTACATGCTTTTCGCCCGTAAAGATCAAGATTGACGGCAAAATCATGCCCGTTAACAAGCTTGAGTTGACCCCGAAAATGGTCAAGCAGGCCGCGATGGAGCTGATGAATGAGGAGCAGCTAGATGAGTTCAGCCGAGAGCTGGAGATTGATTTCGCGCTTTCCAAGCCAAAGCTAGGCCGGTTTCGAGTAAATATATTTCACCAGCGCGGCAATATTGGAATGGTGCTGCGCTATATCAGTTCGGATTTGCCCGATCTCGATGCCTTGCTGATGCCGCCATCTCTCAAGGAGCTGGTGATGTTTCGCAGAGGTCTTGTCCTGATGGTGGGCGCTACCGGATGCGGCAAGTCGACAACCCTGGCGGGTATGATCAACTATCGAAATGAAAAAACGTCGTCGCACATCCTGACGATTGAGGACCCCATAGAGTTCCTGCATCCGAATAAGCGCTCTATAGTCAATCAGCGGGAAATAGGTATTGATACGAAGAGTTATGCGCGGGCGCTGAAAAGCGCGGTCCGCGAGGCTCCGGACGTTATACAAATAGGCGAGATTCGTGAGCGCGAATCAATGGAGGCGGCTCTCAACCTGGCGGGTACCGGACACCTCGTGATTACAACGTTGCATGCGAATAACGCGACGGAAGCACTGGACCGAATGATAAATATGTTTCCACAAGATCAGCACAGGCAGGTGTTTATGGATTTGTCCCAGTACCTGCGTGCGGTAATCTCCCAGCGTCTTGTTCGCGGCAACGACGGCAAGCGCGTAGCCGCAGTGGAGGTGCTGTTGAATAACCCGCATATTTCCGAATTAATTAACAGGGGTGAAATACCACAGGTCAAAGAGGCTTTCGCCCAAAGCTCAGAATCAGGGATGCAGACCTTCGATTCCTCTCTGCTGATGCTATACAAGTCAGGCAAGATCAGCATGGAAGAGGCGCTGGCAAATGCCGATTCTCGCTCCAACCTCGAAGCGAGCATTCACTTCGGCTAGCCCCGGGTTTATATTCAGCCGGGGACTTTGTCCCGCGTGAATGTCGGGATGTCCGGCTTGGATAAATCGGCGTTATAACGGTAGCCAGCTACGTTAAATTTTTTCAGTTGCGCGGGATCTGTAAGGCCCTTTTTGATGATCCATGCCGCCATCTGCCCGCGCGCCTTCTTAGCGTAGAAGCTGATCATTTTGTACTGACCTTTAGAGAGGTCTCTGAACGCAGGCGAGATGATCCGGGCTTCCAAAAGGTCTTTGTTAACCGCCCTGAAGTACTCGTTCGAAGCCAGGTTAACGACCGTATCAGCATGCAGTGACTTTAGTTGTTTGTTGATTGCCTCGGTAATGCTGTCGCCCCAGAATTCATACAGATTTTTGCCGCGTTGGTTGGGAAACTTCGTGCCCATCTCTAATCGGTAGGGCTGCATCAGATCCAATGGCCGCAAGACGCCGTAAAGACCGGATAAAATTCGCAGGTGTTGTTGCGCAAATTTTAAGTCACTCTCGGAAAATGATTCTGCTTCCAGCCCTGTATAAACATCACCCTTGAAGGCCAGTGCAGCCTGCTTGGCGTTTTTCCTGCTAAACGGCGTTTGCCAGGCATTGAATCGATTTTGATTGAGCTCGCCCAGTTTTGGGCTGATACCCATTAACGAAGAAAGCTTTTTTGCAGAGAGCTTCTGCAATTCATCTACGAGCAATGCCGACTGCTCAAGAAATACGGGCTGAGTAGCCGTGCGAATCTTCGCAGGAGTTTCAAAATCGAGTGTCTTGGCGGGTGAGACAAGTATAAGCATCGTTAAAATCCATTCGGGTAAATCGAATCGGCGCCAAACACGGGTCCGTCTACGCAGACCCGTTTCATGGCTATTTTCCCATCGCTATGGACGGGCACTGCACAACCGGCGCAACCGCCCACTGCACAGGCCATAAACTCTTCGAGGCAGAGCTGGCAGGGGATTTTGAACTGGGCCGCCAATTTTGCGGCTGCCGCCAGCATCGGCTCAGGGCCACAGGCAAATATCTCCACGTCAGAAAGCTGCGCGCTGCCGATGGCGTTCAGCCAGTTTTCGGCCAGGCCCGTGACGTAGCCGCGGTAACACCCCCCGTAACTCTGCAGGCTGGCGAGACGCGACGGTACGCCTATATCCTCGAGATCCGGTCGGGCGTAAAGCCGTTACCGATGGGGCCTAGTATGCTTAATTCGTCGCCAGCCTTCGCACGGCTCAGCGCCGCCAGGCCGGAGCCGACAATTTTGTAGAGAAAATCGACTTCGCCGGTCTTCTTGTTGCTGCGCATAATCGAAAGCGGGCGCCGCATGGGGATGTCGCGGTCGCAGCGTATATGAGCAAAGCTGCCTGCGACGGCCCGTGAGGCGCATTGCGGCGCCTCGACGCGCAGTATGAACTGCTTGCCCGAATGCTCAACATGGCTGATTACACGTGCGTCTTCCAGGAAGATCGTGCCGCGGTGTGAACGGTCGATCGTGGCATCCATCAGCGGTGCGACTCCTTAGTGGCGGCGAGCACGGCCATCCGCACCGCAAGACCGTTGTTGACCTGTTCCGTGATCACCGATTGCTTGCCATCCGCCACGCTGCCGGAGATTTCCACATCGCGGTTCATCGGCCCGGGGTGCATGACGATCGCATTCGGTTTCGCGAGCTTTACGCGCGCTTCCGTCAGCCCGTATCGCTGCAAATATTCGTGGTCGGTCATCAGGCTGGATTTGTCTTTGATACGCTCGCGCTGGATTCGCAAGGCCATGACGACATCAGCGTCCTGCATGCTGCTGTCGATGTCCCGGGAAAAATGCGCCCCCGGATAATTGTTCATGTCAGGCGCAAGTCCGCCTGGTGCGACAAGCCGGAGTTCGTTGTCGCCCATAATCCTCAGGCCTTCAGATATCGACCGTGCAACTCGTGAATGGGCGATATCCCCTATAACCGTCACGACAAGCCCGTCCAGCCTGCCTTTGTGTTTCCGTATCGTCAGCAGGTCGAGTAAGCCCTGGGTCGGATGCGACGCATCGGCTTCGCCTGCATTCAGCACGCTGATATGCGGCAGCACATTGGCGGTAATGAAGTCGGGTATTCCGGGGCCCGCATCGCGCACAACGAAGAGGTCTACCTGCATGGCCTGCAGGGTGTAGATGGTGTCGAGCAGGCTTTCACCCTTGATGCGTGACGACATATTGACGTCGAGGTTCAGCACGTCCGCGCTGAGACGTTTCGCCGCCAGCTCAAAGGACGCGCGGGTCCGGGTGCTGGGCTCGAAGAACAGGTTGGCTACCGTATGCCCTGCCAGCACGTTGTCTCGTGCAGGTGGCTGTCCCATCGGCGTCTGATAGTGTTCCGCAAGATCGAGAATGCCGGTAATGAACTCCCGGCTCAGGCCATGCAGCCGAATCAAGTGGCGCAATTTGCCGTCGTCAGTGAGTTGTTTTGTAGGCGGTGCGCTGGGCGTCATTGAATTGTTTAGTGGTTCTAAGCAGTCTTGCGCATCCAGCTTTCAGCAATCAGCTGGGCCGCCACCGCGTCCACATCTTCCTTTCTGAGTTTTTTGTTTCGAATGCCTTGACGGCGTTGTTCTCTCAGCAGCGCTTCGGCTTCGACCGAAGTATAGCGTTCATCCATAAATTCTACCGGAATTCCGCAACGGCCAAGCAGCTCTGTAGCGAATTCGTTGACGATGGTTGTCATTTCGGAATCCGAGCCGTCCTGATTGCGGGGCAGGCCGACGACGATAATATCCGGCTGCCATTCGGAGATCAGTTTCCGCAGCCGTTCCCAATTGGGTTGGTTCGCTACGGAGGCGACCGTTTCGAGCGGGCTGGCCGTGCCGGTAACGAGGGAGCCGGTCGCTATACCAATCCGTTTCAGGCCGTAGTCGATTGCCAGCAGGCTGCTGGGTGGTTTGCCGTTCCCCGATTTCACTCCGGAATGCCGCTAATCAGGCGTGTCCGGCTTCGAAACTGAGCTTGGCCGGGTCAATGCCGATCGAGCGCGCGGCGGCCATCCACCGTTCTTCGTATGGCGTGTTGAATACGATTTCTGCCGACGCCGGAACCGTTAGCCAAGCATTCTGGCGTATCTCTTCTTCAAGCTGTCCGGCGCCCCAGCCGGCATACCCCAGTGCCATCAGGATTCGCTCCGGCCCCTTGCCGGCAGCGACGTCTGTCAGGATGTCCTGCGACGTGGTCACGAAAATAGAATGCCCAACCTCCGTTGTCGCATCCCACTCGCGGGTTGAATCATGCAATACGAAGCCTCTTTCTGCCTGCACAGGGCCGCCCCGCATAACGGGCTGCGCCGCCAGCGTCTGTTCATCCGTCGCCAGAGACAGCTGCTCCAGAACTTCGCCTATATCCATATTCATTGGCTTGTTGATGATGATGCCGAGTGCACCCGCTTCGCTGTGCTCGCATATATAGGTAACAGAGTGCTCGAAATTCGGGTCGACCAGACCTGGCATTGCTACCAGCAGGTTCCCCGCAAGCGTATGAGTATCGTTCATAAAGAGGCCCTCCTTTCCTCAGACAGAAGTCTGCGCTGCAGGTTCCGGAGCGGGCACGACGTTGGTCTTTAGGAGCGCCCTCGCCAATCCTCAGGGAACGGTCATCCGGCCTACGCTGCTACCGGTAAACTGCCACTCGTACGAAAACTTAAGTGAATCATAATCGTTTATGAGGTAGTCGGGAAATCTGTCGAAAGGCGCAGCCATTTTCAGGATATTGACTGCCGCCATATCCAGTTCGCGGTTCCCGGAACCGTTGACGATGATCACATCGGTCAGTTGGCCGTTCGACGCGATACTGACTTCCAGCACAGGGTTTTGAATCCCGGGCTGGCGTAACGCGTCGAACGGGAAGTTGATCGTGCCGACGCGTTCGACCCTTCGTTTCCAGCCGTCCAGATAAGCGGCGATTCGTGATTCCCGCGTATTGGCGCTGATCAGCAGCTGCCGGGGCTGGGCGCCCTTCATAACCGTGACGTCATCGGGGGTTGCAAGTATCTCAATACGATTGGCCGTCCCGGGCAGTCCGGTTCGCATTGGCGCGCTCTGCTCCTGCTCCCGTGCTTGCTCCGGCATCGTCCCGCCTTCCCGGGTTCTGGCATACAGGAGCTGCTCTGCCGTTGTTGCGGATGGCGCTGTCTGCGGCCGCTGGCTTTCGCCGTCCTGCTCTGGTCCGGGCATCAGGGGTTCATTATCGCGCCCGTAGGCAACCCGCAAAGCGTCATTTTCTTCGGTGTTTCCGGCTCCGGCCAGATTTTGCTGCGCCAGATATTCCGCGTCACTGCTGTCCGGCCGCTCCTCGAAATCTCGATTCAGCAGCACGACCTCCATCGATTCCGAGTCTGTCGACGATGCCGGTCCTTCGCCGGCTGTGAAGCTGACCCCGAGTATCAGTACCCCATGAAACAGTGCCGCCACGAACAGCATCGTAGAAAGATTATCCGGCCGGCTGTCGAGAGACGTAGGCGGAGTCTCGTCGGGCAAGCCCCCGTAGGTCGGTCCGTCGATGTTGGCCGCGTTCATTGTCGATTAGATATCGTCAAAACTCTGTGCGGTATCCCAAGGGTGCCGCCTTTCAGGCCGCAGCCCTGCGTTCGGACAATAGTTGCTCGATCCGGTCCATCAGCCGTGCAGCGAGATTTTCCCCTGCGTACTTCTGTATTTCACGAATCCCCGTAGGACTGGTGACGTTGATTTCAGTCAGGTAATTACCAATAACGTCCAATCCCGCAAACACGACACCCCGGCGGCTAAGCTCCGGCCCCACCTGTTCACAAATCCAGCGGTCTCGATCCGTGAGCTCGCGAATCTCTGCCGATGCGCCCATCACAAGGTTGCCCCGGTTGTCATCCGCGTCCGGTATTCGGGCCAGCGCGTATTCGGGAATCTTGCCGTCGACCAGAATAATACGTTTGTCACCCTGCAGAATTTCCGGGATATACATCTGTGCCAATGTGTAGCGGGTCTGGTCATGGGTCAGTGTTTCGAATATCACGTTGGCGTTGTTATCTTGATGATCGACAACGAATATTGACTTACCGCCCATGCCGTCGAGCGGTTTCACCACGATTTGCTTGTGATGATCCTTGAATTTCCGCAGTTCGCTAATGTTGCGAGTAATAAGTGTGTCCGGGCAGCATTGGGGAAACCAGGTCGTATAGGCTTTCTCGTTCATGTCGCGCAGGCTCGCCGGTTTGTTTACGACCAGCGTTCCGGCTTTTTCGGCCCGTTCCAGTATGTAGGTGGCGTAGATGTACTCCATGTTGAAAGGCGGGTCTTTGCGCATAAGGATCGCCGCCAGCTCGCCAAGCGGCATATCCTGGTATTCTCCGAGCTCATACCATTTGTTCGGGTCATCCCAGACTTTTACGTGTCTGCCGCGGCCATAGGCGTCACCATTCTGGAGGCGCAGATCATTCAGCTCGAAGCAGATAAGCTCGTGTCCGCGGCTCTGTGCCTCAAGCAACATTGCCAAGCTGCTGTCTTTGGCTGGCGTGATGCCCGCGATGGGGTCCATAACCATGCCGATGCGTAGTGACTTCATAAGCGTTCTTCCTACCGGAATACCTCCGGCTTTTTTCATATTCTCGCCCAGAGTTGCTGAAATATCAGCCTCGCACGGTTATTATTCTGCAGATTGTGCGCGCGGGTTTGGGTAACGCCCGACAGTCATGCTTGAGCGGCGGGCCCGGAGCCTGAGTAAGGGCCTGAGTAAGGGCCTGAGTAAGGGCCTGGGTCAGGGTCTGGGTTAGGGAAGCGAAACGGCGTTTTCCGGGGGTGCCGTTTGAGCCGCCAGCAGGGCGAGATTTTAGGGCCAAAGCAGGCAATCCCGGCCGTAGCAGCGCGTTCAGCATTATGTTAATAAGTTGTCAGGGTTTACTGGAGCCCCGACAGGCCTTCAGGAGGCGCTTGTGGCAGAAGATTCAGGCCCCAACTTGCAGGGGCTCAAGATTCTCGTAATCGATGACAGCAAGACCATAAGACGAACGGCTGAAACCCTGCTGGCCAAGGAAGGTTGCACTGTCTTTACAGCTGTGGATGGTTTCGACGCGCTGTCCAAGATAGCGGATCATCGCCCGGATATCATATTCGTAGACATCATGATGCCCCGTCTGGATGGCTATCAGACCTGCTCGCTGATCAAGCACAACACCAGTTTCAAGAAAACTCCGGTTATCATGCTGTCTTCCAAAGACGGTTTATTTGACCGTGCGCGCGGGCGGGTCGTCGGTTCGGAGCATTATCTAACCAAACCCTTTACGCGTGATGAACTGTTGGGCGCTATTTCCCAGCAACTGGTCACCGAAAGTCAGGCATAGGTTCTAAGCGAGCATGGCACTGGTACTTATAGTCGACGATTCTCCAACTGAGCAGCATGTTTTCTGCCAGGCGCTGGAGCGGAGTGGCCACGAAACTATCGTGGCCAACGAAGGTGAGGAGGCGATAGCAATGGCCGTGGAATCGCGTCCGGATGTCATCGTCATGGATGTCGTGATGCCGGGCATGAACGGGTTTCAGGCCACGCGCAGGTTGTCTAAAAATCCCGACACCGCCGATATACCGGTCGTGATCGTCACGGCGAAAGGTCAGGAAACCGACCGTATCTGGGGCTTGCGGCAGGGAGCCATCCAGTACCTCGTGAAGCCGGTTAACGCCAAACAATTGCTGGCGGCAGTGGAGGCGGCCCTCACTGATGACTGAGCCGGAAAGATTCAGCCTCCGCGATCTGCGCGAGAAACCGTTCGAGCTTCTGCGGGAAATGGAAAGGCGCAGCGTCGAGGCCCTGGCGGATAGCCGTAAAGCCGGTGTCCGCTCTGAAGAATGGGTAGGTATAGGCTGTTTACTGGCTGAAGAACAATTTCTGATGGCGCGCAACGAAGTACGAGAGGTCATGATGATGCCCGCATCGCTCACACGGGTGCCGGGCGCCAAAGACTGGGTCGCCGGCTTGGCTAATCTGCGCGGTCAGATACTGACAGTAATCGACCTGCGCACGTTCCTGGGGGCCGGCAGCAGTAAAGGTCTGCGCAATGCCCGGGTCTTGGTAGTTGATAGCCCTGAGTCCCCGGTCGGCATTATCGTGGATGAAGTCTTCGGATTCAGGCGCTTTAACTCGAGTGAATTTGCTGAAGCAATACCTGAAACGAAATTACGTTGCGAACGCTACCTTGCGGGCGCTTTCACCAAAGCCCGGGAGACGTGGCCTGTATTCAGTTTGGCAAAATTAATAGAGGCTCGGGAGTTTCAGAAGGCCGCGGCTTAGCGCGGCACTGCGGAATCATCTATATGCATGGCAGATTTACAGGTAGGCATCGACATGGCTAATGGCTCCAGAGAGGCGCGCTACGTGCCTGCATTGGGGGGAGTATTGATCCTGACGCTAGGTGCATCTGCCTGGTGGTTGATTAATCTCGACTTGCAGCCACCCAGGCAGCAACCATCGACGTATTCCTCCGTGGTGCTCGTGGCCAACACCGCCAGCATGCAGGGGCGCGGCGCGGTAACTGGCGATCAGGAAGCCTTTGCCGCGCTGGAAGAGACGTCGCGAACCCTGAATGAAGTCAAAGACACAAATCTAGGCGACCAACAGAAATCCGACCTGGCACAAGCACGTGATGCGGTCGCAACGATACTGGATGGCAGAGCCGATGTTCTCGCGCTTAAGACGGCAGTAACGAAGTTGAATGAACAAGCGCCCAAGTTTGCGGATTCCATTTATGCGCTGCAGGGTGCGGTAGCGATCCAGCGGCAGCCACTCATTGTCGCGCACTTGGAGCGTTTAAGGCTGCTTGGCGAGTCGCTGCCCGTGATGGCGCAGGGCCTGCTTTCAGGCGCGCCGGATGTCGAACGACAGATGGTCGATGCTGAGATGGATTTACAGCAAATCGTTCGTGCGCTGCAGGCGGGTGACCCGGCGCTCGGCATACCGGCAGCGAGCGGCGCAGATACAGAACAGGCTATCGCCGGTGTGGCGCGGCGTGCTAAGCAGATAAGCGAATTATCTCAGGAAGTATTGCAGGTTGCGGAGCGTTTGCCTGCCGTGCGCGCGGCCGCAACCCGGCTCGACACGCTTGTTTCAGGCTTCGATACGAACGCGATAAGCGCAAGCGGTCCTGCCCCGGCATTGGGCGCCGATTTGTCGGCCGAGCTTATGCGCATCTATGTATTGCTGGGTTGCTCATTGCTCGTTGTCATTGCGATGCTGCTGGCCTGGGTTCGCACGTCGGGACGCAGCGTTAGAGTCAGTGAACCAGGTCAGCAGAGCGAGAGCGATCAGCAGGCGATCCTGCAGTTACTCGATGAACTGGAAAATCTTGCCGATGGCGATTTGACGGTTCAGGCGACGGTCGGTGAGGATATTACGGGTGCGATAGCTGACTCGATCAATTATGCGATTGAAGCGATGCGTGATCTTGTCGCGACAATCAATAAAGGCGCTGTGCTGGTTGAAGATGCGACCAAGCAGACGGCGGCCAGCGCTAAGGCGCTCGAAGAAGCCAGCGAGGCGCAGAGCCGGCAGGTTAAGGCAGCGACTGAATCTGTGCATCAAATGGCGGCGTCGATTGATGAAATTTCCAGCGACGCCGAACGATCATCGGATGTTGCACGCTACTCAGTTGATATTGCGCACAAGGGTGGCGATGCTGTGCGGCGCACCATCGAAGGCATGAACACCATCCGCGAGACGATTCAGGACACATCAAAACGAATCAAGCGCCTGGGCGAAAGCTCGCAGGAAATCGGCGATATTGTTGAATTGATTAACGATATTGCTGATCAGACAAATATTCTCGCATTGAATGCGTCGATACAGGCGTCTATGGCTGGCGAAGCAGGGCGTGGGTTTGCTGTGGTGGCGGATGAAGTTCAGCGCTTGGCGGAACGTTCCACCAATGCGACGAAACAGATTGAAGTTTTGGTTAGCACTATTCAGTCCGACACAAATGAAGCGGTAGTGTCGATGGAGCGCAGTACGACAGACGTGGTCGGCGGTGCACTGCTGGCCGAAAACGCGGGCGCGGCACTTGAAGAGATCGAACAGGTTTCTAACCAGATAGCGAACCTGGTGCAGAACATATCCGGTTAATGAGTCGAAAGGCGGAGGGAAATCAGATGCCGATGCAGGTCGATCAGGGGGGCAGCAAGCTGTGAAACAGGCCGCCGATGCATTAGTGGGTCAGGATTCCGCTTGAGGGCGGGCACGCTGGTATGACTACAAGCCTACGGTCCGAATCCTTCCACGCAGTTGGCGAGCAAATCGCCATCACTCTGCACGATGCCAATCAGGCGCTGGAGGCATTTGCCGACGGCGGCGGAGCTGCGGAAGATCTGCAGCGCTGTTCCGAAGACTTGCATTCTGTCAGGGGCGCGTTGCAGCTGCTTGAGGTTTACGGTGCAGGCCTCCTGGCTGAAGAAATGGAAGAGGCCTGCCAGTATTTAAGCGAAGGGCTCGAGCAATCGAGGCCGCTGACAGATGAGGCCATAGAGGCCTTGAGCAGGGCGATGGTTCAGCTGCCCACCTACCTCGAACGGATAATGAACGGCGGCAAGGACATCCCGCTGGTTCTGCTGCCATTGCTTAACGATTTGCGTGCAGCGCGAGGCCAGCCGCTGTTGTCCGAAAGCACCTTGTTACTTGTTAACGTCGCGCCGCCTCTTAGCTTTAAAGAGGACGGAGAAGTTTCGGCTCCGCGATCCGCTAGCGGCGAAGATATAGCCAATTTGGTCGTCACGCTGCGGCCCCAGTTTCAACTGGGGTTGCTTGGCTGGATAAAAGACAGCGGTTCCATTGCCAACTTACGCAGAATGGCAGGAGTCGCAGACCGTCTGGAAAAAGCTGCCGAATCGAATGAAATCCATCAACTTTGGTGGGTCGTCGGCGGCATTCTCGAGGCCCTGATGGATGGCGGGCTCGAAAACAGCGTTGCACTCAAGCGCTTGATTGGTCAGGCCGACCGAGAGATTAAGCGGCTCGAGAAAGTTGGCGCGGACGCCTATATTGCCGAGCCTCCGACTGAGCTCGTGAATAACCTGCTGTACTACGTCGCGCGATCTTCTTCACGTGGCGAACGCTGTCACGCTATACGTGAAGCATTCAATCTGTCGGATTTCTCTCCGGGCGATGAGCAGGTCGAAGCAGTGCGCGAAAGCCTGTCAGCCCCCAGTCCAAAATTGATGAAGACTGTCGCGGATGCGATTCGCGAAGATCTCACAAAAGCGAAAGACGTTTTGGACATTTATGTTCGGACGGGCATGCGGGATGTTGCTGAACTCGAAGCTCAGGTTGGCTTGCTGCGAAAAATAAGCGATACCCTGGGCGTGCTCGGTTTGGGGGCTTTGCGCGAGATCGTCCAGCAGCGCAGTGATGAGCTGCAGCGGTTTGTAATGACAGACGGCGATCGAAATGAAGGGCAGCTGATCGAGTTGGCTGCGGCGTTGCTGGATGTGGAAGAACGACTCGATGACGATCTTCTGAATGCGCTTCAAAGCCAGAGCGAGGAACCGCCGCCGCAGCAGGATGACCGTGCTTTCCGCGAGGTTACCGGCGCGGTCATGCGTGAATGCATCGTCAACCTGGCGCACATCAAGGAATCGGTAACCCAGGTATTGATGCAGCCTGATGACAAAGCCTCATTCGACAGCCTCGAGGATCAGTTGAGCGGCATAAGTGCTGGTTTGATGATGCTAGGTAAAACCGGCGCGGTGAGTCTGTTGTCCCGAATCGGTGATTCGATACGCCGTTGCATGCAAACCGACACAATCGTGCGTGATCCCGAAAGCATCAACCGTCTTGCCGATGCAATCGTGAGTCTCGAGTACTACATGGAGACGCTGAAAGCAGGCCGCAAAGATCCGGACTACATGCTGGAAAATGCGGAACGGAGTCTCGACGTGCTTGACGGCGCAGTAGCGGTCGTTATCGCGGCGGAAGAAACAGTAGAACCGGGCCACACAAAGACGCTGCAAATCGATACTGCGCAGCTTGATGAGTTGGAGGAGGCCGTTACCCCACCGGCAGAGCCCGAAAAGACAAGCGTAATAGATGCCCCCGTGTTGGAGGCCGAAGGGCAGCAGCCCGATCCCGAGTTGCTTGAAATTTTCATCGAGGAAGCGCGCGAGGAAATAGCCGCAATTAAAAGGCATTTTCCCGTTTGGGCGGAAAACCAGGTTGACGAGGAAGCGCTTATTACTGTCCGGCGAGCCTTCCATACGCTTAAAGGTAGCGGGCGCATGGTTGGTGCTGCGCGTATTGGTGAATTCTCCTGGGGGATAGAGAATCTACTGAATAGGATCATCAGCAAGACCATCGAAGCGGGGCCTGCCGTCATTCGCTTCATGGCCGACGTTGTGGAAGCTTTGCCGCAATTACTGGAGCAACTCGAGGCGGGCGACGAACCGGTGGCCGATATCGCTGGTTTGGCCGGGGATGCAGCGAGTTTTGCCGAAGGCATAGTGCCGGATCGTTACATTCAAGCTCGCCGCGAAGCCCAAGTGGAGCAGCCGGAGGCGGATGCAGCGCAGACCGCAGTTCTTTCGACCGAAGATGCCGCCCAGGAGCCCGGCTTCGAAGAGGAAAGTGAACCAGCCGGAATAGATCCCGTATTGCTGGATATCCTGCAGCGTGAAACCGGCGGACACCTTGCGACGATCCGCGGCTTCATTCAAGCCAGCGCGAAGGATGACCCGCCTTACATGATTACCGAGGACATGCACCGGGCATGTCACACGCTCCATGGCAGCGTGACCATGGCGAACGCCCTTGACGCCGCCGTGCTGACCGAACCCCTCTATCTGCTCGTAGAGCGTCTGTATCGCAGCAATGCGGATATGCAGAAGGATCAACTTGCATTATGCGGGCTAGCCGCTGACTCGATCGAAGCGACCATCGGCAGTCTTGGCGACCCCGGCCAGACGGTGCCGGATTATTCTGACCTCGTGGCACAACTGCATCGGGAAGCCGATAGGTTCGCAACGGAAGCCGAGGAAGTTGCCGAGCATGTGACCGAGGAGGACGCCCAGGAGCCCGAAGCCGAAGATGCCACGACGGTACTTCAGCATGAGGATACGACCGAGGAGGCACCTGCCCCCGAATTCGATGCCGAAATAGCGGGTATTTTTGCCGAGGAGGCTGCGGAAATACTGGAAGAGGCGGATGCGGCTATTAACGGCCTTGCCAGTAACAGGAACGCCGGCGCGCCATTGGCCGAATTGCAGCGCCACCTGCACACCCTCAAGGGTGGCGCTCGTATGGCAGGCATTAAGACGATGGGCGATTTCAGTCACGAGCTGGAAAGCCTTTTGATACGTATTAATCAGGGTGGAATGGGGCTGGATGACGACGCGTTTAATCTGCTGCAGGCAAGCGTGGATGAATTGCATCGGATGCGTGAACAGGTTCTGAGCGGCGTCGTATCGCCGCCAGGCAAGGAACTGGCCGCCCGGCTCGCAGGCGTAGTCGAAGCCACCATGATGACTCCGGCCAGGTCGCGTCGTGATGAAGCCGAAGAAGAGATAGCTACGGATCAGTTGGACGAGCTGTCCGCCGAAAGCGAGGCGGTAACTGACGAGGTGACTGAACCGCAGGAGGCCACAGAGCCCGACATTGAAGAGGAAGAAGCTGCAGCGCCCGTTGACGATACAGTTGAGCTGGAGCTTCCTGCGAAAACGCCAATGGTTCCTGAGCCTACTCGATTAGGAGAACTTGCCAGGGAACTTACGAGCACGCCGCCTCCCGAGCCAACCGTGTCCGCCGAAGACCATACCCGGATGATGGAAGCTCCGGTAATTCCCGAACCTGCGTCCATCCGTCGCGAGATGGCGCGAGTGGATTCCGCCATGCTGGAAAACCTGCTGAACAACGCAGGCGAAATCAGTATTTTTCATTCGCGCCTGAATCAGCAGATGAGCTCCATACAGTTCAATCTCGTCGAGCTGGGGCAAACAGTGCATCGCTTGCAACAGCAATTGCGGCTACTGGAAATCGAAACCGAAGCGCAGATACTGTTTCGCCATAAGCAGGAATCTGCTGATGACGAAGAGTTCGATCCGCTGGAACTCGATCGTTACTCGACGATTCAGCAATTGTCCCGTGCGCTCTCTGAGTCCGCTAGCGATGTAAGCAGTATCAAAGACCTGCTGCAAAACCTGGCCGGCGATACCGAAACGATTCTTATGCAACAGGCGCGCACCACGTCTGAGTTGCAAGATAGCTTGTTGCGCACGCGCATGGTGCCGTTCGATCATCATGTCCCGCGCTTGTCCCGACTGGTAAGGCAACAGTCGCAGGAAAGCGGCAAGCCGGTTGAACTGATAGTTGAAGGCAGTAGCGGAGAGCTTGACCGGCAGGTAATGGAAAAGATGTTGCCGCCGCTGGAGCACATGCTCAGAAATGCCGTAATACATGGCATAGAAGAGCCATCCGTCAGACAGGAGAGGGGTAAACCTGAGCAGGCCAGTATCAGAATTCGTTTCAGGCGCGAAGGGTCGCAGGTTCTGATAGATATTAGCGACGATGGCGCCGGGCTGGACCTGCATGCGATACGCCAGAAAGCAGTAAGTCAGGGGGCCATTGCGCCTGATAAGGAACCGACCGACGAAGAGACCATCCAGCTCATTCTGCGTTCGGGTCTTTCCACTGCGGACAAGCTTACGCAATCAGCAGGCCGTGGCATTGGCATGGACGTCGTCGTCAATGAGATCGCCAAGCTGGGCGGAACTCTCAGCATAAAATCCGAGACCGGCAAAGGCTGCACGTTTACGGTTCGGCTGCCCTATACACTGGCCATTACCCAGGCATTTATCGTCAAGGTTGCAGGCGAAGTGTTTGCGTTGCCGCTCCCGACCGTCGAAGGCATCGTTAGGCTGGCGCGCTCGGAATTTGACCGGACGCTCGATATGGAATCGCCGGTCATCGAATATGGCGGGCGCAAGTATCGGCTGCGGCACCTCGGGTTATTCCTCGGGCTGGGTCCCGCGATGATTGCAGCCGAGGACGATCAGGTTGCCGTGATCCTGGTAGAGGCGGGTGATAATTCGACGGCCCTCATTGTCGACGAAACCGCCGACAGTCGCGAAATAGTCGTCAAGCCGATTGGAACTTTGCTGGCCTCCATCAGAGGAGTCGCCGGAGCAACGATACTGGGTGACGGACGGATTGTCGTGATCCTGGACCCCGGCAGCCTGGTTCGGTCTGCGGTTCAGGACACCCTCCAGGCTCGCCCCTCAGTCGCACAGGAACAGGATCTGCCGCCGCTTGCATTGGTCGTCGACGATTCCATAACCATGCGCCGGGTCACCCAAAGACTGCTGGAACGAAACGGCATGCGCGTGATCACGGCGAAGGATGGCATCGAGGGCCTTGAGGTTCTGCAGGATCACCGTCCTGATATTGTTGTGTTAGATATAGAAATGCCTCGAATGGACGGCTACGAGTTTGCCGGACATATACGCAATACGCCGGATATAGCCGATCTGCCAATAATAATGGTGACCTCCCGCACGGGTGAGAAGCACAGGGCGCGTGCAATCGAAATCGGCGTGAATGATTATCTCGGCAAACCCTATCAGGAGTACGAAATGTTGGAAGCCATTCGGCACCTGTTGGGCGATGACTTTAATAACGATGACAGGACTCGCGCATACGATACCGTGTCGTGATCGCGCAAGGATAGATATGGCAATCATCGCAGATGAGCTCTACAGTCTCCTGGTACCGCTTGAGTCAGAGCGATTGGTCGTGCCGCGTAGTTGTGTTGCAGAAGTTGTGCGTTACTCGGTTCCGGATGCCGAGCAAGAGCACTCCAGCTGGATGCGCGGTAGCGTCACGTGGAACAATCAGCAGATACCGGTGATTTCATTCGAAGCGCTCTGTGGCAGCAGCGAGCCAGCTCCCGGCAGACGTACTCGGGTCGTTGTCTTCAACCCGTTGGGCGGGTCGGATGACTGCCCGAACTACGGCATTCTCGCCGAAGGCTTTCCGCAAATGGTTAAGGTCAATCGAGAGGTTGTGGTTCTGGATGACGGCTACAAAAGCCCTGAGCATGCCCCCATCCTTTGTCAGATCAATATGCTCAAAGAACGCGCCCTGATACCGGATCTCGAAGCCATCGAGGCCAGAATATCAGCAGAATTGGGGCCTGATGCCTAACGCGCCGAACGCAGATCACCAAGCAGGCTGTGTATCAGCGTCAGCGCTACGACCGGCGCTGTCTCGGTGCGCAGTATCCTGGGCCCGGCTGAAGCCAGGCGGAATCCGGCAGCCGTTGCGGCTGCTTTTTCTGCTTCGCTAAATCCGCCCTCAGGCCCCGTGAGGACAATAATCTCTTTCAGATTATCAAGTTGCGATAAGCAATCGGGTGCGCCAGAGGGGTCTAGCATGACGGCGACAGGTCGCTCGCCGAGTCGCCTGTAGGCATCGAGGCAGCTTGCAAGCGGGGCTGGCGGCAAAACTATGGGCGGCACGGTTCTGCCTGATTGCTCGCACGCGCTGATGGCAACGTTGCTCCAGTGAGCAGTCTTCTTCAGCGCTCGTTTCTGCTCGAGCTTGATGACGCCGAACTCGGTAGTGACGGGTTGTATAACGGCCGCGCCGAGTTCCGTTGCTTTCTGCACTACGCTGTCCATTCGGCTCGTGCGACACAGGCCATGCCACAGCGTAATCCTGAGCAACGATTCGGTTGACGGTGTTGTGGGTCTGCCGACCTCTATTTCGACATTCGATTTATTAGCGTTTTTGATCGTGCCCGGATACTCGTAGCCCGAGCCATCAAATAAAAGGAGCGAGTCACCGGGCCCCATGCGCAGCACCTGGATGACATGCCGGGCCGCGTTGCCCGATAATGTTATCGGCTGCTCCGGTATTATGGTGGCGGGGGAATAAATTCTGGTTATGCGCATGCAACACATACTCCTACAAGTGACCTGCTCTGACAACGTCGCGGGTGTGCGGGTATGATTACCAGAATGTTCACTTTCGATCCTGTGGCAGGAACCATTCTGGAGGCCCGTCAGGTGGGTTCTCCGAATTACGATGAGAGGCCGTCGGGGTGTCTGCCAGAGCTGCTCGTAGTCCACGGCATTTCACTGCCGCCCGGCGAATACGGAGGGCCATGGATCGATCAACTGTTTACAAATTGCCTGCCATGTAATGCGCACCCCTACTTTGAAGAGATCGCTGACTTGAAAGTCTCATCGCATTTTCTTGTACGCCGCGATGGTGAACTGGTGCAATACGTGTCGGTAAACAGGCGCGCATGGCATGCGGGTAATTCCTGTTACGATGGTCGTGAGTGTTGCAACGATTTCTCTATAGGCATAGAACTCGAAGGTGCAGACACCGAAGCCTATGAGCCGGCACAGTATGCGTGTCTTGCGAAACTGATTACGACGCTTAAGTCTGAAATTAAGTCACTTACTCAGGCTGCTGTTGTCGGCCACAGTGATATAGCTCCCGGTCGGAAAACAGACCCGGGTGAGGCATTTGAGTGGGGCGAGCTGCACAGGTTGCTTGGAGGAAATTAGGGGCCACTGCACGAATAGAGCAGACCCGGACGAAAACACCATGAATTTTCTAGCGCTATTTGTAGGCCTCGGAATAGAGAGGCTGCTTACCCATCTTTTCCGTTTGCGTGAGTTTCACTGGCTCGACCCGCTGTTCGATTGGGTTATTAAAAACCAGCGCATAGTGCAGCCGAATCTTGCCGTGGCGGTCGCGGCAATTCCGTTGATATTGGTTGTGCTTCCCGTAGGTCTGGTAGAGGCCAATCTGCACAGCCAGATTGCTGTCGCACCGCAATTTATTTTTGCCGTGATCGTCTTATTGTTTTGCCTGGGCCCGCGCGATCTCGGGGAAGAGGTCAACGCCTATTGCAAAGCGATCGAAGCGCAGGACGCTGAAGAGATTCGCAGCATATGTATCGAGTTGCTCGAGCGGGAGCCCCATCCCGAAGAAACAGTCCCCGATATAGAGCAAGCGATATACGCGCAGGCAAATAATCGCGTGTTTGGAGTGGTCTTCTGGTTCGTCATGCTGGGGCCAACCGGGGCATGGATGTTTCGTTCAATCGACCTAATGCAACGGCGGGCTGTCGCACATATTCGAACGAATGAACTTTTGATGAGTGATGGCGAGTTTTCCCAGGTTGCCGAGGCAGTGTTGCTGCTGCATCGGTTGATCGCATGGGTGCCGGCAAGGCTACTGGCGATCGGCTACATGCTCGCCGGTAGCTACGATGGGGCGCTGGATGCCTGGCGAAGTGTGCGCATTGTTCCGTCGCGACTCTTTCCGGGTTCCAATGACCAACTGCTGGGGGCTGTCGGCAAAGGTGCTGCACCTGCAGATCAGGGCGGGCTAATTGAAAGGTGCCGCAAGGCAAGAGATTTGGTCGGAAGAACGCTCTGGATGATCTGGTGCCCGATCCTTGCCCTGATGACTCTTGTTGACATGCTGTTCTGATGCCGCACTGCGGGGGGCTCACGAATATCGCGATGCCGGGTTGCTTGCAGCGCTTTTTGGCAGCAATAGTTGTTGCCGGTTGGCTGCAGGTCGCGGCTGCGGGCCCGAACGGGCCGGTCGAGCGCATCGTATCCCTTGCCCCGCACCTGACTGAGCTCGCCTACGCTGCCGGTGCCGGAGACAAACTGGTAGGCACGGTGGAATACAGCGATTTTCCGTTAGAGGCGGGAAGACTGCCGCGTATCGGTGACGCATTCCGTATCGATTATGAACAGGTTGCTCTGCTCGAGCCGGATCTGGTGCTCGCCTGGGGATCGGGGACACCCGCCGAGATCATTGCGAAACTCACGGCGCTCGGATACCGGGTGATCGAATTGGAACCCGGTTCGATAGAGTCGATAGCCGCTGAGTTGAGACAAATCGGCACACTTGGCAGCCATGTTATCAGCGAAATTATCGAAGACTGCGGGGGCATTAATGTATTCGCCGCCGCGGCGAACATTGCGCCTGCTGTGAGCAAGGAGGCAATCGTTGCTGCGAAACCGGATGTGATCCTCGCGGCAACTTCTCCGGGCGATGATGATTGGGCCGACGTTTGGCGATCCTGGCAGCAGATTCCTGCCGTTCGTGACGGCCACCTTTTCGGTATAGATCGCGATCTGATCAGTCGCTCAGGTCCGCGCATCGTGGACGGCGCCTTGCAAGTCTGTGAAGCCTTGGAAAAATCGCGCGCCCTGCCCGGCAAACAACTTAATTATTAACTGCCTATTCTTCGCGCAGCTTGCCGCCGGTCCAAAGTACTTCGGGGACGCTCTCGTGCGTATTGAGCGCTCGGGCGATTACGAACAACAAATCTGACAGTCGGTTCAGATAGCGAATCGAATATTCGTTGATATCGGTTTCCTGAGCGAGCGATACCATACGTCTTTCCGCGCGTCGACAAATTGCGCGAGCCATATGGCAGGCCGCAGCGGACGAACTGCCCCCCGGGAGCACAAAATCTTTCAGCGGTGGCAGATCAGCATTTAATTCGTCGAGTTCCGACTCTATTGCCGTGACGTCATGCTTACTCATAGTGACGGCACCCGGTATACAAAGTTCGCCGCCGAGGTCGAACAGCTTTTGCTGAATGGCTGAGCCGATTCGGTCTATATTCGCAGGCATATCGTGAGCCAGCATCAGGCCCAGCGCGCAGTTAAGCTCGTCCACCGTGCCAAAAGTCTCTACGCGCAGATCATCCTTGCGAACACGCCCGCCGTCGCCGAGACCGGTAGTGCCGTCGTCGCCCGTGCGGGTGTAAATGTTGCTAAGCCGATTGCCCACTGTGTAACTCGTTTTCGAAATGATGCTGCAGGTTAGCCGACCCGGGGGTAATGCGCAAAATAAGCTCTCATACCGGCAGCAGCACTGACTTACCGCCGTTGCTGTCGTGAAAATAGTCGAACGGCGTTTTGTACATGCGCTGCAGCCGCTCTGGTTCCAGCAATTCGCTGGCAGGCCCGTATTCCCAGCCTCCGTCCCCGTAAAGCAGCAACACGAAATCGGCATAGCGCATAGCCAGGGCGGGGTTATGCACAGTTGTCGCGACGATACGGCCCTCTCTGGCCAGATTTTGCAGCACATCGAGCACTATAAGCTGATGGTGAGGGTCGAGATGGTTGGTCGGCTCATCCAGCAGCATAATCGCCGGGTTCTGCACCATGATGGTAGCCAGCGCCACCCGTTCGCGCTCACCTCCGGACAGGCTGGTGACGATGCGGTTTTCGATCCCTTGCAGGTCGAGTAAGTTGAGCGCATTGCGGGCCAGTTCATGCGCTTGCTTGTCTGACCAGTTCCACAGAGCTGCGTGTGGGTAACGACCCATCAATACGGTGTCCATCACCGTCATCGGGAATGCATCGTCATGCAGCTGCAATAGCAGCCCCAGCTGCCGCGCGATTGCTTTACGGGGCAATTGATCCAGCCTGGAATCATTGATGAATACGTGGCCGGCTTGCGGTGCGCGCAGACCCGCCAGCGTATGCAGTGTGAGTGTCTTGCCCGCCCCGTTGGTGCCGAGTACGCAGACGAAGTTGCCGGCAGCGAGCTCAACACTCAGGCCGGAAACCAATGTGCGGCCATTGACGGAGACGGTCAGGTTGTCGCAGGCGAGACGCCCGTCGCTTTGAAGCACTTATTCGTTCCGGGGACTTAAAGGGTTGACAGAGCTTGCGACATTGCTGCGGGCGGGGCAAGCCATGGCCAGGACAATCGCCCCTGCTCCAGCGTGTGTTGGCGGTCTCAAAATCGCAGGGGTGAGCGGGGTGTACGGGTTATTGTTGTTGTCGCGAATTTGGTTTCTGTTCAGCGTATAGGGCTGTGGTGGATTGTTGTTGTTGTAGTTACGGGTCTTCTTATTATTGTTATGTGTTCTTTTTCTTGTTTGATCCGTTACTTCTGGCTTCGATGTCTGTATTCAGATTTCGAAATTGCCCTGCGTCACAGAAACCTTTTTTGTGCGCAACAATATATAAGCAAGTCCTGTGCCAAAATGACAAAAGGTTATATTAAACAGAAGTTTATAAAAAATGGCTCCGGGTGTTTAGCAGCTAAATTTGCAGACCTGTAAATTCAATCGACACCTACGAACCGGCTAATTGCCATGCAGAAGGGTCGCCAAGCCTATGCAATAAACTCGACAGTCCGGTTTTCAGGGTTGCAATCGCCATGCCTGCCAGTCACCAGGCTCAGGTGCCGGGCCGCTGCCCTGTCCCAGGCCGCGTTCCCAGCGGCCTCGGTCGTGCAGCCTTGCCTTGCCTCGCGTCCACAGTTCCACGGCCGTAAGCCATACCTGGTAACCGCCCCAGTAGGGCGGGCGCGGAACCCCTGTCTTTCCGGTTGTTTCCGCCAGGCCGCTCAGTTTGCGGGCAGTTGCCGCATGCTTGTTCAGAAGATCCAGCCGCGAATCCAGCCGTTCACTCTGAGCGCTTGTCCAGGCACCAATCTGGCTCTCTTTGTCCCGACTGGCAAAATATTCGTCGCTTTGTGCCGCGGGCGACGGAACGGCGATGCCCTCGAAGCGCGCCTGACGGTCCATATGATCCCAATGGAACACGCCTGCCACTCGGTTATTAGCCGCTATCGCTTCACCCTTGGCCGACTTGTAGTTGGTGTAAAACACCAGATAGCCCGGGTCGGCAACAATTTCTTTGCAAAGAACGATTCTTGCAGACGGTTGGTCCAGGCTGACGGTAGCGAGCGTCATCGCATCGGGGTTAGGCAGGCCTCCGTCGGCGATAGCGTCCTGCAGCCACTTGTTCAGCAGTGGCATCGGGCTGGCGGGTAATTTGTCGGGCAACTGTTCCATGCAGAATTTCGCGCTCCTCAGAGTCGGAAATCGATCACGGACCGAATGCTCTCACCTTCATGCATGAGATCAAAGGCCTTATTGATCTCCGCTAAAGGCAGCACGTGCGTGACCATCTCGTCTACTTTGATTTCGCCTGACAGATAGCGCTCGACGTAGCCCGGTAATTCGGTGCGCCCGCGCACGCCGCCGAAAGCGCTACCGCGCCAAACTCTGCCGGTTACCAACTGGAAAGGCCTGGTCGAGATTTCTTCACCTGCGCCCGCAACGCCAATGATGACCGATTCGCCCCAGCCTTTGTGACAGCATTCAAGAGCGGCTCGCATCAGGTGCACGTTACCTACACACTCGAATGAGTAATCAACGCCACCGTCCGTCAGGTCGATGATGACGTCCTGAATCCTGGCATCATGTTCTTTTGGGTTCACCGTATCGGTCGCGCCCAGTTGTTCAGCCATAGCAAATTTTTCCGGGTTCACATCGATTGCAATGATCCTCTCGGCGCCTGCCATAACGGCACCCTGGATCACGCTGAGGCCGATACCGCCAAGACCGAAGACCGCCACGGTGGATCCCGCCTCGACCTTGGCTGTATTGAGGACGGCACCTATGCCGGTGGTGATTCCACAGCCGAGGAGGCAGACTTTGTCGAGCGGTGCCGCAGGGTTAATTTTCGCCAGCGAAATCTCGGGTACAACGGTGTGCTGCGCAAAAGTGGACGTCCCCATGTAGTGATAGATGGGGCGACCGTTCGCCGAAAAGCGGCTCGTGCCATCGGGCATTAGCCCCTGTCCCTGGGTTGCCCGGACAGCCTGACACAAATTTGTTTTACCCGATTTGCAGAATTTGCATTCGCGGCACTCGGCTGTGTAAAGCGGAATAACGTGATCTCCGGGCCGCAGGCTGTTTACGCCCGCTCCGACTTCGACAACTACGCCGCCGCCTTCGTGCCCCAGGATAGACGGGAATATCCCTTCCGGATCCGCGCCGGACAAAGTGAAGGCATCAGTGTGGCACACGCCGGTTGCAACCATTTCCACCAGGACCTCGCCGGCTCGCGGTGCTTCGACGTCAACTGTTTCTATCTCCAGCGGTTTACCCGCTTCCCATGCTACTGCTGCCAGGGTTTTCATGTGGCTTCTCCGTTATTGCTGCGAGAGCTTCTATTTGAGCTTGCGGCGGTGTGCCGGACTCTGTAAAACACCGGTTGTTTTTAGCACGAAAAGCGCTCCTTATGGACCTCGACGAATTACGGCAGAGATTGAATGAGATAGATCGGCAGCTCCTGGAGCTTATTGCCGAGCGGCAGTCCGTGGTGGAAAAAGTGGGCGAGCACAAGTTATCCAAGGGGCAGGCCACTCGCGACTATGCGCGCGAAAAGCAGGTGCTAGACGGTGCCCGTAACAGCGCTCTCGAGTTGGGTATTGCTCCTGACGTCGCTGAGCAGGTGATGCGCCAGTTAATTCAGACTTCGCTGACCAGGCAGGAGCGGGCGCGGGTGCGCGCCGAAGGTCAGGGTAAGGGCAGAAAGGCGCTCGTTGTCGGTGGCGCCGGCAAAATGGGGCGCTGGTTTGCTGATTTTCTGGATTCGCAGGGTTATGCGGTAACGATCGCAGATCCTGCCGGGGATGCGGTGACAGGTTTTCCGAGGGTCGCCGATTGGCGGGATGCGGGCAATGACTTTACTGTGACTGTCGTGGCAGCGCCGCTGAAGGTTTCCTCACAGGTGCTCAGCGAAATGGCGGATAGCCAGCATAGCGGCCTGATTTTTGATATTGGCTCGCTGAAGACCCCGCTTATGGACGCGCTGGCAAAACTGGCTGCCGCGGGCGCTAAAGTGACGTCCGTGCATCCGATGTTTGGCCCGGACGTCGAGATGCTGTCGGGGCGGCATGTTCTGTTTCTGGATGCCGGTTGCAGCGAAGCGACGCGCGAAGCCCGCGCTTTATTCGATTCGACGATGGCCCAGCAGACGGAAATGAGCCTGGAAGAGCATGATCGGCTTATCGCATACGTGCTGGGCCTGTCACACGCGCTGAACATAGCGTTCTTTGGCGTATTGGCGAAGAGCGGAGAATCAATGCCCCGGCTGGCAGATTTGTCGAGCACCACCTTCGATGCGCAGCTCGCGGTGGCCTCGCGGGTGGCGCGCGAGCATCCGCAGCTCTACTATGAAATTCAGTCTCTGAACCGGCACGGCCTCGAGCCGCTGGAAGCGCTGATGCAGGTGCTGCAGGAAATCACCGACAGCGTTCGTAAGGGCGACGAAGACGCTTTTGTCAGCCTGATGGAACGCGGACGAAATTATCTCGCCGCGCGGACCTGAAGCCTGCTAGCGGCCGGATGCCCCGAGCCGTTTCAACAGCAGCAGAAATATCGGCACGCCCAATACAGCTGTAATTGCGCCTACGGGTAATTGCTGGGGTGCGACGATCGTGCGTGCAACTGTGTCGGCAATCACCATCAGGCTGCCGCCGGCCAGTGCAGACGCCGGAATCACGGTGCGATGATCTGCGTCTCCCGCCAGCCTCACAAGATGCGGTACTACCAGCCCCACGAATCCCACTGTTCCGGCTGTGGTGACAGCAATTGCGGTCAGCAAGGAGCTCACCAAATATAAGGCGGTGCGGACAGGCCGCACCGCAACGCCAAGTAAGGTCGCCTGTTGGTCGCCTGTTGCCAGCACATTCAGCGTCGGCGCGATAAGAATGCCTATCGCCACTGCCACCAGGCTTAACATGATTGGCGGCGCCGGCGCGGTTGCGAAGGAGAAGTCTCCCATTAACCAAAACAGCATGCCGCGCAGATTCTGGGCGGGAGCCAATGACAGGATAAGGCTGATAGCCGCCCCCCAGCCTGCGGCTACTACCACGCCGGTCAATAGCAGCCGGCCCGGCGAGCCGTCGGCGCTGTTTCGAGTAAGTGAAAAAACGAGCAGAGTGCTGCCCAGTGCGCCGCCGAAGGCGCTCGCATCTGTGACAAAGCCCGAAAACCCAAGCAGCATTGCGATAAGCGCGCCGGTGGCCGCGCCACCTGATGTTCCAAGAATGTAGGGGTCAGCCAGTGGATTGCGCAAAAGCACCTGCATCATGGCACCCGCGAGTGCCAGCGATGCGCCGACCCCAAAGCCGGCAAGGGCTCTTGGGAGCCGCAATTCCAGAATGATTTCGCGCAGCGCCGGGTTGTCTGCCGTGGTCAGGCTTTGCCATGCCGCTATCGGATCGCTGCTCGCACTGCCCAGGGCAAGCGCGCAGGACACGCTGAGTACAGCAGCGACCGCCAGCAGGCCAATGAGGGATAAACGGTTCATATAAACCCGGATCTATCAGCGTTTGCAGCGCCGCTATGGGAGGATTCGTGACAGCATAATTGGGATTGTGGAAAAATGGCAGCCGATTTACCAAGGTTGGTTATGGATCACTACGACGAAAAAGGTTTTCGCAGCAATGTCGGCATTATCCTTGCGCGGGATGACGGCAACCTGCTTTTGGGGGGGCGTATCGGGCAGGCTGGCTGGCAGTTTCCTCAGGGTGGCATAAAGATCAGCGAATCTCCGCTGGAAGCTATGTATCGTGAGCTCGAAGAAGAAGTGGGCCTGGGCCCTGATGACGTTGAGATCATGGGCCAGACCCAGGGATGGTTGCATTATCTGTTGCCCGACCGCTATGTCCGGCACGAAAAGAAGCCCCTGTGCATTGGCCAGCGGCAACGGTGGTTTATGCTTCGGCTGGTATCATCCGAGCAAGCCGTGAACCTGGCGGCTGCGGACGTGCCGGAATTTGATCGGTGGCGATGGGTGGACTACTGGAGGCCGGTTAAGGAAGTGATCTATTTCAAACGCCAGGTCTATGTAAGCGCGCTGGCTGAACTGGCACCCCTGCTGTTTTCGGATGATGTGCCGCCGCGGCCACGCTGGTGGCCCCGCGATTGGCATGCCGAGCCCCATCAACCGGCTTAATCGCCAGGCGACGAGTCATGAGCAGGAAAGTCTATATCTCCAGTCAGCCCCAATACATGCGCAAATTGGTGCTGTTGTTTGCGGCGGCTGCACTGGTGTTAATCGCGGCGCTTTTTTATGAACTGGGTCAAAGTCGAGCCGGTTTCAGCAGAATTAGTGCCCTGGAAGACGCGCAACGGTTAGAGGAAGAAAATAGAGAACTGCTGCGCGCAAATAAGCGACTCAGCGAAAAGGTGGCCGTGTTGGAAACGGCTGCCAAAATAGACAAGGAAGCGTATAGCAAAGTAGAGGCTGAACTGATCGATTTGCAGTCGCGAATACTGGAGCAGCAGGAAAATATCGAATTTTACAAAGGCATCGTCAACGAAAACGACGGTGCTGGGTTGCGTATTCAGGATTTCAACGTGTCCCAGGCCTTCGGCGAGCGGGAATTCGATTTACGTCTTGTGCTGGCCCAGGCATTCAGGAGTACGCAGCAGGTTTCGGGGCAGGTCGAGGTGGTCGTCGAGGGCATCCGCGCGGGGGAAGCGGTGCGGCTCAAGCTGGGCGAACTGTCTGGCAGCGGGGAAACCAGCGATCGCATTCCCTATTCTTTCAAGTATTTTCAGGATTTGAAGGCGGAGCTGGTTATTCCGGCTGACTTTGCACCGGAAAGAGTGCATGTCATAGTTCATCCGAGCGGATCAAAGTCCAAAACTGTGGAAGACATCTTCGTTTGGGAGGTAAAACAGGGCTAGATTGCTTGTTAGAGCCGCTTTGGGCGGTATGGGCACCCCTATTAATATGCAGTGCAGCACAGTTGCCTGCAGGCGCAGGAGAAAACAATGTTCGGTAAAAAAGGTCTCAGACCCGCATCAATTCAAACCCTGATTGGCGATGGGGCGCGCATCGAGGGCAACCTGCATTTCGATAGCGGCTGCCACATAGACGGGGTGGTTAATGGCAATGTGCTGGGCAAAAAAGACGAGAGCGCGTTTTTGAGCGTAAGCGAGTACGGCCGCGTCCAAGGTGATGTAGAAGTGCCCAGGCTGGCGCTTAGCGGAACCGTTGAGGGCAACGTCATCGTGACCGACCGGGCCGAATTCGGGCCTACAGCCAAAGTCGTGGGCGACGTCTACTACAACCTGATTGAAATTGCTGCGGGAGCAGAAATCAACGGCAAATTGATACACCAGACCAACACTTCTCCCAAAAAGGTGGCCGTTAAGCAGCCGCAGTCTGCGTCATCCGAGGCTGCTCTGGAGCCGGAACTCGAAGGCGCCAGCTGACCAACGCCTGACCCAGTTAAAAAATGGGTTAAACTATCCGCTTGGAAAACAGGTCAAACGACTGTTTGCATAACAAGCCATCAACTCATATGAACGCAGAACCCAGCACTTACGAGCCAGCAGCCGATTCAGTAATTTTTACGGATTCCGCTGCAAAAAAAGTAGATTCTCTTATCAGGGATGAAGACAACCCCAATCTCAAATTGCGGGTTTTCATTTCCGGTGGCGGCTGCTCCGGTTTTCAGTACGGTTTTACTTTCGATGAAACCATGCAGGATGGCGATACCGAGGTGGTCAATCAGGGCGTTACTTTGCTTATCGATCCTATGAGTATCCAGTATTTATTCGGCGCCGAGATTGATTACAAGGAAGATATAGAAGGGTCGCAATTCGTTATCCGTAACCCGAATGCTGCAACGACCTGTGGTTGTGGCTCGTCCTTTTCAGTTTGACCGATCATTCTGATCGATAACGTTTGTCGCTGGTTAACGAGTGGCGATTCAGCGCGACAGTTCGACTTCCGACCAGGCTCCTTCTTTCTCTGATGCACCCATAGCCGCTGTGGACCTTGGGTCCAACAGCTTTCATCTGCTGGTTGCAAGCTACTCGCATGGGCAACTCAAGGTCATCGACCGCCTGCGTGAAATGGTTCGGCTTGCGGCAGGGCTCGATGAGAATCAGCACCTGGACGTTGCCAGCCAGACAAGGGCTTTAGACTGCCTCGCTCGGTTCGGCGAGCGCCTGCGCGATATACCTCCAAGCAGGCTCAGAGTCGTGGGCACCAATACCTTACGGGAAGCCAGGAAGGCTGATGAATTCATCGCTAAGGCTCAGGAACTGCTCGGCCACGAACTGGATATCATTTCCGGTGTGGAAGAAGCCCGCCTTATCTATATAGGCGTCAGCCGCACGTTGCCCGCCATCGAAGGCGAGCAGCTGATCATCGATATCGGCGGCGGCAGTACCGAAATCACTTCCGGGACCGGGTTTCATCCCGGTGCGCTCGAAAGCTTGTCGATGGGTTGCGTTGCCATGAGCAAAGCGCATTTTTCCAGCGGCGCGCTCACCGCCGAGGCATTTGAATGCGCTCGGACAGCAGCCAGGCTGGAGCTGCGGCCCATAGCTAAAACCTTCCGCCGTTCCTCATGGGCCCGCTGTGCAGGGGCGTCCGGCACCATTCGGGCGGCCGCCAGTGTGCTTGCGGAAACCGCCCTGACCGATCAGCAAATTACGGTCGACGGGCTGGAAAAACTAATCAGTCTGCTGATCGAACGCCAGAAAATCGACCAACTGGAATTTACTTCGATCACGAGCGAACGTTTACCGGTGCTTCCCGGCGGCATTGCAATTCTTATCGAGGTAATGCGCCAGCTGGGCGTCGAAAAACTGGAGGTTGCGCAGGGGGCATTGCGCGAAGGAATCCTGTTCGACCTGGTTGGGCGCTCGTCCGAAGAAGATTCGCGCACGCGAACCATTCGCGCGATCGAACAGCGTTATCACGTCGATAGCGACCAGGCTGATAGAGTAGAACTCACCGCATTAGCGCTATTGGATCAGGTCGACGTTGGCTGGCGACTCGATGAGCCGAGTTTGCGCCAGGCGCTGGCCTGGGCGGCAAGAGTTCACGAAATAGGTCTCGATATCGCGCATGCACATTATCACCGCCATGGCGCCTACTTGCTGAAGCACTCGGACCTGCCCGGTTTTACGCGTAACGAACAAAGTATTCTGGCGGCCCTTGTTGGCGCGCATCGGCGCAAACTCGTACTGAAGGACATCGCGGCGGAGCTGCCGAAATTCTGGGTTGAGCGCGTAACACGTCTAACCCTCTTGCTGCGACTCGCCGTGTTATTTAACCGGAGCCGCACTTATGAACTCCCCGAAATGCTGAAAATAGCGGCTAACCGCAAGATTATTAAACTGCATCTCTCATCCGAGTGGCTGCAGGCGAACCCTTTAACGCTCGCGGATCTGGAGCTGGAGCAGGCGTTCGTCAGGGCAGCCGGGTTTCAACTGATTCTGCTAACTGACTAAGCGGGTGCTCGCTCGAGGGGTGAATCAGCCCCACTCGGCCAGCGCCTGCAATAACTGGCGCTGAATCGAAATAGAATCTTCTCCAGGATGCGCATTGTCTCTGCGCCAGGAGCAATCGGATTGCAGCTCCCAAGAACCGGTATTGTCCTGAATGCAGAGATCCAGATCGGCGAGCAAGCGCTTTTTCATGTCGCCGTCGGCGATTGGGAAACAGACTTCGACACGCCTGAAAACGTTTCGGTCCATCCAGTCGGCGCTGCTGCAATAAACTTTCTCTTGGCCATTGGAATGGAAGTAGTAGACCCTGGAGTGTTCCAGGAAGCGACCGATAATCGACTTGACCCGTATATTCTCTGATACGCCGGGCATCCCGGGGCGCAGACAGCAGACGCCGCGAACGACCAAATCCACCATCACACCCGCACAGGACGCGCGATACAAAGCTAAAATTATTTCCGGTTCGGTCAGTGCATTCAGCTTCGCAATAATGTGACCGGTTCCCCCGCCACGTGCATTTTCTATTTCCTGCTCGATCAAGTTGAGCAGCTGCTTGTGCAGCTCGAATGGTGCCTGTATGAGTTTTTTCAAAGGCGGCGTTTTTGCCATGCTGGTCAGCTGCAAAAACACATTGTGTACATCTTCCGTCAGGTCCGGGTCGGATGTGAACAATCCATAGTCCGTGTATACGCGGGCTGTACCCTGGTGGTAGTTGCCAGTGCCCAGATGCGCGTAGCGCTTGAGTTCATCGCCCTCCCGCCTGACTACCAGGGCCATCTTGCAGTGTGTTTTAAAGCCCACTACGCCGTAGACCACGTGAGCTCCGACCTCCTGCAGCCTATTGGCGAAAGCGATGTTAGCCGCTTCATCAAAACGCGCGCGCAATTCAACGAGCACGGTGACTTCTTTGCCTTCCTGAGCTGCGGCGACCAGGCGATCTACGATGGGTGAATCGTGGCCGGCACGGTACAGCGTCATCTTGATAGCCAGCACATCCGGGTCCTGCGCGGCGCGATTAATCATGTCCAGCACGGGCCCAAACGACTCATACGGATGGTTTAGGAGCAAATCCTGTTTCTTCATCAAACGAAACAAGTCGGGTGTCTCGTGAAGAACCGCTGGCAAACCCGGCGTAAACCCCGGGTACTTGAGGTCTTCACGCTTGATCAAATCATAAACCGCAAGCAAACGGTTCAGGTTGACCGGCCCTTCAACCTGATAGAGGTCTCGCTCCTGCAGTTCAAAAACGTTGAGCAAATAAGCGGCCAACTCCTGCGGGCAGTTATGCGCGATTTCCATGCGCACCGCTGCCCCATAGCGATTAGCGGCAAGCTCTCCCTCGATTGCACGCATTAGGTTGTCGACTTCCTCTTCGTCGACATAAAGATCGCTATTGCGGGTCAACCGGAACTGATAGCAGCCTGTTACCGTCATGCCCATGAATAACTCGTCTACGAAGGCATGAATAATCGATGAGAGAAATACGAAATCGCAGCTGCCGGTATTTTCCAGTTCGGGCGACAGCCGTATCAAGCGTGGCAGCGACCTCGGTGCTTGAACAATAGCGCGGTCACATGGACGTCCGAACGCATGTTTGCCTTCGAGGCCGACGATAAAATTCAGGCTCTTGTTGAGAATGCGCGGGAATGGTCGGGCGGGGTCCAGAGATATCGGGCTGAGAACAGGCTCTACTTCGCGATGGAAAAACTTCTTCAACCACTCGCGCTGCTCGTTATTCCAGTGTTTGCGACGGACGAAATTAATGCCCTCTGCCTTGAGCTTAGGAATCAGCTCCTGGTTCAGTAACCTGTATTGATCGGCGATCATCCCGTGCAACTCGGCCCCGATTTCACGCAGCGCATGCTGTGGCGTGAGCATGTCCGGGCCTGTGGGTGCTGCGCCAGCCTCCAGACGCTGCTGCAAACCGCTGACACGAATTTCGAAAAACTCATCGAGGTTAGTCGAAACGATACACAGAAACTTCAGTCGCTCCAGCAGGGGAGTGTCGACGTCTTCTGCGAGCGCCAGTACGCGTCGGTTGAACTCAAGTAGACTGAGTTCCCGGTTGATAAAGTGCTCGGGCAGGTTGAGGTTGTTTGCGTCCACGCTTTTACCGGTTGCTGATCTTTGTCAGCTTCAGGCTGCGGTTGCCGTACTCGGGCCAACGGCAGCAGCAGCTAATATAGCAGCCGACACTATTAGCTTAGTGCCGGTATTACATAACTTCCGTGGTATAGGTCACGCTTCGGGCGGCAGATGCATCCCGCCGAGCACGGCTTCCCGGCTCGCTCCCGTTACGCTGGCTACTCCGGCTGATCGACCCTTCACCCGCATTCTGGCCAACCATGCGAACGCGACCGCTTCCACCCAATCCGGAGGAAGGCCGAGCTCAGTAGTCGCAGCAATCGTGTGTTGCGGGAGCGCGGCCGCGATACGACTGACCAGGTGTGCATTGAGGGCGCCACCCCCGCAAAGCCAGAGACTCTTGCCGTCCGAATATTTGGTCGCCGCTATCGCTATCGACCGGGCAGTCAGTTCAGCCAGCGTCGCCTGGACATCGACCGCGCTCAATTCACTGCCGAGTTCACCAAGGTAGCGCTCAATCCAGCGGGTGTTGAAGTATTCGCGCCCCGTGCTTTTGGGCGGCTGCTGGCTAAAGTAGGGGTCGTCAAGGAACCGTGTAAGTAACTCATCTGCGCACCTGCCGCTAGCCGCCCATTCGCCATCGCGGTCGTATCGACCGCCCCGGTTTCTGAAATGCCACTCGTCCATCAGGGTGTTGCCGGGCCCGGTGTCAAAACCCGTCACGGGAGCTCCCGGCGCCAGGACCGTGATGTTGGCGATGCCGCCGACATTAACGACGGCCCCGTTTTCATTGGCGAAGGCCCATTTGTGAAATCCAGGTGCCAGTGGCGCGCCCTGACCACCCAGGGCGATATCTGCCGAACGAAAATCAGCTGCTGTGGCGATGCCTGTAATATTCGCAATCGTTGCCGGATCGCCCAGCTGCATCGTAAACGGCGGACTATGTTGGGGCATATGCCTGACAGTTTGCCCATGGCAGCCTATCGCGATCACATCATCCGCATTTGCCGAAGCATGTTTGAGTAACCCCGCAACCGCATTTGCGTAGAGCACCCCAAGCTCCCTGTTTAATTTCCCAAGCGTGTCCAGGTCAGTCGTGTGCGGCTTGTCGATCAGCGACTGAATGGCCGAGCGCAGTTCATTCGGAAAGGGATATTCCAGCGTAGAGATAAGGTTGAATCGTTGTGGCGCGTTTTCGCCGAAACTCACCAGCGCGGCATCTATCGCATCCAGGCTGGTGCCCGACATGAGACCTATGTAAAGGTCATTTGCCTTGGGCATCCGGGTTCCCGGCGAACAGCGTGGATTCGTTATTCCCGGCATCCGCCGCCGACACCAGGACCAGGGGAGAATAATTAAGCTGGTCTATAAGCGGCGCTGCCGCGCGCAGGAAATCGGCTTTGAGGCTCGCGTCTATTGGGGATGCGTTCGGTAATTTAACGGTGCGCGGATTCAGGTGAGCGCCATTTTTTCGATATTCGTAATGCAGGTGAGGGCCGCTTGCGAGA
The DNA here is from genome assembly GCA_037387125.1 of Gammaproteobacteria bacterium. Classification (GTDB taxonomy): domain Bacteria; phylum Pseudomonadota; class Gammaproteobacteria; order Steroidobacterales. Next base: position 3,218 of record JARRLL010000023.1, on the reverse strand, counting down.
CCGGTTTGGCCAACGTAGCCGATAACCTGGCCTTGTTTGACTCGCGTCCCGTTGCGCGCTTTCTTGTCAAAATTTGACATGTGCGCGTAGAGCGTCGTGATGTTGCCGCCGTGTTGCAGAATAACGGTGTTGCCGTAACCACCTTTGACACCGCGGAAAATAATTTTGCCGTCACCGGCCGCCTTGATCGGCGTTCCGTGTGGAGCAGCGTAATCGACGCCTTTATGTGCTCGTATGGTATTCAGGACAGGGTGGCGTCGATTTGGATTAAAGTTAGAGCTGATGCGCGAGAAGCTTAACGGCGCACGCAAAAAGGCTTTACGCATGTTGCGCCCGTCAGGCGTGAAATAACTTGCCTGCCCTGCGGAAGTCTCGTAGCGAATGGCCCGGAAAACCTCTCCCTGGTTCGTGAATTCCGCCGCCAGGATCTCTCCTTCAGCGATGCGTTTGCCGTCCCTGTAAAGCTCCTCGACAATCACCCTGAATTCATCTCCGGTTCTGATATCGAGGATGAAATCGATATCCCAGGCGAAGATGCCAGCGAGGTTCATGATGACGCGGTCCGATACGCCTGCGTCCGCGCCGGCCATGTACAGCGAACTCTTTATCCGCCCTTCGGCAATTCGACGCTTTTTGGTGATCTTGTGCTCGAGCATGCCCACGGTAAAACCTTCACCGGTTGAATCGACTTGCAACGACCGGAATGCATCGATTTCGCGGCGCAGCTGCTTGATATTGCCCTCATGATGGCGCACCACTATTTGGTCGCCCGGCTTCACGACTCGCAGATGGTCGCGCGCCAGTTCGTCACGCAAAATTATCGTCAGATCCGCGACGCTGAGATTATTTCGCCGGAACAGGCGGTCCAGGCTATCCCCCGGCCGCACAGTAAGCACGGTATTGGCGTATTCCGGTTCGGGAGCTGCGACGAGCGGCGGAATCTCGGTCGAGTACGCCGGGCGGACTTCCGGCTCTGCAATATCGTTGCTGACAGCGGTCGATGCCGGCACGGCATCGACGGACACAATGCTGGCGGCCGGCGCCAAGGGCGGGACCTCGTTGTTGTCGGGCGAGAGCAGCGCAACCGTCACGAGCGGCAGGCCCAGGCCGGCAACAAACCAGAGCAACCAGCGCGAGCGGGGCTGCCGCCTGACTGTTGCTGGCTTGTAATCACGCATTATCGGTCGATACGAAGCCACTTGAGCCCTCGCCTGAATATTCGCGTTGCCATTCGTTTGCCCGGTTAGAGTTGGCGCACCGCCGGACGACAATTAATCGGAGTCTGCGCCTGGCTTTGCCAGCCCGCTCACCCACAGCGGTTTTGCTGCATTATCCTGATTAGGAGGGAATTATCGACAAAACGGCAATGCCGGGTCAACGACTCATGTATATATCAGGCAAAATATCGACCGTCTGTGTCGAATTGTTTATGCTCGGCGCCCTTGTGCTTCGGCAGATTTTCCCGCCCCCGCGGCCTTTCTAATGAATAAAGCCCAGATGAAACCAGTTGCAGAACAGTTACCCGAGATAGAGCGAGGCGCGGAAGAAATTCTTGTGGCCGACGAATTGCGCGATAAGCTGGCTGAGGGCAGGCCCTTGCGTATCAAGGCTGGTTTCGATCCGACCGCTCCTGACCTGCATCTGGGGCATACCGTGCTGATTAACAAGATGCGGCAATTTCAGGATTTTGGTCATGAAGCTATTTTTCTGATCGGTGATTTTACCGGCATGATTGGTGACCCGTCCGGTAAGAATGCAACGCGCCCCCCGTTAAGTGCCGAAGAAGTTGCGGCAAATGCCGAGACTTATAAGGAGCAGGTATTCAAGATTCTTGATCCGGATAAGACCCGTATCGTCTTTAATTCTGAATGGATGGGCGAGTTGAATGCCGCGGACATCATTCGGCTGGCTTCATGCAGCACCGTTGCCCGTATGCTGGAGCGCGACGATTTCAGCAAGCGCTATAGTGCCAATCAGCCCATAGCTATCCACGAGTTTCTCTACCCCCTGGTGCAGGGTTATGACTCTGTGGCACTGAAGGCCGATGTGGAGCTGGGCGGCACCGACCAGAAATTCAACCTGTTGATGGGCAGGCAGTTGCAGCAGGCGGCGGGTCAGAAGCCGCAGGTCGTCCTTACCATGCCGTTGCTGGAAGGGTTGGACGGCGTCAACAAAATGTCCAAGTCACTAAACAACTACGTGGGCATTACCGATGCGCCGGATGAAATGTTCGGCAAGCTGATGTCGGTGTCTGACGAGCTGATGTGGCGGTATTTCGAGCTCCTCAGCTTTCGCCCGGTCGCTGAGATCGAGGGTCTGCGGCAGCAGGTGCAGGCCGGCCAAAACCCAAGGGATATCAAGTTTGAGCTGGCCGGGGAACTGGTCACTCGGTTCCACGATGCTGCGGCAGCTAAAAAGGCCCTGGAATCCTTCGTGAACCGATTCCGAAATAACGAGATACCGGACGAAATGCCCGAGCTCACGTTAGCGTGCGACGCAACAGGTAAGCTGGGGATCGCCAACCTGCTCAGCCGGGCCGAGCTGGTGGCCAGCAATGGCGAGGCTTTCCGCATGATTAAGCAGGGCGCGGTAAAAATCGACGGCGAAAGGGTGTCTGACAAAGGGCTTGAAATAGAGGCCGGCGGCACCCATGTTTATCAGGTAGGTAAGAGGCGTTTCGCCAGGATCACAGTGGAGTGATCTTGCGGTGCCCCAAAATAAACTGAAATTAGTTGCCTTGGGGTGTTGACGGGGGCTTTCGCCCTTGTATAATCCTTCGGCTGCCCGCGCTTACGTGCGGGCTTTTCGTTCTCTACCATTTATTCATCGTCCAAGGACAAGGATTGATGCGGGGGACGATTCGCTCTTTAAAAATTCGAAAACAGATAATTTGTGTGGGAACTTGCGTCCCGGTCAGAACAACGACCGTACGTAAGTAACCAAACAATTCCTATGTCAGTAATGATTAATAGTAATTAGTTAGGTCTTACATCTTTAGTTAGAAAATTTAAACTGAAGAGTTTGATCCTGGCTCAGATTGAACGCTGGCGGTATGCTTAACACATGCAAGTCGAACGGAAACAGGACGCTGTGATCTCTTCGGAGTGAACTTGTCGCTGTCGAGTGGCGGACGGGTGAGTAATACTTAGGAATCTACCCAGTAGTGGGGGACAACACGGGGAAACTCGTGCTAATACCGCATACGCCCTAAGGGGGAA
>JARRLL010000022.1:0-75614 GCA_037387125.1 Gammaproteobacteria bacterium | reverse complement strand
GGCGGTTCCTGAATACCCTTGATCGCCTTGCGAAATTGCTCGGGTATGAAGTCCGTAGCCGTCGCGCCCGGCGTGACCAGACCGATGATCACCTTCTTGCGCTGCATCTGGAAAGCAAGATTCACCATGCACATGTTCAGTGCCGACTTGCTGCAGCGATACCAATACAGCAACGGTGACTTGACCCCGGCAATCGAGCCCTGGCTGCTCGACACTGCCACCATCTTTTTCAGGTTGCTGGCCTCGACATGCTTGCGAAACGCCTCGCACATTTTCATCGGGCCTTTGACGTTGACGGCCATAACCTGATCAAAGGTTTCGTAATTCATTTTACCGAACAGCTGATTCTCCAGACCCCCACCGATACCGGCATTGTTTAACAACAAGTCTATCGGCTGCTCAACGTAGCGGGCCGCCAGCTCGTCGATAGCGGCATGGTCAGTGACATCCAGTTTTTCGACCGTGATGTTCTCATTCTCTGCTGCCAGTGTATTCAGTTCGTCCGCACTATCAGGATTGCGCGCTGTCGCTATTATCCGCGCACCGCGCTCAGCGTATTGCTTCGTAAACTCCAACCCGAGGCCGCGATTGGCGCCCGTCACTAATATAACTGCGCCCTCTCCTACCGGTCGGGCGATTTTGTCTTCGTCGGATAATTCAATCTGCGGTGTCTGGTGCGCAGCCGCTTCTGCATTGTCGATACCAAACGCAGCCGCGGTGAGCCCGGCAACTCCGGCAAAAAAATCGCGCCTGTCTATTCGGGTGCCGGATGCTTTCGCTTTTTCGTCTGTCATGTCTTGCCCTCGATTGCAGTATCTAGCCGGACGCGCATGCGCCGAGACCATTTAAAAAACAGCCGGCTGCTGCCGGCTGTCTGTTTGAGCCCGTGAGGCCCCGTGTTTGACTGCGGCAGGTCAACCCGCCGCTTTGAGTTTGGCGCTCTTCTTCCGGGGTGCTTTCAGGGGTATGGTGTCGAGCACCCAGCCCTTCTGCTCACGCCGCGCAGGGGAAGGAATCGCATAGGCAACGCGATCCGCATTGGCATCCACCGTTTGAGTGTCAATTTTCCAACCCTTGGTTTCCCATTCTTTCAGCGACTCACGGTACATAAGGATGCACTGGTCGGCCGGAAGCATAAATTCCTTGGTATTGGTCTCCGGCGTAATAACGGGGCGCAGGTCTTCTACGATCACGATGTCCTGCTTGGCAACGTAGAAATTGCGGTCCATCACGTTTTCATCATATTTCGGGTCGGTGTAACAGTTGCGCATGCACAGCAGGTAAACCGCTATGTTGTGCTCGTCGATCGGCCGCTCAAGCAAATACTGGTGCATCCAGTTTTCCGCCGACATGTGGATGTAGGTCCAGACCTGGCTGGGGCCGTGATAGCCGGTGCCGGCCTCCAGGTCACCCGAGCTTTTGCGCGCGCCCTTGAATTTGGCCTCTTCGGGCAACGGCGGCGCCTTGAAGGTGTGCCAGAAGCCCTGGCCCCACTGCGTGATCTTGTCCTTACGCATTTCGCCGATATGGTATTCCTGATCGGCGCCGGAAAACCCGTGCGTATCATGGACGAACTCATTGTGAGCGGGATCGATGCCGTTTTCTATCGAGCGCTCGTAGTTACCCTTAATCGTGTAGGTCTGCAGGGTGCTGGTCCAGCCGTCCTGGCCCCACTCGGGCACGTCGATAATGGGCGGGCGTTTCTCTTCGGGCAAATCGCCGAGGAACGCAAACACGATACCGTGCCGCTCCTCCACCGGGTAGGCGTCGATGCGGGTACGCGCCGGAATTTTCGGGTTAGGTCCCAGCGAAGGGATGCGTTGGACACAACCTTCGGCATCGAACTCCCAACCGTGATAAGGGCATTGAATGCAATTGCCCGCAATCTTGCCGCCAGCGAGCGAACCACCGCGATGGGTGCAGGTATTGCTCAGGCACTTTGCCTCACCGTCCTCGCCACGGAACACCACGAAATCCTGGCCCAGTCCGCGCACCTTAAGCGGTTTGTCGGTGAGCTCCTCGCTCGTGGCCATCGGATACCAGAAATTGATATACATACAAACTCCCCTTCTTTTGAGCGCTCCTTTATGAGCGATCCCTTGTGAGCTGTCCCACCGTTGGCGCGCAAAGATCAATGCTACCTGCGGGCGTGTCTAGTTGTTCGTGCTGTCAGCTTTATCGGATGCGCTGCCAGCAAATGATTTCTGACCTCGGGAAAAGTCTACACCCGCAACGGGCCAGCGTCACCGGGGCTATCGGGCGGATATAGCGCAAGCCGAGCGGTTATGCCGCGTTGCTTCATCGGCGACGCCGCGGACTGGCTACCAATGGGTCAGCCGGACGCGGCGGCGTGGCGGCGACGGATGACACTCACGATGACGAGCACGGGCAGCATCAGGAATGCGGCCGTAAAGAGCGGCGTGTTCGGCCCGAAGGTCATAAACAGGAAGCCCGAAACCGTGGGCCCAATGGAGCGCCCCAACCAGCCGGCCGATTGATACAGGCCGAGCACCGCGCCACGCTCCGTGTCGCCGGCCTGCTTCGATACCCAGCTAGTCGATGCGGTATTGAACATGGCGCCGCCGGCCGAGGTGAAGGTAATGCCGAACAGCATCAGCAATTCGGCGTTGGTCAGATGCAGCGGGTTCCAGGTTAACAAGGATTGCGTTGCCACCTCGGGATCGAGAGCAAAAGGAACGATCCCCATCCACAGCAGGCCAAACATGTATGAGCACGATGCCGCCAGCAGCAAACGGCCCTCGCCAAAAACCGGCACCAACCGGCCGGCAATGAAGATCTGGGTGATCATGACGATCATCCCCAGGTACATGAAACAGAAACCGACCTGTCGCGGCCCCCAGGAAAACCCCGCCTGCGCCCAGAACGGAAAAGTCGTTTCGAAATTGGTCATGGCAAAAAACACGAGGAAGCCCATCAGCACCATTTGCGCGAGTATCGGACGCGTGAGGATATGCCTGAAGGAGCCGGCCCTGATGGCCGCCGGCTGGCGCGACTGCTCAGCGGCGTGCGCCCGCTGCTCCGGCGACAGGCTTTCTTTGAGAAACAGCATGACGCCGAACATGGTCAGAAAGGACATCAACGCGGCAACCAGCGATGGCCCGAGTAGCGAGGCAGTTTCTGCAGTATCACCGGACAACAGGCCGCCCAGGGCCGGCCCTGCCATAAAACCGATACTGACCGCGCCGCCTACCGTACCCATGCCCTGTGCCCGCTTCTCGGGCGGCGTTATATCCGCTACGTAAGCGGTGGCCGCAGCGAAGTTGCCCGCCATCAGGCCGGTCAGGAAACGCGCGACCAGCAACAGCCAGAGATTGCCCGTCCAGTCCGACCATGCCATCAGGAGATAAGCGAGCGTCGAACCGACCATGGTGTAAACCAGGATGATCTTGCGGCCCAGCCGGTCGCTCAACCGCCCCCACACCGGCGTTGCGAGAAACTGACCCATGGCAAAGGACGACACGATAAAACCCGCCAGCATTTCGCTCGCACCCAGGTTCTTCGCAACGAACACAAAGGGCGGCAAAACGAGGCCGAAGCCCATGCTGCTGAAGATAATGACGAAAAAAAGAATAAACATGACAGTCGGCCCCGGACGCCGGGCGGCCGCCCCGAGTAAATGCACAGCAAAAAATTCAGCTTAAAACCGGACTCGATGAACCGCCGGCACGGATTTGAGGGCAGCTAGTATCAGTGAACACACAGGCGGCGTAAAGTCGCAAATCGGCTTCCGCGTGTCTATTTGAATTTGAGATCCGCCCGCCCGTCACTCAATTCGGAAAAATCGGCGGTGCGCAGCCAGCGCCCGGCTGCGCGGTCGTCCTTGAGGTAGGCGTCCAGAAACGCTGTCTGTGCAGCCCGCACAACGGCGACGCCCGCCGGGTCATCCGGGCCACCGCGATTGTCGCGACAAATCAGGCCGCCGAGGTAATGGTCGGCGTCCTGCAGAATCAACGAGTATTTGTCACCGGGTGGAGCCAGGGTGTAAGGCGACATGCGCCATTGCCAGGGATAAATCTCGCCGGTGCCCACATTTCCCTCGTCCAGCGTACCGCCGTTGGCAATTAGCGGACCGGTCAGGCCATTGAAGGCATCTGCCGACATGAAGGCTTGCTGCGGAAGGCGGGCGTCAGGTCCCACCTGACCCACACCGCTCATCACGACTGCGGCACGAAAGCGGGGATCCGCCCAACTCGTCTGCACCGTTCCGTCTGCCTGCTGCATGTGCAGGCCAGATTTCACCATCGCGATCATGCCACCGAAGGAATGGCCCGCGACTGCAGCTTTGTCGGCGTCGATCCGGCCCGCCAGCTCCGGAATCTGCGCTTCGATTTCAGGCAGCGCATCGAGTACAAAACTCATATCACGCACCCGCGCATCCAGCAGCTGCGAAATTTCCTGCGGCTTCAGCTTGCCCCGATTCGGTGAATCGAGATGATTCGGCAGAATGACAACGTAACCGTGCGAAACCCAGAAATCCGTGATGTTGCGATACTGCTGGGGGTAACAGAACGCACCGTGCGAGAACACGACGACCGGCAAGGGCCCTTTGCTCTGGACGGGCCATGACACCTGCAGCATCACGTCACGCGCCTGCACCGAATCTTGGACCACGAGTTCGTCGTTATGGGCGACCTGATAGGCACCGGGTTGCTGCCAAAGGTTGTTGTCAGTATTGAGGGCGGCGCAGCCAGCCAACTGCAGCGTAAGCAAGCCGGGAACAAAAACTCGCAGCAGCTTTTCGAGTGCGGATTGCATCATCAGGACCTCTGAATTTCCGGGTACTTTACCGACTGGGCCGGTCGCCTGCCACGTCAAAGCGGCTTGTCAGAGTCATCCGGGTCGGACAAGGCGGCCCCGAAGCTGACCGGGAAGTCGAGGCCGGACAGATCTGTCTGCAGCTCAATAAAAATGGGCTGATCGGCCGTGATATAGGAGCCGCAAGCCTCACCGGCATCGCAAAGCCTGTTGTCATTATCGGCGTTGGTGTACGCGATCAGCTGGTAACGGCCGGGCGGTAAGTTACCTATGCGCCAGGTGTATTCGCCGTCCACTGCATCCGACTGGACTTCACGGATTGCTCCGGTCTCCGGGTCGATGAGGCGCACATACAGGTGGCCCGCATCGCCGGTAAGGATCGCGTTGCTCTTCTGCATGATGACCGGAACAATAACCGTATTGACATTGGAAGTAATAGTCAGTGTTGCGGAATAATTGCCCTCTGCAAGAGCATCGCGATTCACCCTCACGCTGTATTCGGTCAGGCCATTTACGGCGGGCGCAAGCAGCCAGGGCTCGCTTGACTCGATACTGATGACGTCAAGTTCGCCTCCCGAATTATTGCGCACGGTCAGCGGCAGGGCTTCCAGCGTCGCGCCGAAATTCAACCCACCGGGCAACACGCCTAAGCGCGGCTGGGGCTCGGGCGGATTACCATCGGATGCGAGCGCTGCGGAGACTGCTTTTTGAGCATCGATGAGTCCGTAACCGAAGAAATCATCGCGGCTCCCATTACCCGCAGAACCAACCGGCACCGTCAACTCGCCCGCCGCCAGCATCGCGTCGATCACATCCGGCGTCATGGCCGAGTTGGCCGAGCGCATCAATGCCAATACGCCCGCCACGTGCGGTGCCGCCATCGAAGTGCCCTGCAAAAATGTGTAGTTGTACTCGACCGGCCCCTGCGAATCATTGCCCCCGGTGCTGAGCACGCCATCGACATAGCCGTCGCCATTGATGTCGGTCGAATAGTCGCCGCCCGGCGCCGCGACGTCGACAAAACTGCCAAAAGTCGAATACGGCGCGAGACTGCGATCGATGCCCACGGCGCTTACGGCCACGACACCGCTATACGCAGCCGGATAAAACGGCTGACTGGTGCCGCTATTGCCGGCGGCAGCGACAATAATCGTATTGTTAGCGGCTCGTATCTCATCTATTAGGCTTTGCTCCAGGGATGAGAAATCCGGGCCACCCAGACTGAGGTTAATAACCGCTGCGGGGCTTGGGTTTTCCGGCACGCCCTCACAGTTGGCGCCGGTGCTAAGCCCGGCCGCAAAACACAAACCCCGGCGTATATCGAAACTGCTGCCACCAAACTGCCCCAGCACCCGCACCGGCAATATGCGGGCATTTGGTGCAATGCCGGCAACTCCGCCGCCGTTGTTGGTCGCCGCAGCGATCGTGCCCGCCACATGAGTCCCGTGAAACGAACTGCTGAAACCGATAAAGCCACTGTCACCCGGATCCGTCGGATCATCATCCACTCCGTTGCCGTCACGGGCATTGTCCGCGGAGCTGATGAAATCATAGCCGCCCGTGGTCAAATCCAGCTGCCCCTCGATATCCGGGTGAAACGGCAGGATGCCAGTGTCCAGCACCGCTACCGACACGAAATCACCAAAATATCCCAAATCCCATGCCGCGGGCAGATTGATTAATGGGTAATGCCATTGAAACTCATAGCCGGGATCGTCAGGTACAAACAGTGGCTGGCGTATGTAATTAGGCTCGACGACGTCGATGTCAGTCTGCGCGGCCAGCTGCTTGATATTTGCGATAGTGTCGAGCTTCGCGCGCTGTTCGGCCGACAGTTTTATCCAGGGCTCGCCCGCAGCTCTTTTCGCACCATCCAGTTGCGAAGATGCCGCCGAAGCAATCAAGGGTCGCTCTGGAAACTTCACGAGGCCTACGTCGCCGACGCGACTCACATTTTCCTGCACACGGCTTGCGGTCGCCTGCAGAACATTGTCGCTATCTGCATTCGCAAGTTGAGAATCTCTGTAGCGGACCAAAGCTTCGCCGGGCACAAAATCACTGGATAGCCTTAAGCCGGCCGCAGCCGGTGTTGCATCGCCCTGACCGACACTAAGAATGTAGTTGGAAGCGCCATCGCCGCAGATAAAAATATCGATCAGCGGATAAGCGCAAACCGAGACCCAAACAAAGTATTCACCGTCCTCCCGCACAACCAGACTTTCCTGAGCGCCGAAACCTGCAGCGTAGTCAACGAGGTTCAGGTCAATATCCAGCAGGATCAAATCCAGATCGTTCTTTAATGGCTCGTTCTCGCGATGATCTGAAATAAGCAGCGAAACAGTCTGACCGGCCAACAGTGACACGCGATAAAAATCATCGAAATCAAATTGATCAGCTGCGCTGCCGGAGCCGGCGAACTCGGGAAAGCCAACGAAACCTCCTACGGTACCGGGGTTAGGGAGCAGCTGACCGTCATAGTCATTGTTGGTTGTATAGTTGGGAGGATCGTACGGATAATCGTTGTCGGGGCCTGATGCAGGCGGGGAATTGGGGTCATTCGTGTCCTTGTCCACGGCGGTCGCCGGCGCGACCGACACACTGCCCGCAATGCTGATCTCGCCCTGCGGGATAAGGTCAGGCCCGTCTGCACTGCCGCCGCCCCCGCCGCCCCCGCAAGCGGCAAGCAGAGCAAATAGCAGATTGACGGAGGTTTTGCTGCTTGGTAACACAGTCTGGACTGCTCCGAGGTTACGGTTTCAAAGGCGCGTGATGCCGCGATATCGCTTTATTGACCTTGGGCAGAATAGGGCAAAGCGTGCGCGCTGCAAAACACGGGTGGCAAAACGAGCCCGAATTGTCATAAAACAGATACACATCGCAGGCCGCAGGCCGCCCATTGCGCGGATGTAACAGACAATAATCCAGCATGAAAGTTGCCTGATAGTGGCGTAAATCTATATAAGGCGTATAACCGAATACATAGAAACACTAATTCGTTGAGGTGCAGCATGGTGCAATCAGTACATTTGGACGACTCCCAGTTAATAGAAGAAGTCGCGAAAAAACCCAAGTCTTCGTTCAAGGCAGCCAAGACCGGCTTTGAGGGCCGCGAGGATGAAGTCGGCAAGGCCGTGCAGCTCGCGCTGAAAACGATGGCCAACAGCGCCGGCTATCAGCACGAAATGAATGACGCGCTGGTTAAAGCGCGCCTGCAGGCCATGCAGTTTGCCAAAGACCACAACATGATGGCCGAGTACGTCGCGCATGACCGCAAAACGATGGCGCCCATTAATACTCGCGTCGGAATGATTATCGAGAAGACCGGCGATAAGGAAGCCGCCCTGGTAGGTCTGTGTGAACGAACCGCCTGCCACTACCAGTTGGTGCTCGAAACGCAGGCCGAACCGGGCAAGCGAACCTGGAAATCACCGTGGAAGAATGTGCTGGATGCCTGCAAGCGGATGGAGATGTTCGACCTGACCGAGCAGGAAATCCACGAGACGTGGTTCGTGCCCCGCATTATGGCCTACGCCGAGGACATGGGCGTCAAGGTTAAGGTGTCTGAGTGGAATGAGGACGGCGTCATCAGCATAGAGCTGGACGAATAGTAAGGCGGGCTGGCAGGCCCGCTCAAACGCTCGTAACGATGGACTCGTAACGATGGCAAAGGCCCGGTTTCTGCCGGGCCTTTTTTTGCCGCCGAACTCTGTCGCCGGGTTACGTTGCCAACTGAACGCGCGCTAAAATAGCGCCATGCAACATCACCCCCCTACTGCCTTCTTTCTTGCACGCGCCGTTGCATTAGCGATTTTTATTGCAATATTGGGCAGCTGCTCCCAGGTGCCACCGGAACAGGATGCCGACGTTATCGTCGTCGGCGCCGGCATTGCAGGCTTGTCAGCAGCGCTCGAGGCATCCGCACGCGGCACTCGCGTCCTGGTACTGGAAGCAAACTCGGTGGGCGGCGGCCATGCGGTCAAGGCCGGCGGATTCGCGCTGGTTGGCACCGCCCTGCAACGCGAAAAGGGTATCGAGGACTCGCCTGATATTGCTATTCGTGATTTTTATCGCCGCGGCAAATCGCCGAATCCCTGGTGGACCCGGGAATACGTCGATAAATCCGCGACAGAAATTTACGACTGGCTAACCGGCATGGGGGTGGAGTTCAAGATGGTGCTCCCCACTCCCGACAGCTCGGTACCGCGTTTCCACTTTACGCGCGGCACGGCCGTCAATGCCGTTGTGCCGATGATGCGCAAGGCCTTACAGGACCCGAATATTCGCTTTGTATGGAATACGCGCGTGACGGCACTGGCCAGGGCGCGCGGCCAGATTATCGGCGTATTTACCGTAAACGAACGCGACGGCAGCAAACGTCAGTGGCGGGCGGCGAGCACGGTACTCGCTACCGGCGGCTTTCAAAGCAACTTGCAAATGGTGCGCGATAACTGGCCGCAAGATGTCGACAGGCCCAAACGCATTTTTGCGGGTGCCGGCAGGTTCGCCAACGGCGACGGCTACCGTCTGGCAAAGTGGGCAGGCGCAGACATGCTTAACCTGGAGCGGCAGGTCACTTTCTATGGCGGCGTGCCGGACCCGGATGACGCGTCGGGCACGCGCGGCCTCTACGTGGAGAACCCGGCCGCTATTTGGCTCGGCGCGAACGGCCGACGTTTCGTCAACGAAACGGCAGATGCGGCAACGCGTGCCGCTGCGGTCGAAGCACTGCAGCCCATGAGTTACTGGCTGGTCTTCGACGAACCCGGCAGCAGGCGGCTCAATGTCCGCGACGCCCTGCAGGGCGAAGCCAAAAGGGTTCGGTCGGATATTCTGAACGACCCGGCCAATGCCGCAAGCGCCGACAGCCTTGCCGAGCTTGCCCGACAGACGGGTCTGCCCGAGCACGCCCTGCGCACATCCGTCGAAGCGTGGAACCGCATGGTCGAGGTAGGCGCCGATTTTCAGTTCGGACGCTTCGGGCCGGACAAGCCCGCTAAAAAAATACAGGTACCGCCTTACTATGCGCTGCGTGTCTATCCGCTGACGCGCAAGAACATGGGTGGCCCGGCGATCGATATACACGGCCAACTGGTCACGGCAAAGGGGAAGAAAATCCCCGGGCTTTATGCCGCGGGAGAACTGACCGGGGTGGCGGGTATCAACGGACTGGAAGGCGGTGCCGGCACATTCCTGGGCCCGTCCGTGCTGACCGGGCGCATTGCCGGCGGGTCGGCGGCCGAGCACAGCAAGGCTACTATGCAACCGTTACGTTTCTGGAAAACGGGGGCTCCCGCAACCGCGGAAGCGGCTGTACCCGACTTCGGCCAACCCGGCTACTGGCATTACGATGTTGTGCATCAGTACGTGTCGGCGCAGGCGTTTACCTGTGATCGTTGCCATGGGAACGAAAAATCCAGACAAACTGCGGTAACCTCGGGAGATATGCTGGCACGTCTGACCACGTGTACCGGCTGCCATTAACGCCGGCACACAGGAGTCAATGAGTGGAACCCAATCGTTCGGCTGATCCGACAAACAACGACTATCCGTCGCCTGGTTACGCCTGGTATGTAGTGGTTCTGCTCACAATCGCCTACGTGTTTTCTTTTCTCGACCGACAGATACTGTCGTTGTTGGTCGAACCCATTCGCGCCGACCTCCAAATAAGCGATACACAAATGGGCCTGCTGCAGGGCCTTGCCTTCGGCATCTTCTACACGCTGCTTGGCATACCGCTCGGCCGGCTTGCCGACCGCCGCAGCAGGCGGGGCATTATCGCGGCGGGGATTACGATCTGGTGCATCATGACGGCGGCCTGCGGTCTGGCTCGCAATTTCGCACAGCTTTTCATCGCGCGGGTCGGGATCGGTGTCGGCGAGGCGGCCCTCAACCCCAGTGCGTTCTCTCTGATCGCCGATTATTTTCCCCGCGAACGGCGCGCCCGGCCGATGAGCTTCTATAACATGGGCGTGTCGCTGGGCGCCGGCGTCGCGATGGTGCTGGGGGGGCAAATTATTGGCTGGGCTTTCAGCAGACCGGCGCTAACGCTCCCGATGATCGGCGAACTGTATCAATGGCAGTCGGTCTTTTTGCTGGTAGGGCTGCCGGGCCTCGTCATTGCGGTGCTCATGGTCACGGTGCGTGAACCGTCACGCAAAGACAAAATTGCACTTTCACCGAACGCGAACCCGGCCGACCAGATACCTTTCAGGGAGGTTATCGCCTTTCTCTGGCAACGCCGTTCAACCTACCTGACCCTGTTTTTCGGCATGTCGGTAGTCACCATCATCGGTTACGCCTATTTTTCATGGATACCGACGATGTTCGTGCGCACCTGGGGTTGGGAAATTAGCCGCATAGCTTTCGCCTACGGCATGGTCATCCTTATATTCGGGCCGCTCGGCGTTAACTTTGGCGGCTGGCTCGCTCAGCGTTGGTATCTGCGCGGCCGCCGGGCCGCGCACATGCGCGTTACGCTGCTCGGCGCCTGCATACTCGTGCCGGCTTCCGTTCTCGTGCCGTTGATGCCTACGCCCGAATTAGCGGTCATGATGCTGGTGCCCGCTACGATCGGCGGGGCGATACCCACCGCAACCGCGGGTGCCGCGCTGATGATGATCGTGCCGAACCAGATGCGGGGCCAGACGACGGCTATTTATTATTTTGTCATCAGCGTCCTCGGCCTGACTCTGGGGCCATTGTCGGTGGCTATCGTTACGGACAGCTACTTCGCAGACGAAGCCGCCCTGCGCTATTCGATAGCAATCGTCTCGGGTGGGGCCGGCATACCCGCGCTAGGCTTTCTGATGATGAACATCGCGCATTTCCGGGCAAGCGTCATAGAGGCAGACACCTGGAGCAGCGAAGCCCAGCCGAAAGACTAAGCAGCGAAAGCGTTCGCCACGAGTTCTTCAGCCTCGTCGAGGCTCGCGCACAAGGAACGATACAACTCAAGCTGGCCGGCGGCTCGCACCTGGTTATGCGTGCTGCGATCAGCGAATAAAGACGAGTTCCAACCAAAGTAGCTCTCGCGCAACGCATCCGTTGCGAAGCGCGCGGCCAGCTCAATCATAATAGTGCGCGCTGCCAATACGAACACGCGCCATTCGGCAGGCAGCACAAAGGTGCGCGCCCGCGCCGCATAAGCGCCGATAGCTGCCTCGAACAAATCGACCCTGAACTCCGACCGCTGCGTGTCTTCGCCACGCGGATTGCACCAGGATCGGATTGCGTCGCCCATTTCGAGTGGCAAAGGCATATATGCCAGCGTATCGAGATCGATCATGCAGACTCCCTCACCGGTCGCTGCATCGAAGACCAGGTTAGAAATTTTGGGATCTCCGTGCACGAGCCTGTCAGGCAGCGCTGGCAATGCCGGCAGCTCGTCGGCAGTCGCGAGTATTTCCTCGGCGATAACCGCCACCGCTTTGAAGTTTCGATGACTGGCGTGCTCGTCGAGCGTATCGCGCAATGTTCGGAGGTGGCGAGCGGTATCGTGCACGCCGAGGCGACGTTGATGAAGCTCGACACGGAAATCGCTGACGTCGCTGTGAAACCTGGCGAGCAAATCCCCGGCCGCTGCGGCCTGCGCCGGGCTTTCGAGCATCGTGTAGCAGACGCCGGGAACATACGTGCTAAAACGCCATATCCGATCATGCTCGGTCACCCAAAGGTCACCGTTATCGGCCGGTATCAGGCGCTGAGTTACCGAACCTTTTAACGCAAGATGCCGGGTTAAGGCATCGATGTCACGATTGATTTCTGCCTTGAACATCGCGTTGAGGCGCTGTAAGACAAATTTCTGTTGCGGGTCGACGGTCACGAGAAAAGTGTCGTTGATCAAGCCGGTTCCAAACACCTCCACTTGGGAGTCTGCCAGACCATAACGACCCAAAATTCGAATCGCCTCCTCCACCGCTGCGCTATTCATCGTGTCCGACAAATCAATACTCCAGCATATCGCCGTTCCACTGGAATACCCGGCCCGAATCAATCAGTGGAGTTGTGTCGATTACTTTAATCATCCCGGCGATACTGGCTTCAATCGGCGTGAGCTCCAGGCCCATATTCATTTTCTCGTTCATTTCGGTGAGCATGCCCTGAGTATCCACCAGCCCGGGATTCAATAACACAACGGTAATGTCATATTTTCTGACTGCCTCAGCGACATTCACCATGAGCATATTAAGCGCCGATTTGCTGGCTCTGTATAACATGGTGCCCGGTGCCATCTTGTCACGCGCCGCGAATGATCCTCCCAAAGAACTCATCGTCACCAGACGCTTGTGCTGCCCAGCGCGCAGATGCGGCAAAAAGGCCTCACTCATTTTGAGCGGACCCAATGCGTTGGTATGCATGTAAGCGTCGAACAGCGAGTAGTCGAGCCGCTGAAACAACTGCTTGGGTGACGGGCTGCCCGAAATTCCCGCATTGTTGAGCAGCACGTCCAACGGCTGGTTGCGATACTTTTCCGCCAGCGCATCGATCTGTGCAAAGTCGGTTACGTCAAGCTGCTCGACGAGTATGTTGTCATTTTTGGCTGCGAGCGCCTGCAACTCTTCAGCCTCATCCGGGTTTCTGGCCGTCGCTATGACAGTCCAGCCCAGGGCCGCGTATTGCCGCGTGAACTCGAAGCCCAGGCCGCGGTTCGCCCCGGTCACCAGTACCGCAGGAAGGTAATCGCTTTCGGCCGCCTGTGCCGTATCGACGGCACCAGGAGCGAACTGCACGCATGCAACCAAGGCACAAGCGATCAGGTAAAGCTGTTTTTTTGCTGTATACATGGTTCACTGTTTCCCGATAACGAAAGTTTAAAGGCACGGCAGCGGGATATCCTAACGCGATATGCTGCGGCTACGTAATGATGCGGAATGCATACTTCAAATGCGGCCTCGGTTGCAGGTCTGTCGTTATTTAATAGTAATGCTTCGAGCCCGAACAGGAGCCGTTAAAGAATGCCGGACCATCGATCCTTCGAACTGGACAAGTCACAACGCAGACTCGGCCCAATCTGGCTCACGCCCGGGGTTATGCCGCGCAATGTAATCACATTGTTCTATTCCGCAGCCATAGCCGTCGGATTTGTTAATCTGATCAATCTGATACAGCCGCTCATACTGCAGGAACAGCTGGGAATGACGGGCGGCGAAGGCGATTTTACCGCCAACCTATACATCGTCGCGGAAATCACTACGGTACTCGTGGTAGGGCCGGTAGCTAACCTGTCCGATAGCATAGGTCGGCGACCGATATTCTCGGTGGGATTTCTCATCATCTGTCTCGCGATGCTCATTTATCCCACGGCGAGCACCGGCACCGAACTGCTCCTTTACAGGATAGTGATGTCCGCCGGCATCGGCTGTTGCACCACCATGATTGCTTCGATCATGGCTGACTACCCACAGAATGCGTCGCGCGGAAAATTTATCGGCTTCAATGGCGTCTTCACGGCACTCGGAGTGATCATCGTCGGCAGCGGCATGACCCAGTTACCCAAACTGTTCAACTCGATCGGCTATACACCGATTGAATCGAGCACGTATACGTTATGGATTGCCAGCGGACTTGCCTTGTTTACCGCGGCGATTACCTTCGGCGGGTTACAAAAAGGCCGTGCCCAAAGCACAGAAACCAAGTTGCCATTTTTTGAAAATGCCCGCATCGGCCTGCGGGAAATTCGCAAGAGCGGCCGGCTGCAGCTGGGTTGTGCCGCCACAGCTCTGTCGCGCGGCGACCTGACCGTGTTGGCCTCATTCTTTTCTCTGTGGATTCAGAAAACCGGCACCGATCAAGGCATCGAATCGGTGGTCGCATCGGCAACTGCCGGACGGCTGTTCGGTCTTACGCAGATTGCGATGCTTCTGTTTCTTCCGGTCATCGCCATAACGGCCGATCGTCTCGACAGAGTCACCACGCTGTCGTTATCGATGCTACTCGCCGCGATCGGTTACCTGGCCCTGGGGCTTGCCCCCGACCCGTTCAACTCACCGCTCATTTATGTCGTCGTCGTGCTTGCCGGCATCGGCGAAGCCGTCATGATCGTATCGGTGCCCGCACTCATAGGCCAGGAAGCACCGGGGCAGTTTCGCGGGTCCATCATCGGCGTAGCCGCCACGCTGGGCGCAGTCGGCATCATCGCCACCAACAAGGCCGCGGGTTATCTATTCGATAATTTGGGCTATCAGGCGCCGTTCATGTTTATGGCGGCTTTGAATGCCTTCATGCTCTGCTGGGCGATCGGGGTTCGCATCAGCACGGGCGACTCGCGCAAGCCCCGCGCCACCTGAGCCTGGCCGCAAAGAATGCTCCCGGCTCGAATCCGGCCGAGGCAATTCGACGAATCTATTTTTAGTCCGGTTTGTTGGCCGGTAAAAACGGAGCACTCGAATGAGATACACACTTAGCAGGCTTATGATCAAAGCGGCTCGAGTCGTGACGGTCGTTTTCGTGTTAGCAGCCATGGCGCTGAGCATCTCGGCCACGGCCGAGGATAACCAAGACGTTGAATCCACGCCGGAATGCGGAACGTTCGGTGTTGCTGAGACAAGGACAACATTCATTATCTGACCAATGGGATAACCTCAAGGCCTGAGGCGCCAGCCAACACATAACCGAGGCTGGAATGCGTCACAGCCTTCAGCTTGTAAGGCTTGTTCACGATAAATGCGGTTACCCCTTGCCGGCCGCGAACTTATTCTTGCGAGCCTGCTTCTCCTCCCTACCGCAGCACTGTTTTCACCGGGCGCCGCGTTCTGTAAGCTTTTAGGCCAATGAAAACCAACGATCACATTGCATGAAGCACTTCGCTGCGAGCTGTTGCCTCACAATCGCCGCCGTGTGTGGATTCGGCTGCAGCCAGGTCTCCCCTCCTTCCGAACCACCGCTGGTCGGTGTCGTATTACTAATACACGGCGGCTTCGAAGAGAGCAGCGATGCGAATCTATGGGATTCGACATTGCAGATTTTTTCTTACGACCCCGGCAGTTTTGTTTACCAGAAAGTAATCTGGGAGCCTTCCGCATGGCCCATGATTTTGCGGGTTGGCAATGCACCAAAGGAACGCGGCAAATACGATTTCGAATTCGCCCGCATCGGCGGACGTGACCCGGCCATGGATCTTAGTCGGGCGCAGCTTGCCGATATGGCCGCGGCGCTAAAGGAATCGGAAGCCGAGCTGGGCGTTCGATTCATCACCGACTATATGAACTGGATCGGCGATATCGACCACATGGCACATCCGCGGAATATTTACCTGCCGCGAGTCTCGGGCGGAACCCCGGTGAGCTACTGCGGTGAGCAAGGCGCGGACGCCGGCTGGCCCAAATGCGATCCGCAGCGCTATGACACTGAAGGCACGATCGATCGCATGCTCGCTGCGGGGGTCGAGAAAATCCTGGTCATCGACCTGACGACCTCGGGCGTACGGTTTTTCAAAAGCTACGATGCGATTCGGCTGAGCCGTCGAGTGATCGCGGACCACAACACACTAAACGGCACGAATGTCACCCTGCACTGGCTTAACGACCCGGCCGACCTGATGCGTGACTCGTACCCGGATTTGCCGACCGGCTGGAGCGCGTCGCTCGGTGAACCCGAGCGCGACCCGAAGATATCGCTGGATGAACGGCCGAACCCGGTGTCTTCGGATCCCGAGTTCGCCCTGCTGCAGGCCGAGGGCATCCAAGCCAAACTGAATCCTGACGTGTCGGCCAGCAAGACCGGCGTCATGCTGATCAACCACGCCACTCGAACCCACAATCAATTATTCGACCCGAAGATCGACGACACACTGATTCTGAACAGCAATATCCGCGACGCCTTGCTGCGGCGGAACCCGGGTTTGCGCGACGCCAACATCGTCGGCGCATGGATGGGCATCAAGGAAGAGAATCCGGCGATCAAACCGCGGCCGCCGTCATTCAGCCGGCTAGAGCGCACCCGCCGCATGCGCGGCGAGAACCTGGGGCATGCCTACCTCTACGAAACAGATGAGCAGATGCCGACGGGACAATGGGGCTATCTCTATTGGGATGCGCTCGAGTACCTGAAAAGCCAGGGTCTCGAGCACATTGTCATTGCGTTTCCGCAAATTACCGTGGATTCGGTGCTGAACCTGGTCGAATTGCCCAACCAGATTGCCAAGGAAATCGGCTACCGTAACTGGCTGCATATCAACGAACTCGATTTCACAACCTACCCCGAGGTCGGCCATCCGTTTGCCGACTACTGGGGTATCTGGGTCGAGCAGGAATGCCCGGTGCCGGGAACCGACCAGACGGCGGCATGTTGTTTCGAAATGGGCGGCTGCGCCGACGGCCGCCCCTATCCCCCGCCGCGGCTGGCGCCGCCCGACAAAGCGCGCAGCGATCTTGACGCCTCCCTGGCGTACGACGTGTCGGAATACGGACATCTCGGTTACGACCCCGGCCAGGGACCCCCAAACCCCGAACAACCGGTGCAGGAGCAGTACCGCGGTACCTGGGCCATATGGATGCCGCCCAACGACAACCCTCGGGTTGGCAAATTTCTGGCCCGCCACGTAAAAACCTACGTCGCCGGAATGGCCGCCGACATGGGAATAGATTAAGGTCAGCAGTCACAAACTCGGCCACTTAAGCAACAGAAATGAAGCGCCTGAGTTTGCCGGCTCACTAAATTAACGACCACTGCAAGGCATAACTATGAATGGATTTAAGCGCGCACGGTTAGCGGTATTTTGTGCTTTTTTTGCGGGCGCAACGATGGCGCAAACCGATGAAGATGCTCTGAAACAAGCCAATAACCCGCTGGCAAAATTTACAGCGGTAAATTTCCAGAACTACTTTCAGAGCGATTTGGCGGGCAGCGATGGAACCGCCAATACGTTTTGGGTGCGCTTTGCCAAGCCCGTGAACGTATTTGGCGGCAACTGGCTGATTCGCGCATCACTGCCGGTTTTACGTTTACCCACGGCCACCGGCAATGAATCGGGTCTGGGGCCAGCCAACGTATTTGCTGCCTATCTGTTCGACACCGGCAACCCGAGCCTTACCTTTGGCGCCGGACCGCTGCTGGCCCTGCCGACGAGCACCGGCGATATACCGGTCGGCGACACTTGGGATCTAGGCGCTGCCGCGCTGTTATTCGATGCCCGGTCAAGCCTATTCCAGTATGGAGCATTGGTGACCTATCAGACCGATGTGGCGGGCAGCGGTGATTCCGAAATCATGGTCGTGCAGCCCTTCGGTATTTTTCAGTTGGGTGCAGGTTGGTACCTTCGATCGACGGGTGTCTGGACATTCAATCTGGAAACGAACGATTACGCCGTGCCGGTCGGCTTTGGCTTCGGGCGCGCAATCAAGTCAGACAACAAGGTCTTCAATTACTATCTCGAGCCGCAGGCAACGATACTGAGCGATGGTGCCGGCCAACCAGATTTTCAGTTGTTGGCCGGATTTAATATACAGTTCGTTAACTGAGCCGGAAAGCCGGCGAGCTCTGCTGCAAGGCCAGAAGAATTGTGGATCGGACACCACCATTAACTCGGGATAACAAATAACTGAAGCGCCTGCTATGGAATTCCGGGATTACTATGAAGTGATGGGCGTCGCAAGGGACGCCACTCAGGATGACATCAAGCGCGCCTATCGCAAGCTCGCCAGAAAATATCACCCGGATGTCAGCGAAGATGAGCAGGCCGAAGAAAAATTCAAGGAAGTCGGCGAGGCCTACGAAGTACTTAAAGATCCTGAAAAAAGGGCCGCTTACGATCAGCTGGGCAAAAACTGGAAAGCCGGCCAGGATTTTCATCCGCCGCCGGGGTGGGATGAAGGCTTCGAGTTCAGCGGCCCGGGCGGTGACGGCTATGCCGGTTACGGGGACATGGGCGCGGAACAATTCAGCGACTTCTTCGAAAATCTGTTTCGTCAGGGCCAGGCTCGCGGTCGCGGCGATTTTGCTGGCGGGCGGCCTGAAGGCCAGCGATTTAGGATGCGCGGTGAAGACCGGCACGCAAGAATTACTATCGATTTGCGTGACAGTTATACCGGGGCAACACGGGGCATTACGCTGCACGCGCCCGAGCTCACCGACGATGGCCATGTCATTACGCGCGACATCAAGCTCAACGTAAAGATCCCCCAGGGCATTCGCGACGGCCAGAAGATCAGGCTGACTGGTCAGGGCGGCCCGGGGTTTGGCGACGGCAAAGCGGGCGATCTGTTTCTCGAAGTGGAGTTCCGTCCTGATAGTAAATATCGGGTCGATGGCGCCGATGTTTACCTGAACCTTCCGGTCGCTCCATGGGAGGCTGCGCTGGGCAGCAAGGTCAAAGTCCCGCTCCCGTCAGGCGATGTCGAGCTGAAAATACCCGCCGGTTCCAACCAGGGCAGCAAGATGCGCCTCAAGGGCAAAGGTCTGCCGGGCAAAGAGCCCGGCGATTTGTACGTCGTGCTCGATGTGCGTTTGCCGCCTGCAGACAGCGACAAGGCAAAAGAGTTGTATGAGAAAATGGCGCAAGAGATGCCGTTCAATCCCCGTGGTCATCTCTGAGGGATAACAAGATGAGCAAACAACCCGGAAACATAATTGCGGGAACAGTCTTCGACGAAAATACCGAGATCACGGTTGTTGAACTCTGCGAGGCTTGTGCTATCGACGAGCAGACCGTCAAGAAGCTGATTGCCGAGGGAATCCTGGAGCCAACCGATGCCGGGGAGAGAAGCACGCGGCTACCCTACAGCAGCGTTCGTCGCACCAGGACAGCCGTGCGTCTGCAGCGCGATCTGGGCGTCAACCTGGCCGGCGCCGCACTGGCGCTGGAACTGCTCGAGCGCATTGACGAGCTGCGCGCCCAACTGCGGCGCCGCGAGTTGAAGTTATGAAATTAATCCGCGGCGGCGAGGCCGCCCCAAAGCTAAGTGATTGCGCGCCAATGAAAGCTTATACAAAGCTTGCAATGCGCGGCCTGGTTGCAACCCTGGCCGTGCTGATCCTGCAAACCGCAGCCGCACAATCCGTGCCACCCGGTATAGCGCAGACCCAACTCGAACAACTGGCGGGTGATCTGTATGCCTTTCGTTACGGGCCCTATCGCAGCCTGTTCATGGTGACGGACGCGGGGGTGATTGCCACGGATCCAATCTCCCCGGAAGCCGCCGAGCAATATCGCACCGCCATCGCATCGGTAACGGATCAGCCCGTCAAATACGTCGTCTATTCGCACGCGCACTGGGATCATGCGCGCGGCGGGCAAATCTTCAAGGACGAAGGCGCGACCTTTATCGCGCAGGAAAGATGCGTGCAGAATTTTGCGGAGTCGCCTGACAAGGACATCGTACCCCCGGATATCACGTTCGCCGAAACCTATTCGGTAAAGCTGGGCGGCCGCTCACTCGATCTCTTTTACTTCGGCCCCAGCCACGGCACCTGCCTGATTGTCATGATTCCACGGCCGCACAAGATGATTTACACGGCCGATCTTGTAACGCCAAGGCCGGCTGGCGGCGGCTACCTGCCGTGGGATCCCCAGGTTGCCGACTTTCAGTTTTATAACGCAGTCGAGAACCTGCGCCAGGTCGAGGCGCTGGTCGAACGCGAAGGAATCGACACTGTTATCGGCGCCCACCTGGTCCCGCTGCCGCAGGGCAAGGGTCAGTTCGCACCGGCGCCGACAACCGGTCCTGTTATCCAGATAACTGAACGCCGAGAGTTCTGGGAGGGGCTGATGCAGGCGGTAAAGGCAGAGATGGATCTCGGCACCGAGTCGTATTTGGTGTCTAACCGGCTCGATCTTTCGCCCTGGGCAAATATTCGCGGCTTTAACAAGCGCAAATTCAAGCAGCTAGTGGACCGGATCGCAGCCTATTACTCGATAGGCAAATGATAAGCGGCTGCAAGATGAGGTCCTGCGCGGCTTAGTGACGTCAATGCACTAATCTGCAGCCGTCGCAAGGCAGCGCATAGGAGCGCCGGCAATCGCCTGTCAAACAGCCGCAGCGTGCATGTTTGACTGTATCCGCCGGGTGGCATATTTTCAGTCGATACGTTTACGTTCGTTTAACACACCCACCGCCCGGAAAATTCCTATGCCCCAGTCTACCGCCGGAATAAATCGCAGAACCGTCATCAAAGCACTTGGCAGCGCACCTTTTCTGGCCGCCGCGTCAGGCCCGGTCCGAGCACTTAACAAATCCGATGTGATCGTTATCGGCGCCGGACTTTCGGGGCTGAATGCAGCGCTGCTGCTGGAGTCGGCGGGACTGAATGTAACCGTACTCGAGGGCAGGAACCGTATCGGGGGTCGCGTGCAGTCGTTGCGAAACATTCCCGGTAATCCGGAGGTCGGCGGCACGGCATTCGCACCGGGCTACGCAAGGCTTGTTGATGCGGCCAACAAGTACGGCGTCGGACTGATCGATATCACCCCGACCATCCCGTTCTTTTTCAATCGCGAGGTGTACCTGAACAACCAGTTCATCCCGCAAGCAGAATGGCCGACCAGCCCGCTCAACCCCTTTCCGGATGCGTTCAAAAAAGCCCCTCCCTATGGCTACTTTAATATGCTGATGAGCAGCGCCAACCCGCTCGAAACTGCCGATGACTGGCTCGACCCGGCCAACGCCAAATATGATATTTCCCTGCATGACTGGCTGCGCCAGATAGGCCAGTCGGAAGAAAGCATCCGCCTTGCCTACGACACCAACCCGACTCATGGCATGTCGGCTCACGATGTTTCGGCTTTGATGGCGATGTTTGCGGCCTCCTTCGGCGGCATGCAGCAAAAACTGACCGCCAACAACCCGGTCAAAGGCTACACCGCCAAAGGCGGCAACCAGGCGATACCCGAGGCGATGGCAAACGCGCTGAAGAACGAGGTTCAGCTGAATACGACAGTAACGGGTATCCGCAGCAATCCGGATGGCGTCGAAGTGCATTGCGCCGATGGCACGGTTTATCGCGCCGGCTATGCGATCTCATCGCTGCCCTGCTCGGTCCTGCGGCGTGTCAAAGTCGACCCGATATTCACGGGCGCGCAGGATCTCGCGGTTCGCACGCTCAACTCGCAGATCATCAATCAGATCCACATCGTGCCGAAGACGCCGTTCTGGGAGAAAGACGGCATGAGCCCGAACATGTTCACCGACAGTCTCGCCGGTATGGTCATCGCCGAGCACAAAGGCGCCAGCCCGGCGGACATCACGAGCCTGACCGTCTGGCTGCGCGGCGAACGCGCCGCGTGGGCCGATCAGGTGGATACTCAGGTCCTGGTATCGCGATCCGTTCTCGTCCGGCGACTGGGCTATTTATGCACCGGGCCAGGTCACGAGCCTGATGGGAGACATCGCCAATCCGCACGGCCGACTGCATTTCTGCGGCGAACACACGGCCGTCTCGAACCGCGGCATGGAAGGCGCGATGGAGTCGGGCGAGCGAGCCGCGCTGGAAATCCTATAGCAATAGCCAGGCGAAAACCCGGGCGGATCATAACTGAGCCACCAGAGGTTCAGGCGGGCGGCCCGCCCAGGAAACGCGGTCGCACGGTTGCCGGCAGCGCCGCCAGCCGGTTTTTCAGTAACGCGGTTATTGCGATGGCAGAGAACGCCGTCAGCAGCACAAACAACCAGCTCTGCGGCGAATCCGAAGCGCCCCCGTGAATGCCCCACGCTAAAAACAGGGGGCCTGATGTGGCAGCTACCGTCGTAAAACCGTGCAAGACCTGGTTACCCGATTTCAGCAACGCCCCGAAAAACAGCATGGTCAGGCTGGACATCAACAGCTGCAGAAACACGACAGGGTCACCCAGGCGTAAATAAGCAGCAACGGCAGCACTGAGGCCGACGACGCCGATGAGCCCAAAGTACCCGGACTGGCGAATATAGAGCAGGGGGAAGACAAATACCGCCGCCACGGCTGGCAAGAGAACCCAGAAGTACTGTCCCTGAAAAGCAATCAGGATCATGACCTGGCTCAGCATAAACAACCAGAAAGAGAGAAAATCACAAAACCCGGTGCCCTCGGCACTGCCGCATTCCGGCACCAGGTACCAGCGGTCGAAGGCATTTTGCGCCAGCTCGAAAGCAATACCCGCCGTCATGGCGCTGATCGAAAAATAGAACAGGACGGGATACGTCGAGTTCACTGCCAGGAAGTCCCAGTGGTGATAGACCGCAAGCAGAAACACGAGCGGCACGAGCAGCGCATAGAGGTGTGCCCCCAAAACCCAGACAGCGGTGGCTATCGGTAATTGAATATCGGCCTTGATGTTGTAGCCCGTTGGCATGCTGGTATCGTTGTCCATGATTTAGCCTTGTTCAGGAATAAAGGACTTTAATCATTGGCGAAGGCAGCGGCTACCGCCTTGCATGCCGCCTCCTTAGCATCGTCGCGCCTGACCGAGCCGTGACCCGGGATCAAATGCTTAAACTCGAGCGCGAGGACCCGGTCAAAATCCGGCCTGATCGTGCTCCCTCGTGGTGTCTGCGCTTTTAACCATAGCGGCCCAACCAGCATCTTTAGCGGAAAGCCCATCAGCGGCATCGCGATGCGCGCGAACAGCGAGCAAAAACGCCGGTCGGCATAGTTTTGCAGGGCATCGCAGGTCAGCAATACGCCGTTATCCTGGTGTAGCAACACCATCGCCTCCGGGTTTCGGGTTGCGGCGAACAGCAGTAACTCAGCCGCATCGAAAGGCAACTCGCCACCGTCTTCGAGATAGCGACCGGGTTCCGGCCCCGGGTTGCTGCGTGAGCCGCGCGGCGCCCAGAAAGTCGCGCCGAAGCGATCCACGTAGTAGCGGTCGTCACGACCGTGAAAATACCCCAGCCGCAGGACATGCCGAACGTTCCCGAGCGCCGCCAGCGCCTTTTCAGCGCTGGGCTTCAGCCGCACCGAGTTAATCACCGTCAGCTCGTCGCCGCGTTTCACGACGACCATATTGCGGTTAAAGCGCATCACTGGATTGAGCTGCAGCGAACCGCGAACCAGATACACCCCGGGAAACACTTCCCGGAGCGGATCATGCCGTGTTGCGGCAGGGTACAAGGCAAGATCGGCCATTTGCACGCCCCCTTAATACCTGTGTTTATATGAGCTGCGACGGGCGCCGTCAACGCGGCCGCAGCTCTGACCGACAGCTGACCAAGACTGGACTCGGGCGATTTCGTCCCCCACAATTCGCAGCCCGGTTGATTCAGGCGAACATTCGCCTGCCCACAAGAATAAGCACCCGATCAAGCAGGAGTCAAAATGTCGCTGATCAAACCTTTTCGAGGCCTGCGGCCCGTCCCGGAGCACGCTGCCGATGTTGCAGCCCCGCCCTACGACGTCCTGAACACTGCCGAGGCCCGCCAACGCGCGGCCGGCAAACCGTGGAGCTTCCTGCACATATCGAAACCGGAGATCGACCTGCCCAAAGGAACCGACCCCTACTCGGCCGAAGTTTACGCCAAGGGTGCGGAGAACCTGCAGCGACAAATCGAAGCAGGCATCCTGATTCGCGATCCGGAACCTCGTTATTACGTCTACAGGCTGCGCATGGGCGACCACGTGCAAACCGGGCTCGTCTTCGCTGGCTCGGTCGCCGATTACGACAGCAACCGCATCCGCAAACATGAATTTACGCGGCCGCAGAAGGAAGATGACCGCGTCCGCCAAATAACGGCGCTCAATGCGCAAACCGGGCCGGTATTGTTGGCGTATCGCAGTTCGGCCGCGGTTGCCAAAATCATCGCGGCAGTCACGGCGAACGATCCCGTATATGACCTCGTCGCCGATGACGGTGTGGGTCATACGCTTTGGGTAATGGATGACGCGACACAGATTAACGAACTAACGGCAATCTTCGACGCGATGGACGCGCTGTATATTGCGGACGGCCATCATCGCTCGGCCTCCGGTTCGCGTGTGGCTAAAGCCAAGAACCAGGCCGCGGGCACCCAACCCGGTGAGAACTCATGGGACTATTTTCTGTGCGTGGCTTTCCCGCATAACGAGACACGGATACTCGATTACAACCGCGTACTGAAGAACCTCAACGGCCACTCGCCCGAGGAACTTCTGGAAAAAATCGCGGCCAAATTCAAAATTGCGGAGGTGGATGGACTGGCCAAGCCCGCGAAACCTCAACAATTCGGCATGTACCTCGGCGGCAAATGGTACATTCTGGACATAGACTCCGAACTGGTGCCCGAGGACGATCCGGTAGCTCGGCTGGACGTCAGCCTGTTACAGGACAACCTGATAGCGCCGCTGCTGGGCGTGACAGACCCGCGTACGGATGACAACATCGATTTCGTGGGAGGGATACGCGGCCTCGAGGAACTGCAGCGCCGCGTGGACAGCGGCGAAATGCAGATCGCGTTCGCGCTGTACCCCACCAGCATGGAAGCGCTGATGGCCGTGGCGGATGCAAACGAGGTGATGCCGCCCAAATCCACGTGGTTCGAACCCAAGCTGGCGGACGGATTGGTTTCACACGTGCTGGACTAGAGGACAAACCGGCTGGACCAATGAGTGATTCGTTACCGGAAATCCCAAAACAGTGGATCAAGGGCCTCGTCCCGACGATGAATGACAAGGGCTTCATGTTTGAAGTCCTGGACGAATACGCCGAGGAATTTATCAGCGTGGCCGCGGAGCGCGGTGACGAAGCGCTGGAGATCGGCTGTGCGTACGGCGTCGCTACTATCGCTGCACTCAATGCAGGAGCGCACGTCACAGCCTGCGACATGGACGAACGCCACCTGGCAGTCCTTAAATCGCGCGTTCCGCAAGCACTGCATAAGCAACTGAAGCTGCAGACAGGCACGCTGCCGAACATTGATCTGCCGGAAAATCATTTCGGCACCCTGTTGTGTTCCAGGGTGCTGCATTTTCTGCCAGGCGACGAAATCGACCAGAGCGTCAGCAATATGTTCCGCTGGCTCAAACCCGGTGGTCGGCTCTTCCTGGTGGCCGATACGCCATTTGGCATCTGGCGAAAATTTGTCCCAACATGGGAATCCAACCTCGCCAAGGGTGAGCGCTGGCCCGGATTCATGGTGAAGCCGGTGAATTACCTGCCGTATGAACCCAGCAACGATGACGTGGGCCCTCCCATTATGAATCTGCTGGTCCCGGACCTGTTGCGCCGAACCTGCGAACAAGCGGGCTTCATCGTCGACAAGGCCTCCTTTGTCGACCGCAGCGATTTCCGCGGCGACGGCAGAATGGACGGTCGCGAAAATTGTGGTTTGTCGGCAACCAAACCGGCAGCTTGAATAACTGACCAACCTTTAAAAGGACATACCACAAGATGATCAAAGGTTTTCATCATGCGGCAATCTCCACGCCCGACCTGTCCCGCTGCATCGACTTTTACACCAACACGATCGGGGGCCAGGTTGCGTGGACCTTCGGCTGGGAGCAAGGTACGCCGGAAGCCGACGAGGTGACCGGGCTAAACAATTCCGCTGCAAAAGCGGCGATGCTGAAAATCGGCGAGACCTTTCTCGAAGTGTTCGAGTTTTCTGCGCCGGCCCCGAAAACGCGGCAGCAGGAGCGGCCGGTAAACAACCACGGCATTACGCATGTATGCCTGGAGGTCGAAGACATCGAAGCAGAATACGAACGACTCAAAGCGGCTGGCATGCGCTTTAATTGCCGTCCGCAACAACAGGACGGCAGCTCAATGGTCTACGGGCGCGATCCGGACGGCAATGTCGTGGAGTTGATAGAATTTACTGCCGGAGATTAGAACGCCAGGCCTAATATGTAAGAATGCGGCCTCCACAAGCTACGCCTCCCGTATAGTCGCATCAAATACGGATCCCTCAATATGCGCTTCGTCAGACCCCTGCTTTTCATAGTCGCATTACTGCTGATGGTTGAGCTCAGCTTCAGGGTCTATTTGCTCGGCCCTGTCAGTCTAAACCCGTGGAAGATGAATTCGTTCAATGAGGTGCATCGTTCAGGAATGATTCAGGCTGCGAGCATCCCGGCTGTGTACTTCGAGCTGAAGCCGGGTCTCGACACCTGGTACAAAGGGGTACCATTTATCACCAATGGGCAGGGACTCCGCGACGACGAGTACCCACTCGTCAAGGAAGACGGGACGTTTCGTGTCGCGGTGCTGGGCAGTTCCTGGACCATGGGGTCCGGGGTCAAAGCGCAGGAAATCTGGCATTCGATCATCGAGCAGCAACTGAACCGCGATTTCGCGCCGCAAAAATTCGAATTTATAAATTTCGGCGTCGATCAATACGGCATCGGCGAAATTATTGCTACCCTCGATAACAAGATTGCCGCCTATGGCCCTGACCTGGTAATCATTGCGATTACGCAATACACGCCGACTATCGCGTGGCCCGACCCACCGGTTGCTTACGTCGAACAGCCCAGACGCAATCCTTTCCTTGAAAGCTACGCGCTAAGGGTCTTGGACCTGACTCTCGGGCTGCGCCTATACAACGACAGCGACGAAAGGCGCGCCAATGCATGGGAACCCGGGCAAGTCCAACGTCAGCTGGAAAAAGCCGTCGGTCACATAACGCGCTTCAGCGATCGTTACGAGGTGCCGGTGGTGCTGGTTAAACTTGCCTACAGTGGGCCCTGGCAAAGAAACAAATCAGGGTACGAGCAATACCTGGCGTCGGCTAGTGACAAGCTGATCTTTTTTAATACGCTGCAGTCGGTGCGCAGCCATGGCTACAAGCCGAAGGAACTTAGAATTTCGAACTGGGACAGTCACCCCAATGTGCTGGCGCACCAGCTGCTGGCCGAGGCTGTGCTGCAAGGGCTGCAGGAAAACCGCTTGCTACCGGCAAAGTAAAGGCCTCCAGGCTTAGTTACCTGGCCCAGGCACCCCGGCCATTGCGTCGATCTCATCGCGCAACTCAAGCGCGCGGCTGTAATCCGGCAAGAGGGCCAGGCTTGCCTGCAGGTAGTCGCGTGCGCTACGAAATTCCTGCGCATCGAATGCGAGACGGGCGAGGTAGTAATAGGCGTAGGCCGCTTTATCAAAACCTTCCATGCCTTCCTGCTGCAACCGGCTTAACCAGTCCTGCGCGGCACCCCTCTTGCCGGTCTCGTAGCTCGTGACACCCAACCCGAAGTAAAGGGCCCGCACGTCCACGAAACCACCCTCACCGAGTTGCTCGAGACTTTGCGCCAGGCTTTCAGCCGCCCGCGGGTAATCGCCATGGCGCATGAAGGCGAAGCCCAGGTACTGCCATGCCAAGGGATTCTCCGGCGCAACTGTCGCCGCATGCGCCCACAAACTCAGGTCATTGCGCCAGACAAGGGTCTGGAGAAAAGCGCGCCCGGCCGTCAACAACAACAGGGCTACAACCATTGCCCGAAACAAAGTTTGCTGCCGAGGGTTCTGTAATCGCTGATAGCCCGCCCAGACCATACCAACCACCCAGATATGCAGCGGAATAAACGCTGCGTAAGCGAATCGGTCGGCGCCGGCCTGCACTCCGTACTGGACGAAACCCAGTCCCGGTGCGAGCATGATTAAGCTCACAACCCAAAGCAGGCCCCACGGCCGGGCGCGAGGGACCAGCAATGACCCGGCCACGATGACCAACATGGCCAGCGATGCCAGCACCTGCCACGTAACTTCCTTGAGCACCTCGTAGTTGACAAAATAATCACCCAGCAGGAAGTAGCGCGAAACATAGCCCCAGATGTTTTGCAGAATAATTACCGCGCGTTCCGACAGGGTAAACTGGCCGGGGGGCGCGATCGCACCCGCCGCCACCTGCGCCGCCCAGGCCCACCAGACCACGACGCACGCCATGAGGATAAAGGGCAATGCACGGCCGAGCGCGGCCGAGTAGGACCGATTCCTGCGCTTACCCTGCCGCGGAATAGAGATATCAAGCAAGACCAGCATGGGCAGCAGCATCACCGCCGTGGGTTTGGCGAGTATAGCCGCCGCAAACAACAGAAGCGCGCCTGAATACCCTCCTCGATCTCCGCCGGCGACAAAACGCAAATAAGCAACTGTTGTACCCAGCGCAAAACAGCACATCAACACGTCTTTGCGAGCGGCGATCCAGGCAACAGCTTCGACATTCTGAGGATGCGTGGCGAACAACAGTGCCGCGCCAAAAGGAACCAGAGATGTTCCAGAATCAAAAGGCTCCGACAAGCCGAGCGTGGCGAGTTTCCGCAGCACGGCATAACACAACACTACATTGATTAAATGCAGAAGCAGATTAACAAGATGATGACCGAACGGCGTTTCGCCGAATAAACGGAAAGCGAGGATATGGCTGAGCCAGGTGAGTGGTGTGAAATTTCCTCTAACACTTCGAAACAACGCAGCCGTATCTTCGGCAGAGAAATTTGTTACCAGCGGGTTATAGATCGTGTAATTTGTGTCATCCAGCCAGACATAGGCGTTCTGCAACGACGCGGAATAGACAATCAAGACAGCCGCTATAAGCAGCCCGACCTGTACTCCGGTTCTCTGAATGATTCCGACCACAAAACAGCGCCACGACACAACAACGCAGCGATTTAAGCACAATAGCCTGTATAAATCAGCGCAGTAAAAGCGGCTAGGCGTTTCGATAGTCGGAGCGATTACGACCGCTCAAAATCAGCGCGAGCGACCAGATCACGATAACGGCGTTCACCCCTGACATCATCAGAAAGGGTGCACCGGGGCCGAACGCATCGAACACGAGTCCGCCGCAAAAGGTCGCTGCGAGTATTCCGCAGGTGCCGACCAGGCTGAACACACCGACCGATGCGCCTCGAATCGCAGCCGGCGCTTCCTGGCCGAGCAGAGCATTACCGGCCACGATCGCACTGATTTCGCCCACGCCGAGTATGAAGGTAGCCGTCATCATGACGGGCAAATCGTAAGGATCGGAAACGTTGCCTATTGCAAAATAGCCGATAGCGGCAAGAACCATTGCAATGAACATGCCCGTTATGCGATTGATACGATCCAGAATGATGCCGAATATGGGCGCCCAGATAACGTTGGCGAGCAACAGTGCCGACAGGGAAATGCCGGCCATTTTCAGTGCCTCAGCGGAATCGACCCCCTGTTCGCCACCGGCGACGCGAAACCACAGCGAATAGAAGGCCCCGACCACGACCATGTCTCCGCGGGCCGCGAATGCCGATCCGTAGGACAGCGCCAGCCGCGGATTATTTGCCGCGGCTTTGATGCCCTCCGCAAAGCCGGCCAGTGGCGACGTGACGACCTGATCGCCGCTAATGCGCCCGCCATAAAACCCAAACCGAAATACGATTGCGGCCAGCAATGCCCAGCCCGCACCTGTCCAGAAGGTAAATCGGCCCGCCTCTTCGGCCGTGTAGCCCGCCGCTGTGTATATCCCGGGTAGCCGGGCCAAAAATAGCGTCACTGTGAGTATGGCGAAGCTCGTAATAAAGCTGTTGAGGCCACCCCATTTCCCGCGTGACAACTCCTGCGGGTAGTCCTGCATGGTGGCAATCACCATCACCGATGCCGTTGCCACACCGATTGCACAAATAAACCGAAAGAAATAAAGCTGTTCGAGCGAACCGGCCGTCGGAAAAACAAGAAACCCGACCATCCAGATCAGAAAGCCCGTAACGATCAGAAAACGGCGCCCCACCTTGTCGGACAGGGCTCCCGCAAAACCCATAATGATCAGCGCCGTACCTTCATGCAGAAAATTCAGATAGCCGGTAACGGAACCCTGCTCCCCCACCGGGATACGCAATATCTCCTCGAGGATGTATGGCTGGACGAAATTCAGAAACGTAACCAGCGTAACGAACGAGAACGACGATACAAAAAATGTGCATGCGTTGAGGCGGCTGACTCCAGGCGTCAGCCAGAACGGGCCAAATTTGGTGCCGTTCGTATCGGGCTTTAGCAGACCATCAGACACTTAGAACAAGACTCCGGTTGATCAAGCTGCGTGGTTAAAAGAAAGCGCCGGAGAGATGCTCCGGCGCTTTCTGATTACATTGCTACAACTTGCGGGCAAGCTCGCCCGGCTGACATTACAGCGGGAACACCTCGATCGTAACGAGACGGGTAGCCTCGTCCCAATCTGAAATATCGAATTGGCACTCGAGATGGCGTGCGTAGCCTTCGAACCGCGGCTTCGTCCACATATTGTGGATTTTCTCCTCGGTAACGTCGGTCCATATGTTGCGCTTCCAGCCCTTCTCCAGCACTCGCTTGTACGGCGAGACCCAGCTGACTTTGCGATCGCCGTGCCACTGGAATCCTTCGCCGAGCGTCAGATTGCGGAAACAGGTCGGTGTGGTTACTGCGTCGAGCGCCAGGCTGATGTCCCCGGTTTGCTCAATCCAATAGACCCGCTCATGGAGAATTTCATACATGGACGACACATCGTGCTCGACCAGATCCGGCAGCAGGTCGCGCTTGAGCGCAAATTCAAATGTCTTCAGCTGCTCTTTGATCAGCGCGTCGTTGGACTGATGCCAGTACGGCATCCGCATCTGGTAATTACGGTAGGTATCGGAAATGACCCTGCCCAGTTCCTGCGTGCGATCGGCCGCAGGGCTCTCTTCCAGGTTGAGCTTCTTGCAGATCAGTTTGTCGACTTCGATGGCAATGTCTTCCAGATTGCGATCGAAGCGCTGCTCAATCTCGCGTGCCTGCGCGTTGAATGCCAGCCATCCTTTCATGATGGCGTCGGCCCGAATTTTTTCTTCCGGAGTCATGCTATCAGCCATGGACTGACGAACTTCTTTTTGTACGGTGCTCATTCTATTCCCCCGAACAGCTGTCAACTACCAGCGACTAGTCTGGACTTAAGGCAGGTCATGGTCAAATCGTCGCTCGGCCAGGCTTGGCCCTGTCCGCAGGCTGCACGTTGAGCGAAGCGAGGCCGGGAAATGGCGCTAGTGAGGACCCTCGACGCTGGCGCCCAGATCCTCAAGCAGGCCATCGCTCAGATCGTAGATCCAGCCGTGAATTGCCAGCTCATGGCCTTCTTCCCACGTATCGCGCACCAGGCGCAAGCGCGCAACATTCTGGACCTGGTTCAGCACGTTGAGTTCACATAAACGACGCCAGCGGGCTTCTTCGTCTGGCAGGGCATCGAGTTCATCCAGGTGCTGCTGCCGAATCCTGCGTATGTGTTCTATCCAGAACTCAAGAGGGTCTTCCAGCTGTTCGCCGAGTGCGGCCTGCACGCCACCGCAACCGTAATGACCGCAGACAACTATGTGACGAACCCTGAGCGTGGTGACAGCGTATTGAATGACGGATGCACTGTTGACGTCTTCTCGCGGCACCACGTTGGCAATGTTACGGTGGACGAACACCTCACCCGGCTGTAACCCGGTAATCTGGTTTGCCGGAACCCTGCTGTCCGAGCAGCCGATCCACAAGATATCGGGGTTCTGCACGGCCGTAAGCCGATTAAAAAACCGCGGGTCCTCGGCCAGCCGCTCGGCTGCCCACTGCTGGTTATTAGCCAGTAATTGCTGGAACAAATCCATAAACAAAAGAAACCCCCATCAGTTCGATGCAACTCTAGCACAGCAAACAGCCATGCTGATCAACGAGGGGACTGAGGCAAAAATTCGGTCGAGGAAATCGCCGCTAATGCCGGCTAACGGGTTTGCGGCGGCGGTGTGCTGCGGTCGACCTCCCTGCCGATGACGGCGTCCACCTGCCCGGTGCCACTGAGCAATGCGGTGAGGTATTCAGGCGCGATGAGGTGGCAATAATGCACGCCGCGAAAACGTTCCGGCGCGTCCGCGTAGCGCGGATCGGTGAAATCGACGACGAAACCCTTGCTCGCGATATGCAACGTGTCGTCTTCGACGTAGGTCATCTTGAACGGCGCGAGCCAGTCAGGCCCCGTCATTCCGGGCTGGTCTTCGTTCTGCACAACCTCGACCGGATCGAAAGTCACTCGACTAAATGCCGGGCTGCGCACAGCCTTGGCAATCAGCGTGAAAACCGCCCGGTTCATGTCCTGGCACAAACCGTCGGGGCCGGCGGTGCCCGCGCCGAATTCGAGGTTCAAATGATCCGCACTCTTGAGCTTGCACGAAATACCCAGCAGGTTGCCATCGGCATCGTGCCAGTTGTATTGCTGAATGACGGGACCGCGTTCCGGATCGATGATCGCCTTGGACTTTACGAAGCCCATGAATTCATCGTGCATATCGAGAACGACCGGCGCTTCGGTTTTGGTGATGACCTTCTGGGCCGCCAGACAGTAGTCGGAGGAATCAGGCACTTCGCGTAACTGGTACGGGTCGCGTTCGCAACCCGCGCAAATCGTTACAAGCAGCGCAACCCATGCCGTGCCGGAGGCCTTCATAGCTTTACCAGTTATGGATCCAGCGCGTATTGGCCTGGAATTGCCTGGTCGACGCCATCTTGTCCTGCGGCAATTCCTGCAGATAGGCGCTGTGGTCATAACGAGTCCGATACTGGTCCAGCACCGGCCGATACAAATCCATATGCACGTCCGGAATACGGTGTTTGGCCCGAAACTGGGCCATGGGAATAAAAGTAGTGCGCTTGGTCTCGAAGACACCGCAATTTTCGAGTTCTACGCCCCGCGGGCCAAATATTGCGGAGTTACCCGGGCCGCCATAATTCGCGTCATCGAAAAAGCCGGTGGTTCGCTCGCCGGTATTGACGGCATTGTTCACAGCAAGCGTATACAAACTGTTGTGATACGAGGTCAGGCGAAAATCATGGTATTCAAACCCGCCGGTGGCTACTCGGCAAATGATCTCCGCTCCTTTCATCGCCATACACCGGAACAGTTCGGGTTCGAACTGAACGGCCGACATCGCGATATTGCCGATATCCGTCTGCGCCACCGGAATCACTGCGTCGACGCCGTACATTTCTACAAAACGATCATAAACGTCGTAAATCGTGGTCGTGTACTGCTCGGTCGGCCACATGCCGCGTAAATTTCGCTGTTTCCAGTGATTGGCGACGATCCCGTCCGGCCCCATGAGTATCATCTGGTGAAGGATATGGCCCGGCCAGTCCTGCTCGTCCTTAAAATAGCCGCCGAATACGATATAGCAGTTGTAGCGTTTGGCTTTCGCCGCGACCTCGGCCAACTCCGGCCCGTCCAGCGCTATGGCCAGATTGTAATGTTGCTCGCGGGTCCAGTTGCTAAACCCGGTGATCGGGAATTCATGAAACACGAGCAAGTCGCTGGGGGGGCCGCCGCTTTGCGCAATGTCTATGCACTCCAGGAAATAGTCGAGGTTACGGCGGATGTCCGGCGCCGGGTTGTCGCCGTCGACGCCGTAAACACGCGTCTGCGCCACGGTAACGATAATCATGTCCCTGCGCAGCGCCAGGGTCGGGTAGGTACCGTCCTCGCGGACCATTCTTGTATCGGACATTGCTGACTCCGTTTTACTCTGTTGCGGTTGGCGTTGAACCGGACGGATTCCGCCCCGCCAACAGTCTGCAGCTTTGGCTGAACCGGGGCAAGCCCAAGGAAAGCAGGTGCGCGACTCGTTGCCCGGCCGTCTTTCACGCGAGTCCAACGCGGTTACAATGCCTTTCTAATACTATAGCCGCGGACACGCCATGGACTTCAGAACATTCGTCAATTTGCTAGATTCTGAGAACGAGGTGCTGTGGGTCAAATCCGAGGTCGATCCCACTTATGAACTCGGCGCCCTGCTGCGACAGGCGGAGAATCGCCGCAAGGCCATCTGGTTCGAGAAGGTGAAAGGCTCGCGTTTTCCGGCAGTGGGCGGAGTCATGAGTAGCCCGGAGCGGCACGCGATGTCGCTGGGCATGTCGCCACGGCAACTTAAGGGCAAAGATGGCTGGGCAAGCCTGATCGCCTCAGCTCGCGCCAATCCCCTGCCGTCCCGAGAGGTGGTTTCGGGCCCTGCGGCTGACTGGGTGATCGATGAGCGCCAGGTCAATCTGGCGCAGCTACCGATCCCCAGGTTCTTCGCCGATGACAGCCACAATTTCATTACGGCCGGTCTGGGTATCGTCAGCGACCCTGAAACAGGGAATGCCAATGTCGGCTTTTACCGGGCTCCGGTCATCGATGGACAACATTTATCTATTAGCGCCGGGCAGAGCAGTCGCTTGCACCAGATATACAGCGAAGCCGAGCAAGCTGGCGAGTCGCTCAAGATAGCCTATGTCATCGGCGCCCCGCCGGCCCTCTTGATCACTGCCGGTTGCCGAATCAATCGCGACGAATCCGATTTTGATATCGCCGGCGCCCTGCAGGGCAAACCGCTGGAACTGATGCGCTGCCGGACCAGCGACCTGCTGGTACCGGCCAGTGCCGAGTTTGTTATCGAAGCAGAGGTAGACTTCAGCCGCAAGATCGACCACATGATGGGCGAGTTCCCGGATAACTATGGCATCACGCGCTCGCCGCTCGCTCGCATCACGACAATTACCCACCGAAAAAATGCCGTGTTCCACACAATACTCGGTGGCATGAACCGAGAGCACAATGCGCTGGGGATATACATCTTCTGCGGTCTGCGCGAACAACTGCTGAATAATTTGCAAAGCCGGTTTCCCGGCCTGCGCGACATCCATGTCGACCTGACGCCGCGCAGGATGGGCGCGCGCTGCCAGATTAATGTTGCGCTTGAAAAATCATCGGCAAATGAACCGCACGAGTTGATCGCGGCAATTTACGCGGACCATTACGATACGTTTCCGCTCGGCTTCATGGTGCAACGGGTTGTAGTCGTCGATGAAGACGTCAACCTGCAAAGCCCCAGTGATGTGGAATGGGCGATCGCCATGCGCATGAATGCGGCAAGCAAGCTGAAAGTAATCGAAGTGCCGACCAAGGGCGGCGGCACGACGGCGCGCCTTGCCATTGACGCAACGCTCGACGCGGATAAGCGGGAGGCCGGGAAACGGCCCGTCATTCCGGGCGCCGACGAGTTTCCGCTGGATAGGTATCTCTAGTGTCGCAGCCAGCAGGCTCGTTGGTTAGTGCGCTGCGGCCGGAACGCCCTTCCGCCGGATGGCTCGCTTCGCTGCGCTTTATTCCGGCTCCAGGGCATTCCGGCCGCAGCGCGTTTCGGCTTGGCAGTTTCCGACAGTGGCTGAGCGGGCAACTGGCGAGTTGCGCCAGAAGTAATTAACGAAGCTAAACAGCTGTGAGGCTGCGGACACGTCGGCGGCGAGGACTCAAGCGCAGCGAAGCTAGCCATCCCGACGGTGACTTGTCCCCGGCCTCACGGCTGCCTCCCGACTGTTTATCCAGCTGACAGGCAGGCCAAATCGGCGTCCGCCGCCTGCTTCAGGCCACCCTGACGTCGGGAATGTTAAACAGTGACTTCCATTCCTTTGCGATCAACAGATCCATGAGTTCGCTCGGCTTGCCGTCCTGTTTCTTCTCCATCTCCTCGTGCAGCGTAATCAGCGCTTTATGCACGTCAGGGCCAAACAGGCTCTCGAGGTACTCCATGGGAACCCGCGGATCGTCGTCAACGAAATTACCGTCCGCATCGAACTTCGGCGGCAAAATCGGCGGCACGTAATAAACGTTTGGCTCCGTCCCGTATTCCGGATGCAACGGCAAAGCCACTTTCCACTGGTTCACGAGTTTGTCGATCGGGCCGTTGTCATCCTCGAGGAAGCCCACGAAACGCAGGCGTCCCGGGCATTGCCGCGCACAGGCCGGCGCAACGCCTTCTTCCAGCCGGGGAAAGCAGAAAATACATTTCTGGCTCTTGCCCTGGACATAGTTGAAATACACCTTGTCGTAGGGACAGGCCTTGTTGCATTCACGGAAGCCCTGGCATTTGTCTTGATCCACCAAAACGATGCCGTCCTCTTCGCGCTTGTAGATTGCGCGGACCGGGCACGCTTCCAGGCATGCGGGTTTCGTGCAGTGGTTGCAGAGTCTGGGCAGATAAAAATGGTAGTTGTTGGGATACTCCCCGGAACTGGTGTCTTCATCCCAGTTCGCGCCCTTGCCCATGGGCTCTTTCTGCTGCAGACGGTCCGCCGTGCCTTCGAAGTAGACCTCCTCGAAGTTCAGCGGGATTTCGCCGCCGTGGTCTTCTTTCGCCGGCAGCACGCCTGGTTTCAGCGCCGTGCGATCTTCGTTCCAGCCGCCGCCGCCCTCTTCCCAGTAGCGCGGGTAACCGGGGCCCGGCTTCGTTTCCACGTTATTCCACAACATGTACTCCTGGCCCGGCTCGTCCGTCCACAGCGACTTGCACGCCGCCGTGCAAGCCTGGCAGCCGATGCATTTGTTCAGGTCGATGACCATCGCGACTTGTTTGTCTGTCATTTTTCTTGCCTCTTGTTCCGCCGGGGCTGCCGACGGATTACTTGTCTCGCCTGGTCGCCGGACACTCGCTATGCGAGCAAAATCTCCGCGCAACCTTTACTTTTCTTAAGCGTCCTACTCGGGTCCTACTCTCTGGCTTCTGTTGATCCGGTTAAAGCAACTTCATCATGTGCGCCGAAAACGATACTTTGTCACGGAAACGCTGTCTCGAGGTCAGGGCCTTCACCGGCGGGATGGCTCGCTCGCTATGCGCGAGCTCCGCTTTAGTCCTCGCCGGTGAAGGCCCTGACCTCGAGACAGCCACCGACGCGACCGTTACCTTCATCAGGCATCACCGCCAAACCGCTCGAACTCGACCGTACAATCATGGAAGGTCTGATTCGGCACGAAGTCGGGCGGACTGTAACGCATGTGCCCGTAGCCCCCGATCATCTGCACCGGTTTCAGCAACCCGTTGGTCGAGATTACCGAGCTGAAATTTTTACCGCCACGGAACATGACCGGATCCCAGCCGTGATACATGAACAGGGTTTTCGGTTGCGTATTTGAACTCACGTGCGCCATCGCGACGAATGAGCCGAAATCGTTATAGACCTTAATCAGGTCGCCGTCCTCGATGCCTCTGGCTAGCGCATCTTGCGGATTTACATACACGTCCGGCTCGCCGCGCTGCAGGCTCAGCAGTAATGAGTCGTCCCTAGCCCAACTATGGATACCATGGCGTGCGTGCCCCATGGTCAAACGCGTGCCGAAACCATTGTTTTCCAGTGGCCCCTTGTAAACCGGCATCGCTTCGCCTTCGCTCAGATACCAGTCGTGGTCGAGGTAAAACTGCTGGCGGCCGGTAAGCGTCTTGTAAGGGCGTTTGTCGCGAGTGCTTGCGAGTGTTTCGTAGTTATACGCAGACTTTTCGCCAAACTGCACGTTGTCGGAATCGTCGACACGCAGGAAGCCCTTGCGCGCAAACTCTTCCCAGCTTGCGTTGGGTATGCCGAAAGAATTTTGCAGCATGAATTCCACCAGCTTGCGCGTGTTCGGTATTTCACCGCTCATCGTGAACTGCAGGTCGGCAGTCGCATAGTCACGCTTGATCGGCTGTCCGAACATGTTGTCCTCGATCTCGCTGACGCCGCGCTCCCGGCAACGCTCGGCAATTCGCGTGATCAACGCCCGCTGAGCCTCCCAGTCTGATCTGGCTTCGCCGAGTGGCGGCACGGCCGCGTCGATGACCTGCACGTAGGGGGTGCGGCCCTCCATGGTCATGTCCTGCACTTCGTAGTGATGCGCAATCGGCAACACGATGTCGCTCGACAAGGCCGTGGCGCTCATGTCGGGCGTCATCGCCACGATCATCTCGCACTTGTCCATGGCATTCTCGCGCCAGGCCTCACCCGTCGAGCGCCAGTTGGCCGGATTGTGCCCCGCCATAATAGCCATGCGCCAGGGTTTGGCCGCATAGTCCGGAATCCAGTAGTTCTGTTTGGCCTGCTCGTAGTGCCGATCGACGTGATCGGCATATTCCTTGCCGTAAATTCGTTCGTTGTTGTCACGCCCGCCGGCATTGGCATAATCCCACAGTGCCAGCGCCGCTATCCGCAAACGCGGACCGAGCCCGGCGAACACGTAGGCAAAAATTCCGTCTGCTTTGGACAACTGTGTCGTTTGCACGCCACCGCCTTCGCGCCCCGTATTGCCGGTCAATGCGCTCATCAGCAACCAGGATCGCAATATCAGGTCGCCGTGCAGCCACTTATTGGCTCTATAGCCGGCGAAAATCATGCCGGGCCCGCGGGTCGCAAATTTTCGCGCGACGTAACGGGTAACTTCCGCGCTCACGCCGGTTATCGCCGCGACTTTTTCGGGCGTGTAATTGTCCATTTCCTTGCGGACAAACTCGAACACCGTGGTCACTTCGACCGGTCCGGCTGCCGTCTCGACCGTCCAGGTGCCGGTTAGCGCCGGTTTGATCGGGCCCAGGGTGAGAAATTCAGGCTCTTTTTCTGGCTGCGGCGGACCGAAGGGGTTGACGAACCCGGTGCCCGGCGCGGCGGTGGCCTGGCCGGCGGCTTCATCCCAGAAATAGAAGCCCTCTTGGTTGCCGCCTTCGACCAGGTCTGATTCACGCAGAAACTTCTGGTTGTCCGTCCGCACCAGGAACGGCAGGTCGGTCTGCTCCCGGACGTAATCATGGTCGATGAGATCCTCGGCAATCATCGTGTGCACCATGCCGAGCGCCAGCGCTGCGTCGGTGCCGGGCTTGACGTTGACCCATTTGGACGAGCGCAATGCGGTCGCGCTGAAATCCGGTGATATGCAGATCACCTCGGTGCCGTTGTACTTGGCTTCCCAGAAAAAGTGCGCGTCCGGAATGCGGGTCGCGGCCGGGTTGCAGGCCCAGACGATGCAGGTCTTGGACTTATAGACCGCCGGCATGCTGTCGCCCGGCAACGGATGGCCCAGCGTCATGTTGGCACCGACCGGCAAGTCACCAACGCCGGCAAAAGTTTCCGGCACCACGCAACCGGTAATGTTGGCAAACCGAAACAGGCCGGCGAAACCGGCCCGCTTGAGGATCATCGCGGTGC
This sequence comes from Gammaproteobacteria bacterium, assembly GCA_037387125.1. Taxonomy (GTDB): domain Bacteria; phylum Pseudomonadota; class Gammaproteobacteria; order Steroidobacterales. The sequence continues at coordinate 36,028 of JARRLL010000022.1, read as the reverse complement.
CCATGGCATACGTGATGGACTCGGGGCCGTTTTCGACGGCGACATCGATAAACTTGTCGGCAATTTCGGTCAGTGCGTCATCCCACGAGATGCGTTCCCACCTGCCCTCGCCGCGCTCCCCGGCCCGCTTCATGGGATATAGCACGCGCTGCTTGCCATACATATGCTTGTGCTGCCGCAATCCCTTCTGACAACCGCGTGGGCCGAAATCGGGCGTGTCATCGCCCTGGTGACCGTATTCGCCCTGCTGCTCTTCGCGCCAGACGATGCCGTTGCGAACGAATATATTGAATGCGCAATGACCCGTGCAGTTAAGGCCCCGACTGCCCCGCACGACGCGATCCCAGGTCCACTTATTGCGCATGATGTCTTCCCAGCGCTCATAGCCGCCGGCCGTGCCATCGGCCGCTGCAACTGCACCGTATTTCAGAGACAGGGCGACTGCCCCGGCACCCGAAAGAAAATCACGGCGATTAGTGGTAATCGTGCTCATTTGCTTTTATCTCCGCGGGCGTAAACCTGCCCGCCATCGTGCCAACACCAGTCACTGTCGCAAAATTACACCATCCAACCGGTAAGGGTAAGAGCCCGCGCTAAAGCAGCCCCGCTTTAGTCAGGCGCTCCAGCAGATCGTCCTGGCGCTTGCGGAACCACGTGCGATCGGGGTGCGGCTGAACCTCGCCGTCTTTTAACAGCGAATTGCCGGTGCGGAGCGGATACTTGGCATACATCATCGCGTACACATCGGTCAGCTGGCGCGAAAAATGATTGAACATGCCACCCTGACGACGCCGTGCGCGCAAATAATCGATATCGATTATGGCATGCGCCAGCATGCTCTCGCCGCCCGTAGCCGCCTCGGCCATCGTGTCACCCTTGTAGTCAACCACACACGAATGCGCGCTGCAGGTATAGGCCGGTATCGGCGTGTTGTCGATCGATGCGGTGTTTGCAGCCACTATATAAATGTGGTTTTCCATCGCACGGGCTTTGCGGGCGACCTGCCGGTCGGTCATCTTGGGGCTACCCGGTTCGCTGGTCGGCTGCAACAGCACTTCGGTGCCACGCAGGCACATGGCCCTGACCAACTCCGGCCACATGATTTCTTCCGAGGCTATACAGCCAAGCCGGCCTATTTCAGTGTCCGCAACCGGAAAGAGCCCCTCGACACCGTAGAGGTCGAGGTACTTGTCGAGCACGTCGTGCGGCGTCATCTCAAAAGCCGAGGTCAGCCGGCGGTAACGCAGGATAACGTCGCCCTTCGGATCGATAATGAAGCAGGTCTGAAAATACAGCTCGGGAAAATTCGGGTCGATTTCGTAAACATTGCCCGCCAGAAAAATATTGTTGTCCTGGGCCAGCTTGCCGAGAAACTCGTACTCAGGGCCGTCATAACGGATACAGGCCTTGTCATGCCAAGCCTCGTGCGACTCTCCGAGCATGAAACCACTCAGGAAATATTCCGGCAGGCACACCAGCCGAACCTTGCTGCCCTGGTAAAAATCGACGAACCCCACATTAGCCGTCACGTAACTGCGAATCTTTTCCAGTGTCCCCATCCGCACCTTAAAAGCGGACTCCTTGTCTTTGCAGGCATTGACTGCATTGCACGAAACCTGCATCCCGCCCGCTGTGTAAAGCGGAATATTGCGGCTACTCTCTGACATGCTGTTCCTCATTAATCGTTATTTTTGTGGTGCGACGGAGGCATCGTGCACCCCAGCGACTCCCGTACGTATTTTGCGCCACCCGGAGCTGCATGGGAAATACCCGGCCGGCGCGCGAACTTTGTGACCGTTTATCGGACAAGAAGCACTGTATGGGGTGCAGCAGGCCATATAATCGTTCCGGGAAATCTTCAGCGGTCCAATGCTTACTAGCCGGTCAACCCTTGAATAGTTTTAAGAACAATTTCAACAATATCGGGCAACAACTGAGCGACCGCGAGGCGCAGGGGCTCTACCGGCGGCGGCGGCTGGTCGAGTCGGCGCAGGCTCGCGAGCTGCTCGTAGACGGCCGCAGCCTGTTGAATTTTTGCAGCAATGATTACCTGGGCCTGGCAAACGACGAGCGAGTGCGCAGCGCATTTCAGCAGGCCGCTGATCGCTGGGGCGTGGGTAGCGGCGCATCCCACCTGGTCTGCGGACACACCACGGCCCACCACGAGCTGGAGGAGGCGCTGGCGGAATTTACCGGACGGCCCCGCTGCCTGCTGTTCGCAAGCGGTTATGCCGCCAATATGGGCACCATCGACGCCCTGCTGGGCAACGGCGACTGCGTATTCGAAGACCGCCTGAACCACGCATCGCTGCTCGATGGCGGCCTGATCAGCGGCGCACGGTTCAAGCGCTTCAGGCACCGCGATACGGACGATCTGAAAGACAAACTCGCCGCCGCAGCCGGCACGGACGCACGCAAGCTCGTCGTTAGCGACGGGACCTTCAGTATGGACGGCACGGTGTGCGACCTTGAAGCGCTCACGGCGGCGGCTCACAAACACGGCGCATGGCTGATGATCGACGAAGCCCACAGCCTGGGTGTGCTCGGTGCGCAAGGTCGCGGGCTGATCGACCCGGCCCGATACTCGGCGGCAGACGTGCAGATCCAGATCGGCACGCTCGGCAAAGCCTTCGGCACCCAGGGTGGTTTCGTAACCGGCAGCGACGAGTTGATCGAAACACTGATCCAGCGGGCGCGCCCCTATATTTACAGCACGGCATTGCCATCGGCGATCGCCGCAGCCACCCTCGTCAGTTTGCGTATCGCGCAAGCTGAGGAGTGGCGCCGGCAGCGCTTAGCCGAACTGATAGAGCGCTTTCGCGCCGGCGCGGCGCGCATCGGTCTGCAACTCACCGACTCGGCAACGCCTATACAACCCATATTGCTCGGCACTGAGCAAAGCGCACTGGATATGAGCGCCGCACTGGAGGAAGCGGGCATTCTGATCAGCGCTATTCGGCCTCCCACGGTACCCAAAGGCACCTCGCGCCTGCGGGTCACCTTCACTGCCACGCACACCGATCAGGACATGGACACCTTGCTAGCTGCGCTGGAGAGGCTGAACTAGGCCATGACTCAGGCGTATTTCATTACCGGCACGGATACCGGAATCGGCAAGACGGTCATCGCAGCGAGCCTGCTGCGAATCGCCGGCGATCACGGCCTGAGCACACTCGGGCTGAAACCCGTATCGGCCGGGTGTGAGCTGACGGACGGACAATGGATGAACGACGACGCACAGGAGTTAATGCGGCTGTCGAGCATCAGCCCCTATTACTCGACGGTAAATCCGCTGGCCCTGCGTGAAGCCATGGCACCCCATATCGCTGCCGAGCGAGCAGGCATAAAAATAAACGCGGCCGATCTGGTCGGCCATTGCAAAGCATCGCTAAGCAGGGCGGATTTCGTCGTTATCGAGGGGGCCGGCGGCTGGCAGGTTCCGCTAAACGACAGTGAAACGATGGCAGACCTTGCGGCCGGTATCGGCTGCCCGGTCGTCATGGTCGTCGGCATGCGGCTCGGTTGCATCAATCATGCCTTGCTGACGACGATGGCTATCCGGCAGCAAGGACTCCGGCTCGCGGGTTGGGTCGCCAATCACACGGACCCTGACATGGTCGTTGCCGACGAAAATGTGCGCGCCCTGGCCCGGCGGATCGCGGCGCCATTGCTGGGGCGGATACCGTTCCTTGCGAATGCGAGCGCGCAGACCGCAGCTTCGCACTTCGAACCGGACGTACTGGAACAACTCAAAGAGCGGGACGCTTCATGACCGACTTTGATCGCGACCATATCTGGCACCCTTACACATCGATGACGGATCCGCTGCCCACCTATCCCGTCGAATCGGCGAGCGGGGTGCGCATCAGACTCAGCGACGGCCGTGAGCTGATCGACGGCATGTCCTCATGGTGGTGCGCCATCCATGGTTACAACCATCCCGCGCTGAATGCTGCCGCCAACGCGCAGCTGCAAAAAACCGCGCACGTAATGTTCGGCGGTTTTAGCCACGAACCCGCCGAACGACTTGCCAGGCAATTAATCGAGCTTAGCCCCGAATCGCTGCAGTACGTCTTTTTCAGTGACTCCGGGTCCGTCAGCGTGGAAGTCGCGTTGAAAATGGGGATCCAGTATTGGCACAACAAGGGCAAGCCGCAGAAAAAACGCATGCTGACGATACGCGGCGGTTATCACGGCGACACGTTCGGGGCGATGTCAGTCTGCGACCCGGTGACGGGAATGCACTCGCTATTTACCGGCGCCATGCAAGCGCAGCTATTCGCGCCGCGCCCGGAGACACGGTTTGGCGCGGCCATGCCATCCGCGGATATCGAACCCTTGCGCGAATTGCTCGCTCGGCACCATCAGGAACTCGCGGCACTTATTCTTGAGCCTGTTGTGCAGGGCGCGGGCGGCATGTGGTTTTACTCTGCCGATTACCTGCGCGCCGCCCGGCAATTATGCGACGAGTATGACGTGTTACTGATCACTGATGAAATTGCGACCGGCTTCGGTCGGACGGGCAAACTTTTCGCATGCGAGCACGCCGACATAACGCCCGACATCATGTGCGTTGGCAAAGCGCTGACCGGCGGCTACATGAGCCTGGCCGCGACGCTCAGTAATGACCGCGTGAAAGACGGTATTTCCGCCGCAGGTGGCGTCCTGATGCACGGCCCGACCTTCATGGCGAATCCGCTCGCCTGTGCCATCGCGGACGCCAGCCTGACGCTGTTGCGGGAAAGTAACTGGGCCGACCGGGTCGCCGGCATCGAGCAACAACTCAGCACCGAACTCGAAAGCTATCGGCAGCATCCGCTCGTTGCCGACGTGCGGATTCTGGGTGCAATCGGCGTCGTGGAATGCACCCAAGAAGCCGACGTCGCAAAGTTGCAGCAACTGTTCGTCTCGCGGGGTGTGTGGATCAGACCTTTCGGCAAACTGGTGTACCTCATGCCGCCGTATATCATCGAAGCCGGCGATCTGGCACAGCTGACAACCGCCATCGGCGAGGCGCTGGATGAATTCTGAATCCCCCCAATCCAGTCCACCGATTTATTTGCTGGCCTGCATACTGCTGCTGGCTGGCGCGCTGCGCTTCTATGGCCTTGGCGATGAAAGCCTCTGGCTCGACGAGGCCCTGTCCTGGCAACAATCCAGCCTGCCGCTGGGTGAGTTGCTCGCCAGCATCGCGGTCGACGTTCATCCGCCTCTGTATGCCCTGCTGCTGCACGCCTGCATAGCTTTATTCGGCGACGGCGAGTGGGCGCTGCGGCTGTTATCCGCTGTGTGCGGAACGCTAAGCGTCGCTCTGATCTGGGCCGTCGCCCGGCGCGTGACCAACGAGCGTGCGGCGCTGGTGGCCGCGCTGCTCTGCGCAATCTCGTTGTTTGCTATCCGTTATTCACAGGAAGCGAGAATGTATGCGCTGCTGAACTTTCTTGCGCTGCTATCGATGCTCATGCTCCTGCGCATGGACGACAACCGCGACCCCAACAGCCAGTCTGCCGCGCGCCAGGCCGCTTACCTCGCCGCAACCGTGCTGATGATGTACAGCCACGTATACGCGCTGTTCGTGCTTATTGCCCAGAACATCTACATGTTCGTGCGCTATTTGCCGGGCTGGAAAGCGCGGCCGGCCTTGGCCATCAAATCATGGTTCGGTCTGCAGGCCATGCTGGCATTATTTTTTGCGCCCTGGCTCTATGTATTGCTCAAACAGATCGGCCGCGTGCAAACCTCGTTCTGGATAAACAAGCCGGATCTGGACTCGCTCGTCGGCACCTTTGAACTCTATATGGCCGTGATGCCCGCCCTGCTGCTTGCGCTGGTCATCGCCGCCTGGGCGATTATCTGCTTGTTCAGCACAGCAAAGGTCGCGCAGCCGAGTGACGAAAATTTTCGGCCGCACAACGCCACCACAGCTTTGCTGCTGTTTGCATGGCTGCTTACGCCGGTGCTGTTGCCGTTTCTAATCTCTCAGCTAATGCAGCCTATTTACATGCCTCGCTATACCATCGCGAGCAGTTCGGCCTGGTATATCCTGGTTGCGACAGGCATAGCCTGCATGCGCCCTGCATGGCTGCGAACCGTTGTGCTGGCGCTGCTGGTTGTCGGCATGGGAGGCGCGCTGCCCTTTTATTACGGCAAACTTAGCAAGACCAACTGGCCGGCCGCAGTCAGCTATGTCGAAAACGGCGCGGCGGCCGGCGACCTCGTGCTGTTCCACAACCCCGATGTGATCGTTCCCTACCGCTACTATGCCAAGCGCACAGATCTGGAACTGCGCACCGTGATCGCGGAGCAAAGCTGGCAAGCCGCCGGAGTGAGTATTAAGGACAAACCGGACGTTCGCCCGCTGGTCGGCGAGCGACGCCAGGTCTGGCTGGTTTCCGGCTATGACGCCAAAACCGCCATTAGCGAGATCGAGCTACTGAATCAGCTCGGTAGCAAGCTCGGCACCGTCAAGGGGCAGGAATTCAGCGCGATCCGCGTATTCCGCTTTACCAGCCAGTAAAATCCGCTGCCCCCGCAAGTCCGGCAAGCCTTTTGCGGCTGCCCGGGTTTGCGAAAAAGCGATACGGGCGCTTTACAAACACCGGCCGCTATCAATAAGGTTCGGTCTTGATGAATTGATAAACAGACCGACTATGAGCTTGTCCAATAATCCGGAGATCGCGGTACTGGTGCCGTGCTACAACGAAGAAACGGCTATTGCGGCCGTCATCGCCGATTTCCGCCGGGCGCTGCCTTCAGCCAGCATCTACGTTTACGACAACAATTCGAGCGATCGCACGGCCGAAATAGCGAAGCAGGCTGGAGCGATAGTCCGGAATGAACCTCTGCAGGGCAAGGGCAATGTCGTTCGGCGCATGTTTGCGGACGTCGAGGCGGACATATTTGTCATGGTCGACGGCGACAACACCTACGATGCGGCCGCCGCACCCAGACTAATCGAGAAATTAATAGCCGAGAACCTCGACCTCGTGAACGGCAAACGCGTGCACGAAGAAAGCGAAGCCTATCGGCCCGGACATCAGTTTGGCAATACTCTGTTGACGTCGCTGGTGGCGATGATTTTCGGCAAACGCTTTGACGACATGCTGTCAGGCTACAAAGTATTCTCGCGCCGATTTGCAAAATCTTTTCCAAGCCTGTCCGGCGGCTTCGAAATAGAAACCGAGTTGACTGTCCATGCGCTTGAACTGCGGATGCCGGTGGCTGAGGTGGAAACAAACTACGGCGCAAGACCAGAAGGATCGATCAGCAAACTGAGCACCTTTGGCGACGGTTTTAGAATTCTGAAAATGATCGCACTACTTATAAAAGAAGAACGTCCGCTGCAGTTTTTTTCAGTGCTGTTTAGTCTGTTTGCGTTAGCTGCCGTCGTGATCAGCATTCCGCTGATCAACACTTATATGGAAACCGGCCTCGTGCCGCGATTTCCGACCGCTATTCTGGCAACCGGCCTAATGCTGCTGGGCTTTTTATGCCTGGCCTGCGGACTGATCCTGGATACGGTGACCAGGGGCCGTCAGGAATTAAAGCGCCTGCAATATCTCAGCGCCGGCAAAACCCCCAATTAATTAGCCACCATGCCTTTCGGGGTCGAGTATGGGCTCTGCGATTGGCGCACCGAAGCTTTTTTCCTCCGACTTTTCGCCGTTTTCATCCGGCAGTGAGTCCGGAACCAAGATCTCACCCTCAACCTGCTCTATGTTGGCGTTTTGCTGAGCCGTGGGCTCGGCTTCAGTCTGCTCGGTCGCAACGTCCGCTGCTGCGCCGATAAAGGGTTCTGTCGGCGCGGCAGGAAGTGCCGCGAAGTCTATTGCATACATCCGGTAATCGCCGACTTCGGCAACCAGGGTAGCGAAGCGGCTCAGCCAGCCTGCAACGGCCGGGTCCGCGCGATCGTCCGATGCATAGCTTAATACGTGGGATGCCTTGTAACGCCGGACCATGTCTGCACGAGCCAGATCATCGAGTGGCCGGTAGAAGAAGTCGAGCGTCGCAACATAGCGCTCTGCCTGGTCCAGCAGCATAGGATTTTCTTTATGCAGCGAAACGACCTTGCCTTTGACGGTAGGCAGCGGCCATCCAAGTCGGGGCGTGGTCAGCACCACACTATTGCCGCCGAGCGACGCCGTCAGTCTTCGGTATAGCACCAGGACACTTGTCCGGCCGGGTATCTGGCCATGCTTGTCCACAATCTCCAGGGTCTTGGCGTCAAGTGCAGAGCCGCGGTATTCGAGTTCCGCAAGCGCCACGTTGAAGCCACCGATGACCAACAAAGCAACAACAGCAAACCACAAGACAAGGCTGTCGATGACCGTACGCGGGGTCGTACGCCAGTTGTCGATAACGCGCAGGATCAGCCATACAAGCGCGAGCTGCAGAAAGAACGCGATAAACAGGAGGAAGCGGGGTGCTGACGCCACCTCGAAAAACAAATTGCCGAAATATGGCAGGCTCATCGCAACAGCACCCGCAACGATAAACAGGCATTCGCGGCGCGCGAGCAGCCACAGGCAGACCGGGATGCCGAGTAAGGCAGGCCCCAGAATGATTATGATCGACCGCGGATCGTAGAAAATATGCTGCCAGACGTCTGACTGGAACCGCTCGAGCATAACGAGCTCAGGGCCAGCACTACCCCATTTCTCGACGCCTTCACTGTATAGCCCGAATGCCACCTTCCAGACAGAAAAGTATGGCCATGCCTCAGTTAAAGCGAGGCCTGACAGCAGCGCAAGCCAGACAGCGGAACGCCGACCCCATGTCGAGTGCTCGGTCAACGTCAGCAAGCCGCAGCCGACAACGCCGAACAACCCTGTTAAGGGGTGACAGAGAAACATAAGCGCTGACAATAGGACAAGGATGAAAGCGCCGGCCAGAGGTTTCTCGTCACCACGCAGCGTTCGCAGAGTCGCCCACCACGACACGAGACTTAAGCCAAAGACAAGACTGGACGGATAGCCGGCCACATATAAGAAATTTTTGAACTGGTAGAGGTTCGCCGAGTCGCAGCCAACGCCCCAGAACATAAAGATTGCAAAGAAGCCAATGAGTGGAGCCCACGGATCGCGGAAATACTCCTTCAAAAAAAGGTGCAGGCCGATCACGATAAGCAAATAATTCGAGACCGCACCCAGCGACATCAAATCTACCGAGTCCATGCCGAAAGCGAGCCCTATTACGGTAAGCAGCCAGAACCACGGCATATAAAGTGGGCTCAGACTCGAATCAGGAACATGCGGGTTGCCCGGTGAGGAGAAGTCTCTGAGCCACTCCTTAAGCAGCGCGCTGTACTCCCAGTAGTCCGCCCACGGCGAATAAGTCACCAGGCGAAAAAAAGTTGCATCCCATACCAGCCAGATGCCGAAAAAAAGCGCTACCGCAATAAACAGCGTTGCCGCAAAAACGGCATCGGGATGTCCGGGTATTTTTTGTTTCTGCACCATAAGCCGCCGAGCCAAAGGCATCCTCTGATGAACGCACAACGATTTTGCCCGATTAGCTTCGAATATGGGAAAAATGGCACAGAAGAAACCGACACGATGACTGCAAGGCCATTGGCCGCCAGACCCCGCCCCGCGCTTGCCGTGGCTCAATCCTGATGCTGTCTTTCAACTATGCGAGCTACAATCTCTTCGTATTTAACGGCAAACACAGCGCATAAATCCGCTCACAAACCCAGCGGCGTGAATATATCCCGCTTGCGGAATATCGCCATTATTCTGCGCCCGATGACTTTTCGCGGCGTCAGCCACCGAACCGCCTCACCACCTTCTTTTACGTTGAGCATGCCCTCGACCAGGAAGGGAGTGACGGTTTCGACGGTGTCAGCAAGCAGATTGAGGATTTTTTTGGATTGTTCCCAGCGTTCATCACGCTGCTCCGGAGGCGGTACCAGCAAATCGGTAACGACGATACCCGGACTTAAATAGCAGACCTTGACCGGGGTGCCGCTGAGTTCGGCAGCCATTGACTTGGTGAAGTGTCGCAAAGCTCTTTTCGTCGAGCCATAAACACTGACAGTCGGTCGCACCATACCGTTACTGCCGAATCCTTCCATGTTAAATATTTTCCCGCCGCCCGGTTGCGCGTACATACCCTTAATAGACACCTGGTTGCAGTACATCATGCCGGTCAGGTTGGTCTGCACAGTGGCCGCGATGGTGGCCGGCTCCTGCATGAAGAACATCGTCTTACCGACCTCGGTTCCGGCGTTGTTGACCCAGATATCAACCCGCCCGAGTGACTCCGCTGCAAAATCCCATAAGGACTGAACCTGCTCGTAAACCCCAACGTCGCAGGCCTGGCCAACCACCTTCAGATCGGGCCATTCACTTTGCAGTTCTTCGACCACTTCGGCAACTGCGTTCGCGCGACGGCTCGAGATAACAACATTATGGCCGCGTTTCAGGAATTCGCGTGCGAGACCCAACCCTATACCCTGGGTACTGCCGGTTATAACTACGTTCATAATTTGCTGCCCCCGGGCCGATACTGTATTAATGCAGATAATGATAAGAAGGATAGGTAGATTCCAGCATATGCGCTGGTATTGCAGGCAATAACAATGAAATCATACACTCCAGATGTAAACAGGAGACCACATCATGGCTAACATCGTATTCCCTACCGATTTCTCTGACGTATCAGTCGGCGCACTAAAGTGGGCGGTGGATATGGCGGGCAATCTCAGTGCCAAACTACATTGCGTCTACGTGGTCGAAGAGCCACAAATCTACAGCACGCTGGACATGGGTGCTATCGCTATCCCGACATCCGGAGAACTGGTGCAAAGTGCCGAGAAACGAATGACCGATTTCGCAGCGGAATACCTCAAAAATATACCACACGGCTGCGAGACCAAAGTCGTCGTTGGGCATGCCGCGACCGAGATCGTAAATTATGCCAATGAGATCAAGGCCGACATGATAGTCATGACCACGCACGGCTATAGCGGCATGAAGCATGTCCTGCTGGGAAGCACCACCGAAGACGTGTTGCGCCATGCCGGCTGCCCCGTATTGTCGGTCCGCGCCAAGAAATAGGTTCCGTTCGCTGGTTTTCGTTCGCGAGTCTACATTCGCTAGGGAAGCGCGGGGATCAGGTGGGTGCCGATGAGGCGTATCGCCTCCCGCGCATCACCGTGTATTTTTAATGTCACCTCGTCAAGGCCAAGCGCCGCATAGCTGCTGAGTTTTGCGGCGATGCCATCTATATCCGCGGGGGAGCCGGTAAAAGTCAGGTTCTTGATCAACGCGTCGATAATGTGCTCCGGCACACCTTCGATTTTCGGGTTGCGTCTTACAAAGGCCTGCAGGAAAGCGTCGCGGCGCTCATCAACAAAGGCCGCATCTTCGGCGCCCAGAAACGGAGCTGTGTGCCATGGCAACAACAACCCCCGCCAGATCAGCTCCATGCGGGCCTCGTCAAGGGCCGCCTGTCTGTCTTCCTTGATATGCCAGGCAAAGAAATTGGCGACGGTAAGACTTTCCGTTTCCCGGCCTGCGGCCGCGCGACCTTCAAGCATACGCGCCCTGACCTCGGCCATGCGCGCCAGGGGTACGTCACTCAGCATGACGGCGTCGGCCACCCGGCCGGCCATCTTCAGCATCCCAGGACCGTTCGCACCGACGTAGATTTTTGGTGCAGGCTGAGTAAGCCAGTCGGCATGGTAGTTCTGCAGCCAGTATATCTCGCCTTCATAGGACACCGGTTCGCCTGCTGCTGCTGCATGCAGAATCTCTACGCATTCGCGCACCGCACTCACTCGCCGCACTGGCGTCAGCCCGGTGACCCGCATGACGGAATGCCCCATACCGCCGACAGTAATCGCCCCGCGGCCACCGCATAGCTCATTGAGGGTCAACAATGTATCGGCAATCTTGAGCGGGTGCAGTTCGTAAGGACTTATTGGGACTGCGCCAAGCTGTAGATTACGCCGCTCGGCTGCGAGTGCTGCCAGACACATAAAGGGTTCGCGCCGCGCGGGGAAACTGGAGGTCCAAAGCGCCGCGATACCCGCATCTTCTGCAAGCCGTCCCAACTGGGCGACTTCTGCCGGCGGAATGCCCGCCTCGAGAAAAATCTGAACTTTCATTTACGTCCTCAAACGAACACGCAATGCGAGCTGCTCAAACTCGAGTATCGTCGGCGCGGCGCGACGATTTGGCTTTATTGCCCCCGGGCCAGCTTACTGAACTGCATTCCCAGCCAGACCAGCCACGGCAGCACGAGGGCAATGTACATGAATCCGAATATCGGGTTCACGAGCCCTCCGAGACCCGGGATCAGCAAAACAAATCCCCAGTACGCCCCCCACCTCGAAAAGACACCGCTGCTAAGCGCGGCCCTGCCGACAAAAGCTGCAAACAGGCCAAGGCCGGTGATCGCAATCATGTTGGCAATGCCGCGGATCATCGTGGTTATCAGCAGGATAGCGTCGTTGTAGTCGGGGTTGAGGTCTCTGAGCAAGGATGCGTAAGCTGTGCCGGGTATATCGCTAACACCGGTGGTGAAAAAGCCGATACCTGACAACAGTGCGGCCACGAATGCCAGCTGTGCCGCAAGCGGGTTGGAGTAGCGGAAGACATTCATGACAGCCACGCCCAGGAACAGCATCAGCAGGCCGTTAATCATGTGGGCAAAACCACTGTACTTGAACGAACATAGTTGCACCCAGGAACGTAGGCTCAAGGTACGAGGCCTTTAGCAGATGAATAGCCATACCCACAAAGATAATGAAAGCCGCGATCGCGGCGGCTCTGCAAAGTGCGCGCAAGGTACCGGCATCGATACTGCCCGCTTCACTGATGGTGGTTATGGATATCTGCCTGTAAACGTCAGTCATCGTCTGCACTCCGGAGTTGATGTCACCCAATGCGGCCTTGAAGTTACGCACGACCAACTATATACGCTTGTGGCAATAAATGGTTGCTGGCCCGAGGCGAGCATCCGGATTTATTATTGGCGCCCATGATGCACTCTGCACAACGGTGGCTGAAATGGCTTGTAGCGGCCGGCATCGTTTTTATTGGCGCGTGCACAGAGCCTGCGGGCGACAACGGGTTAGTGCTGTCCGGCAGGACGATGGGCACGACATATACGGTGCGCGGCACCAATTGCGGCTCGGCACAGACTGGTTCGCGGTTTCGGAGGACCTTGCCCGCGTAGTCGACTACGCACAAAGCGTCAGCCGGCTTAGTGAAGGTGCTTTCGATATTTCCGTGGGCCCCGCCGTCGATGCGTGGGGTTTCGGTCCGAGCGTAACCGCAGGCGTCCCGCCCGCCGCGGAGTCCCTCAGGGAGTTGCAGCAACACAGCGGTTACAGAAAGCTCGAGGCAAGGACGACGCCACCAGCCCTGCGCAAAACGGACCCGCTATTGCGGCTCGACCTCTCGGCCATCGCCAAGGGCTATGCGGTGGATCAGCTCGCGTACCTGCTTGAATCCAGCGGCGTCCGCAACTACCTCGTGGAGATCGGCGGCGAATTGCGAACCGCCGGTGTGCGCGCGGATGGCAAGCCATGGCGCATCGGGATACAGCAACCCGGCGGCGATGCCGAAATCGAATTCGTGGTCCTGCCGGGAGACTCGGCTGTTGCTACATCGGGTGACTATCAGAACTTCTATATTGTCGATGAGCGACGCATCAGCCACACGATCGACCCGGCGACCGGCGCGCCGGTCGAACAGGGCCTGGCCTCGGCAACGGTGATTGCGCCAGACGCAATGCAGGCCGATGCGCTGGCCACCGCTTTGATGGTCCTGGGGCCTGAACGGGCCGCTGGTTTTGCCGACCGGCATGGCATTGCCATGTTATTGCTCGTGCGCGACGGTGACGATATCCGGCCGGTCATGTCCGCCGCTTTTCGGCCTTATCTGTTAACCAAGTAGCCAAAAAATGCGGCTGCAGCGCAGGCCGCCGCTTAAGCGATCGCAACCAATCAGTGGCCCGCAGCTTTGAGCCTGAGAGCGAGGGGAACAAAAATAACCAGCGCAATCAGGCAGCACACGATGGTGGTGTAATTGGCCGCAATCAGGCTTCCTTCCGTCATGAATGCCACAGCTATCATGGGGCCCACAGAAAAGCCGGCGGTTTGCGCCGCAGGAATCAGTACCGCAACTTTGCCGCCGGTGTCGGATGACGCAATTGCACCCATTATGAAGGGGCCGGTCATATTCCAGAAAACCTGGAAGATCGAAGCTTTGATCGCTAACTCGACCCAACTCGTCTGCACCTGCAGGAACCAGGCCATCACAGCCTGGACCAGCAGCGCCACGATTACCGGCACCAGCCTGTTGATGCCCTTGCCCGCAAGCGCCGCCGCAGAGAAGGCGCCAACAATTGCGACACCCGAGCTAATGGCCAAGGCCTGCTGTGCCTCGACCGGATCGAGGCCGTTGGCAACGCCAATCAGGGCAACAAAGTTCCACATTGCGCCGAGTCCGCAGCACCAGATCAGCATGACCACCAGGCCGATGACGGGCAAGAGTATCGAACCACCGGGTTGTTCCGCGTGCTGCTCCGGCCGCGCCACAAATCCGGTTGGCAGTTTGGGTATGAGCAGCAGACCCAGCGCCGCAACTGCGGCCAGGGGAATGTAGATACCGCCAACGCTGTCGAATGCATTCACGAAACGCTGCAGCGTTAGCAGCGAAATCACACCGAAAGCCACCTGCGCGGCGATAACGAAACCAAAGTTCTTATCGGGGTCGCTGGTGCTGCCGATCATGGCTATTCCCACCGCGAAGGCCGCACCCTGCCCGAAAAAGCCCACCATAAAACGCAGGATCGTCAGCGCGGACGCGTCGGTGATGTACAACGTGGCAATATTTCCCAGTACCACCACCCCAATCGCCATGAGGCTCACATGCCGCCAGTTCAGCTTGCCAATCCAGAACATCGCAAAGATTGAGGCCAGAGCACCGCCGCCTACTTCGGCGCTGATAACGCCCGTTGCAGCTTCTTTGGAAAAGCCCAGTTCAGCTATCAGTACGCCGGGGACGATTGGCATAATCATCAGCGCGAAGACGCCGAGAACACTCACAAATATTCCCGCATAAATTGCGGCAGGTGCGTTTCTATCCATGTTCCCCCCAGGGAGTCATCAAGCAGTTTGCAACAGCATCAAGGCCAAAGAATGCCCTGACCAGACTCGCAGGCTACTAGAAACCGTTATCGGGCGCGAGTGTCCTGAGGCACTACATCGAAACTCGAAAACCGGCGTAATAACTGCGGTCTGGCGTGCCGTAGAAAAGCACTTCCTGGTATTCCTTGTTGAGGAGGTTCTCCACCCGCCCAAACAGACTCCAGTTTTTGCCCGCCTGCCACTCACCACCAAGGTTTAGCACACCAAAGCCTGCAACCGTCAGATCGTCGAAGGTCGAATTATCCTGATCTCCCTGGGCGACCAGTTCCGCATAGATGCTGCTGCCGCCCAACGGTGCCCAGGTCACATTAAATGCACCGGCAAGCCGGGGTACGCGCGACAATCGTTCATTGCTGGTTTCATTGCGCGCATCGACATAGGTGCCGGTAAGCCTGTAACTCAGATCAGAGGTTATTTCGCCACCAAAGACCAGCTCCACGCCTTTGCGCCGAACTTTGTCGACGTTTTCATAACGGGCGTTGTACTCGGGCACGAAAGTCTCCACGAAAGTAATGGCGTCCTTGGTCGTATCACTGAAGTAAGTGACCTGAACATACACGGCGGCCCAGTCAAATTGCTGCTCGATACCGGCATCCCAGCCAACACTGGTTTCCGGCTTGAGATTTTCCAGTGGACTGACGGGGCCAAAGGAGTAACCAAGCTGAAAAATCGTCGGTGCCTTAAAACCGCTACCGACACTGCCGCGCAAGGTCGTTCCGCTATTTACCAGGTTCCAGGCACCAGTAACCCGGCCTGTGGTCTCCGAACCGAAATCTTCGTAATTGTCATTACGCAGCCCCACCGTAAGATCAACGGAATCGACGGGCGCAAACTGATACAACGCAAAGACTCCCGTGGAATCGAGGCTCTTGGTCTCTGCTAAGCCGGCGGGATCCTTGACCCGCGCATCCTCGTATTCTCCGCCGAACAAAATCTTGTTGCTGCCGGTCAATGCATAGGCACCCTGGTAGGACAGCGTCGTCCTGTCACCTTCGATGTCGCCACCAAAATTATCGGCTCCGGATTCCCTGCGCTTGGTGCTGCTGTAATTCACACCAAGCTTATTCTCGAAGCGGCCGTCCAGGAAGGCAAAATCCGCAACCAACCCGCCCGAATAACGCTTGCTGATTGAAATAAGATCGGCATCGGCAAACGAAAAGGCGCCTGTGTCCGGTTCAAAGACAAAACCGTCATACATGGCTTCACTGTCTATATAGCGAGCATTGGCCGCCAAACTAAAGGTATCCGTAAATTGGAACCCAAGCCGGCCAGACACGGTCAGGTTGTCGTAATTATCTTTTTCCGTGTTGCCATCATTTTCGTCAGCTTTGGAAATCCCGTCGGTTTCGAGGTAGTCGACCGACAACCGGCCCGATACAAGGTCACCACTGCCCGCCGTTTGCACGCCTATTCGGCCTGTGTTGAATGAGCCGCCCTCGGCGTAACCTGAAACCAGCGACTGGTCGCGGCCGCCCTTGGTAATGATATTGATCACGCCACCCATCGCATCACTGCCATACAGCGTGCTTTGCGGGCCGCTTAACACTTCTATGCGCTCGATGTCAGCGGTATCGAGAAAAGCGAAGTCGTAAGCACCGTCCGGCGCAGCGGGGTCGTTAACGATCGCACCGTCGACCAAAACCAGCGTCTGCCCCGAAGCGGCACCGCGCATCTTTACGTAGGCAAGACCTCCCTGCGGCCCACTGCGGGTAACGGTCATTCCCGGAACGGTGCGCAACACATCGACAGCGGTTCGGTATTGTCGCTGCTCGATGTCATCCGCTGTCACGACGTAAGTGGTGCTGCCTGTGCGCAAACGTTCTGTAGGCATGCGATTAGCAGTCACAAGCAGCGTATCGATGCCGGGATCGCTTGCGACAGATACACTCTGCTCTGCTGCGATCGCATCCAAACTTACCAGCACCAACAACGCAAGTGCCGGCCCAGAAACACTTCGCATTAGAGCCTTAAATATTCCGCCCACGGTTCATCCCCCTCCGCACTCTCACCCGAGTGCAGAAATAACAGGTAACGGAGGCGCAGAACTCGCCTGGCCCGCCAAGGCCATGCTGTCTGTCAGATGAGCGGACTCAGAAAAGTCACAACTCGTCTCCCACCGAGACCCTGTGTTGTCTAGAAATGCTGCAGGCCGGTCTCCGGACTTACGAGGAGGTTCTGGATTGTTCCGTGGAGCGATCGCCTTCCCATGCATCCGCACAGTGGCCAGATTGATCGCGCCTTTCACTCGTCTACCGTTGCGGGGGCAGTGACGGAATTACTGGTGGTCTCTGTTGACCTATAACCAACCAGTGCACCGTCTTCCCGATTAACCCCGGAATCTGCCGACCCCGGGGCACCTGCAGCGCCGGGCGCAAAGTTACTCCTGACGCCCGCAGCGGTCAAGCAAATAGCCAATTACCGGCGGGGGTGTGCGCCACATCACACTCTTATGTGCAACGGTCGCGTAACGTAACACCCTCTGCCTAAAGGATCTGCTACCGCCCGATGTTCGAATTTTTGCGCAAATTTTCCCTGCTGATGGCGCTTTTTATCGTAGGACTAGGCACCCACTTCAGCATGCAGAACACGACAGACTGGCGTGAGTCACTGCGAGTAACGATATACCCGATTAATGGGGACGGCCTGGATTCTACCCAGCGCTATATTGACGAAATAGAAACCGCAGATTTCGGTTCGATCGAACAGTTTATGCGCAACGAAGCCGAGCGTTTCGGCATCGATATAAAGGAGCCCGTGCGCATCGTGGTGGGCCACGAAATATTTGAGCAGCCGCCCGAGCCTCCCAGGACGGCCAACCCCTTCAAAATCGCATACTGGAGCCTGAAACTTCGCTGGTGGTCTAACTCGATCACCAACGACCCGGCCGGCGCTGACCCGGACATTCGGCTTTTCCTCGTGTATTTCGATCCAAACGTTAGTCCGACTCTGTCGCACTCGCTGGGCTTACAGAAAGGTCTGGTCGGCATAGTCAATGTTTTCTCGGCGGTGGAACAGGCGGAAACAAATAACTTTGTCGTTGCACATGAACTGCTGCACACGCTGGGGGCGACAGATAAATACGGCGGCCCGTCTAACCTGCCTGTTTTTCCAGTCGGTTACGCAGATCCGAACAAGTTTCCGCTTTATCCGCAGACGCAGGCGGAAATTATGGGTGGGCGCGTGGCGCTGTCCGAAACACAGGCTGCGATTCCTGCAGACCTGAGTCAGGTCATTATCGGCCCATCCACCGCGGTTGAGCTGCGCTGGATCGAGTAACTAACAGTCTACCGAAGGCTCTTGCGGTCAGTGCGGGACTTAGCCGTGGGATCCTCCTGAGGCCGGGGTGCACGCATGATTCGCATGCGGCCATCATCGTGATCAACCCGGGATAAACCAGCTTTAATATCGGACAGATAGGTTGCCTGACCGGGATGCAGCGGCTAGAGTCGGCTACCTGATAAAGCTTGCACCCCACCGGGTGCCTGATAATAATTTCCGGAGTGAACCGATGAAACGTCTACCGACCACATTGTTGCTGGCTATAACCCTGTCAACGGCGCTAATGCTGGCAACCTTCACGGCGCAGACAAGCATTGCTGCGGAAACTGAGGAGGCGGCTGCACCAGAACCCGTGATCACTGCCGGTGATCCGGCGAAATTTTCTGCCGAGCAACCCACGGTCTTTATTACGGGAGCCAACCGCGGAATCGGGCTGGAATTCGTCAACCAGTTTGCAGAACTCGGCTGGAATATTATCGCCACGGCGAGGAAGCCCGAGCAGGCAGAGGAGCTGTTGGCGCTGGCCGGCGGTTACGACAGGCTAGTCATCGAACAGCTCGACGTTACCGATTTTGCGCGCATCGACGAGCTGGACAGCAAGTATGCTGAGCAACCGATCGACCTACTGCTGAACAACGCCGGAATCACGCCGAAATACAAGAGTGCTTTCAAGACGGTCACAGGCGTCGATTTTGATATGGCGCGAATGAGCCTGGAAGTGAATGCGATTGCGCCGCTCAAACTCGCGCAGTCTTTTATGGACCAGGTCGCCTTGTCCGGTCAGAAGAAGATCGTGGTGATCTCGAGCAAGGCAGGCTCGTTCGACCTGAGCCCGGAAATGCCAATGATGTACAGTTACCGCGGCAGCAAGGCTGCCCTGAACATGTACATGTACACACTGTCGTTCGAGACTCCCAAGAAGAACGTCATTCTTACCTTGCTGTCACCCGGGCAGGTCAACACGGTACCGGGCATGAAACTGCCCAATGCGATAGAACCAGAGGAAAGCGTTGCCAAGATGCTTAAAGTCATCGACGGCCTTACCGCTGAACAGAACGGCAAATTCCTCGACTTCGAAGACGGCCGCGAACTGCCCTGGTAAAGCGCTCGATTCACCTGGCGCGCTTGCTGTTAGCAGAACTGAAGACTGATATCAGCGGTCAGATTGCGGGCTTGCCCTTCTCCGCGACCATCGGAAGCTGATGGATTTGCGGCGCCACATCCGGGCGACGAAAATCTCTCGGCGTCAGCGGTGTTTGCAGCTTTTCCTCAAGCCAGTCGAATATAGGCTCCCAGCGATCGAGATCCTGGCGGACCCTCGAGGCCTGCATCTCGTGAATGGACAAACCCAGTTCGGCCGAGTGGACGTAGTTCTGGCTATCCTTGAGCACGCCGACCACGGAAATCGACAAGCTCTGCAGGAAACGCATTAATTTGCGGTACGCAAGCGTGTTTTCACGCACACGGTTTGCAACGACACCAACCCTGCCCATGCGCCGGCTGACCTTCGCGATCAGCAACAGATCCTTCATCAGGTTTGAGGCGGCGTGAACATCGATATCGGACGGGAGAACCGGGATAAGAATGGCGTGCGCACCGCTGGTAAGTTCCGCCAGATTAATGGCCGGCACCGATGCCGGCGAATCGACCACGAGGTACTTGATGTCCGTCGGCACCCTAAGCTGCCAGCTGCGTGTCGCACTCCCGTGCAAGTCAAACGCGGCGATGCCATGTATAGGTGCAGAATCTTCAGGCCGAATTTTCAGCCAGCGCATAGACGAGCCCTGCGGGTCAAAGTCCATTAGCGCCACATTATTGTTTTGTGCGGCCAGGTAGCCGGCCAGATTAATAGCCAGCGTCGATTTGCCGCACCCGCCTTTCGGGTTCAGCACGACAATCTTGCGCAAATCCTTATGCCCCGGGACAGTCATTCTCATAGCATCAATCCTTATTATTATTCTTCTATTCCTTTAGATACTTATCCGTCACTTCCGCTACCGTATCCCGCAAAAACGTCCATGCATCGTCGTCAGTCAGATCAAACCCAAGGTATAACGGGTTCGATCTTTCCCGTATCGCCATATAAGCCGTTACCGTGTTGACAAGATATATCAGTCTCCATACCTGGTCTTCTATATCTCTCCCCGCGGTTTCCAGCTTTATATAATCACCAACGCCCTTCCCCGGGCCTACCATGCCGTCGGATAACGCCCGCGTAACATCATTCGGACTCATCAACTCACCCGCCAGCATTTCGATAGTGCTCGGCCGGGCGCGTATAGCATCAATGTAGTTGCATAATACCGAGCGCACGCGCTCAGTCACCGTCAGCCTGGCGAATGCTTCCGGGTCATTCCCAATCAGTTCGAGTTCCGATGGCCAGAATGAGCTGTTGCTCGCCCAGTGCCGGGCCAAACCGGCAAGGTCGCCGAAATACCGATATATCAGGACTTTGTTGACGCCGGCCTCATGGGCGACGGCGTTTACTCCAAGGCCGGCCACTCCATCCCTTAGCAGCACGGCTTCGAAGGCGCTGACAATCGCTTCTTCAGTTGCCTTACGGTCCCGCTTATCTCGCGGGCGCGAAGTCTCCGGCATTGGGCTTCCCTCTCCATTACAAACCGGACTTACGCGAGTATTGTAAAACAGTCCGGATGCCGCATGATAGCAGTGCTACATAAGCGGATATTTACCCTGTTAAAAAGCTACCGTTCGGGGTCGGCGACCAGCTCACCGATAATCTGCTGCAACTTGTCGCTGCTGACCTCAGCAGGACTGAGTGCCGGGGCAACCGTCAGCAGCACCTTGTGCCATAGTGGCTTGGGAATTCGGCGCATTGCGCCCTGACCCGCCCGGCTGAAGAACGTTCCCCACAAGCCGGTCAATGCCATCGGCACCACCGGAACCGGCCGCTGCTCGACAACCCGGTCTATGCCGCTGCGGAACGGATTCAACTCACCGGTCCGAGTGATCTGGCCCTCGGGGAAGATACATACCACTTCGCCTCGTGCCAGCAAACGGTCTATACGCTCGAGTGCGTTGGCGAGCATCGCCGGGTTTTCTTTGGCGCTCGCGATCGGCACCGCACCCGCGACCGTAAACAAATACCGCAGGACGGGAATCTCGAAAATCCGGTAATACATAACAAATCGGACGGGGCGCCGAATACACCCACCGATCACCAGCGCGTCCACATAACTTACGTGGTTGCAGGCCAGCAGCACCGGGCCATCTGCCGGAATATTCTGCAGCCCCTTGAGACGAATCCGGTAGAGCAGATGCATCAGAACCCAGGTGACGAAACGCAAAATGAATTCCGGCGCCTGCAGAAAAATAAACGCGGCGACGAAGCCGTTGAGTACTGAAACCAGCAGGAATAATTCGCCAATAGAAAACCCGGTGCCGAGCACGGTGACCGCCAGCAGTGAGGCGCACACCATCAACAACGCGTTGAGTATATTGTTGGCTGCGATAACCCGGGAACGATGCGCGGGATCGCTGCGCTGCTGAACCGTCGCGTAAAGCGGCACGATGTAAAAACCGCCAAACATGCCCAGCAGCAGGATATCGAGCACCGTGCGCACAGCGCCCGCACTGCCCAGCCAGTCTGCTGCTCCAACCAGCGGCGCGCCGGCGGCCAAGGGTTGCATCAGCGCCAGATCCAGTCCGAACAGCGTGAGCCCTGCAGCGCCGAACGGCACCAGGCCGATGTCGACCCGATGCCCGGTCAACCGCTCACAAAGCAACGAACCGCCGCCCACGCCGACGGAAAACAGCGCGAGCAGCAGTGTAACCACCTGCTCGTTACCGCCGAGGTAGCGCAGTGAAAAGTTGGGTAACTGGGTCAGGTAGATCGCGCCGACAAACCAGAACCATGAAATGCCCAGTATGCACAGGAAGACCGTGCGGTTCTTCGTCGCAAAACCCATGATCCGGACGGTTTCGGACACCGGGTTCCAATTGATCTTCATGCCGGGGTCCAGTGCGGCCACGCGCGGAATGGCGCGGCTGCTCAGGTAGCCGAGGACCGCGATAACCAGCACGGCCACAGCAACGAGGTTGCGCCCGACCCCCTCTATACCGATCAGAACGCCGCCCAGGGCGGTGCCGAGCAGGATCGCCAGGAAGGTCCCCATCTCGACCAGGCCGTTGCCGCCCAGCAGTTCATCGTCATGCAGTATTTGCGGCAGGACGCCGTACTTCACGGGCCCGAAGAAACTGGATTGCACGCCCATCAGGAACAGCAGCACGATAAGCGACACAATGCTGTCCGACCAGAGTGCATAGGCTGCCAGCGCCATGATGAAAATTTCCAGCAGCTTGACCAGACGGATCAAGGTCGATTTCTCAAATTTGTCCGCGAACTGTCCCGCGGTAGCAGAACAGAGAAAGAACGGCAGGATGAACAACCCGGCGCTCAGATTAATCAGCGTGTTGCTGCTGACCGCGAAACGATCGGCCGCATGAAAGGCTATCAGCAGTAACAGGGCATTCTTGAATACGTTGTCGTTGAAAGCACCCAGGAACTGGGTCAGGAAATACGGACCAAAGCGCTTCTGCCCCAGCAGACCAAACTGATTGCCGCCTGACATCCATGGACTCCCAAACAATTAGCAATGCAATTCTACGCACTTTACCCGGCGGCGGCAGAAACGGTTATGCTGACAGGCATGCTGGCCGATCTGCACTCACACACCACCGCCTCCGACGGCAGCCTCGACACCGGCGCGCTGGTGGCGATTGCCGAAGCCGCGAGCGTAGACATGCTGGCCATCACGGATCACGACACCGTGGCCGGCCTGCAGGCTTTTAGCCCGGAGCCGGAGTCCCGTTGCAGGATCATTCCCGGTATCGAGTTATCGACCACCTGGCGCAAAACAGCGATCCATGTGCTCGGGCTGAATATCGACATCAATAACCGGGCACTGGCCGACGGTATCGAGCGACAGCAAACGGCACGGTGCGAACGCGCGGACGTCATCGCGGCGCGCCTGGGAAAACTCGGTCTGCACGGCACACTGGAAGGCGCGACGAAGCTCGCGGGCACCGCAGGCATTTCGCGTGTGCACTTCGCAAATTACCTGGTGGAGTCCGCGCAGGTGAAATCGCTGCAGGAGGCCTATGGTAAATACCTGGGCCCCGGCAAACCGGGCGACGTTAAAAGCCTGTGGGCCTCGCTGGATGAAGTCATCGAATGGATTGCTGCGGCCGGCGGCATCAGCGTCCTCGCCCACCCGGCCAAGTACCGGCTCACCAACCTCAAGCTCGAAGAGCTCGCCCGCGATTTCCGCGCCGCGGGCGGACAGGGGCTGGAGGTCTTGTCGGGCAAACAGGACATCGCGCTGACCCGGCGGCTCGGCAAACTCGCTAATCGCATGGGTCTCATGGCTTCCTGCGGGTCGGATTTTCACCGTCCGGGACAGGGTTGGGCCGAACTCGGCGCTGTCCGGTCATTACCTGCCGATTGCACCCCGGTCTGGGCGCACTGGTAGCTTTTCTGCCTGCGAAACTGCAGAAATAGCAATCCGCCTGCCGGACATAGCCTCTGTTCAGCGGCTCAGACCGTCCAAACGTTGCACAGAGCGAGGATAATTTAGCCTTGTTAACATCCAATATGGCGTTACCGACCGAATATGTATATGTATAACGCTTAACGAAGCCCGTCCACACACCAACCCGGAACAACCACGATGTACATAAATTTCTGGTACCCGATCGCCCTGAGCGAAGAAATTACCAACGATAAGCCGCTGGCCGTGCAGATCATGACGCTGAATTTTGTCGCTTTCCGCGACACGGAAGGCAAGGCTCACGTTTTGAGCAACACCTGCATCCACCGGGGCGGCGCCCTGGCCCGCGGCAAGGTCAACGGCGACTGCGTCGCCTGTCCTTACCACGGCTGGGAGTTCGATGGCGACGGCAAGTGCACATTGATCCCGACGCTGGCGCCCGGCAAGAGCATGCCCGGACGCGCCAAGGTAGACAGTTATCCGGTGGACGAACGCTACGGTATCGTCTTTGCCTTCCTGGGCGACCTGCCGGAGGCAGAACGCCCGCCGATGCTCGACGTGCCGGAATTCTACGACGACAACTGGCGCGCGAATGATCTGGTGGTGTTTGAGGTCGATGCCTACTATCAGCGGTCCATCGAAAACGGCATGGATGGCGCGCACAACGAGTTCGTGCATCCGCTGCAGGGCGCACCTTCAATAATCGAAACACTGCGCAAGATGCCTATTGATGTGAAGGATGATTCTGACTGGGGTTGCGGCTTCATGTACCCGGCCAGCGGCAGTACTTCAGAAGATACCAAGCTGATCGGCGCCGGCGAGAACACGACCTGGGCAGGTTCTTCGCACTATGGCCCAAACTTCCTGATCACCCGCATCCATTTCACGGAACAGAAGAAATTTCATCAGTATTTCTTTGAGGCTCCGCAGAACGATGGTCGCACGAAGATTTTTTTCCTGAACATGCGCTCATTCATGATGGAAGCAGAGAAGGACCAGATGCTGATCGACGTCAATATGCGCATCGCCCATGAGGACATCCACGTGATCGAGGCGCTTGACCCGGTGCGCACCCCGGATTCAACGTCTAAAGAACTGCTGACCGAAGTCGATAAACCGATATTCGCCTATCGCGACTGGCTCAAAAAATGGGATGAGAAAGGCTGGCGTATCGACTGGCAAAAATTCCAGGAGCAAAAAGGCGACATCGCTTTCGCGATACCCAGCCCGGGACGCCGCAGCGAGAAGAACTGGATACTGGACACGGTGCCGCTGGTTCCCGGACCCGAGAAAAAGAAAACGAAGCTGAAGGGGATCGCTTAGCCCTGACACTCAAAAAAAGCCCCGCGAAGCGGGGCTTTTTTGTTGACCCGGGGCCCTTTAGCCTTAAGCCGCATTTCAACGGCAGCAGCAACGCATTTTAATCGGCCCTTGTTATTAGGACCTTGGCCGAAGTTCCCTACGCACTCTGCGAACTACAAACGATATTCAACTTGTAAACCATATTCACGACCCCTCTGCATAGGCCCGGCCGTGTAGATACCCGCAATTGAGGTCAGATTGCCGTAGTTGGCCTCGTCGAGCAGATTCTTGCCGAACACGGAAACCGTCCATGAGTCGTTCGGCGATATCCATCTTACGCTGGCCCGCAGGCGACGCTGAATATTGAATTGCTGCGTGTTGGAATCGTCGTAGAAATTCCGGTCGCGCCACCCGTAATCAGTACTCAGGTTCAGCAGCCCGTAGCTCGACAACGGCACGTCATAACTGCCGCCGAGCGTCCAGGACCAGGGTGCCAGCCGCGGTAACTCATCACCAATATACGGTGTAGGCGGAACGACGCCCGGCACATCACCCGCCCAAAGCGGGTTAATGCGAGTGTACTCACCCCTGAGGTAACCCACCGAACCGAACAGCGAAAGCCTGTCGATCGGCACAGCCTGAAACTCCAGTTCCAGGCCGCGGATTTCCACGTCGCCGGCATTGATCGTGCCCTGCAAGACCACAACTGCCGGGTCGGGCAAATTCAGTTCGCGCTGAATATCCTGGATATCGTTGAAGAAATAGGCGACGTTCATGCGCAGTCGGCGATCGAAGAGCTCTGTCTTCAGGCCGACCTCGTAGCTGTTCTGTTCTTCCTGTTCCGTCGGCCCGGCCGGAATACGCTCGGGCCTCGCATTGCGGAAGTTGAAGCCGCCGGCGCGGTAACCCTTGGTCCAGAAGGCATAGGCCTGAGTATTATCGAGAAATTGCCAGCGCAGGCCGAGCTTGGGCGTCCAGTTATCCCAGCTGCCATCCAGGTTGTCATACTGACAGTCGAAGCCACCGCCCGCACCCGGGTCGGGCACGTCGAAGCAGGATCCCGAACCGCCGCCCGGTGGCGCACCGGGCGGACCGGAAATGATGCGGGTGTCCTTGTCCTCGTCCGAATAACGAATGCCGGCCGTCAGTGTCCAGTCTTCGGCGAACGTGATGTCGTTGTTCCAAAAGATGCCGAAGGTGTCCGCGGTCATATCACCGCCGAGGGCCACGCGTGTAAGATCAGGAAAGGGACCCGGCTGAATCGGCAGCCCCGGCGGTACACCCGTGTAAACCTGTATATAACGACCTTCGCGGTACTCAATGTCCTGGGTCAGGTAATAAATACCGATCGTCGTGTCCCAGTTGTCGCCGATAGTGGCGGCAAAGCGCAGCTCGTTACTGAACTGATCCTGGTTGGTGAAACCCGCGGCGGTGAATGCAGGCAAATAGGAACCATCCACATCGGTAGCCGAAGCTTGCTCGACATCGCGCCAGCCGGCGATGTTGGTCAGGGTGCCGCCAAAAACGTCCCAATTGAATTCCAGCGTAGCATTCTTCCATTCGATGTCGCTGAAACCGTAGTCATTGAGGGTCGTACTGAACTCCGGAATCTGCCCGCTCGGCCCGCCCTCGACCGCCGGCGGTAGACTCGTCGGAGGCAATGAGGGTGCCGCCGCCGGGTTTACCTTGTTAATTACCGTCCAGGCTGCCCCGTCGCCCTCCGCTTTCCCGTACTCCGTGATCAGCGCCAGCTCCAATGTCTCGCTGGGTGTCCAGACAAAACTCGGCCGGGCGATTTTGGTTTCGAACTGGCCGGCATTGCGTTGCGATGTGCCGGGAGCGCCCACGGTCGGATCGAAATTGATGAAGCCGGTGCCATTGCCAAAGGCGCCGCCCAACGGATTGACGTTGTCGAAATAACCGTCATCGTCTTCGTAGTAGCCCATCAGTTTGGCTGCGAACACGTCCTTAACGATCGGGCCCTCGATCGCGGCCGACACACCGTTGCGATCCACGTCGGTAGCGAGGACGCGCGCCTTGATACCCAGCTCACCCGAGGGGTCCGGGCGCGCGGTGCGCACGGTAATTGCGCCGCCCGTTACGTTGCGCCCGAACAGCAAGCCCTGCGGACCACGCAGCACCTCAACGCTTTCTAGGTCCCAGGTGTCGAGCACCGTGCCGTAAGTCACGCCGAGGTAGACGCCATCGACGAACACGCCAACGGTGGGATCCACTGAAGGAATCGAACTGTTAATACCCTGGCCGCGAATCGAAAAGTTCTGCACGCCGGGAAACGTGCCGACCTCTTCTAACTGGACGTTGGGAATCGTGTAACCGAGGTCGGTGAAATCGGTGTACAGAAGTGTATCGAGCTGCTCTTCGTTAAAGGCGGTAATCGCCGCCGGAACTTCCTGCAAGTTTTCGGCGCGGCCTTTCTTCTGCGCCACCACCAGAATTTCGTCGACTTGCCGGCCCGAAGAGTCGGTTATTTGTGCTGCCACCGGCAAACTGAACAACCCGGCACCGAGCAAAACAGGAACAGCGCCAAACACAGAACAACAACCCCTAACAGCAACTGATCTACACATGGCTCTCTCCTACAAATACTGGGTCTCAGGAGTTAAACGAAGGTGTCCTTAACCTTACGCCTGCTGCGCGCCAATAACAAACCCAATCCGCTGTTTTAACTAAGTATTTATCGTAGTACGCTGGACAGCTAACCGGGGCCCGAGGCTACAAGATGTCGGATCAAACAGCAGGCAGCAACGAGAAATCAGAATCCTCTTCCACATTTTCGGCACCGGTCTCGCGCCGAGACTTCCTGACCGCCTCCGGCGCGGGTCTGGCTATCGCCGGCGGCACATCGGCCTGTGCAACGACCAGCAAAACCGTGGGCAATACATACGGGTCAGCTGAAACCCCGCGGGCGCCCTTCGATTCATTGCGCGAATACGTGGCCGCGATGGAAGCCCGCAACAACGTGATGCGTTTCGATCGCATCGACCAGGATGCTTACGAAGGCACAGCTCTCATGTACCGGCTCGTCGACCGCTTCGGGCGTTACCGCTGCCCCGTTGTTATTTTCGATGAGGTTAAAATCGGCGGCCGGTGGCTCAAAGGCCCGGTGGTCGCGAACCAGTTACGCCATGTAGAAGCGGAAGCGCTGTTGTTTGGCGTCGAGCCCGTGCCCTACGATGACTCGGCAACCTGGCACCGTGCGCGCGCGCACCTCGACAAGATGCTCGCAGAGTCGGGCGGCGCGTATCCGGCCATCCCGCCGGTGGAAATCAGCGCGGCCGATGCGCCTTGCAAGGAGGTTTCCCTCAGCGGTGACGAGATCGACGTCCGCCGCTTTCCGTTCTTCCGGAACAATCCCGGCGACAGCGGCCGCTTTATCAATACCGCGTCGGTGTTCACGGGCGACCCGGAGATGGGCGTCAATGTCGGCACCTATCGGTGCGAAATTAAAGGCCCGCGACACATAGCCGTGGGCTCGGGGGAAGGCCAAACCGGCTACACGATGCTGATGCGTGCCAAAGAGCGCGGCGAGCGAACGGCCCCGGTGACGCTGATCGTCGGCCAGGAACCGATGGTGTGGCTCATCAGCGGCGCCCGCATCCCGGCCCGGCAGGGCAAAAAGCCGGTCGATGAACTCGCAACCGCCGGCGGACTGCGCGGCAAGGCGATCAAAGTCGTCAAGTCCGACACCAATGATTTCCTGGTTCCGGCAACGAGCGAGATGGTGATCGAGGGCGAGGTCAGCCTGGATGCATTCGAACTGAACGGCCCGTACGGCGAAGGTTCGGGCTACATAGGGGCGCCTTACGAAACGGCTTTCACGATGACGGCTAACCGTGTCACCCATCGCCGCGATCCGTGGACCGTGAATGATTTCACCGGCGTGACACGCCCGATGATCGAGCAGCCCAGCGCGGCGCTAACCGTTGCGGGCCTGCGGAAATTTATCCCTGATATTCGCGACTACCGTTACATCGACAGCGTCACCTGGATCAGCATCGATAAAACAGCACCGCACCAGGCGCTGGAAACCGGCAAACGCCTGGCAAAGCTGATACCGGTGTTCAAGATTGTGATCATGGTCGATGCCGATGTCGATCTCTGGAATGATTCGGATCGGTTCATGGCATTCGCTACCCGCTGGCAGGCATGGCCTGCAAGTCATGTGTTCGAGAATCTGCCAACCATGCCGCTGGAACCCAGTTCACCCGTTCGCGAGCAAACCAGCAAGATCGTCATCGATGCCACGCGCCAGTGGCCGGAAGAAGGCGGTCCGGGAAAATTCCCCGACTACAGCCGGGATGTGCTGGCGGCACATGCACCCGATATATTCGATGCAATAGATGCCAAGTGGGGCGCAAAGATTAACCGCCACTATCGCGGCTAGGGCCCGTCAGAATTGCAGGTTTGCAAGCCTGGCGCGCAGCGTCTAACCGCCGTGTAGCATCACCGCGACAATCAGCAGCAACAGGGTGAATGCCTGCAAGCCTACTCGGGCCCACATCAGCGGCGTACTGACAATATTGTCGGTGGCGCCGCCACCGACCATGGCGATGATACCGAGTAACAAGGTGAGCGCTGTCGCCGCCAGGGCGAGCACGATAACGACCGTTAATGGTTCCATTGCATACCCCCGTCTGCTGTTTGATGAGCTGGGGAAAAGTATACCCCAGCATCGCGCTGCTACCGGAGATGCTCTGCAAAGTATTGATTTAAAAGCCTATTTTTAGGGTCGAGGCGGTTGCGCATCTGGATAAACCGCTGCAAACGCTCACCGTAGGCACGCGCAGCGTAACCCGGACGAAAGGCTTTGGTCAGATTGAACAAGGGTACGCCTTGATTCGCGCAGGCCAGGTCCGCGACCTCGAGCAAAAAATCTTCCCAGCCGTCCTGGCTGGCTGAGCGAATCGTCAGGCCGAAGGCCTCGCCATCGAAACTCGGTGACAGCAGAATGCCCTGATCCTTGTTCATACGCCAGACTTCGGCGGGCAGGTCGCAGCGAAACCCGGTTGACTTTTGCTGGTCAAGATACAGCTGCCGAAGTTGCGGCAAAAGCGATGCAAATTGACCGGCCGGAAATACCCAGGTGCATTGCGCCGCGCGCGCGTGCAGATCGGAGAGCTTGAATTGACCCGTCTGCTCGGCGGCATTGCTACCCGTATTGGCCAGACTGCTGAACGTATGCGTTGCCTCTGTCACAGTATCAATCAGCGTACCGCGCAAAGACTTCATGGGAACCGCTTTGTTAACGGACCTGACGACTTTGGGCAAAGCCGTCCGAGTAGCCCAGTCGCGGAGCTTCCACGGCAGCGCACGAGATTTGCTGTCGCCCTCTTCAGGGAACCGCAGTTCAGCATGCACCTTGTCCTTGTATGGGAACAGCGATGCGCGAACAGCAGCCTGAGCTTCCAAAAGGTTGGGAAGAAGTTCCGCAAATTCGGCAAAATCGACCCGCGTATTACTGATCCTGTAAACACGGATCGGCCTGATCATCAGCGTAACCGAATAGATTACGCCTAGGAGCCCATAGCTCATTCGCATCAGCCTGAGCAGATCAGGCATATTCTCGTTAACTTCGACGCGCCGGCCATCGCCGTTAACGATGGTGAGCTGATAAACCGATGAGGCCAGTTGCGAGCCGTCACCCGGCAGCCGCGCGCCTATGGAACCGCTGCTGACCGCACCACCGACGGTCCGGTCGAGATCGGTGCAACCACCCACTAACTCGAGGCCATCGGCCGCGAGGTACTGGGCAAGATCGCGCAGCCGCACGCCTGCCTGCACAACCACCCTGTCCTCCTTGACCGACAGGATGCGATTCAACCCCGTCATGTCCAGCAGCGTGCCACTCGCGGTCGCATTACAACGGCTCACCGAACTGCCAGACCCGACGGGCCGCACCGGGGTCGGATATTGCTGTGGGTTGGCCATGATTTTCACAAGCTCTTCGGCGGACGCGGGTTGCACCTCCACCAGGCTGCCACGCGGCTTTGCCGGCCTTTTTCTCGCTTGCTGGCGAGCCTCTGTATACAAGTCGACCGTCGGTCTTCCACCCGCCATAAATCGTCACTCCTTGACAATAGTTCGGTGGCCAATATGAATGGCTAAGCAGCGTGACTCCCGCACCCCCGGAGTATCAATCCACGTCTGCACAACGCGTCGAACATGCAAAATTTTCTTAACTACTGCAACGAAACGCGTCGGTATTCCGGAGCGACCGACGGGGAAGAAAAGTATTCTGTTAAACGGCCTTCAGCCAACCCTCAGCGGGCTGTTGACCGCCCGTTATTATGTAAACGTTTTGCACGGACATGCACCGGCTGAAAATGAGCGGATTGGCGAGAATTGTGCGCAATTCGAAAAGTTTTGCGCGACTTCGGGCGGGCAGCGGGCCCGCCTTGACCCGTTTACCAGGGGATTTGCTGACCGTCGAAGTTGAGAAACACACCGCTTTGCTCAAGCGTAAGCCCGTCTATCAATTTGACCATCGCCGCAACCGACTCCTCCGGAGGAGTGAGCTCAATGACACCGGCACGAATCAGCTTGACGATCTGGGCAAAATCTTCCGGCACCTCATCGTTGGGCCCGATATCCGCCAGCCCCCGCGTATCGACGAGCCCCGGATTCACCAGACCGACAATGATGCCCTCGCCCCGTAACTGCATAGCGAGGTTATGCATGAGCAAATGCGCCGCGGCCTTGCTGGCTCGATACGAATAAAAATCCGGCGGCGGCTGCAGATAGCCGTTGGAACCGGCCGCACTGCCCAGTGTGATGATCTTCCCCGGCCCCGCTGCGCGCACGTTGCCGATAAAAGCCTGGCTCATGCGCAACGGACCCAAGGCGTTAACCTCGTACTGTTTGACTGCAAGCTCGTAGTCCTGGGCGTCGAAGGCCTGGTCGTCGCGGGGCCCCAGCAACGCCGCGTTGTTGATCAGCAAATGCAGCGGCCGATCACTGTACTTCTCTTGCAGCCGATTAATTTCCGCCGGGTCCGTGACATCCAGCTCCTCGATCAGCACAGTGGGATTATCCTTGGCGATCGCGTTGAGCTCGTCGGCCCTGGCCGGCGATCGGCAGGTTGCGATAACCTGCCAGCCGGCGGCCGCATACTGACGAACGAACTCCAGGCCGATGCCTCTGTTCGACCCGGTGATCAAAACTGTTTTTTGTGTCATCGCTTTCTCGGCAGTGGCGGCGGAAACAACGCCGACATGCAGTGCGCTAAGCAAAAGCAGCCCGGCCAATGGGCCAAAGAGTGCCCGCGAAATACAGAAGCCCATAATCATACCTTGTCTATCAAACGCTATTTCTTAAGCCTGGGGTCCTGAAGATCCCGACTTTTGACGCCCTCGTAGAATTCGTCCCAGTCGTCGCCGACCAGCTTCTCGGCCATGCGACGTGCATAGGTGTCCGGCCCGAGGGGGCATTGCGCATAAAGCGACTGCCGCCAGCCGTCATCCCTGAGGTTGTATATGGATAGCACTCTGTCGAACCCATGGCGAGGATTACCGATCGGCCCCGGCGCCTTGATCTTGATCTCGAACCAGTGATCGTAGAGCGCGAGGGCCACACCGGGAGCAAGATACTTGGTGAACAGATTCGAATAGCCCCAGCGAAAAGCGTCGAGGCCTTTTGACGGCGGGAATATATAGCGGTCGAGCGTCTCCCAGCCGACCATGACGTTATAAAGCTCCTCAGCGACATAAATGGGGCTCGGGTCTTCCCGGTCCCAGATTTCTTCGGGTAGCCGCCACCACTCCTGCGCTAACCAGATTTCCTCCGTCCGTTTAAGTACGGCATCGATCTGTTTGAATAGCTCCGGATCGCTCGGCGGGTAGCCTATGAACTCGGGCATCGTGTGGCCACCGGCCTTGGCTTCGCCCATCATCATCGGCGTACTGCCCAGTAAGGTAACGCCCGCGATCCGGGTGAGGAGTTCCCGCCGGTTAAACTGTTCTTTTTCTAAATCGCTGATGCCGTCCAAACTGCTCTCGCCATCCATCCTGCTCGTAGGGTCTGAATTCCTCATGCCTAGCCTCCGGTTATTGCGTTATGCAGGTTCTGCTTCAGTTGCCTCCGAACCCGAGGGAAACACATTGTTTAGCATAGTCCTCGGCGTCTTCGACCGTCCATTGATTCTTGGGCAGCGCTTCCATCTTCTCGCACCATTTATCAGGGTCCATGCCCAACACACAATACTTTGTGTAATCGGCAGCCTCGTCGCCGGTCCAGTCACCCTTGGGCTTGTCGCCCATTTTCTCGCACCAGGCATCGCTGCCAACGGGGGCGCAGGCTGAAAGCAGCAACCCGATAAATAAAGCAGTCAAAATCTTCGCTGTCATTTGCTTGTCCCGCTAAAGCCACGGTCAGACTGTAACCAGCTTCAACCCGATAATGCCAACGATAATCAACCCGACAAAAAAGAAGCGCGCCAGCGTAGCCGCTTCACTGAAAAGCATGATCCCCAGAACGAAGGTGCCCACCGCACCGATGCCGGTCCAGACCGCATAAGCGGTGCCCATGGGAATGGTTTTCTGCGCGATCAGCAAGAATGCGCCACTGGCAGCCATGCACACAGCCGCGAATGAAATCCAGCCCCACCTGAGCCCTGCATCGACCAGGCCCAGCTTCAGGCCGACCGGCCAACCCCATTCAAACATGCCTGCAATGATTAGAAACACCCACGCCATGTCAGCCTCACGATAGTTGGCGCCGCAGCCGCTCAACCCAGTTGGAAAGGCATCATTCTATATAAATGAGAACCTCTTTACGTCCGCCGCGCAGCGCTAACGGATCGACAGCCAATGGCGTTCGCATTTGTCACAAACACGAAAGGCCGCATTTGCGGCCTTGGAGTGTTTGGTAGTGATGGGTACTACCGAAAGATCTGCTGTATGCGCTGCGGGGCCTCACTTTCTAAAATTCAATCGCACTGTATGCCCCCAATAGTGCCCCCAAGTAGCCAACCTGATTTCTTTGGTTATCGGCAGCAAAAAGCGGTACCCATTTACTGTCATTTCCAGTGATACCTGTCACTTATTCAAACAGACCTTGCAACCGCAACACTCAGTACTTCCGACCCAAAGCGGTCGCTCTCAAGTTGGAAAAATTGGCTTTTCGACCGGCAGCAATCGGCCAGAAGCGGGCATTCAGCAGACAAAGAAAGCACGCTCACATCAGGGCTTCTCCATATCACTTCTGAAACGAATCAAGCTTAAGGATGACAGCCCGCAGTCGGGCAGTCCGGTGTCGTTACCGAATCTGAGCCCGAGAATGTATCGCCGCTGAAGGTCTCCCCGGTCAACTTGACATCTTCAGCGTATTCGCAAGTGATGCCAGTGTCAGCGATGCGAAACTTGACCTGCAAGTCATCTGTCAACCCATCGCCGTCAGCATCACGGATGATTCCCGGTGTCCCCAACGGTAATGGCACGGCCTGGCCGGCACCGAATTTCAATGTTGTCGCATCAACTTGCGTGGCATCAAAATTATTGTCACCAATAATAGCCACGTTCACCTTGTCGCTGAAATTGCCTTCCGTTTCGACATAGTTATCGGGGTCATTCGGTTCAACATCTATATCTGGAGCTATCTCGGCAGGAAAGGGGGCTCCGATTACCGAACCACCGGTTATCGTTTCAGCAACACCTAAAGTACCCCAGCCAATGCCCCCCGTAACCAGGTTGACCGTGCCGCCAACGTTGCTTAACGAGGATGCGAAATCCATGCAGAAAATCGTGACGCCTTCAGTGTTAAAACCAAGCGTAACGCCATCGGCTGTCGCCGGGTCCGTGCAACCGACGGTCAAAAAAGCGTCGGTACTGACGGCATCAACTGGATTAGGAAATCCCCCGACAGTCGACACGATATTGATAGCACTGTAAGTGTTGCTAACGGCATCATAATGGAAGGAGCCGGTCCAGCTGGCACCGTCGCTGGTGGTCACGCCATTGAGCGTCCATTTTACAGGGCCTGCAGCGGGTGCAGATACCGAACCACCGGTTATCGTTTCACCAACACCTAAAGTACCCCAGCCAATGCCCCCCGTAACCAGGTTGACCGTGCCGCCAACGTTGCTTAACGAGGATGCGAAATCCATGCAGAAAATCGTGACACCTTCAGCATTAAAACCAAGCGTAACGCCATCGGCTGTGGCCGGGTCCGTGCAACCGACGGTCAAAAAAGCGTCGGTACTGACGGTATCAACTGGATTAGGAAATCCCCCGACAGTCGATACGATATTGATGGCGTCGTAAGTATTGCTCACGTCGTCGTAGTCAAAGGTGCCGGTCCAACTTGCACCGTCGCTAGTGGTCACGCTATTGAGTGTCCATGTCAGGGGCTCAGCCTGAGCCGACCCAATAACAAATAAAAGAATGGCCCCTAGTACGTTACGCATTTTGACTCCCCTGATCGACCCTTGTCGCACCCCATCCCTGTGAAGGCCGTATCATCAAAAACTGCGCCTTTGAGAGTACTTTAGCAAGACGCAGTGCGTCATGCTTTTTATTGTGTCAAACAAGCAGGTCTCCCCAATCACGCACCGCCACGCATAGAATCAAGCCTTATCATCTATTCCGAGAATACGGATGTCCGCTTTGGGTCGGAAGCGATCGCCTGGCGAGGGACGGATTCAGCGACGCGAGTGTCGCCTATCGGCCAGAAGCAGTGGTTCGGCAAACGAAAAAGCCCGCACTCGGCGGGCTTCTCGGTGCTTGTGCTTTTAGTCGTTAGGGGTGGCAGCCAGGGCAGT
>JARRLL010000021.1:0-45916 GCA_037387125.1 Gammaproteobacteria bacterium | reverse complement strand
CCCCGTCATCCGTGACAGGCCACTCTGTTTTCTTGGCGGCTTCGATGGACCCTCCGGTTACGGGAATACAACGCAGTAAACTCCGCTACTAAGGCTAAGGCGCAATTGTGCTCGCAATCAGCCTTCGCCCAGACGCGCAGATCGATTCGCGCGATCCGCAGGCGCTGCAGAAACCAGCGGATTCCTTACGCCGCAGGCGGATGCGGTCAAGGTCGCCGGGTCAAACTCCAGCGCAAACGATTGCAGGCGACGCAGCGCGCTCAGGCCGAGGATGTCACGCTCGGCTCCAGGCAGCAGAACGACTTCCACATCCCTCAGGATGCAAACATCTCCCAGTGCCAGCTCGGAGACCAGAAAAACCTTGGCGTCGAGAACCCGACCTGTAGCCGTAGCTCCGCTGATAGTGCGTCGGTAAACCGGGTGGCCCTGGCTTTTGAGCCTGGCGAATGTTGCGCCGGACAACACAACATAGCTGGAACCGGTGTCCACCAGCATGTCGGTCTCGACCGCGCCGGCGAGCAGGCCGTGCACGTAGTAGCCTCCCGCGCCCTGCTGCTGCAACGGCAGCGACACGCCGGGCTCAGCTTCAGCCCATACCTGTGACGACAGTAACAAAAGTGCAGCCAGGCCGATCATTGCGATTCGCAGCATCGCTTTCCTCCGGTGTCCCTGACTGGTTAGGAGCAAGATCCGTGCCAAATTGAGAAAATGGCGGAAAGCGCCTGTTTTTAGAGCCTTCGGGCTCTTTGCCTCTTCGCGCAGGCAAGCGGGATTGGCTCTGATCATCGGCTGCGCTGTCAAAAAACACATGCTCAGCGCTCCAATGTGATAGGTAAAAACTATCGCCAAAACGTTAACTTTGCACTATTTTCTGGCTTGGAGAGGGTCTTAAAATATTTCTGTAGCGCGGCGAAAGATTGAATCGCTTGCGGTAAAATATTTTAATGATGCAAGGGTTGAAGGCGGAATTCAGAAATCAAATTGAGAAAATGAAGGTGCCACGATGAAGCTAATCTCGAAACAACTTTTATTTGCCATGACGCTGGGTCTTGTTTTTGCGCCCGCGCTGCAGGCTGCGGACACTGTTCCGTCCGGCACTAATGTCACCAAAGAACGTTCGGTAGATTTCAGCGGCCGGCCACCATTCAAGCGCGGCTTCAAAGCCAGTCAGGAAGTTGCCGACATCGCGCGCTTCGAGGAAACGGCGTCCGGGCCAGCAGCGAAATCACAACGGGTCGTGGACTTTAAGGGCCGTCCGCCTTTCAGGCGCTCGATCGTGTCCGCGGTCGACGTCGCGGATTTCGCCCGCTTCGAAGAGACCTCCTCGAGCACGAAAGCTCAGCGCACTCACCGAGGGCCTCCCGGCAAACTGACAACGCGCAGATAGCCCCAAACGAGGGCTGCAGGCAGGGCTGACATGGCAGGCCTTCGAGGCTTGGGACTGCTTGCCCGCCTGAGCCCGGCCGTGCCGTCAATTGCGCGACCCCTAAGCTACTGTAGAATACCGCCCCCGCCTCCCAATTTACGGGGCCGGCAAAAGCGCCCGTAGCTCAGCTGGATAGAGTACTGCCCTCCGAAGGCAGGGGTCACAAGTTCGAATCTTGTCGGGCGCGCCAAATTAGAAAGGGTCAGGCCGCAAGGCTTGGCCCTTTGTAATTTGGGGCTGCCCCAAGTTCGGACTTTCGTTCGACAAAACGCGCCAGCGTTTTGGACGCCGCAGGCGACGCCAAAGTCAAAGAAAGGGTCGCCAACGATAACCCTTTTTGATCTGCCTGCACCGAAGCTGGTGTAGTATGCGCGAGTCTTGAATAACAGCATCATGCTCATCTAAGCGCCCGTAGCTCAGCTGGATAGAGTACTCGGCTTCGAACCGAGTGGTCGGGAGTTCGAATCTCTCCGGGCGCGCCAAACACAAAGGGCCCCTTTAATGGGGTCCTTTTTGTTTGGTGGGTCTGGGGTATTGTTCGAACTCCCTCGAGTTCGACTCGGGTCCAGATGGCGGATCGCGAAGCGATACGTCAGCTGGAAAGAGCGCCGGAGCGGCGCAGCCGCGAAGCCTCCTGGGCGACTTGCAGAGCAAGTCGGCAATCTCTCCGGGCGCGCCATTCAAAACACCAGGGCCCGCTTATAGCGGGCCCGTTGTGTTTTGGAAGTGCCCTTGGGGCGCGCCAAACACAAAGGGTCCCTTTATGGGATCCTTTTTGTTTGGTGAGTTTGACGTGTTGTCGAAAATATCTGGCTTACAATTATCACTTAGTCGCAAGCACCGAACGCACTTCCGTGATGTGCGCATCTTCATCCATCGAAACGGTCAGCACGTTGCGTGTTTTCATTCGGGCATAAGTTGCTTCGTCCAGCTCCCACAACTCGCGCTCGGCAACCGCGTCCATCACCGTATGTTCCGTCCGGCGCTCCCTGTCGCCCCGAAAGCGCGAATACTGAAGGCCTGACCAGGAAACAACGACCAGCAACACGACAAGTAAGATGATGCTGAACCACAGCAGCAGCAGGATCAGTTCATCCGGGCCGCCAGCCTTGATTACTCGTTCATAGGCGACATCGATGCCGAAATACCAGGCGACGAAACTGGCAAGCGGCAACCACAGGTAACCGTAAATTACCCATAAAACAGTCGTTATCAGTGTCTCGCGTGCCCGGTGGCCGGGCGACAAAATCATTTTGAACGTAATAGTGTTGTCGTGCGGTTGCTCAGCCATTGGCACTCTCCTGCTCCAAATCCTTGTCAGAACGTATGCCACGGTCGGGGCTGGTCCAGATGCCGCGCGCACCGGGCTTACGGGAAAACGCCCGCGGCACCGCAAACACAGACGTCACCACCTGGATGACCCAGTAAATCATCGGGTACCAGATCAGCCAGTAGTAAACCCGGCCCAGTCGTTTTTCGTAGCGGCTGTCGACGGCAATGCTGATTCCGAACTGCAACAAACAGACGGTTCCCAGAATAATGCCGGACCAGCCGGGCGGAATATCGGCCGTACCGTAGGGAGCCGGCAGATTCAGCAACTGACCTGCCACCCAGAGGACGAAAATCAGGGCCATCGTATAGGCCCAGAAGGTACTGACCGTGAGCTCGGCGGCAACGATCCACATGCGTCGGGAACGCCACCTGAAAAGACTCCTGAAATGCTTGCGCAGCACCTCGATGCCGCCCTGCGCCCAACGCAGCCGCTGATGCCAGAGGCCTTTGAGCGTTTCGGGCATCAGGATCCAGCAGACCGCGTTCGGTTCGTAACGGATATCCCAGTGATTGAGCTGCAAACGCCAGCTGATGTCGATGTCCTCGGTAACGACGTCTTCGCTCCAGTAACCGGCCTGGTGCACGGCGGCCTTGCGGAATGCTGCGACGACACCCGACACCGTGAAGATACGGCCATAGATACGCTGTGCGCGCTTGATCAGCCCGATTATCGACGAGAACTCGCCCACCTGAATACGCCCGATCAGCGTCGTGCGGTTGCGCACTCGGGGGTTGCCCGTCACTGCGCCAACGCGCGGGCCATTGATAAAGTGACGCACAAGCCAGGCGGTCGCGTGGGGGTCAAGCAAAGCATCGCCGTCGAGTCCCACCAGAATTTCGTGGTTGGCTGCCAGCGTCGCCACGCGCAAACCCATCGCTTTGCCCTGGTTAACGTCAAAGTGAATTACCCTCACCCGCGAATCCTCAGCCGCCAGACTTTCGAGCACCTCGCCGGTCTCGTCCGTGCTCGCATCATTGACCGCGATGATTTCGAAATGTGGGTAGCGCTGGTTCAGCAGCGACCGAATCGTTTCCGCAACGTTCGGCGCCTCATTGTGGCAGGGCACCAGGTAACTGACGGGCGGATATTCCCGCAACTCCGGCGGTTCATCCGGTTTTCGTTCATCGCGACGCTCACGGTAAAAGAAGTAATAGGAAGAACCCGTAATCCACACGATCGACATGATCAGCGGATACATGAAGCTGAACTCCAGCAGCCAGTTGAAAGTGGCGGCCGCCCAGATTGCTATTTGCTCACCCATACTCATTGCGCCACCGGTTGATCCGTCAGGGAAATGCCGCGCATGAGGTCGTCGAAATCGGGATGATTCTGCAGAAAATCGTCCGGATAGTAAGCCAGGTTGCGCACACCGCGGCTTTGCAGATCGCGCATTTCCTTCAGCAGTTTGGTCGATGAAATCGGCTGAGCCCCATCGTTCCAGTCGACCGTCTGCAGCTGAAACACCGTGCGGGCCATCGCTCCGGGGTGCTCTTCGACGCGGGCCACAAGGTCCGCATAGAAACGGGTTTCGTTCCCGGCACCTTCCATCAACGGCATGGCCATGATCGTGACGTAATCATAGGCCTGCAAAAATTCATCGAAATCCTGCGCCAGGTAAACCTTGCCCGATTTGTCGAGCAAGGCGCTGGCAAACATGTTGCGCGAGCTGCGTAAATCGGGCCGGTATTTCTCGGCGGTCTGCATCAGCTGCCGGCTGAAATTTATTAATGCCCTGGATTTCAGATCCGTCCACTGCCGCATCATCTCGGTATCGGCCTGGGCCGCAGCGATCGAAAATTCCTCACCGAAAGTCTGGCGATAGACGTTGATCGCGATCGGGTTCGCATCCTCGAACTCATTC
Source organism: Gammaproteobacteria bacterium (assembly GCA_037387125.1). Lineage (GTDB taxonomy): Bacteria > Pseudomonadota > Gammaproteobacteria > Steroidobacterales. Next base: position 41,296 of record JARRLL010000021.1, on the reverse strand, counting down.
ATGCGGCCGTCATCATGAAAATGAATGCCCTCGAACTGTGCATAGGTCGCGAGGTCGGCATAAATTTCGCTGATGAAGCGACGGGCCTCAGGGGAAAACACCGATAACCGGGGTTCGCCCATCGGGTCGGGCGCAAGGCGGGATTCACCGTAGGGTCCGCCCGTTTGCTGCATGAGACGCCACTCCGGATTCACCGCCTCGCCGGTGAAGGCGAGCAGTGGCATCCAGGCAAACACTTTCACGTTGCAGCGGGTTTTCAATTGCCACGCGACGCGGTTGAAGAGGTCGGCACGAACCGGTAAATGACGGTTCGGAAAATACAGCGCATCGGCCGCGCCATCGGCATCGGGGTCGGCAAATGCCTGCAGGAATACATGGCTGATACCGAGTGCCTTGATGCGGTCAAGCAGCACGCCCAGGTTGGCTTCCTGCACGTTCGGGTCAGGGTCATAGACGTAATCGAGGTCCACCTGCGCCGCGCGCAACACCTGTTGTTCAGGAAGCCGTGTCAGAAGTGCCGCGAAACGAGTGATGCCCGGGTTGGATATCATCAGTTCCCGGCCGAGCACGGCGAAACCCGCCAGTTCGGTGGCCGTCTTTTCCAGGCTGAACGACAGCTCCATGCCCTGTAATGCAGCCATATTGCGCAGGTCGCTGTTGTATTTGCCGTAAGGCCACGCAATTGCCCGCGGCGCGCGACCGGTGTTTTCCTTAATCAGTCGCGCACTGGTTGCGATATCGCGCTCGATGCGCTGCAGATAGTCGTTATACGACTCGTAACCGTCGCCGTAGATACGGGTAACGGCCATCGGTTGCTCATTACCCTGCGGGTTACCCTGCACGCCGTGGTGCATGTCATGCGTGTGGGAAATTATTTCGATCAGTCCGGTAGCCTGCAGCTCGCGAATTTGTTGCCAGGTCAGAAAGTCGCGCGAAGTCAGCAGATGATTCTCGTATAGCACCTCGGCGTCCGACTCGATCCAGGCCGTCATGAGACTGACGACCGCCGGATAATCAAACAACCGCAGCAGCGGCAGTACCGAGGTGTAGACACTCGCAAGCCCGTCATCGAATGTCAGCAGGACGGCTTTGGCCGGCAGGGGGCGCGCGCCATCGATCGCCGCAAGCACCTGCTCCAGGCTGACGACCTTGTAGCCGTTATCCCGCAGCCAGGCAAAGTGCATCGCCAGCGTTTCCGCGGAAACGGCATACTGGTCCGCTGCATAGTCGCGCTTAATATCTTCGCGGACGTCATGGTAGGTCAGTACCGTCAACTGCCGGCTGATCTGCTGATTCAGCTTAAACCGGTCTGCGGGCGAGTCAACGCCGGCGACCGCGGTCAAAGGCAGCGCGATCATCAGGAGCAACAATGTGTGCATGCGGCTCACCATCAGAACCTCATGTTCATTCGAACGTTGAAGAAGGTCTGATCTTCACCATCGCCATCGTAATAGCGTTTGCCGCGCGAAGCGCCGCCGACCAGCTCTACCGACTCATTGACGTTCCAGGTGAGCTCGTATATCAGGTTCCATATCGTGTCGCTGCCAAAGCCTTTCTGGTTGTTCACCCCGGCCAGTGCGGCGAGACGATGACTTAAAGCACGGTCATAACGGCGGTATTGATACCAGATGTTTTCGACACCGAGAGTGGCTTCCGTGTTTTGTTCCGGCGCATAGTAAACGGTGTCATCGCCATCCGAGTTTCGTCTGTAAGAGATGTTGGCCAAACCATCCAGCTTGTATTTAAAGCCGTTGATGAAACGCAGGCGTGAATCAGCGGCCAGCACGAACTGGTTATTGCCGTCGTCATAGTGCTGCAACCCAATAGCCGCACCGGCGCTGTACAGTTCGTTGCGCACGTAACGTATATCGGCCTCAATAATGTCGGACTGGATGTCAGCCCGGTCGGCACGCAACTGCGTAACATAGCTGTTGAACTCGAGCGTGCCGCCCGCAGACCACTCGTTATTGATTCGGTAATCGACGCGGCCCGCAACGCCCATGTCGCCGCCGTCGGTCCGGTTCCAGTTAACGTCGGCACGAGCCGTCCAAACACCCTTGCGGTATTCAGTCCCCACCGCCGCGCGACGCCGCGAGTCCTTACCGTCGATGAACTCGGCAAAGTTGTCGTAGGTGCGGGCGTAAAGCCGGAAGTTATCCTTGATCGGCGCAGTAAAGAGCCACAGGTTAACCTCATGCTGATCACTACCGAAGGTGTCACCGCTGCTGTCGCCCCAACGAACATCCGCGATCACTTGCCAGCTGCGATACAGGAGCCAGCTTTCGTTCAGGTCCATCACCGATTTATTGCCCGGGTGCAGGGGTCGAATGGCCCGCAGTTCGCTATTGGCCTGCGGGTATTCCTGACGCTCTATCTCGGCCTGCGCATAACTCGTGCGGGCCGGCAATAACGCCGGGTCCATCGTCAGCACCTGCTGGTATTCCGGAATCGGGCGATCTTGCCAGCCACGATAACGATAGATATTGCCCAGTGAATAACGTGCGGCCGCGTTGTTCGGCGCTTCGGCCAGCAACTGGTCAAGCATCTGCTCGGCTTCTTCCAGCTGGTCGCCATAGGCCCTGCCCATGCCCGCGATGAGCCGCGCGCGGGTGCGGGTCTCGTTCGGGACTGCGACACGCGAATTCGGCTCCTGGTTCATGGGCTCCAGATCCGCGACCAGTCTATCCGCGAGTTCAATCGCGTCCTTGTAACGGGTCAGGCTGACATAGGCATAGAATTTTTCGATCTGGATTTCCAGGTCCTGCGGCGCCAGCTGCTCGGCAATCAACAATGCATCCAGCGCTTCCTCAGGCCGCTCCCGCGCGAGGTAGGAACGCGCCGCTGCGTAATGCACGTAAGCAGGCATTTCGATTCCTTCTGCCTGCATGGCTTCGTAGTCGGTAATCGCTTCGAGCGTGCGCAGCGCCTCGGTGCGACCGACAACCCGATCGAAACGCAGTTGCCTCGCAAGGGGGCTGTCAGGCGGTTCCTGCGCGAGTCGTTCATCGATGTGCGCAAGCGCGAGGTTAATAGCCGGATACGGATAGACTTGTTCAGGCGCCTGGATCGCGCGCCGTAGCTCAAGCGCGAGCGCATCACCCTCAAGACGAATCTGATCGGCGTCACTCATCAGGCCCGGGTTGGCGCGCGCCAGTTCCAGCGCTTCGGCAGGCAACAGCAGTTCCTGGAGAGCGTAAGCTTTGCCGCGCAGTGCCTCCGGCTGGCTCGGTTCACGGGCGAGAATCCGGTCGTATTCGTTAACGGCGGGGATGAACATGCCTTCACGCTGAAACAGGTAAGCCGAGGTCAGCAGAACCGGCGTGGTGTCCTGCACCGAGGGACGGGTCTGCTTCAGTGCCGCCCGCGCATCCGCCGCTCTGCCGGCGTCCGCGAGTGCCATGGCCAGCCCGAGTCTTGCGTCGAGATTGGCCGGATCGTTTTGAGTGGCTGACTCGTACCACGCGATAGCCCGGTCAAACTGCTGGACGTTACGTGCCGCTTTGCCAACCGCGACACTAACCCATGCGGGTGTGGAATCGACCAGCAGTTCATCAGCAGCAGCGAGTGCCTGCTCGTTGGCGCCTGACCACGCAAGGACTACGATCTCATCGTGCAGCAGGGCAACGTCGTCCGGGTATTCGGTGCGCAGCTCCGACAAGATTGACAACGCGGCCGAATAATCGCCGGCGCGCGCGAGATAAGCCGCTTCGTCCTGACGGTCACGCACGGCTGCGTTAGCTACCAGTGGGCAGGCGAGAATCAGCACAATAAACAGCCCGCGCACGCAACTGCGCCGCCTGTTAGGGGCGAGCTTAGAGATCGGCAATCTCATGCGCTTGAATTCAAATTGAACGAATGCAGCAGACGGGCTGCGTTTCCTAATTCTTGAATATTCACGGGTAGCTGCAGATAGATATCATGCTATACAGCGGCAAACCTTCTTTGCCACGAAACAAATACACGGATTTAGTTTGCAGGCGCACTAACCGGAACGTTTTAAGTTCCGGTCGAACAGGAGGTTCGACAGCGTGCTTTTAACCGGCTTCCTTCGCAAACAACAAACAACAACCCCACAATTATGACAAAAAACAATGTCGCGCGGGTAGAATATATTTCTATATTGCGGCGCGTTAAGCGGCGGCTAAAGCGCGCGGATATATACTGCGAGCAAGTTCGTTGGAGCTTAGTTACGTAAGCCCAAGATATCTCACGTGAATGAACTGACACCTGCAATCGATGGCCGAGCAAACCGAAAATAGCCAATTAGAATCTGTCGCATTCCAGGACTTGATCCCCGGCAACCACTGCTTCGGTTGCGGTCCGGCCAATGCGGGCGGACTCAGGATCAAGAGCCGCTGGCTCGATGCGGACCGCGCCGTTTGCTATTTCGTCCCGTCACCCGAACACAGCGCCGGGCCCGAACATGTGCTAAACGGCGGAATCATTGCCACGCTGATCGACTGCCACAGCATATGCACTGCGATCGCCAACCATTACCGCGAAGAGGGTCGTCCCATAGGCTCGGAGCCGGCCGTCTGGTGCGTCACGGGCGGACTCGAAATTCGCTATCTGGCACCTACGCCGCTCGCCGGCACCGTGATGCTGCTTGCCAAGGTTCGCAGCAGATCTGACAAGAAAACGATCATCGACTGTACGGTAAGCTCGAGCGACACGCTTACGGCGGAAGCCTCCGTCGTGGCGATCCGGGTCCCTCCGGAGTGGCGCACCGCAGGCCCGCTGTGAGCAGCTGGGCGGCGCGCCGCGAGGCACTGGGCGGACCCGTCGACGGCATAAAAATTCGCTTGTACGCCGGCGACCAGCCGCTGAGTTTCAGTGCTTTGCTGGAGTTGTTCGCCGCGAGCCCTGAGTTTGCAGACTGGTATAGTGAGTTACTCGGTAATTCCGGTTTCAATGCTATTTTCTGGGAGCATCCGCCGCTGACACGCGCGCGCCTAGGCAATCCGGTCGAGTTTGTCGTGCTGGATGCACCGGCCCTGGCTGACTGCCGGCCGGACCGCATCAGTTTCGCCGGGCACTTTGCCGAAGCCACCGATGACATCGCCGTATTCGCAAGTCTCGGTGGCGACGCCCGGCTGGTGGCGCCCTGCCCACTGAACCCCGAATCCGGCTACGCGCACCTGACAGCCTTTCTGCGCAATGCGCCGGCCGAGCAAATACGGGCGCTGTGGCAGCAAACCGGCCGCGCCGTGAGCGGCCTGCTCGGCAGCGAGCCGATCTGGCTGAGCACATCCGGCCTCGGTATCGGCTGGCTGCATATCAGGCTCGATTCCCGGCCGAAGTACTACCAGCATCGGCCCTACACAATCATTTAATTATTCCTGCCGGAGCATCCAGACGGCTGGCTCGGGTTCATTGATCGGCATACGAATGACCAGCCGTATCTGGCTGCCGGCTGGCAACTCCGGATCAAACTGTAACGTGGCAGGCATGGCGCCCAACTTTGCAGCGTGCGACTCGAGGTTGTTACCGCGTGCGTCCAGCAAATCTACCTGCACGTCGCGGAGCGGATCTTGCTGCGCCTCTGCGTTCAGGCCGACCAACAATTGATCGTGCTCCCCGGACCAACTGATCACCGAAGTACTTAGCCAATTACCATCCGCGGCCGAGATCAATGCAGGCTCTAGCGCGACCGGAGTTGCCCGGTCCGGATTGACGTAAAGGTCTGCCCCGACACCAGGCATGCGATAGCGGGCAACCCGGACCAGCTTGAATCGTTCGGGCAGGTCGCTCGTAAACATTCCGAAATGAGCATCGGCAAGCCAGAAAAGCGCCGGCGCGGTACCTTTAGTTAACTCATCCTCCAGCACGCTGGCGTCAACGGCGATCAGCGGCGAGTTTTGCTGCTCAAAGTAAACATTGTACTTGGTGTCATTGTAGTTAAATGTATAAACAGGCAGCGTTTCACCGTAGGCTGTCATGGCTGCCGCTATTTCACGAAACTGGTTCTTTTTCGCTTGAGTGTAGTAGTCGGCAACGAAAATCAGGTGATAAGTCGCGTAACCAAGCAACGCCGCCCCGGCCACACGCTGAACTAAAAGCCCCGGAATGCTGGCCAAACCGTAGGCCGCCAGTACGATGATCGGTGGCAACAGCATTATCGTATTGCGGTCAGTGATGACCGGCTGACTAATCAGACCCCGCGTCCATGGAATCAAGAAACCGAGCGCAATCCAAAACAACAAAGACGCCACGCCGAACCGCACCCAAACCCGATCGGCGCGCGCGGGTATGCGAAATAAACCAAGTGTTGCCGCAACAAGAATAAGGGCTCCGAAGATCAGGGCGAGGTTCATCGAATCGAAATAGCCGATGAAATAATTGATCGCGACAATGGCCTGCGGCTGCTGAATCCAGAATTCACGTATGTTGGCGTGGGCCAGCATTGACGGCACCAATGGCAGCACAGCCAGAATGATCAGCATTGCTGCAACAGCAGCTCGAATAATTAATTTTTTATCGATATTCCAGGTCGCGGGCAGATAAACAGCCAGCAGTAGTGACTGGATAATCAGGACGATGAATCCGAAATAGTGGGTGTATAACAACAGAGTACTGGCAAGCACATAAGGAAGTACGCTTAACCAGGAACCGTTACGGAGCGCGCGAAGGAAAAAGTAAAACGACAAGGCCGACAGGAAACAAAAGAAACTGTATGAACGAGCCTCTTGAGCATAGTAAACAAGATAAAAGTTGGGCATGGCCAGTGCTGCTGCATAAAGACCTGTGCGCCCACCAAACAGTTCCTTCCCAAGCAAAAACACGACCGGCACAGTCGCGATTCCGGCTAATACCGACGGCAGACGGCCCGCCCACTCCGTGTACCCGAGCCAACGGTAGGAGGACCACATTGCCAGCTGGTAAAAAGGCGGGTGCACATCCGCCAAGGTCAATGATATGACTTCCTCTAGCGAGTGAGCAGGATTACTTATATAGGCGCTGAATAATTCGTCATACCAGTAGCTCTGGAAACTGAGGCCGTAAAGTCGCAGCAAGGCTGCGGCAATGACGATAAGAAGAAGCCACAACGCAGCCTCATTGTTCTGACCAAAACTCCGCAGGCTTGTTTTCGTATCAGCCATCAGCGTACTTAATCCGAGTCTGCCGGAAGATACAAATCAAAGTAATCCCTCGTTTCACTTTTCCGGAAATGATTTACAAATGCAGACCTGAAATTTTCATCGAACAACAAACCATCCTGATGCCGAAAATACCGGTTAGAAAGCGTGAATGGTTCCTGATTTGCAGGGATTAGCCACAGCGCCTTTTCATCCCCCAGCATTCTGTCGATAGTGGCTTGCGGAATTTGGATGCCGCTTTGCTGAAAATCCATCATGGCCGACGGGTCTATCAGATAAGGGTTACCCATGTAGACCAATTCTGCCCTCACGAAGGTCGCAACGTAGCTGCTGTCGTCACCGTAACCCATATATATGTGTTTATCGGGGTAGTCCCGGGCGATCGTTTCAAGTTCCGCTGCGACGCTGGCGCCGTTGCGCTGGGCGAGTGCGACTCCGGCTCCGGAATAGAAAGCCATACCGGCCTTTAAGCTCGCTGCAATCAACAGGGCCGCCAGCGGCGCCCAAAATCCGTAAACGCTCCATTTGGTGACGGGTTTATAAGCAAAGACATTTGAAACGGCATGGGCGGTCAGAAACGCAAGCGGCGGTAAAAAAGGCAACGAATGGTGCGGACCCGACCCAAACCTGGAGGCCGGAACCAGTATCAGCAGCCCTGATACCGCAGCGCCGAAAAGTACCAATCGGCGCGTTATGAACCAGCTGCGCAGCCCCACCGAGCCGCCCTGCCAAATTACAAAAAATATTAGCGGCGCCAGCAAAAAACCCAGGAACAGCGCATTCTGGACCATCAGCACCGCGCTGAGTCCATGCCCGCCTGCCGCCTGCAACCAGTGCAGATAATTAACAAGCGACACCTGACCGGTCGGCCAGAAAGGCAGCAGCGCGACGACTGCCCCGGCCAGCAGAATTACCAATGGAGCACGATAACCGTCCCGGTCAAAAAACCAGGCCAGGTATGGCAGGAAGTAGACCGCGCCGGTTACCTTGGCATTGACAGAAATGCCGAGAGCAATACCGCAAAGCAGCCAGGCAAATCGCCCCGGACGCATCAGGCACGCGTATAACCCAACCGCCGTCGCGAGGATCATGAACGGGTCCGGCTTCGACCAGAAACTGTGGTTTTTAAAAAACAGCGCAACGATTGCGAAATACCCGAGCGCGACGATGTAAGGCACCAGTTGCTTGCCAAAGCGCTTGCGCACGGACAGCAGAATGACGGCGATTGTCAGCAGAAAACAGATAAAACCGGCAAGCTTCGCGGCGAAGACGCCGGGACCCACTAAATCGTATATCCACGATGTCGCTATGTACGGCACCGGCCCGTAAAAAAATGCATAGCGCTCGGCGGCGTCAACCGCATGATAAAGCTGCCCGCCCTGCGCGTAGATCCATGCAACGATCGCGGTGTTCGGTTCTATGTGATCGGTAAAAGTCGGCGAGCCAAGGTATAAAATTGCAAATACCAACAAACACCCGAACAGAATTATCGGCGGCAGCAAAGCAATGCTTATCAAGGGGCGCCCCGACACGGAAGCGCCGAGACCTGTGCTACGCAAAAACCATGCCGCGGAAAGGGTCACCGGCAGCAGTAACAGAAACAGCAGCAACGGGAAGTTAAGTAAGGGCGCTAACAATCCACTCTCCCAGACGGCGCATACCGCTGTAATCTATATGCTCATACCCTGATCCAGACACCAACCGATACTGCGGCGCATACCCTCACGCAACGCGATTTTTGGTTCATAGCCCAGTTCACGGCGGGCCTTCTCGATGCTGCAGGCAATGTTTTTGTTCATCTCGGACAGCACATGAATTTTCTGATGATACAGACCTGTGGCCTGTATCGCGCCATCAACCCAGTAGGCCACGTCGCCGGCAAAGGCAGGCAAGCGCATCCGCTTGTGCGCCACCTGCATGCCGAAGTCCTTTTCAAGAACATTTTCGATCGTGTCGATCACCTTGCGCATCTCATAAGGCTCGGCATCTGCAATCCAGTAGGTATTGCCCGCCGCTTGAGGCAAGCGTGCGGCAAGCGACAGCCCCTGACACAGGTTGTCGATGTAGACCATAGACCTTTGGTTCAGACCGCTGCCGACCAAAGGCGCCTTGCCTTCCTTGATCATGGAAAAGAACAATGTTTGGCGCGGCGGCTGGAACGGACCGTAAAACCATGGCGGCCTAATGATCACCAGCTCGATGCCCAGTTCGGCCGCGTAATCCCGGGCGCGCAATTCCATCTCCATTTTCGATCGGCCATAACCCTGGTAAGGGTTGTATGGCGATTCTTCATCGAAGCGATGATCCGGCGAGGGATTACAGCCGATCGGCGAATTGGACGACACAATCACGGCACGCTTGCACCCGACCCGGCTGCCGGCCTTCAGCAAATTCAGTGTGCCATCGACATTGCTGCTAAAAAATTCTCTGACCCTGGCAGGATGGATGACGCCTGCCGTATGCAAAAGCAGCGGGCTATCGGTATCTTTAAACAGACGCGCACAATCCTGCGGATTAGACAGATCACCGAAAACGGGCAGCACTTCCACTTCGGCCTCGTCGTGCAATCCAGTGTCCACCAACGCTTCGCCATCGCGATAAAAACAGCGTAATCGCGTGCCGGATTCGACGGCTATATCAGCGTAATCCGGCAAACCGTTAACGAGCGCATGCAGCATTCTGCTTCCCAGCCAACCGCGTGTGCCGGTGAGGACAATTTCTTTGGTCATTAGGCTACGACTCAACCTTTAAAAAATGTTCGCTGTTTCGCAATGCGAGCGCCATTATAGTGCCCTGCGGGTTTACGCCAGGCGACGTGCATAGTGTGCTGACATCCGAAACGTACAAACCCGCATGTCCGTGCACCCGCCCCCACGAGTTAACCGCAGCCTTGCGCTTGTCCTCACCCATAGGGCAGGAAGACATCAGGTGCACGGCCATCATATTGGCTGCGTCGGGCGTCAACGTGTTGGGCATCGCATCTGTCTCAGACAAAGACTCTGTGCGCGGCAATTTGCTCAGGCCCGTATAAACCTGTTTTGCGCCCGCCGCCAGCAAGACACGCGCCAATGCCTTAACACCCTTGCCCAGGTTATTGAATTCAGCCTCTGACACTTTGTAGCGGACGACAGGGTCGTCGAAACCCGGGAGCGCATGAACCGAGCCATTAAGGGATCCGCGCGACATCACGTAGTAAGAAATCAGCTTGCGATGCTTATCGGCAGCAGAGGCGGGGCCGCCCGGCTCGTCGACCAGATTTACGGCCAGATGTGCCGGCGAACTTATGGCACAGCCAAAAGAAAACTCCGGACTGAATTCGCTGACCTGTTCGCCGGCAATCCCCATGCCGCTAAAGTTGATATCCGCATCAAATTCGGCGGTTAATTTAATCATCGGCTGCAACGACAATGTCTTTCCCACGTTTTTGCGTATGCCACTGCGCTGCAGGAGAGCGGGTGTATGTATGGCGCCGGCACAAACGAAAATTTTGTCCGCACGAATCATAATGGGTTGCTTGCCCGCATGAATCGCATGCACTTCCCAACAACTACGTTGTCTGGCCACCCGGCTAACGCGGGTATTGGCCAGGAGAGTGCCGCCGTTGCGGAAGAACAACGGTATGTAAGTTTCCGTCATCGATCGGCGCCGGCTCAAGTTGACGCCCTGCTCATCGAGTTCGTCCGAGAATTCAACCAGCCGCGGCACGTCATGGCTCAAAAATCAACCTGATAGTCGCGTGCCCACTGCTCCATGAGGCCGACAGGTGTGCGGTGATACAAGCCACTGTTGACCTCGCTGCCGCCGCCAACGCAGGACCCTTCTGCGTAGGCGACGCTCGGCCGGCCGAATGCCGCTGTTATGCCCCCGGCCCGGTACTTCTGCTTCATTTCGGTAAACGAAAACGGCGTGCAGGAGTCCTGCTCGAGGTCCTGGCCCTCTTCGATCAGCATTACGTCCTTGCCGGCACTGGCCAGCGTCGCCGCCGTGACCGATCCGCCGGGCCCTGAGCCAATCACGACTATTTCGGTGCGCTGGTAGGCTTCGGGCGCAGTTATTCTCACTCACCAGTCTCCTGCATTACGATCAGCAAATAGAGGCTCTCGTAAAAACGGACAAAATTACGGCATATTTCAAGGCGGGAGTTTTTCCACGCGGTTACCTGGTCTGTTTGTTCCTGCGGCTGCAATTTACGAAATCGCGAGCCAACGCGAGGCAGCCCGGCCAGATCAAAAACATGCGTCAATATCCACATCGGAGCATGCAAATAATCGGGCATGATTTCTTGACAACGGATTATTTCGTCTGTCACCTCGTCCACACCGCGTGCGAACCTCTCGCCCAGCCCGCCGTGGCGGCGATCAAGCTCTGCAGCAATTGCCGAAATAACTTGCCGTTGACTCATAACAGTGAAAATACCAGAGGCGGGACACTTTGTGATCCCGAAGCGCGTCCATTGTATGCGTTATTCGCATGCCGGTGCAGTAGACATAAGCTGGCGAACTGCCGGTACCTGCGCTCGACCCGACGGCTGAATCGGCTTAAGTGTCTGTTAGTATTGTCGCCCGTCGAATAAACCGCAGATCGCAGGAGCCTATCCCTTGGCGCTGTCCCCAAAACTACTGCGCCAGTTCTTGCTCTGGCTCGTCATTGGTATCGCCGTATACGGCATCGCCGTGGTTATCGGCGGTGTCGACGAAATAAAAGCTTCATTGTCGCAAATAGGCGGGCTCGGCTGGGCTGCCGTCATCGGCCTGTCAACTTTCAACATAGCGGTGCGGTTCGTTCGCTGGCAGTACTATCTGCGGACGCTCGGGCACGCCATTCCTGTCTGGCCAAGCCTGCAATATTTCCTGGCCGGATTCGCTTTCACGAGTACACCGGCAAAAGCCGGCGAAGCCGTTCGGTCACTTTATTTAAAGCGTGACGGGGTCAGTTACTCCGCAAGCCTGGGAGCGCTGTTCGTCGAACGGCTTACCGATTTGCTGGCTGTTGTGCTGCTCGCATTGCTGGTCGCCTACCAGTTTGATGATTACCGCTGGCTGGTGGTGCTGGCCGGCATGGCGACGCTGGCGGTGTTGCCGCTGATCCACAGCCGGTTGCTGCGCGATCTGCTGGCCACGGCCAGTGCTCGCATAACACAGGAAAAACTCAGCAACGGGCTGACCAGCATTATCCGGTTGCTGGATTCTTCGGCCGCGCTGCTGCGCTCGGGCCCTTTGTACGGCGGCATGCTGCTCAGTCTGCTGGCCGCTTCGGCTGTATGCATGATGATGTACGTGGTGCTGCAACTATTGAGCGTCGACATCAGCCTGTCGCTGGCGCTCGGGATTTACGCGACGGGCATCCTGGCGGGTGCATTGTCGTTCCTGCCCGGAGGTATCGGCAGCGCGGAAGCCGTCATGATAGCTTTGCTGGCGGTAGCGGGGGTAGATCTGACAACCGCAGCTGCCGCGACGCTCGTTTGCCGAATCGCTGCGCTCTGGTATTCAATTGCGATGGGTATAGTCATAGTCTTACTGCTCGAATACCAGACGCGCAAATCACCGGAGGGTTCCTGAGTTGCCAAAACTGCATGTCGTAACCGGCGGCTCCGGCTACTTCGGTTACCTGCTGGTCGCAAAGCTGCTCGAATGAGGCGAACGGGTTCGCGTATTCGACATACTCGATGCAACTGACCGGCCGAACGATTGGAGTTTGTCGAGGGCGACAAGCAGGCCGTGCAAGAAGCGGTAAACGGCGCGACGACAGTCCACCACAACCAAGCCATGGTGCCGCTGGCAAAAGGCAAGGATGCTTTCTGGAGCATCAACAGCAACGTTACACTCAATTTACTGGAGCCGGCACTGGCGGCCGACGTTGCCAAAGTCGTGTACACGCCATCAAGTGCAGTATTCGACGTTCCCGAGCAATTACCGGCCGATGAATACGTTACGCCGCGACCTGCGGAGACTTTCATACTGGCCGCAGGGCGGCCCGGGCCCCGCGCATACAACGTAGGCGCAGAACGCTTCGGCACCATGCGGCAAACGCTGCAGAGCCGTGTAGCGCATGCCGGCGCCGGCAGCAAGGTCCGGTCGGTGCTTTCTGCGCCGGCGGTTGCCGTCATGAAACTGACCAGCGCACTGGGGGTTTCCCCACTTGGGGCATACCATTCTCTGATGTATGGTAAGGATATGTATTTCGATGGCGCGCGCGGAACTTGGCTGGTCGGCACGTTACAGTAACGAAGAAATGTTTTGCGAATCCTACGGCTGGTATTTGAAACATCGCGATGAAGTTATGGCCCAACACAATGCCCCGCATCATCGCTCGCCGGTTAAACAAGGCATCCTTGCCGCGGTTTCGCGCCTGCTTTAGGAGTGTGCGCTTATGACGGGTTTATTTTTGCAATTTGTTAACCGGCTCGGTGCTTGCCTGGCCACTGCTTTGTTACTGGCTGCTTGCGCACAGGAAGCGCCGCCCGAGACAACAGCAACGGACGCGGCCACATCGACGGCAGCAGAACAACAAGGCGATATCTCTGCACAAGAGCTCAACGATCGCATTCAGTCAGGTTCCGCACCGCTGGTACTCGACGTGCGCAGCGAAGGCGAGTTCGCAGACGGCCATTTGCCGGGGGCTCTTAATATTGTCCACAGCCGGTTCGTCGACGAACCCCAAGATGCGCTCGCTACGCTCGGGCAGGGAAAAGACACGGAGATCGTAGTCCACTGCGTCAGTGGCCGAAGAGCATCGATCGTCGAAGATGTTCTGGTCGCCAATGGCTACAGCAATGTCAGGCATTTGCAAGGCGACTGGCAGGGCTGGCAAGCGGCCGGCTACGAAACCACGCAGCCCTGACCAGAACATCATTTCGCAAAATCCTTTTAACAAGGGCCGTCTTGCGGCGTATGGCCAGCTGCTCTATCGTCGGCCGCCTATGTGCTTCGCCGGCTACAAATTGAGATTGGCAATTGCGGCTTTTATCCTGAGCGGATTGCAGCCGCTCGCTGCGGGTGAAGCTCGCATCGCTGTCGCGGCGAATTTTGCACCGGCGTTACGGGCTATCGCTGACAATTTCTCGGCATCGAGCGGTCACGATATTGTCCTCAGCCCCGGTTCCACCGGTAAACATTATGCGCAAATTATCAACGGCGCCCCGTTTGATGCGTTTTTTGCGGCCGACGCCGCCCGGCCGATGAAGCTCGAGCAAGACGGGTTGGCGGAAGGCAGTTACACCTATGCGATAGGCCGACTGGTTCTGTGGAGTCCTGCTCAGGGCCTGATCGACCCCGAGGCAAAAATTCTGGCGATCGCCTCGTTCCGCTTCCTCGCGATCGCCAACCCGGAGCTTGCGCCATACGGCAAAGCCGCGCAGGAAACACTGACGCGACTGGGCCTCTGGGAACAAATGCAACCGCGGCTGGTGCGCGGTGAAAACATAAATCAGGCGTTCCAGTTTGTGGCGAGCGGCAACGCAGAACTGGGGTTCGTTGCTAAATCGCAACTCAAAAATTTCCGCGGCATGGACGCCGGATCGTATTGGGAGGTGCCGGCAGAATTCCACGCGCCTATAGAGCAACAGGCGGTGTTACTCTCGGACTCAGTGATCGCACGAGCGTTCATGGACTACGTTAAAAGCGCGGCGGGCAGGGACTTGATTAGCCAGTATGGATACGACTTGCCAATGAACGCACAGGCACAGACCGATGCTGACAGGTGATGACTTTACAGCCCTATGGTTGACGCTGCGGCTGGCACTGATCACAACCCTGATCCTGCTGCTGATCGGAACACCGCTTGGCTGGTGGCTGGCGCGCACCAGATCACCCGCCAGGGCTGTGGTGGACGCCATCGTGACGCTACCGCTGATATTGCCGCCTACGGTGCTGGGCTTTTACCTGCTGATCGCACTCGGCCCGCGCGGACCCATCGGCAAATTGATGCTGGCGATCGGCGGCCAGCCCCTGGCTTTTACCTTTGCCGGCCTGGTTATCGGGTCCATCATCTATTCGCTGCCGTTTGTGGTCCGGCCTCTGCAGGACGCCTTCAGCAACATCGGTCGCCGGCCACTCGAAGTAGCCGCCACTCTGGGCGCCTCACCGGCCGATCGTTTTCTGACCGTCGCTCTGCCGCTCGCCCGACCCGGCTACATCACGGCGACGGTGCTGGGTTTTGCGCACACACTGGGCGAATTCGGCGTCGTACTCATGATCGGTGGCAACATTCCCGGCGCTACGCAGGTGCTGTCCATCTCGATATATGACCATGTCGAAACGCTGCAATATGGGCGGGCCCATTTACTGTCGGGCATCCTGCTCGGCATTTCCTTCCTGTTGCTGCTGTCCGTCTATGCGCTTAACCGGCATCTGCGAGTCGTAAAAGCATGAGCGCGGCGATCAGTATCAAACTCAAGCTGACCCGTCCCGGCTTTACCCTGTCCGCAGAAATGGACATTGCGGACAGCGGGATTACTGCCGTGTTCGGCCCGTCGGGCGCAGGCAAAACCACTTTGTTAAGGGCGATCGCAGGCCTCGAGCACGGCACGGGATCGATCAGTGTCGCGGGTGAACGTTGGCAGGATGAACATGTTTTTCTGCCGGCTTACCAGCGGTCAGCCGGCTATGTAATGCAGGAATCGAGTCTGTTCGATCACCTTAACGTTCGCGAGAACCTCGAATACGGCTACAAGCGCGCGAAAGCGCCGCACAGGCTCATCGAATTTTCTGCCGTCGTGGAACTGCTGGCACTGCAAAACCTGCTGGATCGCCGCCCTGCCCGACTGTCGGGCGGCGAGCAAAAACGTACGGCCATCGGCCGGGCCCTGCTCCGCAATCCGAGCCTGCTGCTGCTGGATGAGCCTCTCGCCTCACTGGACACGCGGCATAAGCGCGAACTCATGCCCTTCCTGGAGCGGCTGAAAAACGAATTGAACGTCCCGATTCTCTACGTCAGCCATTTGCCGGATGAAGTTGCCCGGCTCGCTGATAACCTCGTTTTAATGGACCGGGGCAACGTGCTTGCCACCGGGCCAATAAACGAAGTGCTGACACGGTTCGATTTGCCCGTGGCGCACGATGTCGATGCGGGCGCGGTGGTCAACACATCACCGGGAGAGTACGACGCCCAGAATGATCTGACGCCCCTGCAAATTGAGGCCGGCACTCTGTGGGTGACAGGCCGTCTGGCCGGCGGAAGCTCCGCACGGGTTCGCATACTCGCACGAGACGTCAGCCTGACCCTGGAGAAGCAGTCGGGCACGAGCATATTGAATATCGTCCCGGTCACTGTCATCGAAACCAGCGCTGAAGGAACAGCCGGTATGCTGGTGAAACTTGATATGGGTGGCACAACTATTTTGGCGCGGGTGACAAAGAAATCAGCGTCGGCGCTGGAAATCCGGCCTGGCAAATCGCTATATGCGCAGATAAAAGCTGTAGCGCTGCTGGGGCCATGAGCCGCGGGCATCTGCCTGAGATGCATATTTTGTGGACTATGCCGCGTTTTTACGTATACCCGAATCGCTCGCAGAACGGGATAATGCGAAGGAATTTACGCCTCGATGCCGCTGGAGCACGTCTATGAGCAAGAGCAACCATGATGCCAAAACGGCAACGACAAAATCCGTCTCGGAGATAAGCGACAGAATAAAATCTGACGCTCCTGCAGACCAGAGTCAGGGTCAGCATGCCTCGCACTTGTTTGCTGAGATTCGGCATGATCCGGACAGGATCGCCGACCTGTTTCGTAACGGCACCTACCCTTATAAAAACAGAATCAAGAAAGCTACGTATGAAGACCATCTTCGAGAACTACAGGTCGAATTACTCAAAGTGCAAAACTGGGTAAAACTAAACGGCGAAAGAATCGTTGTCTTGTTCGAAGGACGGGATGCTGCGGGTAAGGGCGGCACGATCAAACGCTTCATGGAGCATCTTAACCCGCGGGCGGCGCGTGTGGTCGCGCTGGAGAAACCTACGGAAAGGGAACAAGGGCAATGGTATTTTCAGCGCTACGTTCAGCATCTGCCATCGCGGGGCGAGATGACCCTGTTCGATCGCTCCTGGTATAACCGAGCAGGCGTCGAGCGGGTCATGGGGTTTTGCTCATCACTCGAATACCTGGAATTCATGCGACAGGTGCCGAACCTCGAGCGCATGCTTACACGGTCCGGAATCAGGCTCTACAAATACTGGTTCTCGGTAACCCAGCAGGAACAGCAGCGCCGTTTCGATTCGCGTGATAATGACCCGCTCAAACAGTGGAAATTAAGCCCGGTCGATCAGGCGTCCAAAGACAAATGGATCGAATACACACAGGCGAAGGAATCGATGTTCTTTTACACGGACACTGCAGACGCGCCCTGGACGGTGATCAAGTCGGATGACAAAAAACGTGCCCGACTGAACTGCCTGCAGCATTTCCTGAATAGCCTGGGCTATCCCGACAAGAATGAACACATTGTCCGCGGGCCTGACCCTTTGATCGTCGGCACACCGTCACAAGTAATCGAGAAAGACCGGCATCTCTGGGGTTAAAGGCGCGACACCAAGCGGCGTGAAAGTACTCGCGATAATTGGCACCCCTACTCGGGAAGCAGGCTATACGACGCGCACGGTAACTGCGCTCGAAACAAGCCTTCGGCAATGCTGTGATATCGACTTCGAGTACCTGTATCTCGAAGACGCCGGGCTGTCGCGCTGTCAGGGCCATTTGACCTGCGTAAAGCTGGGCGAATCGAACTGCCCGTTCAGCGCAGAAATCGAGCCCCTGTTCAAAAAGATGCAGGCAGCGGATGCCGTCATCTTCGCTTCGCCGGTGCACTGTTTCAATGTCTCGACATTGATGAAAAACATGATCGACCTGTTTGTTTACCAGATGCATCGGCCGGCTTTTTTCGGCAAGAAAGCCGTCGTAGTGACCACAGCGGCAGGCGCGGGTCAGAGTGGCGTGCTCAAGTATTTGAAAAAAACTGCGGCTACCTGGGGCTTCGATGTGGTCGGCAAACTGGGCACACACGCCGGCCTGTTCAGCGAGCCGGCTTATCAACCCAAGTTGGACAAAGCCGCAGACAAAGTGGCCCGTCGGCTGGTTTCCGCCGTCCGGCGCAACGAGCGCCCGCAGCCGGGCCTGGCCGAGTTAATCAATTTTCGTGTCTGGCGCTCAGTTATTTACCGCAGCAAGGATGCGTCGCCTTATGACTGGAATTACTGGAGTCAGGCGGGCTGGCTCGAACAGGATTACTACTTTCCTGCCCGCATCAACCCGCTGGCAAATGCCTTGGCCGCATTCGTCGAGAAGATGATCGGCAGAGCGATCGAAAAAGTATCCGTTAAACCAATAACCTGATAAAGACATGACATGAACAGCGGCGTGCAGACCATTCCATTGGCCAACCTGGCGCTTGCTTTCGTACCCGTAGCAATCGTTATCCTAATCATGTTGCGTTGGTCACTGGATGCGGCGGGCGGGCTGTTCGCCGTTGCGCGCATGCTTTTGCAGCTGGCGCTTATTGGCTATCTCCTCAACTGGATTTTTTCCGCCGAGTCGTCGTTCATAGTTGCAGGCGTTCTGAGCATCATGCTCATGGCGGCAAGCTGGATTGCAATTCGGCCCCTGGGACAACATAGCTGGCGCAATTTCGGCAGGGCACTGCTGGCCATCATGACGGCAGGCTGCCTGACGCTCGCATTGATTACGGCACTGGTACTGGAAACAGACCCCTGGTATGCGCCGAGGCAGGTGATTCCGCTGGCCGGGATGATCTTCGCCAGCGCCATGAACACAGTGAGCCTTGCGGCAGAAAGGCTGGAAGCCGAATACTCTCGCGGCACCCAGCCCATAGAGGCGCGGCGACTGGCCTACCAGGCATGCTTGATACCTTTGCTCAATTCTCTGCTCGCCGTCGGTCTGGTGTCATTACCCGGCATGATGACGGGGCAAATTCTTTCGGGCGTGTCGCCGCTGATCGCCGTCCGTTACCAGATTATGGTGATGTGCATGCTGACCGGCGCCGCCGGTATAGCGGCGGCCTTGTACCTGACCCTTGCGCAGCGTCACAAAATCGCAAACTGAATGGGAAATCTGGCTGCCGGAGCACGCCACGAGCGCGCTCTGCTGGTATGCTGTGCGGGTATATGAACGACAGGGCCAAAATTAGGGCGCAGGTAGAGGCTCTGCTGCCTAACTGGCGCAGCTGGTATCCGAGCCTGTTTCATGCAGCAGAAGATCTGGGCGTGATCCGTGCGCAGGTCTGCTCGCCCGATTCGCTGATGCTGTCCAGCCGTCATTCGTCGATTCAGAATCAGGCCCTGCAGGCCCATCGCGAGCAATGGGGCGGCCACGAAAAACTCAACAACGACAAGTAAGTCGTGACTGAATGGCAGGTCTACATCCTCGAGTGCGCCGATGGTTCTCTTTACACCGGTATCGCCCGCAATCTGGACGAACGCATCGCCGCACACAATAACGGCACCGGCGCCAAGTACACGCGCGGCAGACGGCCCGTCAAACTCGTCTACCAGGAAAATGCGACCAGCCGCAGCATTGCCTTGCGACGTGAAATCACCATCAAGAAATTACCGCGTGCGGACAAACTCCGGCTTGCAGAATCCGGTTAATGACTGAAAGACGGTTAGCGAATACATTGAGGTTGCCGCCCCCTGCCGACTCCGGTTAAATGCCCGCAAAGCTTAAACGGAGTAGCGGTAATGCAGAACAAAACAACCGGCCAGGCAGATGGCTCCGCGGAAACCAGCGCGGCCGACCAGCCAGCAATTTTTTCCCGCCGCGGCTTTCTCGCAGCCGGAGCGGGCATCGCCGCCGTAGCATGCGATACAGGCAAAATCGAACAGGCTAACGAAAGTATATCGGCCGCGGAGAGCAGCGCCGAGCAACGCCAGGCGACGGCGCCGTCAGCGCCTTTCGACACCCTGCGCGACTACGTTGCCGCGCTGGAAGCACACGGCCTGTTGTTGCGCTTCGACAAGGTGGATCAGGATGCTTTCGAAGGCACCGCCATCATCTATGCACTGATCGACAAATACGGCTGGTATGAAGCACCCGCCGTCATGTTCGAAAACGTCAAACAGGATGGTGAATGGATTGCAGGGCCGATACTCGTTAACCACCAGGGCCACTGGGATACCGAATGCATTACCTTCGGACTGGATCCGGTAAAAGGTGACCCCGCGCAAAGCTACCGCAATGCACTTGAGTACACGCGGAATCTGTTGATTGACGGCAAATTCCCCGAAATTGCGCCCGTAGAAGTAACGAACGACAAAGCCCTGTGCAAACAGGTAGTGGAAACCGGCGACGACATCGATATAACCAAGTTCGCGTTTATCAAGAGCAACCCCGCCGACGGCGGGCGCTACGTAAATACCGGCTCCGTTTTTACGTCGGATCCCGACATGGGCGTCAACTACGGCACCTACCGATGCCAGATCCGGGGTCCGAAAGTTCTCGGTATCAACCCGGAGCCTAACCAGACGGGCTGGAAGATGCTGATGGCCGCGAAAGAACGCGGTGAAAAAATGGCGCGGGTATCCGTTGCAATCGGTCAGGACCCCTATGTATGGCTCGTCAGCGGTTCGAAGGTGGCGCCGCGTCTGGGCAAGAAGATGCCGGTCATCGATGAACTGGCCGTCGCCGGCGGTATACGGGGCAAGGCCATTGAAGTGGTCAAAAGCGAAACCAATGACATGCTCGTGCCGGCTCACTGCGAGATGGTGATCGAGGGGGAAGTCCCCCTGCAGGAACCGATGTTGCCCGAGGGACCGTTCGGGGAAATGTACGGCTATCTGGGGCTGAAGAAAGACGAAAATTTCTGGATGAACATCACCGCCGTCACCTACCGCAAAGACCCGTGGCTTATGAACCAGTTTACGGGCGCAACACGCGGCTATGTCACCGCGCCCGTCACGTCGCTGTTCAACGAGTCGTTCTCGAAAATCATTCCCGGGCTTATCGAAATCAACCAGCCGGTGGACACCACCGGGCTGTGCTTCGTGCGCATAAAAAAGACCGCACCGGGCCAGGGTTTAAAGATCGGCAAACGACTGGCCGCTATAGTGCCGCTGTTCAAAGTGACGGTGGTCGTGGACGAGGATGTGGACGTGCTCAACTGGTACGAGGTTGGTCTGGCCATGGGTGCCCGCTACACACCGGCGA
Source organism: Gammaproteobacteria bacterium (assembly GCA_037387125.1). Classification (GTDB taxonomy): domain Bacteria; phylum Pseudomonadota; class Gammaproteobacteria; order Steroidobacterales. Next base: position 20,045 of record JARRLL010000021.1, on the reverse strand, counting down.
CGGCGACGGCGATCTTCGACGGACGCGGCATGCCGCTGGACCCAAGCTCGGGTGATCGCGGCAAATCCAGCAAACTCGTCATTGATGCTACGCGGCAATGGCCGGAGGAAGGCGGCCCCGAGGTCTATCCGCAACTGAACCGAACGCTGCTCGAAGAGCTGGAACCGGACGCAATGGGCAAGGCGAAAGCCCGCTGGGGCGAGACGATCAGCAGCTGGGGGAAGACCCGCTTCTGACATCACTCGAGCATCTATTGGACATAATTCTTCGCCATGTTGCAGTGAGCAGCAGTTTTGCTATCGTTGATCCATGTGCCGTCCAGGCATTCCTATATAAATAGAATCTTTTCGGGCGATGACTTCGTCTCGAAGGGGGAAATACATGAAAAAGTTAATCGCACTAGGCCTTGTCTTTGTAAGCATTTCCGCAAACGCGGTTGAATACAATATAGCCGTTCTGGAAGGGCTCGGCGGTAACGCAAGCGCCTACGGCCTGAACGAGAACGGCCAGATCGTTGGCAACGCTTATAACGCGGACAGTGGCCTGGTCGAAGCCGTTATCTGGAACAACGGCGTGATTCAGTCCCTTGGCTTTCAGGGTATCGCGCGAGCCGTCAACAACGCCGGGACTGTTGTAGGTGAGAATGGTTCAAGAGCGACTACCAACAACACCGGTGACGGGCGGGCGTACAAATGGGACAGTGTTAACGGCTATCTCGATCTGGGCGATTTGAACGCTGCATTTGCCGGCGCATGGGACATCAACGAGAGTGGGGTTATTACCGGCGCATCCTTCTATAATACGGACTCCCCTTTTGGCCTTGGCGCGCAGCATGCCTTTCGGTGGGAAAACGGCACAATGATCGACCTCGAGCCGCCAAATCCGACGGAGGGTTATAGCAGGGGCATGGCAATTAACGATGCGGGAACAGTCATCGGCCGTGCTGCAGTCGACAAGTTCGGTAACAGTGACAAGTACATGGCTCAATGGGATACCTCGGGCGGTTTCTACCACGATTCGCCTACCGGCAATTACAGTGCCGGACGCGACATCAATAACCTCGACATCGCTGTCGGTATATCGCGGACCGGTATAGATACGTTTAATCGCGCAGCCATTTGGGACGCGGACGGAAACGTAACTATTTTTGGCACCTTGGGCGGCGATCGCAGTGAATTAAGCGCAATAAATGACAGCGGCTTCGCCGTTGGTATGGCTCAAGCTGCAGGGAACGACAAAACTGCAATGGCGGTTTTTGACGGCGCGACAGTGGTCGATTTGAATAGCCTGGTTGACCTGAGCGGAACCGGTATTATTCGCCTGACCGAGGCTTTCGATATTAACGCTAACGGCGATATCGTCGGCATTGGGATAACCGCCAGCGGGGAAACGAAAGCGTTTCTGATGACCGCCGTTCCTATCCCCGCAGCCGTATGGCTGTTCGGATCTGCATTGGGACTGCTCGGCTGGATGCGTCGCGGACGGACAGCGAACTAAACTGGTTCTGAAGCTGGCGCGAGCCGTCAAAGCGGCCTGAATATTCGCCGGTGCTGGCGGAATTTGCGCCAGTGCGTCGAGAACCACATGTTTAACACGTAGCGCTCTCCGCTGAGCAGCTTGGTAACCGCGTGAGAATTCTGCGCGACTGAAAAGGCTACCAGCGTTCCCGCCTTCGGGGTTATCTCGCGATACGGGCCGAAGTCGGCTTCCTTGAAGCAGGTGTGTCCGCCTTCAAAACCATCGTTGATATAAAGTATGGCGGTGTGGCTGCGGAACTTGTCAGTAGCATCATCGTAGTGCCACGGGTGACTGAATTCTTCATCCGGCCGCTGCTGCCCGTGCACCTCACGCTTAACGAGGTGACCATATTCCAACCAAAGCATCGGCAATTTGAAATGCCAACGCAGTAGATTTCTGGCCCGCATCATGACCTCGAGTGCCAGGTGATATTGGGGAAGAGAGGTATCACCGCTTTTGCCATTAAAGGAATAGCCGGAGAATGTCTCCGTCGGCGTATGGGGATGAGCATGGCCGCCGTAGCCATCGCCAATAACGCAATTTTGCCCGGCAAACTGACTCAGCAGTTCGCATTCAACGGGGCTGAGAAAATCATTTTTTACAAGGCGGTACTTCGACTCGCGTTTATCCATTTGTATTGCAGCGTTTTGCAAAGTCGCCTGCTTGGGGGTCGTAGCATGGATTTGCTGCACAACTAATTTCCTTAGAAGCTTCGAACGGCTGACAGTCTATACCAACAAAGCGGATCCGGCCGGGACTATTAGTATTAATACGAACCCAAGACCGTGTTGCTGTTCAGCTGCGCAGGGCAGCCAGGAATTTTTTCGGATCCGCCCCGCTTTCAAGTTGCTCGACCAGGGCAGAGCCGACGATGACGCCGTTCGCATGGAGCCCAAGGCTGGCGACCTGATCGGCATGACGCACACCAAAACCTGCGCAAACAGGCAAATCCGTGTGGCTTTTGACCTGATCCAGATAGCCCGTCACCTGCTCCGGCAATGCCGCGTCTCCACCGGTGATGCCAGTAACGGTTACGGCGTAAACAAAACCCTGGCTCCCTTTACATAACAATTCGAGCCGATCATCCGGAGTCGCCGGCGTCACCAGTTGCACGAGCGCGAGCCCATAGCGATCGAGCACCTCACGAAATTCCTGGCTTTCTTCCCAGGGAAGGTCCGGCACGATGAAGCCACATACACCGGCCGTAACGGCCTGCTGCGCTAACTCGTCGAAACCATATGCCAGAAGCGGATTCAGGTAACTCATCAGCACGACGGGCGCACCGATTTCGCCCGCCTGCTGCAGCTGGTCGATAATCCAGTGCAGGCTGACGCCGGCGGCAATAGCCGCATGACTCGAGCGCTGGATGGTAACGCCATCAGCCATGGGGTCCGAGAAGGGCACGCCCACCTCGACCACGTCACCTTCTGCTGCGATCGCTTTCAGGGTGGCGACAAATTCGTCTTTATGCGGATAGCCTGCCGTTATGAACGGCACCAAGGCAACCTGCCCACGCTTATTTGCTGCCAGCAACGCGGAGGAAATTTTGTCGCGGGGTAACTGATCGGTCATTGATGCAACTCTTTAAGTTAAAGGCTTTGTTGGGTGCTTTATCTATGTCAGCGGTGACGGTATATGTTGTGAGAGTGTCGGCATATCTTTGTCGCCGCGTCCCGACAAACCAATGAGGATTCGTTTGCCCGGATTGGCTGCAGCCCAGACTTGGGCGCCGGCCAGCGCATGGGCCGACTCGAGTGCCGGCAGGATACCCTCCAGCGCACAGCATTCCTGTAACGCAGCCAGCGCCTCAGCATCAGTCGCCGAAACATAATTAACGCGGCCTATTGCTTTAAGCAACGCATGCTCGGGGCCCACGCCCGGGTAATCCAGGCCCGCTGACACCGAATGTGTTTCCTGAATCTGCCCGTCGTTGTCATACAGCAGCACGGAATAGCTGCCGTGCAGAACACCAGGCCGGCCGGTGGCAAGTGTGGCCGAATTGTCACCCAGCCCCGGTCCGTGGCCGCCGGCTTCGACACCCAGCATGGCGATGGATTCGTCGCCGAGCAGAGGGTGAAACAAGCCGATGGCATTCGAACCACCGCCGACGCACGCGATTGCTACGTCCGGCAGTGCACCCGTGGCGGCTAGCATCTGCTCGCGTGCTTCGGTGCCTATTACGGATTGGAGCCGCTGCACGAGGTAAGGATAGGGGTGCGGCCCGACCGCAGAACCCAACAGGTAATAACTGCCGTCGGGGTCTGCAACCCAGTTTCTGAATGCTTCATCGATTGCGGCGCGCAAGGTCTTGTCACCACTTTCCACCGCGACCACGGCCGCGCCCAGTTGATACATGCGGTCCACATTGGGTGCCTGGCGCTGAATATCGACCGCGCCCATGTAAACGGTGCACGGAATTCCAATCCGTGCGCAGGCAGCCGCGGTGGCCACACCGTGCTGGCCGGCACCGGTTTCAGCGATCACCCGCTTCGCGCCCATCTCCCGCGCGAGCAGCGCCTGCCCCAGCGCATTATTGATTTTGTGCGCCCCAGTATGCGCGAGATCTTCACGTTTCAGGTAAACCTCTGCGCCCCACTTCTGCGACAAACCGGCCGCCTCGGTGAGCGGCGTCGGCCTGCCAACCCAGGTGCGCAGCTGTTTATCCAGATGGGCCATAAAATCAGGGTCGTCCAGATAACGATGGACATTAGCCGCCAGTCGCTCGAGCGCAGTGACCAGCGTTTCGGGAGCATAGCTGCCGCCGAAAGGGCCGTAGCGACCGTGCGCATCCGGCAATTCGCCGCCGATCAGTTTGGCGAGCAATTGCCGGCCTTCTTCTTGAGTTATATCAGCCTTCATGGGCTCCCTCTGCTTCCCGGGCCGCGGCAACAAATGCCGCAATTCTGCCGGGGTCTTTAATACCTGGTTGTTGCTCCACGCCACTGCTGACGTCTACTCCCCAGGGGTGCACACGCATAATTGCCTCGGCAACGTTTTCGGGATCGAGGCCACCGGCAAGCATCACGCACGTCTGGCGCGCGACCTGAGCCGCATGATCCCAGTTCGGCGACACCCCTACTCCGCTGCGCACGCCTTCAAACACTATGTGTTCCGGCCAGTCGCAGATCGCATCGAAATCTATATCGCCCGTATCGCGATAGACCGGCAGTCTGCCAATCGTGGCAGGGATGTCGAGCAATGCGTAGTCCTCGGCATCCGTCTGCAGCCAGTCGGGGCGAAAAACATCGCGTACTTCATTCCAGTCAGCTTCGGACGGATGCAGCATGACTGCAACTTTGACAATGCTCGCCGGCAGCTTCTGCGTTAACGCGGCCGCGTATGCGGGGCTGACGTGCCGGGGCGACTCGGCAAAAACGAAACCCAGCGCATCGGCACCGGCATCCACGGCCGCCTCGATGGCCTGCTCTGACTTTAATCCACAAATTTTTACGAACATTGCCTTGCTCCCGCCTGCCGTAGTTCTCGCACCGCTTTCGCCGGATCCGCGCTGCGCATCAATGCCGTGCCGACCAGCGCCAACCGGTAACCCAGCCCCGAAACCTCGGCCGCCTGCTCCGCTGTCGCTACGCCGCTTTCGGCAACGCAGGGCAGCTCGGCCGGCAGCAGGCGCGCCATCCGCTCAAAATGTCTGAAGTCGACCTTTAGCGTCCGCAGATCGCGGCAATTAACGCCGAGCATGAAACGGCATCGGCCGGTTAAATCGACTGCTGCTCCATAACTTTGCAGAGCCGCCACGCTTTTTTCCAGATCGGACTGGTCGAAAGCTTCCAGCAAAACGAACAGGTCAAGCTCGAAAGCCGCGTCGAGCATCGCTTTAAGCTGCTCGGCGTTGAGAATAGCAGCGATCAATAGAACGCCGGATGCACCGGCCAGCCGTGCCTCACGAACCTGAAAGCGCGACACCAGAAAGTCCTTTCGCATAACGGGCACGCCTGGGTTCAGGGCCGCTATCGCCTGCAGGTCGGCAAGAGACCCACTAAACCGGTCGGGCTCCGTCAGCACCGACAAGGCAGCGGCGCCGCCGCGCGCATAGGCCTCGGCCTGTTGCAGCGGGTCGAACGAACCGAGGTCGAGCTTGCCTTCGGCGGGCGATTGCTTTTTCAGCTCCGCGATCAGATCGAAGTTGCCGGGCGCAAGCATCAATGGTGTCGTGGCGCCTAAGCAACTCAGTAACGAGCGCTGCTGGGCATCACTCAACTGAGCGCGCGCGACCTCGCTGCGCCGCTGGCTCGCCGCGGCCATGCCGGCAAGAAAGTCGCTTTCGGCTACCTGCGTCATTGCATCGAGTCGCTGTAGGCGCGCAGCTGTTTCAGAAAACGGGCGCTCTCACCCCCGTCGATCGTTTTGTTAGCTAACGTGATGCCGGCGCCCAGATTTTTGCAGCGCCCGGTAACTTCAAGAATCAAGCCGGCGCCCAGCACCAGCGCATCGCGATGCGGGCCGCGATCACGGCCAGAAAGTACCTGCTCCAAAGCCCGCGCATTCTGCTCGGCATCACCACCGGCAAGTTCTTCTGCGCTACATCGGCGAAGGCCATAATCACGCGGGTCACGCTGCTCCTGGTGAACCCTCCCGGGGCCTACATCGAGCAACTGGAAGCGGCCAATCGGCGTCGCTTCGTCCCAACCCGGCTCACCGTGAATAACAAATGCACGTTTGATATGCGCCATTCCGGAAAGCGCGTCGGCCATGAGCCTGGCAACCGGCAGACTGTAAGCGCCTATGAGGTTATACGGGGGGGCTGCCGGGTTCGTCAGGGGGCCGAGAATATTGAACACGGTGCGGACCCCCATGGCATTGCGCACCGGTGCGATCTGTTTCATCGCCGGGTGAAACACCTGTGCGAATAAAAAACTGAAATTGGTGTGGGCGAGACAATCTGCCGCCGTGTGCGGATCGGGCGATAACTTGATCCCGAGGGCCTCGAGGACATCGGCGCTGCCGGACTTGCTGCTCACCGAACGGTTACCGTGTTTGATTATCGGCACGCCGCACGCAGCGGCCAGCAATGCCGCACCGGTTGAAAGATTGTAACTGCCGGAAGCATCGCCGCCGGTACCGACGGAATCAGCTGCCGGCAAATCGGGAGCCCGTTCGAAGGGCAACGCCAGCTCCCGCATGGCATTGGCGAAGCCGCGAACTTCGTCGGCTGTTTCACCCTTGGCGCGCAATGCCGCAAGCAACGCACCCGCCTGCGCCGGTTCAAGGGCGCCATCGGCCAGCAGCCGCATCAAGTCGCCGGCCTGTTGCTCAGTGATTGAACTGCCTTCCAGCAGTTGCTCTAGCAGTACGCGAGGATCAATGCTCATGTCTTGGTTTCCTTGTCTACCCGTAACCGCAGGAAATTATCCAGTAACAAATCACCTTCGGGCGTCAGTACGCTCTCCGGGTGAAATTGCACGCCTTCAACCGGCAGTTCTCTGTGCCTGACGCCCATAATTTCTCCGCCGGCGGTCCTGGCCGTTACGATCAACGCGTCAGGAATATTGTCGCGCTCCGCCGCAAGTGAATGATAGCGGCCCACTTCGCAGGGCTGGGACAGGCCCTCGTAGAGGACCTTGCCGTCATGTTCTATCAGCGAGGTCTTACCGTGCATCAGTCGCGCTGCAGAAACAATGCGGCCGCCGTAATGTTGCACCAGACTCTGGTGACCCAGGCAAACGCCGAGCACGGGCACCCGGCGCTCGAAAGCGGCGATCATATCCAGCGATACACCGGCATCTTCGGGCCGCCCCGGTCCGGGTGAAATCACCAGGTGGCTTGGTTCGAGCCGCAGTGCCTCGGCAACACTGATCTGATCGTTCCGATAAACCATGACCTCGGCATTCAGCACGAGAAATGCCTGCACCAGGTTATAGGTGAAAGAGTCGTAATTATCGATCAGCAACACGGCTGCTTTCGGTTCGCTGCTCACAGGCCATCCTCCGCCATATCGAGCGCGCGACGCAGTATCTCGCTCTTGGCCAGTACTTCTTTATGCTCATAGTCAGGCTGGCTGTCGGCAACGATGCCGGCGCCGGCCTGGTAACTGTAATACTCACCCTGAAAGAACAGGGACCTGATAGCGATCGCCTGATCCATATCTCCGTTGTTGGCGAAATAGCCGACGGTGCCGCCATAAATACCACGCCGCTCGGGCTCGAGCTCATCAATCAGCTGCATCGCCCGAACCTTGGGCGCTCCCACCAGGGTCCCGGCAGGAAACGCGGCAGCGAACAAGTCGAAGGCGTCACGATCGTCACGCAATTCACCTTTCACGCCGCTGACTATATGCATCACGTGGCTGTAGCGTTCGATCGATTGATAGGGCGCGACGTGGACACTGCCCCCTTTCGCTACTCGACCCAGATCATTGCGAGCGAGATCAACGAGCATGACGTGCTCGGCAATTTCTTTCTCATCCGCCAGCAGGGAAGCTTCGTTGGCCCGGTCGGTTTCCGCATCGGCACCGCGCGGCCGCGTTCCGGCTATCGGGCGCAAAGATGCGGTGCTGCCGTGAAGCCTGACCAGTGCTTCAGGCGACGAGCCCACCACCTGTAAATCACCCAGGTCGCAGTAAAACATGTACGGGGACGGGTTCAGCAGGCGCAGTGCCCGATAGCACTCGAACGGATGCAGGTTGTGCTTGCCGGCAAACCTCACCGACAAAACGATCTGGTAGATATCACCGCTGGTGATGTACTGCTTTGCCTTATCGACGCGCTGCATAAATTCTTCGGCACTCAGGCTAGGCTTGCCTGCGGTATAAGTGCCGCGCCTGCGTTCCGGCAACGGGCCGGCCAGCAGCTGCCGCACCTCGCCTATCAAACTCTGTCGGTCGGCCTCGCTGCCCGCGTGCAACAGCGCTATGCGGCGGGTCAGATGATCAAAAACCAGCAGTGACTCCGTGCCCGCGTAAGCTGCTTGCGGTGGCACCGGGCCTGGATTCTCCGCAGGCGGATTTTCCAGCCGCTCGAAATAACGCACGATGTCGTACCCGGCAGCACCGACGAGTCCGCCGCTAAACGGCAATCCCTCGACTTCCGGCAACAACCTGGGGGTCCTGGCGAGCGCATCCCGCAGCCCGTCGAGCAACTCCTGCTGGCTTGCTGGTTTCGGTTTTACAACGTCCGCATAGCGCATGCCCTGCTCATCGAGACGAAACTCAAGCGCCGCGCCAAAGCCAAGAAAAGAATAGCGGGCAAGGTGCGCGCCTTTCTCCACGCTTTCGAGCAGAAAACGGGGCTTGAGCGGGCCGAGCTTCAGGTAAGTCGAAACCGGCGTATCAAGATCGGCTGCTATGTCAAAAGGTGCTTGCATGTATTTGCCATTTTAGTCGTTTGAATTCGTTGGTAACGCACTTTTCGTGCTTTCAACGTGCAATAAAAAGGGCAATAAAAAACCCATCGCCGTTGCACGGAGATGGGTTGCTTATACTGGCAGGCGTTACAGACTAGCCAGCCACCCTCTCCGCAGAAGGTGACCACCACCAATTCAGTCTGTTGGCCGTTTTTGTCATGGCGCGCAGTATCCATGCAGAGGCCGGCGCGGTCAAGGGCGGGGTTTAAAACCGGCGATTGCCGCAGGGCCAAAACTGCTGGGGGAATTAACGATTCGCAGCGGTCTCGGCGCGCCACAGGCGTTGGTCTGCCTGGGCCTGGCAGCGCCGGCTCAAATCAACAGGGCGGGCAATCTGCCGGCTGCTCTATGCTCAGAGGTCGTAGAAAAATGGCAGCGTAAAGGAAAACGTCAGCCACATTATCAGGGTGAGCGGCAGACCAACACGCAGGAAATCAGAGAACTTGTAACCGCCGGCCGACATGATGAGCAAGTTGGTCTGGTAGCCGATCGGCGTGGCAAAACTCATGTTGGCGCCAAATATGACCGCGAGCACAAAAGGCTCCGGAGAGACGCCCAGCTGATAGGCCACGCTTATCGCAATCGGCGTACCTATAACGGCCGCCGCATTATTCGAAACGACGTTGGTAAGCACCGTCATCAGCAACATCATGCCGCTCACGATAACGGGTATAGGGAAATTTCCGGTCAGCGCGACAAATAACTGCGCGATGTATTGAGCGCCGCCTGTCTTTTCCATGGCCCCGCCCAACGACAAGCTGGCAACAATGATCATGATGACCGGAATATTCAGCGAATCACCAACATCGCGCCAGCGCAGACAGTTGGTCAACAGCATGGCGACCACGCCGCTTAGCGCGGCGATCGAAATCGGCATAAGCCCGAATGCGGCAACGCCGACCACTGCAAGCATAATCCACAACGCCGTATTGGCCCGTTCCGTGTGCGGCAGGTCGGTCGTGCCGTCCAGCACCAGCATGGTGCCGCTGGATCGAAGCTCTGCGATAGCATCACGGGAACCCTGCACCAAAATCACATCGCCGGCTCGCAAACGCGTCGTCTCGAGTTCTCCTATCGCGTCAGCGGTCGGCCTCGCACGGTGAATGGCCAGCGGCACCAGCCCGAAGCGGGAGCTGAATTGCCCGACTTTCAGGGTACGGTGGTGCAGAGGTGAACCGCGGGTAATAACTGCCTCAGCCAGCTGCTGCCCTTCTGTGGCCAGCGGCACCTCCTCGCTGATCGGGTGCTCGACATCGGTGGCGTTATATAGCGTCGCACCCAGCAGCTTTTCATATTCCTTCAAACGATCAGCCGTATCACTAACGTACAGGCGGTCGCCTTCCTGCAATATGACCGACGGCAGACGAGCAACGAAAAGGTTCTCGCCTCGCTGCACCCTGTCGATACGCATTTGGTTCTCCGTCTTGGCGCGCACCTCCGTCAGCGTTTTACCGTTCGCAAAACTGTCCTCATTGACATAGAGCAAGGCCTTGAATACTCGCGGAGCTATATCCGACATGGGGGCCTTGCGCTGCGGTAATAAGCGAGGCGCGACAGCCCAAAGGAAAAGCAGCCCCGGAAAAGCCGCGACCAGGACGGGCACCGCAAAATCAAACATGCCAAATTTAGCCAGGCCCTGTGTTTCGGCAATGCCAACAATAAGCAGGTTGGTCGAGGTGCCGATGGTCGTCGCCATACCGCCGATCAGAGTCGCCAACCCCATCGGCATCAGGACGCCAGAGGGCGCAATGCCACTGCGTAAACAAACGGCGACCAGAATCGGTAGCAGCATCACCACGATCGGCGTGTTATTAAGAAATGCGCTTGCTGCAGCGCCAACGATCAAAGTCGTCAACAGGGCAAGCCGCGGCCGCTCCTGCCAGCCGGACGCCATCAGCGTGGCGAGCGGCTGCAACGCGCCTGTGACCTCCAGCCCCTTGCTCGCTATGAGTAGCGCACAGATCGTCACGAGCGCTTCGTTACCGAAACTCAAAAAGAACTGCTGCGGCTCGATGCCCGGGTAATCGAAAAAATAAAACCCCAGGATCAACGACAGTAAGACCAGGAACCCGGTGGTCTCAAGCGGAATTTGTTCTCGCGCGAATAAATACAGCGTTACGCCTGTCAATAAAATAACAGCGATAGCATGTATGTCAGGTAATGGAGGCAAACAGAGTCCCTGTAATTATCAAAAGATGATTGGTTTAATCGGTGGAACAAGTGCCGGAATCAGGCGGTAAGCTAAAAAATTAATAGCATTTATACCGGAGTCCCGCAACGCCGCATAGCGAATTTTGATCGATACGAGTTGCATAACTGTATGATTTACCTTTAACAACGATCTCTTTTGGGCATAATCGCGCCTGCGACAACCCGGCATAGGGCATAGTCTGGCGGCACTCTGCGCAGCCGCTCAACCTGCTGACCGGGGAATACTTCACTAAGCTCGCCGCGACCCTTAAGATGCACAACAACAGCCACTTCGACTGTTCCTACAAGGACGAACATGTCTGAAAACAACAATCACGGCAGCGCATCCGACAAACGACAGAACATCCGGTTCGCCGAAAAAGATGAGGCATTGCGCGCCGATGTCAGATCGCTGGGCGCCATGGTTGGCGAATTGCTTCTGGAACAGGGCGGCGAAGCTCTCTACAAAACGGTCGAATCGGCGCGTCAACTGGCGATCGCGCGGCGCGAAGATGATACCGAAGCCAGCGAAAAGCTGGACAAGCTGCTGGGCAAGATGAGCGCATCGGCTGCCAGAGACATAGTCCGCGCATTTTCTACCTATTTTCAGGTGGTCAACACCGCCGGACAGGTGCACAGGATCCGTCGGCGACGCGACTACCTGAAAGACACAGATATCAGGCAGCCGCGCGCGCTCGACGCTACGGTTTTCATGCTGCGTAACGCCGGCCTGAACCCGGAAACCGTGCAGGAACTGCTGCAGCGTATTCGAATTGAGCCCGTGTTTACGCCGCACCCAACGGAGACTACGCGCCGCACAATTCTGCGCAAGCATCAGAATATCGTCCGGCGAATGGTAGACAAGCAAAACCCTGCGCTTACGCCGCAGGAATTCAATGCCTGTTTCGAAAGCATCCGTGCCGATATAACCGCGATATGGCAAACAGAGGAAAGCCCGAACGAAGAAGCAACGGTATTCGATGAACTCGAGCATATGCTGTTCTTTCTCACTGACGTCATTTACCGGGTCATACCGCCGTTCTATGAATCACTGGAAGATGCGCTTCAGGATGCCTGGCCGGACGGGCCCGCATTCACGGTCCCGAACGTATTGCACTTTTCTTCCTGGATCGGCGGCGACCTGTCGGCCAACCCGGAAATATCGGCACGCACGATTCGGGAGACGCTGGCCCGCCAGCGGTCATTGATTCTCGATCTTTATTACCGCGATTGTCAGGGACTCGCAGAAAAACTCAGCCAGAGCACCTCGCGCGTCGATGTCGACCAGGAAATTCTGGACCAGATCGAAAGTTACGGCAGGCAGTTCCCTGGCGGTCAGGGTTCCATGACCCATCGTTACCGCAATATGCCCTACAGGATGCTGCTGCGCCTGATATGCAAACGTTTAAAGGCAACCTACGATGACAGTGCGTTTCCATATGAATCTGCGGACCAGTTTATCGCCGACCTGCGCCTGATCTCTCGCAGCCTTGCCAACCGGAAAGGCATGAATGCCGGCTTGTTCGCTGTGGAACGCCTGATCAGGCGGGCCGAAACTTTCGACTTTCACTTTTTGAGCCTGGACATTCGCTGCAATTCGACCGACCTGCAACGAGTGGTCGGTTACTGCCTCGGGGACCCGGAGTGGCTCAACCACTCTTCTGTCTATCGCTCCGAGCGAATTCAAAAAGTGCTTAGCGTCAACGATTCGCCGACAGTCGAACCCGACAATGACGCCAAGCGGCTGCTGGCTATATTCAGCGCGATTACCTATTGCCGGCGCAAGTACGGCGACCTGGCGATCGGGGTTTTCCTCGTTCGTCACTGTGCAGGAACGGACGATGTCCTGGCGGCTCTGCTGCTGGCCCGCTGGGCAGGAATGTTCAGTGCGCGCGGCGCCATACCTCTCGACATCGCACCGGCCTTCGAAAGCAGGGCGGAGTTGGCGGGCGCTTCGGCGATGGTATCAAAGCTGCTGCGTAACCCGCTGTACAAAGAAAACCTCATGGCGCAGGGCGCTCATCAAATAGTCATGCTAAGCACGTCGGGCGAAAGCTCGGATGGCGGTGTCGCAGCCTCGCGCTGGAACATGGAGCGCGCGCACAGCAGTCTCGGCAAGATCTTCGCGGATGAAAATATCGATTACACCCTGTTTCACGGCAGGGGTAGTTTTTCGGGCCGCGGCGGCGTTGCCGACAGCATTGCGTGCGGTCACCTGAGGGCCACCGAGCACGGCGAATCGGTTAACGAACGCTATGGAGTCAGAGGGATAGCCTTCCGGACGCTGGAAAAGGCTTTTAGTGCCGTGGTAACGGCAACTGCGGGACTCGATAAAAAGCGTCCTGACAACGGCGAATGGGGAGAGGCAATGGACACGATCGCCGGTTGTGGCGATCGCATGTTCGATGACCTTGTAGAGGACGGCGGTCGGTTCAATGAGTATTTTCGGCTCGCGACACCGGTCGATGTAATCGAGCGCATGCGCGCCGGACAGGCCGGGAGCGACAACGACGCTAACCGCAACGGGGTGCCCTGGACATTTGCCTGGGCACAAAGCCGCTACCTGCTGCCTTCGTGGTACGGGTTCGGCTCGGGGCTCGAGCTTGCTGCGGATCATTATGGCGAAGAACGCTTGCAAGAAATGATGGAGAACTGGGTGTTTTTCGACCGGCTGGCAAGCGACGTAGAAACGGCGCTCGCGATTGCCGACCCTGCCATCGCGAAACATTACTCTAAGCTTGCCGGCGATGAGTTACACGAAAAATACTTCCCTATTATCGTGCGGGAATTCGACAAGAGTATCGCCATGATACTGAAACTGCGCGGGCAGAAAAGATTGCTGGAAAAAAGCGACACTTTGCGGCGGTCGATCCGATTGCGCAACCCCTATGTGGACCCGATGAGTCTGCTGCAGGTCGAACTGTTGAGGCGCTGGAGATCGGCTGGTCGAGAAGACGATACTTTGTTGACGGCGCTGGTTGCGAGTGTGAACGGCATCGCCCGAGGGCTGCAGACCGAATTCTGAGTCCGGTTAACCGGGCTCAACCAACCGACTACGGCGAGCGAGATGAAAACAGTATTCCTTGATTTCGATTCCCTGCGTCCCGCCGATCTTGATATCGGGGCGCTGCAGGAAAAGCTCGACAACCTGCAAACCTGGCCCAACACGGATGCGAGTCAAATTAGCGAGCGGCTTGCCGGTGCTGAGGTCGCGGTCATCAACAAGGTTCGGCTGGATGCTGCACAACTCGAGTCGCTGCAGGGCCTTAAGCTGATTTGCCTCGCGGCAACCGGCACAGACAATGTCGATCTCGAAGCGGCCGGCAAACTCGGCATTGCCGTTACAAACATTCGTGATTACTGCACGCCATCGGTCGTGCAGCACGTGTTTGCGCTGATTCTCGCACTGAACCAGCATCTGACTGTTCATCGCGCGGCGCTGGCGAACGGAGACTGGCAACGGAGCAGCGGCTTCTGCCTGCTGGATCCGCCTTTTGCTGAACTGCGCGGTAAAACACTCGGCGTGATCGGCCTGGGGGCACTCGGGGGCGGCGTGGCGGGCGTCGCCCGGGCCTTCGGCATGCGCGTCGTTGCGGCTCGCTTGCCCTGGCGAAGCACTGCGTCTGGCAGTGCAACCGGTCAGACGGCTCCGCGGCTGCCTCTGCGGGATTTGCTGCAGCAATCTGATGTCATCAGTTTGCACTGCCCGCTCAATGACGACACCCGGCACCTGATCAACACCGAGGCGCTCGCGCAAATGAAGGAGGATGCGTTGCTTATCAACACCGCGCGCGGCGGCCTTGTCGATTCTGCAGCGCTGGTCGCTGCGCTTACAAACCGTGCCATAGGCGGCGCAGGTATCGATGTGCTCGATAGAGAACCGCCCGACGACAATGAGCCGCTGCTGAAGGTTGATCTGCCCAACCTCATAGTGACGCCGCATATCGCATGGAGCGCACGTGAATCGCGCCAGCGCGCGCTGGATGAAATCCTGGCGAATATCCTCGCTTTCGCAGAGGGTGAAACGCTCAACCGCGTAGGCTGAAATCGGGCAGGTTCGACTGGCAGACTAAATTAGCCGTTGCGCAACACCCGCACCGGCGGCTCATTGACTGCCTTGCGGGTCGCAAGCGTGCCGGTGATACCGACTATTGTCGAACCCGCGACAAGTCCCACTATCCACAACCACGGGTCGATCCGGTAACTCAGGTCGAACACGAACCGAGCCAGCGCGTAACCCACGGCCGTAGCTCCAAGTGCAGCCAGGAATCCGGCCAGGGCGCCGAGCGCCAGGAATTCAGCCGCTATACCCTGCAGGATTTGTCGCCGGCGCGCGCCCAGCGTATGCAGGATAGCGCTCTCGAAGCGACGCTCGTCACGCGTGACCTGGATGGCGGCAAGCAACACGACAATGCCTGCCGCGAGCGTAAAGAGAAAAACGTACTGCACCGCTGCAGAAGCTTTGTCGATGATGCTGCGGATCTGCGCCAGGGTCACCTCGAGGTCGATAAGGGTAATACTCGGGTATCTTTGCAACAGGGTTTTTAATACGCCCCGTTTTTCGTCAGCGATATACAGACTGCTCAGATAGGTTTGCGGCAAATAGCGAACGTCACCCGGGGAAAACAGCAGGTAAAAGTTCGGACTGAGCGAATCCCATTCGATAAAGCGTAAGCTGGTTACCGGTGCGGTGACTTGTTCGCCGCCTATCGTGAAGCCGATTTCATCGCCTATTTTGACACCGATATTCTGTGCGAACTGGTCTTCGAGCGACACCTGTAATGACCCGTCGTAATCTGCAGGCCACCATTCGCCCTCCGTGACCCTGTTGCTCTCCGGTAATTCCGGAGACCAGGTCAGATTGGCTTCGCGGCGAATAAAGCCGGAGCCCTGCTGCGTCGGAAATTTATAATCGTCAACAGACACGCCGTTGATGCTGCTCAGGCGACCACGAATGAGCGGCAGAAAGTCCGGGCTGCTGCCAAGTTCCTCGACAAACAGTTCGCTGATGCCGTCCCAGTCCTCCGGTTCAATATTGAAAATAAAATAATTGGGTGCATCTTGCGGCAGACTGCGACGCCAGTCTTCGAGGATGTCATTGCGGACCAGCGTCAGCAGCAAAAGGACCATAAGGCCGAGCCCGAAAGCCACGATCTGGACGACACTCTCGCGCCCGCGCCTGGAAATATTTGCAAGCCCATAACGCCAGGCCACCCCACCCGCGCCGCGAAAGCGCGTGAAAACTTTCACCAGGACCCAACCCGCGCCGAACGAAGCTAATGACATGCCGGCGAGACCGACAACAATCCATAGCAGCAACTTAAGATCCTGGACGATCGACCAGATCATAGTAACGAGTGCAGCGAGTGCGATTCCGTAGACAAAACCGGACCGCAAGGGCGGCGGTGAAGCGTCATGGCGCAGCACACGCAGCGGCGGCGTAGTGCGCAGTTGCAGTAGATGCGGCATCGCGAAGCCGACGGCAACCGTCGCAGCGGTAACCACGCCAAGCAGCACCGCCTGGAACGAAGCAGGCGGCAATTCGAACGGCGTCAGATTGGCCAGCAATGCAGCCAGTGCGGTTTGCGCGACGTGGCCGAGCACTGTGCCTATCGTAGCCGTGGTGATCACGACAAGTGTTAGTTGCAACAGCGTACTGCGCTGAATAAACCCCTGCGTGCCGCCGAGGCTTTTTACCAGGGCGACCGTATCGAGGTGGCGCAGCGCATACCGACGCGCGGCCATAGCCGTGGCCACGGCCGCTAGTATCACGGTTACCAAGGAGGCCAGCGTCAGGAACCGGCGCGCCCTGTCGATAGCAGCCGCGATCTGCTCGCTGGTGTCCTCGACGGTGCTGATACGCTCGTCGGCGCTCAGCTTCGGCTTAATCTCGTCGCGGAATGTGTTTATGGTTTCGGGCGCGCCGGCAAATAACTGCCGGTAGGTGACTCGGCTGCCCGTCTTCACTACATCCATGGCCGGAACGTCGTCTATGTGCACCAATAACGACGGAGCGAGACTCATAAAGCCGATGCTTTGATCCGGCCGAAATTCGAGCACGCGGGCGACCCTGAACTGTGCCGCACCCAGTTGCATCGTGTCACCCACATCGACACCCAGTCGCGCCATTAATCCGGGTTCTGCCCAGACGGTGCCGCGCTCGGGAATGTCGCTGGTAACGTAACTGGCTCCGAATAACTGGTCGGCGACGCGCACTTTACCGCGCAGCGGATAACCGTCGCTGACTGCGTTCACCACGGACAGACTGCGGCCGTCCTCACCTGCCTGCGCCACGGTCGGGAAATCGAACGCCAGAGCCGTCACCAGGCCTGCTGCTTCACCGGCGGCAAGGTAAGCCGGATCGATAGCCAACGGCGAACGAATTACGAGGTCTGCCGCCAGGGTCTCTGCAGCCTGCGCCTGGACGGATCGCGCAACACGGTCGGTAAAAAAACCAACCGCGGTCATCGAGGTTACGGCGACGATTACCGCAACGAGCAATACCGTAAGCTCACCGGCTTTAAGATCCCGGTAGAGGCTGCGCAATGCGAATCTAAGGCTGCTCATCACTGTTTCTGCGGGGGCATATCTTCGGGGTTAAAAACCAAAGTCGGTTGCTCAGGCAATCAGCTTGCCTGCGTCTATTTCAATGACGCGATCGCAACGTGCCGCGAGCGTCTTGTCATGGGTTACGAGCACGAGTGTCGTGCCCGACTGTTTATTCATATTAAAGAGCAGGTCACTCACGCGCTCACCGCTGGCCGCATCCAGATTGCCCGTGGGTTCATCGGCGAACAAAACTGTCGGGTTCGTGACAAATGCCCGCGCGATTGCGACACGCTGCTTTTCACCCCCCGACAGTTGCCGCGGATAATGACCCGTGCGTGAGCCTAGCCCCACGCTTTCCAGCGCTTCCCGGGCTTTGGGTGCAGCATCTTTGCCGTTTGCCAGCTCGATCGGCAGCATGACATTTTCTATTGCGGTCAATGACGGCACGAGATGAAAAGACTGAAATACGAAACCCACATTACGCCCCCGAACTCGCGCCCTGCCGTCTTCATCCAGATGCTGCAAGTCTTCGCCGCAGAGGCGAACTCCGCCGCTGGTTGCGTTGTCCAAACCTGCTAACAATGCAAGCAGCGTGGTTTTGCCGGCGCCAGACGGTCCCGCCAGTGCGACGGCCTCGCCCGCTGCCACTTCGAGGTTGATGTCATCAAGTATGGTCAGCGAGCCCTCGGGGCTGCTAACCTGCTTACTCAGATTTTTTGCGGTCAAAACTATTTCTTTGGACATGCGGTATCGTTTTTACAATTTTATTGCGACGTTGTTTCTGCTTGCCTGTGCTTTCGCGACGGGCGCCTGGGCCGATTCACGGCCTGTCATACTGGTGCTCGGCGACAGTTTGAGTGCCGGTTTTGGTCTTGATCTCGAGGACACATGGATTGCGCTTCTGCAGACAAGGCTCGATAGGGAAGGTTACGGTTATCGAGTGGTGAATGCCAGCATCAGCGGCGATACCACCGGAAACGGCCTTAGACGACTGCCGCGTGCGATCGATATACATCAGCCCGAGGTAGTCATCATCGAGCTGGGCGGCAATGACGGCTTACGCGGTCTGCCGCCCGAAGTCATGCGCGATAACCTGGAAAAAATGATCCGCCGCTCGCAGGATGCCGGTGCGCGGGTTATTCTGGCGGGCATGCTGATTCCGCCGAATTACGGCGAGGAATACACCGAGGATTTCGCGTCTATCTACCCGGATCTCGCCGAGGCGCACAGCACGCCGCTTATACCTTTCTTCATGAAAGACGTGGCGCTGGATCCGAGCAAAATGCAGGCCGACGGTATTCACCCCAATGAGGAGGCTCAGCCCATACTCATGGAAACCGTCTGGGAAACCCTCGCCCCGGTGCTGGCCGAAGCAACCGATTCCTGAAAAACGCGGCTCGGCGCAAATCCTCAGGCAAAGATTGCGGCAATCGAACGCTGAATGTCTTCTGCTGCCTGACGCGGGTCCGGGGCATTGCGAATCGGCCGGCCCACGACGATATGGTCGGCACCGCTGCGAAACGCATCCTCCACTGTAACCACGCGCTTCTGATCGTCGACCGGTCGGTTCTCGACGGGCCGAATGCCGGGCGTGATCACCAGCAGCTTGTCATCGACCGCTTCACGCAAGGCCGCAACCTCGAGCCCCGACGCAATCACGCCGTCGCACCCCGCTTCCAGTGATCGCCGCGCGCGCGATAACACCAGCTCGCGTACATCGCAGGCGAAGCCCAGATCGTCTAGATCGCCGCGGTCCAGGCTGGTGAGTGCCGTAACGGCCAGAATCTTGACATCGCCCTTGGCCTTGGCGGCCGCCTCCATGATGCCCTGGTTGCCGTGCACCGTCGCATACGTAATACCGCGATTGCGCAGGTTGCTGACTGCCGCCGCGACTGTCGCGGGGACATCAAAAAATTTCAGATCGACAAAAATATTCTTGTCGCGCGCAACCATCCAGTCGAGGAGCTCGAAATAACCGCCCGACATACACAGCTCGAGTCCGAGTTTGTAAAAAGTCACCGCATCGCCCAGCTGCTCAACAAGTTCACGGGCTGTTTCGGTGTCGGCAACATCGAGGGCAAAAATCAGGCGGTCTTTGTTAGGGATGTCTTTGGGCGTCACGAGCACTCTCTACTTAAATTTGTCGGCGCGCATTCTAACACCGGTTTTCATCGCGTTATCAGGGCCATTGGAATGGTGGTTTGGCGATTCAGCGCAATCGACGGCGGGCGGATGAGCCATTGGCTTCGCGCAGCCTGATGCCTATTCCCGAGCAGCCGGCAACCCGGATAGCCCGCTCACTTAATCTCCTCCTGCATCCATGCAGTCGTCGAATCGGGTCTCGTGACGTTTGGCCATCCCTGGCCAAACGTACTCGCCACGACGTTCACGGGCTATCCGGGTTACCGGCTGCACCTGACAGCGCGGTG
>JARRLL010000020.1:0-30953 GCA_037387125.1 Gammaproteobacteria bacterium | reverse complement strand
GCGACATGTCAGTCCGTCGGAACACAAGTTGCAATGGGCCGCACGTCGGAGCGAATCCACTCGCTCCAGGAACCGGTGTAAAGAGCCGGCGTTGCCGTACTGCCTAATTGAGCGCCGGCAAGCTCGAGTGCAAATATATTGTGACAGGCAGTCACACCGGACCCGCACATACAGGCGACACGCTGATTATCGGAGACCGGCAATAGAGCAAAGCTCTCCAGCAGATCAGCGGATGCGCGAAAATTACCCAGCGCGTCCAGGTTGGCCTGGAAGGGCCGATTTAGGGAGCCCGGTATATGTCCTGCACGCGTATCTATCGGCTCGATTTCACCGTTGAAGCGCTTGCGGTCGCGCGCATCAACCAGGGCCAGAGAACCGTCCTCCGTTCCGGCCAGCACATCGTGGATAGACACCACCGGCATTGATCCCGGCCGCACCGGGTACCTGCCTGCCCGCGCGGCCGGCGGCTCGGTCTCAAGCGGTAATTTGTCATCGGCCCATGCGCCGAACCCACCGTCCAGCAATGCTACCTTGGTATGCCCGACCCAGCGCAGCAGCCACCAAAGCCTTGCAGCAACCGCCCCGCCCGAGGCGTCATAGGCTACGACAGACGTTTCGGGCCCCACACCCCACGAACCCAGGAGCGCGGCGAAATGCTCGGGATCCGGCAAAGGATGGCGCCCGGACTCAGCCGTGACCGGGCCGGCCAGGTCGCGATCGAGATCAGCGTACCGGGCGCCGGGTATGTGGCCGCGTTCGTAGGACCTGCGGCCCGCTTGCGGTTTGAGCAGATCGAAGCGGCAGTCCACAATAACCATGCTGCCTTCGGCGGCTTTCTGGCTCAACTGCTCCGCCAGCTGATCGACCGATACCAACATATCCCCTGCGAAATGCCTGCTATCCAACGCGCTTCTCCGACAATCTTTGTCTTGACGGCACTCGGCTTGTCACCGATACCACTGATGATGGAAAATACCTGCCTTTTCGTGGGGACACCACCTCCTTCGCAATCCGCGCGAAACGGATCAGACGGTGTCGGGCACACTTCGCCGCCCGGCATAAGCATTTTTATTTCTTTTTATTTTAGGCTCTTATTAGTTATTTATGAACAAGATTCTTGTATGCATTAAGCGCGTCGTCGATTACAACGTGCGCATTCGGGTCAAACCCGACAACACCGGCGTCGTCACCGATGGCGTAAAAATGAGTATCAATCCGTTCGACGAGATCGCGATTGAAGAAGCGCTGCGGATTCGGGAAGCCGGCAACGCCGCCGAAGTTATTGTTGCGACGATTGGCAGCAGCGACTGCCAGCAGCAACTCCGGACGGGCCTCGCCATGGGCGCCGACCGCGCCACGCTCATCGAAACCGCTGACGAGGTCGATCCGCTGCTGGCCGCCCGGACGTTCCTGGCGCTGATCGAGAAAGAGCAGCCGGAGCTGGTCATCCTCGGCAAGCAGGCGATCGATGACGACTGCAATCAGACCGGGCAAATGCTGGCGGCACTTTGGGGGCGGCCGCAGGCCACCTTCGCGTCCAAACTCGAACTGGACGGCGATAAAGCCAGGGTCACTCGCGAAGTGGACGCCGGGCTGGAGACGATCGAGGTCGATCTGCCGGCGGTGGTCACGACCGACCTGCGGCTCAACGAACCCCGCTACGTCAAGCTGCCTGACATCATGAAGGCCAAGAAAAAACCGCTGGAAACGATTGCAATAGGCGAACTGGCACAGGACATCGCTCCGCAGGTCAATGCCGTCAACTGGTCGGCCCCCGCGGGACGCACCAAGGGCGTGCAGGTTAACAGCGTCGACGAACTGGTCGCCGCACTCAAGGAAAAAGGACTCGTCGGTTAAAGCCGGCCGGCCAACAGGAAACCATTGCAATGAGCAAAATACTCGTAATCGCCGAACTCGACGGCCATGCCCTCAACCCGAGCACCGCCAAATGCGTCGCCTGCGCGACCGCTTTAGACGCCACTGAAATAAATGTTCTTATCCTGAGCGATCAGTGCGGAGAAGCAGCCGCCGCCGCGGCGCAAATTACCGGCGTCGCCAAAGTGCTGACCGTTGAGGCCGCCCACAATTCCCAACCGCTCGCCGCCGTGCTGGCCCCGCAAATTGCGGCCGCTGCAGCGGACTACGACTATGTCTTCGGCCCCTCAACCACCTTCGGCAAGGACGTCATGCCGCGCGCAGCCGCTTTACTCGGCGTCGGACAGGTCAGTGACATCATGGCCGTCAGCGGCCCGCGCAGCTTTCAGCGGCCCGTCTATGCCGGCAACGCAATACTCGCGGTCGAAGTACCCGAGGGCAGAAAAATCGTCGCGACGGTGCGCACCGCTTCCTGGAAAGAGGCCGCCGGCGGCAACAGTGCGCCGATAGAAGCCATCGAGCCGGTCGCCGATATCCCGTCGCACACACGCTACGTGGGGCTCGAATCCCATGCCAGCGAGCGACCCGATCTGCAGGCCGCGAAAAAAGTCATCTCGGGCGGGCGCGGAGTCGGCAGCGCCGAGAATTTCGAACTCGTCTTCAAACTGGCGGACAAGATCGGTGCCGGCGTCGGCGCTTCGCGCGCTGCGGTTGATGCGGGATACGTGCCGAACGATATGCAGGTCGGCCAGACCGGCAAAATCATCGCCCCCGATTTGTACATGGCGTTCGGTATTTCGGGTGCCATTCAGCATCTGACGGGCATCAAGGATGCCGGCACGATTGTTGCGATCAACAAAGACCCGGAAGCGCCGATTTTCGAGATAGCCGATATCGGTCTCGTGGGTGATTTATTCGAGGTCATTCCTGAGCTGGAAGCCAAACTCTGATCGATGATTTCGCAGACCGGGCCGCAGATTCTCTGCGGCCCGGTTTTATTGCGTAAAGCGCCGGAATGATCTGACTCGGCTACTCCGCCGAAGCCTCCTCACTGCTTAGGGCTGCGCGAGCCCACGCTGCCGGCGTGCGCGAGGGCCGCGGTTAGCCGCCGTAGACAATCCCGCTGCGATTCACGATACCAACAAAACCCGACAGGAATACGCCGGCCCAGATCATGAAGACCCAGACGCGCACCTGGCTGAGGCTCTTGCGCTGCGCCTCGTTTTCTTCCGGCGTCGGCATCTCCCCCGCCCTGCACTTCATCAGCACCGCGAAGAACGGACCGATCTTGCCGCGCACCATGATTCCGCAGAACACGAGGAATGCGAACACGATGAGCTTCCCGGCAACCCAAGGGTACTGCGCGAGGTTGTTGCTTTCCCAATGCAGCACTACCGAAATCGGAATACCGATAACGACGGCCCAGCGGATGAACATGTCGAATTTTGCTACCAGGGGGTATGCCTTGGAGCCATGCCGGAAATGCAAATACATGACGCAGAAAAACCAGACCGGTCCGAGCAGCACGATGCCAATCTTCTGATACCAGGGGTGGGGCACGCCGATAAATTCCGTCAGGATACCGCCGACGGTAAGCATCAGGCTCATGCAAATACGCGGAATCTGATCGAGATCGAGCATGATCTTCGCGGCGATCGCGCGCGCCTCGGGCGAGATATCCGGCTTGACGACGAACTTACTCGAATAGAAAACCCCCAGGTCACCGCCGAGCCAGTACACAAACAGCAGCACATGGATGATCACCATGACCTGGTGGGCCAGTGTGCCCTGGTATTGAATTAGTGTTTCCACATCGATCTCCCGCCTTTAACCCCTGGGTCCGATTCAGGCCGCTGTCTGACCTATTGCGTACTCGCAGCTGCTCACATTGAACTCGCCCGGGCCTTCGACATTGAGCTGCTCAACGACACCGTCGTTGACGATCACCGAGAAACGCTGCCCGCGCGTGCCCATGCCGAACGTGCTCGCATCGAGCTCAAGACCCAGCGCCTTCATGTATTCGGCATTGCCGTCCGCGAGCATCAGCACCTTGTCGCCGGCGCCCTGATCTTTGCCCCAGGCATCCATGACGAACACGTCATTGACTGAGATACAGGCAATACTATCGATACCGTTGGCCTTGAGCTTTTCGGCGTTCTGCACGTAACCGGGCAGATGCTTCTGCGAGCAGGTCGGGGTAAATGCGCCCGGCACAGAGAACAGCACGACGCGCTTGCCGCCGAACAGCTCATCGGTGGAAATACTGCCCGGCCCTTCTGCGGTCATCGTCGCCAGGTTTCCGGCCGGCATCTTGTCACCAACTTTGATGGTCATATCTGTCTCCTAATGAAAATTTTGCGGGATATAGTTTGTTTTAAACGGCTCGGTCATGGCCGACCGAGGCGGCATTCTAACCTCAGTGGCGCATGCGATGGAATTTCGCTTTATCGGCGTTGCCCGGGCAAAGCCATTTCAATTCACCAGCGCCGTGCTGAGCGCCGGATAAAAGCTGATTATCAGCAGTCCTGCCAGCATCAGGCCAACAAACGGCAATACTGACCTGCAGATGGTCCAGAATTCTTCACGAAACACGCTCATCGCCACGATCAGGTTAAGCCCGAGAGGCGGCGTCAGGTAACCTATCTCCAGGTTCACGACCATGATAATGCCGAAATGCAGCGCGCCGATGCCCTGGTCGGCGGCCAGAGGCGCCAGCATCGGGGCCAGGATCAGTATGGCCGAGCCGATGTCCATCAGGCAGCCGATCAGGATCAGGAACACGTTCGTCCCAACGAGCATCGCGACCGGCGCGGTGATGCGCTCACCCAGCCACGCGACCATCTGGTCCGGCACCTGCTGGTAGGTCAGAAACATGTTCAGGCTGAAGGCCAGCATCAGGACCGGGAACAGCGAGCCGAGCAGCCGCGATGTGCCGACCATCACGTCACCGATATCGGCGAGGCCCAGTTCGCGATAGATCAGTAATTCGACGAACAAAGCGTACACGACCGCGACCGCAGCCGATTCGGTGGGGGTAAACACGCCACTGTAGATGCCGCCGAGGATCAGGGCCGGCATCAGCAGCGCCCAGACTCCGTCCTTAAATGCGGCCCACAGTTCGGCCGGCGACCACTCGTCACGCTCCACGTCACGGCAGGCCCAGAGCGCGTAAGCGACCATAAGCGAAGTCAGCAGTAAACCCGGACCCAAACCTGCGAGGAACAGATCCGTGATGTTCGTGCGGGTCATCACCCCGTAGAGAATGAGTGGAATACTCGGCGGAATAATGACGCCCAGGGTGCCGGCGGCGCACAGCGAACCCAGCGCAAAGCGCTTCGAATAGCCGGCTTCCAGCAACGCCGGGTACATGACCGCGCCGACGGCCACGAGTGTCACCGTCCCCGAGCCGGTCACGGCGGCGAAGACGGCGCAGGACAGGATAGCGGCAATACCGAGGCCGCCCGGCACCGGCGCTGTCAGGGCCCGCATGAACCGGATCAGCCTTGCAGCGATGCCGCCGCGCGCCATGATATTGCCCGCCAGTATGTAGAGCGGTATCGCCAGCAATATGTCCTTGTTAAGGGCGCTCCATGCATCGAGGATGATGCCGTCGAGGCTTTCACCGGCGTAAAAAATGTACGCAAAGGCGGTGACGCAACCGAGGATCACGAACAGGCTCTGCCGCAGCAGCAGCAACAGGACGACCAGCAGCAATAAGGTCAGGCCCGTCATTTGCCGAGCCCCGCCTCGATCGGCGCCAGGGCGCTGCTGTCGGCCGGCCTCAATTCAGGAACGAAGGCGTAAATCGCGTGACGCAGCGCCGCCGTCAGAAATGCCAGCGGCAAAAAAATCTGCACCGGCCAGATGGGCACGAACAGGTCGATCGACACCTCGCCGAGTCGCCACGAGCCCGCAACGACCCGCGCCGCCAGCAGGCCAAACGCGCAACTGAACAGGGCCATGCAGAGGTGCTGGAGCGTGGCAAGCGCCGGCGCCCAGCTCGCCGGCAGCCATAGGTCGGCGAAGCGCGGGCGCAAATGCGCACCCTCGGCCGATGCCAGCCCGAAGCCGGCCATCACGACGATGACGTTGGCCCAGACAGCCACCTGCGATACCCAGTAAAGACCCGCCCCGGTGAGTTCGCGACTCAACACATCCGCGAATACAACCAGCACCAGCACCGCGAACGCAGCCCCGGCCAGCCACTTTTCCGCAACCTGAACCCCGGCCAGCAGGCGCGCCGCCAGGCCTGGTTCGAATGCCTGCTTGTCGGGCTGCGCGTCACGCATGGCGGGCCGTGTCGAGGAGTTCGATGCGCGGCACCGTGAGGTTGATCAGTATGGCCGAGACGATATGCATGCAGGCCGCCGCCACGAACAAGGGCCCCCAGCTGTAATTATCGATCGTCCAGCCGGCCAGGCCCGAAAAGGCCATCCCGCCAAAGCTGCCCACGGCCCCGTAAAGACCCCAGACGGTGCCGACATCGCGGGCCGGGAACAGGTCCGCCGGCAACGTAAACATGCTCGACGCCTTAAACTGGATGGCAAACATCGCGATCGCAATCAGCCCAAGGGCCCAGCCGGCGGATTCGGTCGTCGCCGCCGGCATGGCCGCCAGTACCAGCAAAGCGCCGACCCAGATCACCAGTTTACGCGATCGATCCAAAGATATTCCCTTATCTATTAATTTCTTACCAACATAACCTCCAGTAATTCCCCCAATATCGACGGCAAGAAACGGAATCCACGCAAACAACGCAATATCCTTCAGGTCGAAGCCTCGCTCCTGGCTGAGATAAAGCGGCAACCAGAAGACAAAGAAATAGAACGCGCCATCGGACACGAACCGGCTGATCATCAGCCCCCATACCTCCTTGTAGCGCAGCGACCAGTACCAGGGCCGACTCGACGGAGCGCTCGGCTCGGGCACGGTTTCCGCGAGAATAAAGTCGCGCTCCTCGGCCGCGAGGCCCGGGTGATGCTGGGGCAAATGAAACCAGCGTTGCCATACCCAGAGCCAGACGAAGCCAATGGCACCGGGGATCAGGAAAGCGGCCTGCCAGCCCCACAGCATGATGATGCCGGCGATGAAAGGCGGCGCGATAATCGCGCCGAGTCCGGGACCCATCGTAAATATGCCGACTGCCAGACTGCGCTCTGACTTGGGGAACCATTCAGCGATGCCCTTCGTGGCCGCCGGGAAGTTGGCGGCTTCGGTGAGGCCCAGTAAAACGCGAAAGCTGAAAAAACTCGCGAAACCGCGGCCAAAAGCGTGCAGCATGCCGGCGATACTCCAGGCAATCACAGCCAGCGAGAATGCCCGCTTCGTGCCCAGCCGATCGATCAAGGGCCCGCAGATCAGCTGACCGAAGCCGTAAGCAAACAGAAACCCGGAAGTAATAAGCCCGTACTCGCTCGCGCTGATCGCGAACTCCTCCATCAGTGAAGGCGCTGCGACTGTCAGCGCCTGCCGGTCGATGTAGTTGATGGTGGTGATCAGGCACAACAATATGGCAATGCGCCAGCGATAAGGCATTTTGGTCGCCATTCGGTCGGAACACCCTCAAAAGTCGCCCAGATTAGCGCAAAAGCGACGTTGCCGGATACCGTCAAGGAGGAAAACACGGGTAGAATAACCGCCCGGAATAAACAGCCTGGTTTAAACCAGGCCTCAAACGCAGGCGTCGCGCCGAGCCACCACGGCTCTCTTCGAATTGCCCGCTCAAGCAAAGCCAAGGATTTATAGAATGAACGCTGCAGCCGAAAGCATCTCCATCTCGCCTGAAACCCGAGCCTTTCTCGACCGCAAACACCGTTTGTTTATCGGCGGAAACTGGGTCGATGCCCTGAGTGGCGAGACTTTTCCGGTAATCGACCCTGCCACCGAGGAGCAGATCGCGACCGTGCAGCTCGGCGGCCCCGAAGACATCGACGCCGCCGTGGCGTCTGCGAACAAGGCCTTCAAGGGCGAATGGTCGAAGATGACCTCCTACCAGCGCACCCGCGTGATGCTGAAGCTGGCGGACCTGATCGACCAGAATATGCAGACGCTGGCCGAGCTCGAGGTGCTCGACAACGGTCTGCCAATGATGCTGGCGCAATACACCATCGCCGGTTACGCATCGGAATTTCTGCGTTATTACGCGGGCTGGTGCACCAAGATTCAGGGCGACACCATACCGGTATCTCCGATGGGTCTGCCGAATGGCGAAACACTGACCTATACGAAACGCGAACCAATCGGCGTGGTCGGCGCGATCATCCCCTGGAACGCACCGATCGCGATGTTCGTGCTGAAACTTGCACCGGCGCTTGCGACCGGCTGCACCATGGTGATCAAGCCGGCCGAACTCACCCCGTTGACGGCCCTGTTTATGTGCGAGCTGATCAAACAGGCCGGCATTCCCGACGGCGTGGTCAATGTTGTACCCGGCCTCGGGCACGTGGCCGGCGCCGCCTTGTCGGCCCATGACGATGTACAGAAAGTCTCGTTTACCGGATCCACCGCGGTCGGCAAGAAGATTGTCCAAAGCGCACTCGGCAACCTGAAAAAAGTCACCCTGGAGCTTGGCGGCAAGTCGCCCGTGGTGGTCTTTCCGGACGCCGACGTGCAAGCCGTGATCGGCGGCGCTATTCGTGCGGCGTTCTTCCTGCAGGGTCAGAACTGCATGGCGGGCACCCGCCTGTTCGTACACAAGGATATATACCAGCAGGTGATCGATGGCGTCGCAGGGATTGCCAGCCAGATGAAACTCGGCCCGGGGCTCGACCCGGCGAGCCAGCTCGGCCCTCTGATCTCGGCGCAGCAGCGCGAGCGCGTGCTGGGCTACATTCAGTCGGCCAAGGACGAGGGTGCCGAACTTATTTGCGGCGGCAGTGCGCCCGATCGCAAAGGCTTTTTCGTCGAGCCGACGCTGTTCACCCACCCCACGCAGGAACTCACGATCGCCCGCGAAGAAGTGTTCGGCCCGGTACTGTATGCGACCAGTTTCGGCGACACCGACCTGGAATCGATAGCGGCCGAGGCCAACAAATCCATCTACGGCCTGTCAGGCAGCGTCTGGACCAAGGACATAGCAGTCGGCCTGAAGATGGCGCAACTGATCGACTCCGGTCAGGTCAGCGTGAACTGCCATGCCGCGGTCGACCCGGCGATCCCGTTTGGCGGTAACAAGATGTCGGGCTGGGGCCGTGAATTCGGCAAGGAAGGTCTTGAGCCTTATCTCAAGACCAAGGCGACGACGGTTATCTTCTCCACCCCCCCGATGTGAAATGAGACCATTTTTCCAGCCGCACGCAGTGCGGCTGGAAAAATAGACGGTCGAATTTCCGTATCGATGAAGCGCTCAAGCTTCATCGGACGTCCCTCAGCCTCGTGCGGTCTCACCGAAACCTGCCGCTGGAAAAATAAACGGTCGAACTTCCGTCTCGATGAAGCGCTCAAGCTTCATCGGACGTCCCTCAGCCTCGTGCGGTCTCAAACAAACCGCAACGGCCATGCCCAAAGCATCATCCAGCACAAAAACAGCGCCTGAAGCCGCTATTTGTTCTCCCGCTCACCCTTCCGCTTTGCGTTGAAAGCCTTGACGAAGTCTTCATCTACGAAATCGACGCCCTGCTCCTTGGCCTCCTTGATGATGCCGTTCAGCGCCATCTTCACGAAGGGTTTCGGGATATCCACCAGTAGCTTCACGGAATCCTCCGTGAAGCGGACCTCGGGATCCAGTTTGTTGGCCGCGTAATAAATCGGCTGCCATTCCAGTCCCTCAGGAGTCGGCGTCGGCACGGCAAAAGGTTTATTGTGCGAGGTGAAGAAGAACCTCCGGTCACCGGCATCGTTATGCCGAAACCCGTATGAAATCGGCATCGAAGGAAACACTTTCTGTTCCATCAAAATCTTCTCGAAGCTTTCCTTCATTAATATATTTTTTATTTTTAAACACCAGAAGGCTTCGCAACCTATCGGGTCGGTCTCGCGATGCGGCTGGTACTTGAACTCGCCGTCGATCTCACACTCGAAAACTTCGAGTGCATCGTCCATGAGAAGCGGAAACTTCGGGTCGTCCGCATACTCGGGCGACGGCGACTTCACGAGCTTGAAGGGTATGTCCTTCATCTTCTCTTCCGGCTCCAGCCCCGGGTAACCCAACTTAACGATCGGCTGCAGCCAGCTTTTCTTGAACTCGATGAAATGCAGGGCCGCCTTGCTGCCGCTGCGCAGATTTTCGGTCGTGTTGGAACCGGCACGGGAAATCAGCATCCAGGACGGCTCTTCAATCAGGTCGAAGGGAAACGTGAGTGAATGAGGGCCAATCGAGGTCACGCCCTGCTCATTGACCGTGGTGATCATGGCGAATGACATAGGGAAGAAACTGGTCGACTGGTAAAAATTGTCCCGCGGATGATGATGGACCCAGCCTTCACCGCGGACGTTGCGCGGTTTGCGCAGCCCGTCGAACATCGAAAAGAAACCGGCTAATGACATAGAACTCTGTCCTTTATTAAAGCTGACGTTTTTTTAGCACAGACTGCTATTGCGACGATTCAGGGAAATTACCTATGGCTGCATTGCAATACCACGATCTTCAGAACTCATCCAGCCCGCAGCTAACCCCAATTCAATCAACAATCCGCTTTTCCCCGTGCATCATCGCGCGGTAAAAATCCGTCTTGAACAGTGACGCCGGGTAGACAGGCGGCGGCGGATTCAATGCATCGAGCTCCTCTATCTGGGTCTGATTCAGCGCAAGATTGAGGCATTCGAGATTGTTCTCGAACTGCGCCATCGAGCGCGCGCCGATGATCGGTATCACGCTGCCCTGCGGACGATGCATCAGCCACGCAAGCGCGAGCTGCGCGGGATCACAGCCAATGGTTTTGGCAAGCCCCGTGAGCCCCTCGGCTATGTTCAGCCGATGCTCGGCCAGCATGGCAGCTCCGTAAGGGGCTGACTTAAGGCGTGCATTGGCGGCCTTATCCGGGTCGGCAGCACGGTTGAACTTGCCGGTCAGTAATCCGCCGGCCAGCGGACTCCATGCTGTCATTGCCATGTCCTGAGACGTGGCTAAATCAAAAAAGTCGGCTTCGATGCTGCGTTCGACAAGGTTGTAATGCAGCTGCAGCGCCGTGAAGGCCGTCCAGCCCCGCTCCGCGGCCAGCGTATTGGCCTGGCTGATCAGCCACGCCGGCATGTTCGACGCGCCAATGTGCAGAATCTTGCCGAGCCGCACCTGGTCATCGAGCGCGCGCATGACCTCGTCGATCCGCGTCAGCCCGTCCCAGCCATGCACCCAGTAAATATCCAGGTACTCGGTGTCGAGCCGCCTGAGGCTGGCCTCAAGCGCATGCACCATATTCTTGCGGTGGTTGCCGCTGCCATTGGGGTCGCCGGGCTGGGTCGTCATGCTGAATTTGCTCGCCAGAACCACCTGGGACCGTTCGGTGGCGAGGAACTCCGCCAGCATGCGCTCACTCGTGCCGTGAGTGTAGATGTTCGCGGTGTCGATGAAATTACCGCCGAGCTCCCGGTACCGGTCGTAAATCTGCCGGGCCACCGCAGCGGTTGACCCCATGCCGGTCTCTTCACCGAAGGTCATTGCGCCAAGTGATAATTCCGATACGCGCAATCCACTTCTTCCTAATATTTTATATTTCATACAGTTATTTTGTCTTTATCAAGTAGTTTGTACAATAGCTGCTACGCTGGCACCCTATGCGATGCCTGATGGGTTGCAGGGCACCCCCGGGCAACATCAGTGTCGCCCATGCTAACCTGTTTCCATTGCCACACAAGCGACCCTAATCATTCTAGAATTAGCCGCATCGCCACACTATATATTCATAAAGCTCAGAGGGAAAAATAATGGATGAACAGACCGCTCAATCGGCTGCGGATACCGCCTTAAGCAGCGTCGATTACACCAATCCGGACCAGGTCATACTGGTGCTCCAGGAACAAGGAACGGAAATAGGCATGAAGCTGCTGGCCGCCGTTGTCATTTTCCTGGTCGGCCGCTGGGCAGCCCATTTGGTGGTCAAAATGGTGCGCAAGGCGCTCGCCAAGACCGAAATGGAGGATACCCTCGAGAAGTTCCTCTGCAACATCGTCAACGCCGTGCTGATGACCGTGGTCCTCATCG
The DNA here is from genome assembly GCA_037387125.1 of Gammaproteobacteria bacterium. Classification (GTDB taxonomy): domain Bacteria; phylum Pseudomonadota; class Gammaproteobacteria; order Steroidobacterales. The sequence continues at coordinate 18,940 of JARRLL010000020.1, read as the reverse complement.
CCACTATCGGCGCACTCGGCGTTGAAACCACCTCGCTGCTTGCCGTACTCGGCGCCGCCGGCCTGGCCGTCGGCCTGGCCCTGCAGGGTTCGCTCTCTAATTTTGCAGCGGGCGTACTGATCGTGATGTTCCGCCCCTATCGAGTGGGCGATTTCATCGATGCGGCCGGTGTCGCCGGATCCGTCGAAGAAGTGCAGATATTTACGACGATCATGAAAACGCCGGACAACCGTCGAATTATCGTCCCCAACAGCCAGATCATGGACGGCATCATAACCAATGTCACAGCCAACGATACGCGCCGAGTCGACCTGGTGTTTGGCATCGGCTACGGCGACGACATCGACAAGGCCTACAAGGTATTGCAGGACATCGTCGATAATGACGCGCGCATCCTGAAGGACCCCGCCCCGAGTATCGCGCTCAATGCGCTGGCCGACAGCAGTGTCAACTTCAATGTGCGCCCGTGGTGTAAAAAGGAAGACTACTGGGATGTCTATAACGGGGTTACGGAGCAGGTAAAACGCAAGTTTGACGAAGCCGGCATCAACATTCCCTTCCCCCAACGCGACGTACACGTGTATCAGCACAGCGCCTAGTTTTCGACTAGCAGGCGCGCATAAAAAAGCCGGCAATAGCCGGCTTTTTTATTTCCGTGTCTCAGCGCGTTTCGCGCAGCAGGTACTCGATGATGTTGGCGTCGCGCTCAAGGCTCATTTCGTAACCAAGCATGGGCGGGTAGCGCATTCGGTTGCCGGGAAACACAACGTGCGGATCTGCGATAAAGGCTGCCATATTTTCAGGCGTCCAAACCCACTTTTCGTTGCGCGCTTTGGCTATGAAAGAATCCGAGTACGGGAAATGGTCGGCCACACCAGCAGGCTGCCCGAATATCCGGTAAAGATTCGGCCCCACCCGGTTATGGCCACCCTGCTCGAGGGTGTGACAAAACCGGCACCAGGTGAAATCCTCCTTCTGCTTCGCCAGCTCTTCAGGCGTGCGCTCGGGCAGCGGCATCGCATAATAATCCGGCAGGTCCGTGCCTTCGAGCAGCACCGCGATTTCCGCGTCGCTGTATTCTTTGTCCGACGCGAAGGGAGTAACCCCGAACCACAAATAGGGGAAATACAATGCCAGCAACAACAAACCGCCAAGCACGGTGACAATATTCAGTTTTGCCCGGGTAGAAACACTCATCAGACTTTCTCCCCCGGAAAGAGGCGACGCCAGCCGGCACCGTACTTCCTGTTCTGCCACCAGCCAAGCACAAACCAGATGGTAAAGAGCATCAGATAATAGAACGCCAGCGCGCTGTGCGGGTACCCGGTGGTAATTCGCAACGGCTCACTGGTTTCAACCAGTTGGGGAAATACCGCACCGAAAAAATTCACGTTTCGGCCTTCGCCCCAGGCGTAAAAAATGCCGATCAGAAACTCCGCGGCGAATACGAGCACAAGCATGAAAAGTATCGCCCGGCTGTACGCGAAGGAATCCTCCGGCATGCCTTCCGGTGGGCTTGGCTTGGGCCCCTGGGCAAACCAGTACAGACGCACGAGGCAGAGCAGACCAACCACCCAGCCCAGGCTGTCATGCCACAACTGCATGCCTTCACGCTGCCCCAGCGGCGTCCGTGGCAAATTAATGATGTTAAAAAACATCACGAAAAAGCTGATGAAAATAGCCCACCCCAGCAGGGTCGCAACCCGGTCCTGTTGACCCGGCGCCAGTTGCTCCGTCATGCGCGCATCCTTAATCGAAAACCGTTGCCGCTGCTCGGTGCGGCCAAGTGGCGCAATATTAGCCCAAGTCAGGGTGACTTGCAGCGCAGCGAAATCTGCGCCCGGCGCACGATGTCACCGGGCGGTTGTTTGTTTCAATTCGTAACAAGTGCTGCAAGGCTATTGGCAAGTCGCTGTGCACCGTCTATCATCGTCCACCTGTTGGTCAAAAAGAACAAGTCAAACAACTATGAGCTCTACACGTCCTATTCGCGCCCTCCTTCGCGGCCTCGAGGTCCTGCATGTGCTGAACCGCCATAACGGAGCAACCGTTTCCGAGGTGGCCGGCGAGATCGACCTGCCCAGGACAACGACCTACCGGATTCTGGAAACATTATGCGTTGCCGGTTATGCGTATCGGGCTGCCAGTGACGACCGCTACCGCCTCACGATCATGGTCAGAGGCCTCAGCGACGGCTTCGACGACGAGGCCTGGGTAACGCTAATTGCGCGGCAATACATGTATGACCTGTGTCAGGACCTGGTCTGGCCCTGCGCGATTGCGACGCTGTCGGGCAACACCATGCTGGTGCGCCAGACTACCGACCATCGCAGCCCGCTGGCCGTCGAGAAACGAGGGCCCGGATTTCGGGTATCTATACTCGGTTCCGCCGCGGGCTTGTGTTACCTGGCCTTTTGCCCTACCGAACAACGCGACACCCTGATGGAAATGCTGGCGAAGTCCAAGGAGCCGGAAAACCAGGCTGCCAAAAACCGCAAGAAAGTCTACGAAACCCTGCTGGAAACCCGCAAAAGGGGCTTCGCAATCTGGCATCGCAAGCGCCGTGTCGCCAACGAAACCAGTTTCGCCGTGCCGCTGATTGTCGAGGATCGCCTGCTCGCCTGTCTTTCGATGCGCTTTGCCAGCACGGCAGTGCCGGAAAACGAGGCAATCGCCCGCTTCGTCCCGAAGCTTCAACAGGCAGCCAAGGATATCGCGAAGGAATTTGTGCGCCAGCACCAGCGCGACCCGATCGCGACGAACATCGAACCGCGCGACGCAGGTTAGCAGGCCGCCACACAATTCGCGTAGCTGCAGCGTCACGGGCGTCAGGCATCGCAAATAAGGGCAACGGCTGCGCACCGCTAAACTAAACCAACAAAAAAAGCCCCGCTGTGCGGGGCTTTTTTCGTGCTGTGCTGTCGGCGTCTAGCGGAATACCGGCTTGACCGGAGCGGCCAGGCCCGTTTCCTTCTTGCAGCTCTTGCGAATCTGCTCGATCGGCGGACCGAAGTTGAACACTTCTTTCTTGCGACCACGCTTCTTCTTCATTTGAGCACGCAGCTTCTTGGTAGCCGCCTGATCCACTTTGCCGCCCTTGATCACCACACCGTAATCACGCGCGCCTTTGGCAGTTGCAAGATTCCGTTTGACGTCAGCCAGGACGAGTTCCGGGTCGCGCTGCAGCGGATCGCCCCAGCCACCACCACCCCAGGTGTTGAAGTAAAGCAGATCACCGGCCTCTACCTTGATGCCTTCGCACTTGGACGGCAACCATTCTTCGCTGCGATCATTGCGAACCAGCCGCTTGGTCGAGCGCATGCCGACCTCGCCACCGAGCACGCCCCAGGGATAAGTCAGCCAGCGCTCATCATGGATGGCGATCTCACCGTCCGCGAGGAAGCGATAGGCCACGCTAAGGCCGTTACCGCCGCGGTGCAGGCCGGCGCCGCCTGAGTCCGGAATCGTCTCGTACTGCTCAATCCGCAGCGGAAAGTAGGATTCGATGAACTCGTTCGGGACGTTAGTAAACCCGGGCCACAACGAATGGCCATCCGGGCCGTCGCCTGCAGGCCGACCGGGAATACCGCCGAAACCAATCTGGAACAGCTGGAACCATTCGCCGTTCTTGCCCTTGCGATTGTCGTAACCCGAGTAGAACAGATGGGGCGAGTCCGAAAAGCCGGCCGCATTGAGCATTTGCTCAGGCGCACCGGAACCCAGCAACGCTCCGAGCACGTCGAAAATACGCCCGAGCGCATGCGTGCGGCCCGACAGCGCAGCCGGAAATTTCGGTTTCAACAGTGTGCCTTCAGGTATACGCACATCCACCAAGTCGTAGAAGCCGTCGTTAAAGACAATAAACGGGTCAACTACGTTGATGGTGAAAGAACCGAAGAACATCTTGAACATGTCTTCATTCAGGTAGAAGTTCACCGAACTCTGCGCCTGCGGGTCCGTGCCATCAAAATCAAATATAGCAACGTCGCCTTCGCGCCACATTGTGCACTTGATCTTGTAAGGCCCCATGCCCATGCCGTCATCACAGATGTAGTCTTCGAAGGTGCGCGGCTCTTCAGGTATGAAGTTCTGGATGATGAACTTCATGGCGTCATAGTTTCGCTTGAGCATGATGTCCATCGTGCTATAGAGCACATCGTCACCGAAACGCTCCGCCATCTCGATCACGCGCCGTGATGCCGTTTTACAGGCTGCGACCAGCGCATTCAGGTCGAAACGGTTCCACTGCGAAGTGCGGACGTTGTGCAGGATGAGCTCAAGGATATCTTCTTGTAGAACGCCTTTCTTGTAGAGCTTGGTCGGCGGAATGCGGATACCTTCCTGGTAGATAGTGGTCGCATTGATCGGGATGGAACCCGGCACCATGCCTCCGTTATCCGACATATGCCCGAACATAGCGGTCCACGCTATGTGACGGCCATCCTTAAACACCGGCAACAGTACGATCCAGTCGGGCAAATGGGACACGGCCGCATTACACATATAGGGATCGTTGGTCAGGATGATGTCACCCTCTTCGATCTCGGCATCGTAGGCTTCCATGAACGGACCGATGAAAGAACCAAACTGCCCCACTACCATCTTGCCATCTTTATTAGCAATCATGGGGAAGCAGTCGCCCTGCTCACGAATACCCGGCGACATGGCCGTCCTGAACAATACGGCGTCCATTTCGACACGGGCATTCTTGAGTGAGTTCTCGATAATATCGACCGTAACACCCTCTACCTTGACCTTCTTGAGAGGAGTACGGTTGGTTTCTTTAATAGTTGCAGTCATTGATTAAGTCTCCTCTCCGTTACTAGGCTGCTTTCTTCGCAGTTTTAGCCGCTTTTTTGGCCGCCTTCTTTTTGGCCTTTTTTGCGGTCGATTTAGCAGCCGGTTTGGCAGCCTTTTTTGCTGATTTTTTTGTGGCCTTTTTGACCGGATTGATCAGCAGGTTGCCAACCTTGTCTACCAGGGCTGCATGCCCCGGCAGGATGACCGTCGTGGAATCCATTTCCGAGACAATCGAGGGGCCCGGAACAACCAGCCCTGGAGCCATCTTGTTCCGGTCATAGATAGGCGCTTTGTGCCATTTACCCCGGTAGTAGAATTTAGAGTCGTGAATCACGCAGTCCTTGATAGTCGCCTTCGCCTGGCCGATCTTGCCCGACGCAATCGACGCGCCGCGCGCACGCACGACCGCACGAATCATTAGTATCTCGTGGCCGTCACCCAGCTTGAAGCTGAACAGCTGGTCATGCTCGGCATCGAACTGGTCAGTGATGAGCTCGACCCCTTTCTTTTTGAGCTCGGCTTCGGTGAAGTCCAGCGTCAGGCTGAAAGCCTGACCTGCATACCGAATGTCGGCCTGGTAAACCACTTCGTGCTCTTTCTTCGGGATACCGTCGGCGATCAGCGACTCCGCCGCTCGATCACGCAGCTCATGCAGGTCCGCCAGCAGCTGTTTGGTGCTGGTGTCCTCCGCCATGGTCAAGTAAGTGCGCGTAGCCTCGTCCTGCACCTTGGTCGTCGCGTCGCCATAGGCGCACAGGACGCCCGGGCCCGGCGGAATAATCACCGGCCACGCATCCGTGAGCACGCCCATAGCGTTGGCATGCAAAGGCCCGGCGCCGCCGAAACAAACGAGCGCGAAATCGCGCGGATCGTAACCCTGCTCAACAGACACCAGGCGCAAGGCTCCGAACATGGACTCGTTGACCACGCGGATAATGCCCTCTGCGGCCTCCAGCAGCCCGATACCCAATGCGTCAGCAACCTGCTGGACGGCTTGTTCCGCTGCAGGCTTGCTGATCTCCATGGCGCCGCCCAGCTGCACGTCAGACGGCAGATAGCCGAGCACCACATTGGCGTCACACACCGTGGCCTTGTCACCGCCTTTCATGTAAGCGGCGGGACCGGGCACAGCACCGGCAGACTCAGGGCCCACGCGCAGCGCTTTGGTCAGCTCCGGAACGAATGCGATCGAGCCGCCGCCGGCACCGACGGTACGAACATCAACCGAAGGTGCGCGGACTTTTACGTCGCCGACAAAGGTTTCGCGGCGGACGCGAGCCTTGGAGTCCTGGATCAGGGCAACGTCGGTCGACGTACCGCCCATGTCAAAAGTCAGAATATCGTCAAAGCCGGCACGACTACAGAAATAGATGGCGCCCGCAACACCGCCGGCTGGCCCCGACATGAGCAGGTTAACCGGCGAATCGGCCGATGCCCGACCGGATGCCAGACCGCCGTCGCTGCGCAGGATCGAAAGCAACACATCGTCACCCATGCGTTCCTTGAGCGCGGCCTGCAGGTTGTTCACGTACTTGGACACCTCGGGGCGCACATACGAGTTAACAACCGTCGTTTCAGTGCGCTCGTACTCCTGCATCTCGGGGACGACTTCGCTGGAAATCGAAATCGGCGTATTGCCAAAAACCTTGCGCGCAATCTTTGCGGCCTTGCGCTCATTCGCGCCGTTGATATAGGCGTTAACGAAACAGATGGTCAGCGCTTCGACTTCGCCGGTCTTTTTCAGCTTTTCGAGATCCTTGCGGAGCGCCTTCTCGTCGAGCTTGCGCACGACCTTGCCGTCCGAGTCCATGCGCTCATCTGCGCCAATCGTCAGCTCCAACGGTGCCAGCAAAGGCTTCTTGTTAAAAGTGACCCAGCCACCGAGTCCGCCGGGACAAAACGAACGGGCAACCTGCAGCGTCTGCTCGTAACCCTTCGTAGTCACGAGGCCTACCTTGGCGCCCTTGCCTTGCAATACGGCGTTGGTCGCAACCGTGGTTCCGTGCATGACGCGACCGATCTTTGTCGGATTGATCCCCGACTCTTCGCAAATGCGTGCGACGCCATTCAAAACGCCGATTGACGAATCTTCGGGTGTCGACGGCACCTTCGCGGTAAATGTCTTACCTGTTTCTTCACTTATTAACAGCAGGTCGGTGAACGTGCCCCCGACATCTACGCCAAGACGGTAACTCATGGTTTCCCCTTAACTTATCTATAAAATTTATTTGTAAACCAAGCCCAACACTGCCGGGCGCTTAAACCAGACAGATATACCAAATTTGTTTGCCGGTGTTAGCCGGCCAACGAACGCCGCTTCGCAGAGATGCCTGAGGCTAATCGAATCAGCTCGCCTCTCTGTATTGTTCTGCTATTTGCGGAAATATTCCTGCTTTGGGCAACATAGCGGGTGTCCCGCGACCACCCAGTTGCTCATCCAGCCACAAGCTGGTCTCGATGATTTTATCCAGTGAAACGCCCGTTTTCACCCCGGAACGATCCAGCAAATAAAGCAAATCGTCCGTCGGGATGTTGCCGGTGGCCGCCGGCGCAAACGGGCAGCCTCCGATCCCACCAATACTGGCATCGAGCGAATCCACGCCTGCATCGATCGCTGCCTGCGCATTCGCAATACCGGTATTGCGAGTGTTGTGGAAATGAAACCGCAAGGGCATATTCGGCGCAATTTCTTTCACGGCCCCTATCATTTCGGTGACCTGGGCCGGAACTCCGACGCCTATGCTGTCAGCAAAACCAAGTTCGACGGGTTCTTCTTCGAGAAGCCGTTTCACGATATCAAGCACTCTTTGCAACGGGACTTCGCCTTCAAACGGACAACCGAACGCGGACGAAACCATCACATTAGCGCGGATGCCGCTCTTCTTGGCCTCGGCCGCCATATCAAGCCAGGCCTGTATCGAGCCATCGGTCGAGGTGCCGTTATTACGTTGGTTGTAGGTTTCACTCGCGATAACTGCCATCCCTATTTCATCGATCTGCACCTCACGCGCACGCTCGAAACCGCGTTTATTAAGAACGAGTCCAATTGCGGTGAAATCATCGCGATCGGGCAGGCCGCGGATTACGTCTTCTGCATCAGCCATTTGCGGAACACGCTTGGGGTGCACGAAACTTGTAACTTCCATGCGGCGGATGCCGGCATCGATAGCGCGGCTAATAAATTCGAGCTTTGTTTCGGTCGATAGAATTACCGGTTCACTCTGTAAACCGTCTCTCGGTCCGACCTCGATTATCGAGACTTGTTTAGATCTCACGTGCAACAACCTTGCGGCAGATAAAAAATAGGCTCAAAATTAAGCGCTCCATTGTATACGACCCGCCGGTGACATTGTATACACCGGACACAAAGGCGGACTAAGGTTAATCCCTTAACAAATTCAGAGCGCTACAGGCGGTGCCTGCGGCCATTCGAAAAGGTATAAAAAACATGGCAGATGACGAAATCGCGAACACCGGGCCGCTGAAGGACCTGCGTCTTATCGAAATGGGTACATTGCTGGCGGGGCCGTTCTGCGGTCAGCTGATGGCCGATTTCGGCGCTGAGGTCATAAAAATCGAGCCTCCCAACCAGGGTGACCCGATGCGCGTCTGGGGGCGCGAGAAAGCCCATGGTCAGTCCCTGTGGTGGCCGGTCGTTGCGCGCAACAAGAAGTCGGTGACGCTGAACCTGCGCGAAAAGGAAGGCCAGGAGATCGCCAGAGACCTCATCGCCAAATCCGATTTCTTGCTGGAAAATTTCAGACCGGGAACGATGGAACGCTGGAACCTGGGTTATGAAGAGCTGGCGAAAATTAATCCCGGCCTGATCATGATTCGCGTATCAGGTTTTGGACAAACAGGCCCCTACTCCTCGCGTGCAGGTTTCGGCGCGGTCGGCGAGTCCATGGGTGGCCTGCGCTATGTCTGCGGCGACCCGACTACACCACCTAGCCGAATGGGCATCAGCATCGGCGATTCCCTCGCCGCAACCTTTGCTTGCATCGGCGCGCTGACCGCCCTGCACCACAAAGAAAAGACCGGCGAAGGCCAGGTCGTTGACTCCGCCATTTACGAAGCCGTGTTAAACATGATGGAGTCGTTGGTTACCGAATATGACAAGGCCGGATATATTCGTGAGCGAACAGGCGCCATACTGCCCAATGTTGCGCCGTCCAACGTTTATCCGACGCACGACGATGGACTGATTTTGATTGCGGCGAACCAAGACACGGTCTTCCGGCGCCTGGCCACGGCCATGGGACAACCCGAATTGGCCGAGAATGAGCGTTACGCCACGCACGGCGCCCGCGGAGCAGTTCAACAGGAGCTGGACGCAATGATTTCCGAGTGGACGCGCACGAAGAATGTCGCAGAACTGGAGCAACTCATGGAGGAGCATGGCATACCTTCGGGCAAAATCTACACGGCGCCCGACATGCTCGAAGATGCCCATTTCAAAGCCCGCGAAGCCATTGTTACCACGATGCATCCGACTTTTGGTGAACTGAAGATGCAGAATATCGCGCCAAAGCTCTCGAAAACGCCCGGCAATATTCGTCGGCCCGGCCCTGAACTGGGTCAGCACAATGACGAAATCTACGGCGAAATATTGGCGATGACGGCGGAGCAGATGGCAGAACTCAAGAACAGGGGCATTATTTAGTAATCCGATCAGTCTGAACTTAGACTGCCTAACGCTTGCAACCGACGACCAGCGCAGTTCGGGCTAACTGCCCGCTGCGTTCGGATCAATAATTCACGAGCAGAGACGAGCGCGCTCCGCGCAGAAATACCGGTCGCAGTTTTTGAGTCAGCAGCGCATTAGGAACGATCATGCTTGGTGCAATACGTCGCGTAACTATTACCACCAGTGACCTGCACGCCGTCGAGGACGCGTACAGCGATTTTCTTGAGTACCGTGTGACCGGCCGTGACGCAGTAACTGAACACGAAGCCGCCGTCTGGGGAGCTCCGGGTAGTGCCGGAGCGGCCTCACTGATCATGCGACCGGCAGCGGGCGATGATTTTGAGTTTCGATTCGTCGCCGGCCCCGCTAGCCCGAATTACGTGCCTTTAACAACGTACGGCTGGAATGCGTCAGAAATCATGGTGCAGAATGTCGACTCACTCGCACCGCGCTTCAAGAATTCACCGTTCGAAATCGTCGGTGAACCGCGCGATCTGTCTTTTAGCGAAGACATCCGCGCAATGCAAATTCGTGGTCCTGCGAATGAGATCATTTACCTTACTGAATTCAAGAAACCTGTGCCCGGTCTTTCCGTTCCAACTCCGCGATCGTCCATCGACCGAACTTTCATCGTTATTTTGGGCGGGCGCTCGATGAGTGAGTTGCAGAATTTCTACCACCAGACCTTCGGCGTACCCAAAGCCCCGGTCGTCGAGTCGCGCGTCACCATGCTCTCGAAAGCGCTGGACGTATCGATAGAGACACTCTACCCGATCGCTGCCATGGCACTTGAGGGCGAATCACTGATCGAAGCCGATGAGATGCCGGAGCAGGTGGGCCCCAGGCGCGCCGAACCGGGCTTCCTGCCGCCGGGAATTGCATTGACCGGCTTCAATTGCACGGCTATCCCGTCCGGCGCGCAGCCGATAGCCGGCGAAGACGGCCGCTTTGTCATGCGCGGCCCGGCTGGCGAGCTGATCGAGCTGTTCGCTGTATAAGAGGTCAAGCTGCCCGGAGCTAAGAACACCGGGTGAAGAAATACATCCGACTAACGCTTGCGAGCGATTGTCAATCCGTCCCCGATCGGCACCAGTGAAATATCGAAACGCTCATCAGCCAGCATCGCCTCGTTGACGCGACGAATAGCGACGGTGTCTTCATCATCGTCTTGCTGATCGATGACGCGACGGCCCCACAGCACATTATCGAGCATTAGAAAACCGCCCGGCCGGAGCAGTTCATAACCATACTGTATGTAAGCGGCATAGCCGGTCTTATCGGCATCGATAAAGATTGCATCGAAACTGTTTTGTTCCGTGGGCAACAAGGTAGCCATCGTTTCGGCGGCACTGCCCAGGCACAGGCGAATGCGGTCATCGACGCCGGCCCTTTGCCAATAGCGCTGGGCTATCGCTGTCCATTCCTCACTGATGTCCAGCGCATAGAGCTCGCTGTCAGCCGGCATGGCCAGTGCAGATACCAGGGCGCTGTATCCGGTAAAAGTGCCCACCTCGAGGTAACGTTTAGCTCCGGACAAGCGTAATAGCATGCCCATAAACTGGCCCTGCTCCGGCGCGATTTGCATCCGTGCCATTTCCAGCTGACCGGTCTCCGCCCGCAGTTCTGCCAGCAGCGGCTCCTCGCGCAGAGAAACCGACAGCAAGTATTTGTAGAGCTCATCATCGATCGGCAGTGTTTGGTTGCTCATTATTTGACTCTTGCTGTACTCGCGTCCGGCATACGCTAGCATATATCGCATAATCTACCGGAGGCCATAACGCGCTGCTGTATCATGTACCGGCGCGGCGGGTATTAGTCCGGTACAATGCCCGCTGTTTTTTTACGCCGCATCCCTTATGGAACCCGATACAGTTTCACTGCTTCTATGGCTCGTGCCGTTACTCCTCATAGCAGGAGCTTTAGCCGGCGTGCTCGCGGGTTTGTTGGGCGTCGGTGGCGGTATTGTGATCGTGCCGGCTCTCTACCACATATTCAGTTACCTGGAGATCGCCCCTGAAGTGCGCATGCACCTCGCAGTCGGCACGTCGCTTGCAACCATTATTCCAACAAGTATTCGGTCGGTGCGGGCCCACCATGAACGCGGCAGCTTTGACAAAGACCTGTTCCGCGCGTGGGTGCCAGGGATTGTGATTGGCGTGCTGACTGGCACATGGCTGGCTAACCTGGCTGAATTCACACTACTTACCCTGATCTTCGCTAGCGTGGCCCTGCTGGTTGCCGCATACATGGCAATCGGCAACCCGGCATGGCGACTCGCCGAAGGCTTGCCGGGCAACCCACTGAATAGCTTTATCGCAAGCGTTGTCGGCGCAATTTCGGCCATGATGGGTATCGGTGGCGGCACCTTAAGCGTGCCAATACTGAATATTTACGGCGTGCCAATCCATCGCTCGGTGGGTACAGCTGCAGGTTTCGGCTTAGTGATCGCGATACCGGGGACCCTCGGCTTTATGGTCGGCGGCTGGGACAACCCCCTGCTGCCTGACTTCAGTTTTGGCTACGTCAACTGGCTTGGCTTTTTGCTAATCGTGCCGGCAACCGTGTTGACCGTGCCCACCGGCGCCCGACTTGCGCACAGTCTTAGCCAGACGGGTCTGCGCAGGGCGTTCGCGGTGTTCCTTGGCATCACCGCCATTCGAATGTTTAGCGATATTTTTTGATTGCACACCGTCAGCTTAGTTGCGCAACTGAAAGCCAAGCTCCATCAAGTCAGCGGCAGCCACGCTAAAGACATCCCCACTGCGCAGCGTCTGTCGCGGCGAAGACGGTGAGGCGTGAGACGTAGCGAAAGCGATAACATCACCCGGGCTGAAAGCATAATCCTGGCTAAGTGCAACGAGGCGCTCGACGCAATCCACGGTAGGTGGACAGATCAATCCGTTCCACGTTTGCACTCCGTTGATTTTGACGCTGACTTTCATGGCGCCGGGGTTTTCGAGCTCATCCACCGTTATCAATGCAGGTCCCATTGGCAAAGACCCTGGAAACTGACGGGCCGCTACATAGTCGCGCCAATCTTTTGCATCGCGCGGTTCGGCTAACTGCGGTGAAAGATCCACCGTAAGCGTCCACGCAGCAATGGCCTCCTCTACCTGAGCCGTATCGGCCTGGTAAAGCGGCTTGCCCAACACCGCAGCGAACATAGGATTCGCAATCAGCTTTTCCTGGCCGTGCGTTTTCACCACTCGAGCATGCGCAACTGCCGTATTCGGGCTCTTGATAAAGCTGGCCGGCGTGCCGTCACCCAGTACATGGCTGATCAGGATCAGGCCGGGCCGGCGCACCGGCGCCATCAGCGCGGTGCTGCTGAGCTTGAGCAGAGCTCCGTCATCCTGCAGGCGCTCAAGGCTGCCGTCGACCAGCGACACCAGGCTACCCGCATGCTCAAGGCCGCGCTCACCGGCGGCAAGAATACTAATCGTTGACTGGGGCACCCATTGCGAAGCCGATAAAGAACCGGGTGCCGCGCTTAAGTCGAGAATAATTCCATTCTCGAGCAGCACTCCCGGGCGTCCTGCGACTTCACGCGAATCGATGGTTACTAGTTTCATTGTCCGGCTCCCGGTTACGCATGTGCGTTCACGGACAGTTCAAAAATCAGGACTCATTGTCGGCTACGGTTACCACCAAGCCATCCAGCGAATCGGAAACCTCGATCTGGCAACTGAGCCGACTATTAGGACGACGGTCCAGCGTCGAATCGAGCATAGCATCCTCCATGTCGGCCATCGCGGGCAAATTATCCAGCCAGGCGGTGTCGATGTAGGCATGGCATGTTGCACAGGCACAGGCCCCGCCGCACTCTGCAACCATACCGGTAATGCCATTATCCACCGCAACTTCCATAAGGCTATGGCCGTTTGTAGCGTCTACTTCGACGGCGGTGCCGTCACTGCCTATAAATGTGATTTTGGGCATACGCTGCTCAGTTTCAATTGCTCGAATGTTACGAATAACGAGGGGGTTAGTTACCAGGGATTGCGGCGGCCGATGGTCGCTCGCCTATGCATCAGCGGGACAATGAACCAGGCCGACAGCGCTCAAACTCAGCTGGACTGACCTTCGGCTTGAACTTCTTCATTACCCTCCCGGATTTCTTGCACACGCTGCAAAGATTGCTCGAGCTGGCGGAGCCGCTCCTCTTCGCTTTCGACGTAGGCAATCCAGGAGCTCGCATTTTTAGCTACCTTGTCGTAATTGAGCGCCTTGCGGAACGAGGCCTTGGCTGAGCCAAGCGATTTCTGCTCAAACTGACACATGCCCAGAATCAAATAGGCATTGCCCGTATTCTTCAAGCCACCTTTACTAATCGCCTGGTTAGAAGTGGCGATGCACTCTTTATAGTCACCCAGATTTAAATGCGATTGGGCAAGGCGCGCATACAGCTCGCCGTCATTGGACATCTTCGCCGCCTCCAGCAAGGGCGGGATAGCCTTACGGTCTTCCTGAGACAGCTGCCATGCCTGCGACAAGAGGCGCAAATTGCGCACGGTACGCTCAATTTGCTTGGATTCGAGACCTTTCTCCAGAACCCGCGCCCCCTTATAAGGCACGTCAGCCTGCATAAATAACTGGGCCATCTGGGTCAGCTCGTTACTGCTAGCTAGCAGCCCCTGATCGTAGGCCGCCTCGTAAGCGGCCAACTGACGTGGCTCGTCCTTCAGTTCGAAGTAGATGCCCGATAGCTGCGTCCAGTAATCTTTCTTAGGCCAACCGACGACGAGTTGTTCAAGGGTATCCTTGACCTTCTTGTAGTCATCGAGCTCCCAATACGCCACTCGCAGCAATAGCAGCCACTGCTCTTTAGGGCCTTTACCCTGCTCGGCATACATGGAGATGGCTTTCTGCACCGGCGGTATGATTTCTTTGTACTGTTCAAGCTGATAATGCGCAGTACCGATGACCACGTACATATCAGCATCGGGGCCCACATCATTCATGTACTGATTCGCGTACCGAATAGCTCCCTTGTAATCCTCTGTTACAAAAGCGAGCTGAGATAGTGTGCGAATAGTCTGCTGCTGCAGTGGTGGCGGCAAATCAGGCTGCTTAAGGACCGTGTTGTAAGCATTGACAGCTTCTTTATAGCGCTCTGCATTAAAATAAAGAAAGCCATAAAAACTGTACAACTGCGCAGTTTCATACGCCGAAAGCTTTGGCATCGCCTTGACCTTGTCGAGCAACTTCAGGGCACCCTGATAGTCTTCTGCATCGACCAGTTCGTTGGCCTGCGTTATAAGGTCGTAGACATTCTTGCTAAGCGCCTGGGTCCTGCGCCCCGACATGCGCTCATCGTCTTTATCGTCTTCCTGAGCCACGGCAATGCCAAAATCGCCTCCAGGTACGATCACGTTACCCGCAAACAACAACAACGCCGCCAGGCCATAAAGCGCAGCGGAAGCTAACCCTTTAAAGTTAAGGGATCGGACCAAGCTCGTTTGCAGTGCTGTCATCGTCATCAGCGTCGTTATTCCTAGTCTTCCAGCTCGAAGGTGATGATGTGCTGTACGCCCGGCACTTCGATCGCTACACCGTCTCTCACCCGCGGTTTGTACTTGAATTTAAGTGCCGCATTAACAGAAGCCTTCTCGAAAAGCGAGCTGGTGCATTTAACCGCATAGGCGTCTTTAACCGTGCCCGTCGTGGTCACCGTAAATTCGATCAGGCATTGCCCCTCAAGGCCGCGAGTCTGCGCGCGCCGCGGGTAAATGGGCGCCACCTTGACGATCGGCAGATAGTCGCCATCGCCCAGGCCTATCTGGCCTGCTTGCATCGACAGGTCTATCTTTCCTGCCGGCCCACCGATATTAATCGTTGCCGAGGTATCCAGGTCGTCTACCTGGGTATCCGGCAGTTCCGGTGGCGGCTCATCTACCTCAGGAGGCGGCTCCGGCTCGTCTTCGTCACGCTTAATGACTTCTTCTTTTTGTACACGGATGAAATCGCCCAGCGTAAAATCAGCCTCGTCCACCAGCGCTTTCTTACCAGTAGCGATGAGCACCTGCATCACCCAGAGCAGGCTGAACGTAATCAATGTACCTGCGACCAGCGACACCGCATAGCGTGGAATCATGCTGCCGGCTCCAGGTTTGCTGCCCAATTATTCATCAATCGCCTTTATCGCCTGAAATTGAGACCCGTGAAATTTTTGCCTGCCTGGCTGCATCCGCAACAATTACAACCGTTTCGGTGTACGCGTCTTTGTCAGCCTGGATCACTACCGAACCTTCGGGGTTCTCAGCGAGCAACCGTTCGAAGGCTGCCTGCACCGCACGCGGGTCGATATTCTTTCTATCGATCCAGATTTCATTATTGGCACTTATCGCGACGAGAATATTAGCTTTAGGCTTGGAGATCGCCTCAGGGGCCAGTGGCCGGCGCACATCAATGCCCGCTTCTTTAATGAACGAAGCCGTGACAATGAAAAAGATCAGCATGATAAACACGACATCCAACATGGGAGTCAGATTAATCTCTGTCTCTTCTTCTTCTGGGTGACTGCCAAGTACAGATCTGCGCATGAGTAAACGTTGCCCTTAACTTATCGTTCCACAACCAGCCGGTCCTGCAGCGACTCGATACTGGTTTCGATGGTACGGGTAATGATCGTGATCAGGAAGACGCCGGAGAGCGCCCCGACCATCCCCGCCATCGTCGGAATAGTCGCCTTGGAAACACCGGAAGCCATTGACCTGGCGTTACCCGTGCCGGAGATTGCCATGACATCGAATACCTCGATCATGCCGGTTACCGTGCCCATGAGGCCGAGCAACGGACACAAGGCGACCAGCGTCTGAATTACCGGCACCCAAACATTGGCCGCCATCGAAAAGCGCGAAATCATCGCTTCTCGAATCTGGCGGGCATTCCACGAGCGGTGATCGCTGCGGGCCGACCATTTCTCCTGAATCTCGCTTGCCATAGTTTTCAGGCCTGTTCTGAAATAGATCAGGCGCTCCACGATCAATATCCACATCGCGAAGATCACTACGGTTATTAGAGACAGCACGTCACCGCCAAGTTCCAGAAAATCCCGGACAGCTTGCAGCGGCATCATCAACCAATCCATTCGGCGACCCCTAGCTCGTTACCCGGCTCCCAATCAGCCTTGCGCGCCTTCGTGACGCTCGGCATGCTCGGCAATAATTCCGGCACTTTGCTCCTGCAGCACCTGCACGATTCTTTTGCTGCGACCGCTTACGAGCGTGTGCAAGAGAACCATCGGGATTGCCACCGTCAAGCCAAGCACCGTCGTCACGAGAGCCTGCGATATACCACCGGCCATGAGCTTCGGATCACCCGTACCGTAAAGCGTGATCGCCTGGAAGGTCTGAATCATACCGGTAACCGTTCCGAGCAGACCCATGAGCGGCGCCACAACCGAGATGATCTTGATAAACAGCAAGGCCCTGTTGAGCGACGGAGTTTCCTTGAAGATCGCTTCCGACAACTTAAGCTCGAGCGTTTCCGTATCTTTGGAGTTATTCTCCTGAGCCACCTGCAAAACGCGGCCCAGGGCATTGTCATCGCTAGGCGTATCCGCCGCGAGCTGCGCAGTCACTTTACGACTCGCAATGCCCAAGACCAGCATACGCTCAAGCGATATCAGCAAACCGATAATGCCGAGAGCAATAATCAGGTAACCCACGAGACCACCCTGCTGAACACGCTCGACCAGGTTCGGGCGGGCCACCAACGTACTCAGCACGCCACCGAGGGTCGGGTCCAGGCCAAAACGCACTAACCCGTCCGTCGTCCCCAGCAAGTCACCGGTGCTGTTGATAAACCGACGCTGCTCCGGCTGACGCGGCAACTCACTCAGCGAGCCATTGCTGTACTGGAGGTATTTGCCATCGGCAACGATATTGAACAATCCGACGCGAGCGACATCCATCGTCTCCTCGGTACCGTCAGCATTCCGCACAGTCGTATTGAACTTGACTACGCGACCACTTTCAGTCGCCTCGCGCTGCAACTCAAACCACAGGCGATCGATTTCGTCCAGCGACGGCAGCTGCGATCCACTGCCAATCTTTTTCGCCAGCACTTCGAGGAAGGCCGCTCGATCAGGATACTGAACACTTGTAATCGATGATTCGAAACGTGAACGCGCATCACCGGCTACCTGCTGCATAACGCCGAACAACTCTTTTAACGACCCCTGAGCCTCGTCGAGGTCACCCTTCAGTTGCTCCAATTTTGCTTTGTTTTGTTCCGCTTGCTGCTCGAGCTGCAAGCTGCGCTTCTCGGCCGCGGCTTTCTCGGCCCGGGCCTCACGCAGAAGCCTGTCCTGGTCGGCACGCGCCGCCTTGAACTTCGCTTCCCGCTCAGAATTTTCCTTGTTGTCCTGAACGCGACCTTTTTCAACCGCACGCAGCAACTGATCCATGGTCATGGCCTGTTGTGCAATGGCCGGAGCCGATGCAAAGGCCGCAGACATCGCTGCAACGGCCAGCAGATTCCTAAATTTAATAAGGGATTTCATTAACCTGCCTCCGGTGCGCTAACAGGCAGCAGCAGAAGATCGGGTGCCACCTGTTTCTTGGCGATCTTCAGGCCCGCACGAATTTCATTTTTGTAAGCATCAGCCTCTTCCCAACGACGGGCCTGCTGATCCCAGACGCCGGATATGGTTCCGTCTTCCGTCTGGTACATGAATGCGATGCGACCGATACGCAGAAATTCAACCTGACGTGTCTGACCGTCGATTTCGATCGTATCTGTATAGGCTTCAATGGTGCGACCGTAGTCATTTTCGATCTGATAAGCCTCGGTTACCTTGCGGAATTTCTCCGCATCATTAACCGTGGGATCTGACATCAGCGCTTCAAGTTTCGCAACCCGGTCACGGCGCTCCTCAATCAGGAACGGCACGTCGATGTCGACAAAAACCTTAAGTGACTCAATCATTCGGGTCATCGACGGAACGATCTGCCGGCTGATCACATCAACCTCATCGATCGCATTCGAAAGCTGGTCCATGCGGACTTGCTGCCCTTCTATCTGACGGTCAAGAAGCGTGTTGTAGATTCGAAGACCTTCAACCTCTTTCAGCAACTTCTTGTATTCGTCTTCTTTCTTGCGCGTGTCATCGACAATATTATCGATGCGCTTTTGCGATTCCTGCGCA
The DNA here is from genome assembly GCA_037387125.1 of Gammaproteobacteria bacterium. Lineage (GTDB taxonomy): Bacteria > Pseudomonadota > Gammaproteobacteria > Steroidobacterales. The sequence continues at coordinate 302 of JARRLL010000020.1, read as the reverse complement.
AGTTTTGTTCTCTGCTGTTCTGCGTTCAGAACTTGAGACAGAGACTGGGCCGACCCAGCCAGCGGCGCGATCAATGCACAGGTTGCAGAGACCAATAGCAGCCGGGATGTCCACTTGGTAGCACTCATGAAGTGTCCCCTCGAAATATAAAACCGGAACGAACTGAAAAACCAATGCGGGCCGCTTTAAAATTAATTAGCTATAAGCGGCCAGCCCTTACCTTACTACATGTTCAGCGATATACGAACCGGCAAATGCATTCATCAAAACGGTTCGATAACAGAGCTCGGAGTAGGCCATCG
>JARRLL010000019.1:12652-76313 GCA_037387125.1 Gammaproteobacteria bacterium | reverse complement strand
CAGGCGTGGGTACCGTCGAATGCGCCCAGGTCTTCTTTCCTGCACTGGGAGTCGCTGCGCTCGGAGTGTCCGAGAGTACTGCCGCCTGGCTCATGTTACCCGGCGTCTTCGTAATGATGATTGTGTCTCCTTTGGCCGGCAAGCTCGTTGATGCCATCGGCGCTACTCGGGTCATTCAGGCGGCGCTGGCCATAGTCCTTTTGGGGCTAGTGGTTTACGCGTTCAGCAACATTACTTACGTAACGTTTATAGGCGGCGGCATGATCGTCGGAGTCGGTATCGCTGCTCTTTTGGGTGCGCCACTGCGCTATATCGTGCTTGAAGAGGCCCGGCCAGAAGATCGCGCGTCAACGCAGGGGCTGCTGAATATTTTTTTGGCGATTGGTCAATTGAGCGGCGCCGCTATCGTGGGTGCAGTAGCGACATCGGCTGGAGGCGGAACCGTCGGCTACCAGACTTCTATTGCCGTGCTCGCGGCTATTGCCCTGGTTATCGCTTTGGTTGCGCTGGGTCTCAAGTATCATGCACGACAAACCTCCGCAGCCACTCAATAATTACGACTGATTACGTCTATGTTGGTGGCTGTCACCCTTGAAATATGGCTGACAGCACTTCGAGAGCTGTTAGTGATGCGCTCCGGCCATTCAATGATTCAGACTGTTTGCGCAGCTTCGAGTTTAGCCTCTTTGCGTCGCAGCTTGATCGCAAGCAAAACCAGTGATGCGGTGAGCAAACCCATGACAGTGTAGGTGGCCTGGTAGCCCGGTGCCCCGCCGCCCTGCGAGGCGCTGATACCACCCACCATCGCGGCCCCCAGCAGTTGCCCGATGTTTATCGATACGTTTAGCAGTCCTTGGGCGGCACCGCGATCTTCAGGCGCGGCTTCATTCAATATGATGATCCGCATGGGTGCGCCAAGGGCAAATGCAAAGCCAAGGCCGGCCGCGATGCTTGCGGCAATGAAGCTCGTCACGGTAATCGTTGCTTGCCCATAGACTACGAAGCCCAAGGCTATGCAACTTAGGCCGAACAGCACCAGCGTCCGACCGCCAAGCCGATTAATCAGGTTGCCGGCGATGGGCGACGCCACGGTTGTAACGAGTATCCCCGGTATCAGCAACCAGGCTGCATTGGCTTCAGTTATTCCCATCGCCGCGACAGCGAGTGCAGGGTAAAAAGCCGTTGCCGACTGCATGGAGCCCAGTCCGAGCGAAATAATAACGGCCAGAGTAATCTGCTTGCTGCTAAAAAAGGCCGGTTTGATAATCGGGTCTATGGCTCGCTTTTCGAGCAGCCAGAAACACGGGGCCAGCAAAGCAAATGTGATAAGAAAAGGCAGCACCGTCAGGGAGCGCAGACTCGTGCTGACTTGCGTGCTGTCAAAATTGCTAATCGCGATAGCGAGGGAGGCCAATGCCACTGACAGAGTAATCAGGCCACCGAAGTCGAAAGGCTTGTGATGCTCTCCTAATGTTCCCGGCGGGAGCAAACGCCATGCGCCTGCAGCGAGTGCGAGCGCGATCGGCAGGTTAATAAGGAACAGCCACTGCCAGCTGAATTGCAGCAAGATGCCGCCGAGTATCGGCCCGATCAGAAAGGCGATGCCAAATACGGCACCCAGAAAGCCCAGGGCGCCGCCACGTTTTTCCGGCGGCAGCGCATCGCCGATAATCTTGACGGCGACCGGGAATATGCCGGCACCACCGAAACCTTGCACGGTTCGACCGACGAACAGCCAGTCCGGCGTCGGCCCTACTATCAGCAGCAGGGAGCCTGCAGCGAACAGCAATATGCTGGCGATATAGATAGGTCGGGGTCCGAGCCGGTCAGCCAGTTTTGCCAGTATCGGCGTGCCCACCAGTTGCCCGAGCACATAGAGATTGAATAGCCAGGCAAGACCACGGCTGCTCATACCGAAATCGGCCTGAATCGCCGGCAATGCCGGCCCGATAATGGCAAGGTCCAGTGCACCCATGAACACGCCGGTCAGTAGCAGCGCCATCAGTGCTTTTAGATTTGTGGTACCGACCATGAGTTCTTCTCCCCCCCAGATGCGTCGCGCATTATCAGCTACCGTCGAAACGGTTTCAGGGTAGATTTCGTCGCCGGCTATCTATCGGATGAGGAAAGCAAATTAAATTCGCTTCTTCTCTACCTGGCGCCTTGCTGAGATTGCGGCTCGCAGAGAACCGTCGTGTAGTGCCTCCACCGGGTGGTCGAATACAGCAGCAGCCGTGGGTTAGGATGCCTGCACGCGAACCAGAAGAAGTGGGCACGAGTCCCGGAGGTATTGAAATGCAATTTAGAATCTCTAGTTCGGTGGCGTTTCTCGCTATCACGCTGGCAGTCCCGACAGTAATGGCGGCTGGTCACAACCAGGCTAAAGCACCTGCGATTGCTAAAGATCAGGCGCTCACGGCGGAGATCGATGCTTTCCTGAACGAATACGAGGCGCTCTGGGATGAGCAGAGCCCGGCCGGGCTTGCCGCCTTATGGGACCAGAGCGATCCCGAACCCTTTTATCTGGCGGAAGAGCAGGATGAGTGGCGTATCGGCTGGGAGCAGGTGATGGGTTACTTCGACCCACCCGGGGAAAGCACAACGGAGTCGATTCGAATGCGCTTCGATGGCGTGCAGGCCCGCTGGCTTTCCGACGATCTGGCATTTGCCAAATTCTGGATTCGTTTCGATACCAAGATGGCGTTCTTGCCCAATGCTATAGGCACAGATGCGCGCGCCAGCGCAATATTTCGCAAAACCGAGGACGGGTGGCGGCTGATTACGTGGGCCGAGTCACCGGGTTCGCCCATCCTCTATGTGCAGCGTTTGTATAAATTGCATCGCGAAGAGGGTGAGGAGTCGCCTATGCCCTATATATCCAAGCTGTATGAGCGGCACACCCGCGATGATTTTGCTGAGTATATGCAGACGCACAGTAAAGCGAGTAAAAGAGACGAATAGCGCCTGCAGGCCGCCTGGTTGAGTCAGGGTTTCGCCCTTAACACACCGATAGCGAGCAATACCCAGGACAGCATGAGCATGCTGCCGCCGGTTGGCACGATCTCGCCGATTGACTCGGGCATGCCCAGTGTTTCCGCATACACGAGGCCGGAAAAAATCAGAATGCCGGCAACCATCAGGATGCCTGCGCCCCTGATAAACCAGGACGATCCGCATTGTTGCATAAGGATGGCGACCAGCACCAAACCGCCGCCGTGGTAGTACTGCATATCGACCGCCCATGACCAGGACTGGCGCTTTTCCGGTGTCAATATGTCTTCGGGACCGTGGAAACCGAATGCGGCCAGCGCACCGGCCGTGGCAAGGAAAAAGCAGCCTGCGACGATAAAGAGTTTGCTTTCAGTGGACATGCTGATTTCCTGATGCCGGCTCGTAGAGCGAATGCCTAAATTTCTGCCTTAAGACTTACCTTATTCTGCAGGCTGTCCGGGACGCATTGCGAAAACGATTCGAACAGCTCTTTTTCTCTCGCTATTTCTTCATCGGTCGCACCGGCCATGTATTCCCAATCCTGGGGGGAAAAGAGTTTCGCGCCGAGATCAGCGGTCGCCGGGTGATGGCCCATGTTGGCTACGATAAAATCAGAATAGATTTTCCCCTGTTTCTCGAAATCAGGGAGCGCGGCTCTGCCTTTTTCCTTCAGCGCATCTCGGGCGTCCAGGAAGGGCTTTAGATGCTTTTTCGCGCCTTCCAGCCGCTCGTTAAGTTCGCCCAGTGCTTTTTCGATCTGTGCGTCGATGACCTCGGCTTTCTCCCGGATCATGCGGTCCATTTTTACATCCTGCTCATGCACGCGCTGCATGGTGGCATCAATGTAGTCGGCAGCCGCTACGTAAAAAGGTACATAGGCCTCATCGCCGTCGGCAGACTGCTCAATTGCTGCCAGCATATTTTCGCGCACATTACGCAATCGCTTTCGCTCACTTGCTATTCGTTCCTGTAGTGAATCCATGCTCTTCTAATCCTCATCTGAAAACTTTCGCACTGAATTTTGATTAGCAAAATGGCTATTTGCCGTTGATACTTAAAGCTGGCATCTCGAATGCGTTCTTCTAACTGATTTCATGCTGTCATCGCAAGTTTGCGTCGCTGACGGGCCTGTTCGCCACCTTCTTTCAATGGCACGGTGTCGAGCACCCAGTTGCCTGATTCGCGTCGAGCGGGAGATGGAATCGCGAACGCTGTATCACCCTTCCTGGTCTGCATCGTTTCAAAATCGATTCGCCAGCCTTCGGCGTCCCATTCCGCCAGCCATTCGCGGTATCGAAGTATCACCGTGTCGCCCGGCACCATAATTTCCTTGGTGTTGGTGGGAGGCGTCCTGACGGGCTCAAGCCTTTCGAGAATTCGAACGTCTTCTTGCACGATGTCCAGTGTCGGTTTTTCGATGCGGGCATCGTGTTTGTCCTCGAGCAGCCAGTTACGCATGTTCACGAAAAAGATGCGTGTATGCGAGTCGTTGATTGGGGCCTCGAACAGATACTGATGGAATGAGTTCTCTTCCGAGATATCGATCCAGGTGACCAGTTGGTTCGGACCTTGGAACCAGGACCCGGCTGCACCGATACGTTTGCCGCTTTTTACCGGATTGAGTTCGGTATCGACCTGTTTCTTGGACGGATAAGCCATGTAGAACTTGCTGCCCCAGGGAATATCTTCCATCGGCACGGGTGAGCCTTGCTGCTCCGGCGAGAGCATCGGTGCGCCCTGTGCCGGATGCACGAACTCATTGTGAATCGGGTCGAGACCATTTTCCACGGACCGCTCGTAGTTGCAGGCCACATCGAAAACATACAGCTGCGGTTTCCAGCCCTCCGTGCCGTATTCCTCGATGTCATATAGTGGTGGCCGCTCCGCTTCCGGCAGGTCACCGAGAAATGCAAACACGATACCGTAACGTTCCTGCACCGGATAAGAATCCACTTTGGCACGGGCAGGAATTTTTCCTTCCGGCAATGACGGCACGCGCATGCATTTGCCTGTGCCGCCGAATTCCCAGCCGTGGTAGGGGCAGGCAACCCGACCGTTTCGTATCTCTCCCTCGCTCAGCGACCCGCCGCGGTGGACGCACGTGTCAGCCAGCACGTGAGCGGTGCCTGATTCATCTCTGAATGCTACGAAAGTCAGACCGAGCAAGCCGACGCGCAGGGGTTTGTCCGTTGTGATTTCTTCGGCGCGTGCGACCGGATACCAGAAATTGATATACATGATCATTACCCCTCGACTAATTGACAGCATACTGACATAATAGTAAGCAAGCTGTCAATTACGTGTTCCAATACCGGGGTAACTGCCCAATGCAGGATGACTTGCCGCAACGATCCGCTCTAAATGACCTGATGCGCGAGTGTTTCAGGTTGAATCGCAGCCTGCTCGATGTGTCGCAGCGGTTGACCGAGGGCACACCGCTGACCGGCGCACAGTGGGGTGTGCTTACCGCGATCGCGTCGGGCCACGGCGATGAAGAGCCGGGTACGGTCGCCGAAACAGCCCGGCGCATGGGTTTGGCGCGGCAAAGCGTCCAGCGCGTGACCGACGTGCTGGCGGCCAACGGCCTCGTCGAATATTTGCCGAATCCAGGCGACAAACGGGCAAAGTCTGTCGCCGTTACTCCCGCGGGCCGTGCATGGCTTACCGAGCTGGAGCAACGGCAACTTGCCTGGGTCAGCGACCTGGTTGGGCAGCACAGCGGTGCTGAAATTGACACAGCACTGCAATTGATTAAGGAGGTTCGCGCCAGGATTAGCCGCCAGATTGCGGAGGACCGTCTCGATGAACTGAGTGCGTAGGCCATGCGGGCTTACTTTGGAATAACCACCAGGGCTCAGCTGAATAGCAGCCCGTATATCAGCGCAGCGATGGTAATCAGCATGCAGGCACTCGCGCTGATCCGGTAAAAAGCCGCTTCTTCGGGCGATGCTCGTTTCTTAAATTCACGGGGCCAGAAGCAAAAGCCGAAAAAGAAGCCGCTTGCGTAACCAACGCCATGCGCCCAGTTATTTACGTTTGGCATCGCGAACCCGATAATCACCAAAAATAGCACCCAGACTCCAATCGAGGCGATGCGCATTTTCAGATTGCCTTTGTGCGTCCGCCAGTCATCGTAGGACATCGCCCCGATCAGCGCGCAAATGGCGCTTGAGGCCGCCATGCTGGTCACGCCACCCAGAAAATAAATCAGGAAGAATCGACTGGGCTTGAAAATGTCGACGGTGATTTTGCCGACCGAGCTCAGCGCGGAGACGTTGATCAGCAGGTGCAAAAGGCTGCCGTGCAGATAATTGGCCGTTATCACGGACCACCAGCGGTGCTCGGACAAAACGGGCCCCGTGCCCGAAGCACCCAGCTTGAAGAGCACGCGGTAATCCGGCGCCAGAAACTGCATGGGATTGAGGCTGGTATCAACGGTGCCGGGCAAAATGAATATCGCTGTGGCGAACATCACGATATTTGCCGTGATCAGGAAGCGGACCAGCTCGGCGGGCTCCCAAATATTGCGTAATTCAATTAGCTTCATCCGCGCATTATGGCCTAAGTTTCTGTTTCTGGCCTTTGCCGCCGGCGGATACCTGCGACGTATCGAAGGCATCGCCGGTACCAGCGCGCAGAAATCACCTGAATAATTCCAACTTTTTCACCACAAGCCACTGGCCTCGATATCAAGCGGCCACGGGCAAACCGATTTGAGCGGATGCTGGCGCCAGCTGGCACCCTCCAGCAACCATCGTTAGAGCGCAGCTGGTTTGGCCCTCCGGTGGCGCAGCAGGCCGATCAGGTTACTGGTAAAGAACAGCAGCTCCATCATGATGGCTACCGGCGACCAAACGATGATGTTGTGAATCGCCCAGAGTGTTTCTGTCGCCATCATTGAATAACGGACGGCTTTCTCTGAGCCGTGGAAGCTTCCATAGGTGCCAATAATCGTGGCAGCAAGCGCCAGCATGCTGACGGGGTTTTTATAGGTCAACGCGAAGCCGGCGACGGACAGCGCCAGAAAAAGCCACATGAGCCGCTTGTCCGTGCTGAAGGACGAGACCAGAAACCTTAGCGCCGTAACCCCGACCAGCAGACAGGCTTCAACGCTGCCGAGTAACAAGAAATGCACAGACGCAAACGTCGCGGCCAGGCACCAGCCGCGCAGTATATATTTGCGCTCCTTTAACTGAAACGCGGCCATGCCGGTTAGCAGCGTCAGGCCGGCGAGAATCTGGGAGGCGGCAAATGCGGTCATAGCGCGAGTCTGGCACAGGCCACCCGGGCTGTCAGGCTACGACGATTTCTTTTTGTGGCACTATATTTAGTGACGATCATTTTCATGTGTATCGAATCCAGTGGGGGAGCAAAGATGAATGACTATCGAGGTCGAATTGTCGTTATCGGGTTAGCCGCAGTCGCAAGCTTGTTTTCGTTTCAGGCACAGGCGGGGTGCAAGGACAAACTGGCGGAGGTCGATGCACGCATGGCTGACAGTGAGCTCGCTGACCCGACGGGGGCGGGCGCGGGGGCTAAAATGATGCGCGATAATGCAGCGACGATGTGTGCCCAGGGCAACGAGGCGACCGCAATGCAGGTGCTGGGCATGCTGGACATGATGGTGCCGCAAACCAAAACCGAGGCGGCCAACCAGGCGGCGGCCGACGAGGGTTCGAAGGCGGCGTTGACTAGTGAATTTCTTGCCGGCACCTGGTGTGCCATCGTTGATCAGGAGCATGCGCAGTATGTGTTTTCCAAAGATGGCACGTACCGGGCCTGTATTCATGATTCGGTGGCGGGCCGCTACGGCTACTGTATGAAGGCCAAGTCAACCGCCGAATGGTTGGGAGGTTTTCCGCGTGCGCAGACAGTGGAGCAGGACACAATAGTGCTGGGCGGTCGAAGTGGCAGCAATGACTACTCGACCTTCAAGCGCGGCGAATGCAGCAAGTACGGGCGTTAACCGGCAGGCAGCTGTGCCGCTCTAATTAGAACCTGAAATTGGCCCGCATACCCCAGTGGCGCGGCGGCGGGGCTATAGAAAAGCCTTCCGCCGGGAAAATCGACAAATTGGGGTCGATGAGGTTCTTCTCTGATGTCGCGACCAATCCGGTGGCGGCGGACCAGCTGCGGATAGTGTCGTCATCGAATACGTTGTTGACGTAAAGAAGCAGATCCCAGTTGTCTGCCTGAAGTCCTGCGCGCAGGTTTATCAGCGAATACGAATCAATTTTCCGGTCGTTGAATTCGTCGATGAAGCGCTCGTCGTCGTATTGCACATCGGCTTCGAGCAAGCCGGAAAAGCCGGCGGATCCGAGCGGCGGATAATAGCCAAGCGTCGCAACGACCGAGTGCTTTGGCACGTCCTCCATCGTGTTGTTGCTCAGGTCTATTTCACAGACATTTTCAACGGGGTCGGGCGCACAGTTCCCGGCCCGGGCAATGCTGTTAGCAGAGTTTGTCGTGTAGACGAGATCCGTGAATTCGCCGTCCAGATAGGAATAGCCGACCTGCAGCCGCAGGTTGTCGGTCATTAGCCAGATTGTTTCCAGTTCGAGTCCCAGCACTTCTGCCTGACCTGCATTCTCGATATTCGTTGCCAGAAATCCGCCCACCTGTGCTTGTACGGGCACCTGTTTGTCGTCGTATTCCTGGTAGAAGACAGCCCCGTTGACAATCAGCCTGCGCTCCAACCAGCTTGATTTGATGCCGATTTCGAGTGCGGTCAACGTTTCGGCATCGAACTTGGCCTCGTCGAGCGTGCCGTCCGGTTGTTGGTCCAGGAAGGCGCCCGAGCCGACTGTGGTTATTCCGCCCGGCTTGATGCCCCGACTCAGCGACAGGTAGGTCATCAGGTCTTCCGTGGCCGACCATTCTATGCTGGCTTTCGGGGCCACGTAGTAGTCGGTCTTCGAATCGACCGTCGTCACACGCGCAAGATGCCCGAATACGCCACCGCCCAGCGGGAACACAATGTCCGGAGTGGAAAAATCGCAAAGAAAAAACCCGGTAATTGAAGATCGGTCGCAGCCCGTTCCTGAGACTTCCATCTCTTCCCGTGCGTAACGCGCCTCGATGCTAAGCCTCCACTGCGCAGCAAAATCCCAATCGAGCATGCCGTAGACAGAACGGCTGTTCGTATCCCGTGTGATGATGTTGGGTATGAGGACGGCTTGCGGTGCGATGGTGTTGAAATAATTCTCGGGCGTCGTTCCCGGCCAGGGGGGAATGGCTAACACGCTGACCCCGGTTTCATTCTGGTTCACATTTTCGTCCCAGTAGAGTGCGCCGACCGTGAATTGCACCGGTCCATCCAGGTTCGATGAGTAGCGAATTTCCTGGCTCAACAGGCGTGTGTCGGTTACAAAATTGACCGCGGTACCGCCGCGTGCAATATCGGCCGTCAGGTCGGCATTCGGGCGCACATCGAAATCACCGTCGAATGCCTGGCCCGTATCTGCATTGGCATAACCGGTGTAACTCGTAATTGTGCCCGCCCCGATGTCCCAGTCGAGCTTGAGTGAAGTGTTGATTACCTCGGCGAAACCACCCTCGTAAGCCTCACGGTCTTCGGGAGCTGGCAGGTCCGCCGGATCGGTCCCCCGGCCAGGATTGGGAGTGAGGTAGGGCGTGCGACCGTTCACATCGTCGGGAATGCCGGAAAACAATCCGACCACTGTATCAGGGGTGACGCTGCCGATTCCGTTCGCACTATCGGGCGGGCTTACAAAAGTATTGATGGGGTTGTACAGGGTGGCCTGCTGATCGTACTCATCGTCCGAGTAGGCTACTCGCAGGCGCGCAGCAAACCTGTCGCCGGGTTCCCATTTGCCCACAAGGCTGATGCCCGCGCCATTGCCGCCGCCGAGGTCGGCACCGGTAAAGCCTTCGTTATAGTAGCCGTCTTCATTCCAGCCAAGGCCACTCACACGCAGCCCGAAAGTTTCGGTGATCGGACCGCCCACCGCCATCCTGACGTAGCGTCGTCCATACTCGCCCAGATCGACACCGACCTGGCCTTCGAGTTCGTCTCCCGGATCACGGGTGACGTACGAGATCGCGCCGGTAAAAGCGGCGCGGCCGTACATCGCGCTTTGCGGGCCCTTGACCACTTCCACCTGCTGCATGTCGAGCAGCCGTTGGTTAAACAGAATCGAGCCGCCCGCAGTGCTGACCGATTCTGTGGTGAGATCAATGCCGTCAACCAGGATTGCGCTGTTGGGCCGGCCGCGTGAAGGCGAGAGGCCGCGAATCACAAGGCGCTGATCATTGAGGCCGAAGCCGCTGTCCAGGTTAACGCCCGGAGTGTAGCGGGTGATGTCCTGAAGTTCGCGAATGCCGAGTCGTTCGATCTGTTCCGCAGCGATAGCCGTAACGCTCAACGGCACTTCCTGCAGGTTTTCTTCCCGCTTGCGTGCGGTGATTACAATCTCCTCGACCTGGGAGAAGGCGGGGTCTGTTACCAGCACGCCTAAACCCGTTACGACCAGGGAAAGCCTGGATACCTGACTGATAGCGATCGACAAAGCTGATTCCCCCGAATACGGCCTAAATTCTCATAAAGTGACAATAGAGTATACTTTAGTACCGATAAAGGCTATATCATGCACCATAATATGGCGAAGCTGTGCGAATTTAGCTAAATTACTATACTATGTTGTCACTTTTAGTCGCGCGACAGCGCCGCATGCCATGAACAGCACACACAGAATTCCCAGCACGGACGCACTTTCAAGTGCGGCAAACGGTCATGGCTGAGCCGGTAGAGTTCGTGCGGCAGGCTCGCCGCGTGCGTACCGAGGAGTCCATACTTGATGCATTCGAAACCGTCTTGTTGCGAGAAGGCGCGTCGGGCGTTACGGCACAGGGTGTCGCTGATGCGGCGGGTGTCGCCAAGACACTTATATACAAGTATTACGGTGGCCTCGAAGGCCTGATCGAAACCTGGGGCAGGCAGCGCGATATTTTCGTGCCACTCGATGAACTGTTTCCGGACCGTGATGCGGCGGCGGAGTCCCTGCAGCGGGACCCCTATGTGTTCGCCAAGATGCAAATAATGAAACAGGCCGAGCACATGCGGAGTCATCCGGTCTATATCGAACTGTGCATTGCGGAACTGTCCGGCTCCGGACCCGTCATTGATGCGTTAATGAAATTGCGTCGCGAGCGCAACGAAGCTGAATCGAAAGCGCTTGGAAAAACGCTCGACGGATCGAGTCTCCCGACGCTGTTGCCGATCATGCTGTTGCCCGCTGCAATTACGTATCTCGCGATGCGCGCGCGGAAGTCGCCATTGTTTGCCGGTGTAGTCCGGTTGGACACCGATACGGGCTGGGCCAGCATGATGTCAGCGGTTGAACAGGTTGTTGATTTGCTCGCTCTTGCCGCGAAGATGGCCGAGTTGACGAAGGGCAATCAGCAGCTTTTGGTAGATACGTTCCAGGCAGGCCTCGATAAACAGGCGGCCGACCAAAGTTAAGGCACCAATTACTAGCAAACCAGCAACGATTCGAACCAGAGGAACAGCATGGCTGATTATAAAGAGGTATATCTGGCATCAACGCGCGCCTATCAGGAGCGCGATATCGACAAGATGATGGAGTACGTGACTGACGATTTTTCCTGGTACAACATTATGCCGGATGGGCCCATGCAGCTGGCCGCCGGAAAAGAGAAAGCGAAGTTCGGCATGAAAATGGTATTCGACAACATCGATTACGTGCAGGGTCATGTCGATTTCGCTAAAACCTTCGGCGATATACTGGTGGCCGTGGAGACCGATACAATTCGCCAGAACGGCGAAGAAGTGCAGATGCGCCGAATGAGCATCTATGAGTGCGCGGATGGCAAGCTCAAGCGCTGCTGGAGTTTTCCCATCAAGGAAGACGAATAAGATGCAACTATCCAGGGGGGCAGCATGAAAATAGCGATACTGGGTGCGTCCGGTAAAACGGGTACTGCGCTGATAGAGCAGGCATTGGCGAGTGGCCACGAAGTGATAGGGATTGCCCGGACGCCGGAGAAAATCGCTTCGAACGACGTGCGTGTGACGAAACGCAAAGGCGACGCCTACGATGAGCAGTCTGTCATCGCCGCGCTTGAAGGAGCTGACGCCGTGATTACCACGGTAGGCAAGACGGACCTGAAGGACAAGCGTATCAACCTGAGCACGGCTGCGCACAGGGCCGTTGTGGCCGGTATGCGCAAGCACGGCATAAGGCCGCTGCTGGTGATTTCATCGATAGGCGCGGCGCAGGGCGTTAAGCGTAAGGGTATCGTCCGAAATGTTTATCTTTTTCTGCGCCGCAAGTATTACGGCGATATGTACCAGATGGAAAAAGAGATCATGTCCAGCGGCCTCGACGTAACGGCGCTGCGTGCGCCGATTCTCGTCGACGAACCGGTAAACGGTAAATACCGTGTGATAGAAAACGAAGATTATCTGGAGCGTCTGCAGATCAGCCGTACTGATCTGGCGAAGTTCTTGATTGGCGAACTGGAAAACCGTCGCTGGAATAACCGCGTTATCGCTATCGCCGATGACGTCTGACTCGATACGCTTTGGGCCTTTGCGCCTGGCGCCCGGCGTCGGCAAGCTCAATACGCTGACTTATCTCTATTCTGCGTTCGCAGGAGTAGCGCTGACGAGCTTTGTCAGCGTGATCATGCCTTATGTGCTGAACGTTAATATCGGTTTGCCGATGGCAGAGCAGGGCCGGCTGGCCGGCGACCTGGTCTTTTACGGCGAGCTGGTGCTTATTTCGATCAGTGGTCTGCTCGGCGCGTGGTCGGATCAGTATGGTCGGCGTGCCGTTTTCATTGTCGGCCTGATATTACTCGGCGCCGGCTATGTTGCATTGGGCTATGTAGTCAACGTACCGCAGCTGATCGCGGTGCGCGTGTTTGCAACCATCGGTATAGCGGCCATCAGTGTCATGGTCACAGCAATCCAGGTTGACTACCCGGCTGAAGAGTCACGCGGCAAACTCGTGGGTTTCGCAGGTATTGCGATAGGCATTGGCGCCGTGATGATTGGCGTTGTATTCACTCGGCTTCCCGACACGTATGCGAACTTAGGTTATTCTGAGCTCGAGTCCAGCCGCATGACCATGTTCACGATGACGGCGTTTTGTTTAGTCACGGCGCTGCTTATCCGGATCGGCCTGGTCGGAGGTCCGCCCCCACAGGTTGGCGTCAAGCGGCCGACAAACGAGTTACTTGCTCGCGGCATCGCAGTCGCCCGCGATAACCCCCGCCTCTTGCTCGCATATGCCTGCGGTTTCATCGGGCGCGCCGATCTCGTCGTCGTCGGCACGTTTTATTCTTTGTGGCTTACGCAAGCGGGAATTTCCGCTGGCCTGAGCGCTGATGATGCGGCCAAGACAGCAGGCGTAATGTTTGCGCTGGTCATGACCGCGGCACTCCTGTGGGCGCCCGTGATGGGTTGGTTGAATGACCGACTCAACAGGACGCTTGCGATGACCGTGGCACTCGTGCTCGCGATGATCGGATACAGCGTGATAGGGTTGATCGACGACCCGCTAACCGGCTGGATTTATCCAGCCAGCGTTATCCTCGGGATCGGGCAAATGAGTGTCACACTTGCCAGCAACACCCTCGTTGGCCAGGAGTCGCCGCCGGAATTGCGCGGTGCTGTCGTCGGGACCTTTTCGGTTTGCGGTGCGGCCGGCATCCTGTTTGTGACCAGCGTTGGTGGCCGCCTGTACGATGCAATTTCCCCGACGGCGCCATTCGTATTGATCGGATTGCTGAACGGGCTTCTCGCCGTGTGCGGCTTTTGGTTGTACAGGCGTGAGAAGTAACGGGGCGCTGGTGTGAATTTACGGACATGGGTCGTTGTTTCGCTCACCCTTCTCACCTGCATGATCGGATCCTGCGCAATGCAGCCGCGGGAGCTATATGAGCTAAAGACGTTGCCGGCGCCCAACGAATACTGCCTGGAAGCTCAGCGCGTTGTCACTCGAACGAACGTGCCTATGCAGCTGGTTGTGCATAAGGAATTTACCGCCTTCGTTAAATCAAAGGCAGTCATCGAGGGCCCCACTATTCACCAATACAATTGGTATGACGAAGACGGCGAGATTTTGGGGGTGTCGTGCAAAATGAAAAGTGCAGATCATTTGCTTATTGAGTTTGGCGAGGGTTCGGCAGGCCCCGAAGGCTATTGCCACGATATGAACCGCCAGGTCTACACGATCGTTCAGCAGCAAATAGCGCAACCGGTTTATGCCGATGTTATTTTTGATCCGAGCGAGAGCCTCGATACCAAGGAGCAGGCCAGCATGATCGGCCCCACCTGGCTGCTGCCGTTTACGCTAACCCGCGTCGATGATGAAGGCGATCTGCATATCGCAACCAAGGGCTTCGTGATCGATTTTCTCGACCCGCGCTTCCAGAAATTTCCGCCATCGTGGCGGGGCACCCACTACTGCCATTTGATTGCGCCTGATTACCTGGCGCGGCTGCTGGCCGGTGAAGCGCAGCCCGGCGTGACCATAGGCCGGGCGCCCGATAAAAGTGATTATCGGGTTCCGGCAACCAATTAAATTTCGCCTCAGTTAGCGGAAAACATCGCTGCTGCATGTCCTCGGTCCGCAATGCGGAAGATCGACCTGGTTTAGCCTGAATATGCCAAAACACATATTCAGGTCGCTAATTTCGCGCCCGGTCAACATAAAGTGCGGCAGCAGTTCACGTTATTGGTCATTGCCGCTCTACACCCGCCCGCCGATCTGTAATCCTGAGTATCCGAATAAAGTCGGGTGTATCAGGGCGCTTAAGCGACTGATGGAACCGGACAGGAGTTGGATCATGCAAAGAACATTTATCCTGACCGCTTTATTGAGTGCGATTGTTAGCGGGCCGCTGGCGGCCGCACCGCAGGGCACGGGCAAGCCGCCCGTGTTGCCCGTGACCGGCAATCAAGTGAAGGGCTACGATTCTGGCTCCTTGTTTATTCGCTATCGTCCGGGGACGCCAGCTAGCGAACAAGCAGCAGCGCGGTCGCAGGTAAAAGGCGCCGTTATACGCGGCTCTAATCTGGTGCCGGGCCTTGAACACATGGCGCTCGCCCCCGGCATGACCGTCGAGCGTGCACTGCATATGCTCAGTAAACTGCCGTTCGTGGAATACGCGCATCCCAATTACCGTTTGCACCTCGATCAGGTCCCGCCCGACGATGAATATTTTTTAGAGCAATGGGGGCTGAACAATACGGGCCAGGCGAGCGTATACGGCGCATTTCTCCCCGGAACACCGGATGCTGATACCGACTGGCTTGAGGCCAGCACGCTTGCTACCGGTAATGGCGTGGTGATTGCCGTGCTCGATACAGGCATCGATTACCGACACTCCGATATCAGCCCTAACCTTTGGCTCAATGACGAAGAGTTGAACGGCCTTGCCGGCGTCGATGACGACGGCAACGGTTACATCGATGACGTGCGTGGCTGGGACTTCGTTAATGAAGACCCGTACCCGCTCGATGGCCATGGTCACGGAACGAACGTGGCCGGCATCATCGCCGCAGCGACGGGTAATACCAAGGGTATTGCGGGCATCATGCCTAACGGCCGCGTCATGGCGCTCAAAGTGATTGGCGACGCGGGCGAGGGCACACTTGCCGATGCCATCGAAGCCATTGAGTACGCTCTGGAGAAAGGCGTGCGTATCTCGAACAGCAGTTGGGGCTACTCGGAGATACTCCCGGAAGAAGCCGGTGATCACAATGCGCTATTCGATGCGATGCAGGCTGCCCAGGCGAACGGACACTTGTTTATAACGGCGGCCGGTAACGACTATATCGACACCGACACTACGCCGCACTACCCCTCATCGTTTGACCTAGACAATATCATTGCGGTCGGCGCGACCGACAACACTGACTCATTGGCCTGGTTCTCCAGTTTCGGGGCGGCTTCGGTAGACATAGCGGCGCCCGGTGACGGCGTTATCAGTGTCACCAAACTATTTGCCGGTTTTCTCGAAGATTACGCGTGGGAGAGTGGTACCTCGCTCGCGGCACCGCATGTAACAGGTGTTGCCGGACTTATACTCGAGTTGCAGCCTGCGCTGACTTACCAGCAAATCAAAAACCGCATCCTGTCGACGGCACGCACCGTGCCGGCACTGGCCGGCAAGTCCGTCACCGGCGGCATCGTCAATGCATACGCAGCGATTGACGGTCTGCCGATGCCGATTGTCGGTGTCGATGTGTTGCCCGGTGATTCGGCCAATGTCGTTTACCCCAATCAGACCGGCAAGCTGCCGGTTGCAGTCCTGAGTTCAGCCGACTTTGATGCGACGCAGGTGAACCCGGCAAGCCTGCAATTTGGTGCGGGCGCAGCACCGGCTTTAGGCGCGCCCATTATCTCGAATGTGGACGGTCAGTTCGGGCCGGATGCGACCGTCAAGTTTGCGGTTGCAGATTCCGGCATCCTTTGCGACGACACCGAGGTGAGCCTGTCCGGCGAGACGTATAGTGGTGAGCCCTTCATCGGTGAGGATACGATTGATGCCTCACAGTGCGAGGCGGGCGGCTGCCATGCCTACTGATACGCAGATAGAACGGGTTGCTATTTGTAGCCGGCAGCCTGCAAATTAAACAGCGTGGCGTAAACCCCGTTTTCTGCCAGCAGTTCGGTGTGCGTGCCACACTCGATGATCCTGCCGTTTTCAAGCACGGCGATACGATCGGCCTGTCGGACTGTCGAGAATCGATGCGAGATGAGCACGGCAATCTTGCCCTGGGTGTGGTCGCGGAAATATTCGAATAGTTCGGCTTCCGCTGCGGCGTCCATCGCAGCAGTGGGTTCGTCCAGTACCAGTACCTCAGCCTTGCTGCGCATGAACGCTCGTGACAGGGCCACCTTTTGCCACTGCCCGGTCGAGAGTTCTTTGCCGCCTTTGAACCAGTTGCCGAGCTGTGTCTGAAAGCCCCAGCGCATTTTTTCGATAAACGGGAGAGCCATGCCCTTGCGCGCAGCATCGTCCCAGCGTTGCTCGTCATGGTAACCCGCGACGTCGCCCGCACCGATGTTTTCGCCGACCGTAAACTGGTAACGGTTGAAGTCCTGGAAAATAACGCCGATGCAGCGATGCAAAGCCTGTTGATCCCAATCCTGCACATCTCTGCCATGCAGTAATATGCGGCCCGAGTCAGGCTTGTAAAAACCGCACAGCAATTTGATCAGTGTGGACTTGCCCGCTCCATTCTCGCCTACCAAGGCAAGACTTTCTCCGGGACGAACGTGCAGGTTGATATCGAGCAGCGTGGGTGAGGGCGCGTCGGGGTAGCGAAAGCTGACATGTTCGAAACGAATGCCGTCACTCGGATCGGGGCCTGACACCGCTTCGCCACCCGCCACGATGGGCTCCTGTTCGAGGTATTCGTATAAGTTTGTCAGGTAGAGGTTGTCTTCGTACATACCCCCGATGGAACCAAGTCCGGCCGATACCGCTCCCTGTCCCTGCCTGAACAGCAGCAGGTACATGGTCATCTCGCCCAGCGTGATGCTGACGTCGATCGCGGCCACCACGATCCAGGCATATGCTCCGTAGAGGGCCAATGTGCCAATCAGGGTCAAAGCAAGCCCCCAGCCCTCACGGCGCAGCGTAAGGGCCCGGTCTTCGCCATAGACTTTCTTGAAGATATCGCGGTAACGCTGCAACAGCATCGGGCCCAGACCGAAAAGCTTGACCTCCTGCACATGGTCTTCACGGGCCATGACAATCTCGAGGTAGTTCTGTTCGCGTGCTTCGGGGGCGCGAAAGCGGAACAAACGAAAGGCATCGCCGGAAAACTTCGTTTCGGCAACAAAGGCGGGCAAACCCGCAACGATCAGCAAAACCATCGCCCATATAGAGAACTGTGCAATCAGAATGCTGAAGCTCACGAGCGAGATCAGTTGCTGCAGTAACGCGAAGCTGCGCATCACCAGGCTAAGCGGCCGACTCGAAGCCTCACGCCGTGCCCGCAACAGCTTGTCGTAAAAGTCGGCATCCTCGAACTGACTTAGATCAAGCGTTAGCGCTTTTTCCAGAATCATTTCGTTTACGCGAAAACCGAGTTGCGCGCGCAGCAGCGACTGGCAGGCATTGATGCCACGCTGAGCCGCGTTGAGCAGCGCAATAATGCCGCCTTCCAGGAGCACGAGTCGAAGCACGGCCCAATAATCGGGCATTGCCCCGTTGCGCACGAGTTCTATCTGCAGCAGCACGCCGTCGACGATGAGTTTGCCGACCCAGGCCATCGCAGCCGGCAGGAGGCCGGCGGTCAGCGTTAGCAGGGCAAGTCCGATCGTAAGGTTTCTGTTTGTGCCCCAGACCAGATCTATGGCGCGGCGTGTATAGCCGAATACCGCGAAATGGCGTGTTAATGCCTCGCGGTAGCTGGGGGCTGGTTCAGCCACTTTAGCGGAGTGGGGGTGTGCCAATCGGTTTCTCTTCTTTTGTTGCGTCTACCTTATTAGGTCTGCCGGCAGACACCAAATCTTATTTGGATAGACACGGCAGTCGATGGCTTTTCTCAAGACAGTTGCAGCAGCTTTAAGATTTGGCTGCGCTAAAATCTGTGGCGGTCTTAACGGGCGTACCGGAAATCGTCGATAATGTTCGTGAGTGCAGCAACCGGAAGAATTTGATTAGGGCCGGCAGAACAATCTGCTCGTCCGATGAAACCGGGCGGGTGGGATGCGTAGAATGTCTGCTTCCATCGTTGGCTTCCATCGTCGGCTTGTCTGCAGCTATCAATTCTCTGTATCAAACAGCGGTTAATTTATATGAGTATTTGGGTCGATGCCGATGCCTGTCCCGGCGTAATCAAAGAGATTCTGTTTCGTGCGGCCGAGCGGACCAAAGTTTCGGTGACGCTGGTGGCAAACCAGCCGTTACGTGTGCCTCCCTCTAACTACATCAAGACTCTGCAGGTTCAAGCAGGTTTCGATGTCGCGGACAACGAAATCGTCCGGCGGGTCGTCGCGGGCGACCTGGTTATTACCAGCGATATTCCGCTGGCTGCCGAAGCCATAGAAAAGGGTGCGCTCGCGTTGAGTCCTCGCGGTGAACTCCACACCACAGAGAACGTTAAAGCACGCCTGAACATGCGGGATTTCATGGACACGATGCGAGCCAGCGGCGTCAACACAGGGGGGCCGCCGCCGCTGAACCAGACCGACCGGCAGGCATTCGCCAACCAGCTTGATCGCTGGCTGGCCCGGCGTCGACAGGCCTGAGGTCGTGAGCAGCAAGCGCAGGCAATAGCAGTCTCCACTATGAGCATCGCCAATAGCTTGAATTTTCTGAGCAATTAGCCATTTGGGCGAAATCCGGCCCCAAAACCGCGTTCAAATCGGCTATGATTTGCACCGCTTAACCGGGCCCGTCGCCCGGCCACAGACCTCGAAACCCTGCTTTTAAATAACCAGCCTCTGCCGCGCGTTTCGGCGGCCGCAGAGCAACCCGGTGTATACCCGTGATTTCTACCGCAAACCTGTCGATCCAGTTCGGCGCCAAACCTTTATTCGAAAATGTGTCCGTCAAGTTCGGCAACAGCCATCGTTATGGCCTGATTGGTGCGAACGGATCCGGCAAATCGACTTTCATGAAAATTCTCGCGGGCGAGCTGGAGCCTACGGCCGGTAACGTAGCCGTCGATCCGAATGCCCGCGTTGGCCAGCTTCGTCAGGATCAGTTCGCCTATGAGAAATACCGGGTGCTCGACGCTGTGATGATGGGGCATGACCGGCTCTGGGAGGTCATGCAGGAGCGCGACCGATTGTATTCTTTGCCCGAGATGAGTGACGAAGAGGGTATGCGTGTCGCTGAGCTCGAGATCGAGTTCGCTGAACTCGACGGTTACTCGGCTGAGTCTCGCGCAGGCGAATTGCTTGAGAATATCGGCATTCCAGTCGATCAGCATGAAGGTCCGATGAGCGCCATCGCGCCCGGCTGGAAGTTGCGGGTGCTGCTGGCGCAGGCGCTTTTTTCCGACCCGGATGTTCTGTTGCTCGACGAGCCAACCAATAACCTTGATATCAACACCATTCGCTGGCTCGAAAGCTTCCTGTGCGAAAGCAAAGCCACGATGATTATCATTTCGCATGATCGCCACTTCCTGAATAGCGTGTGTACCCACATGGCTGATCTCGACTACGGTCGTGTGCAACTCTTCCCCGGCAATTACGACGAGTACATGATTGCCGCAACGCAGGCGCGCGAGCGTGTGCAGGCCGACAACGAGAAAAAGAAAGCCAAGCGTGCGGAGTTGCAGGCGTTCGTGAGCCGTTTTTCGGCCAATGCTTCGAAGGCCCGGCAGGCTACCTCGCGGGCGCGCCAGCTCGAGAAAATTCAGCTTGAGGACATCAAGCCGTCCAGCCGAGTGAGTCCGTTCATACGTTTCGAGCAGGACAAACCGCTTCGGCGCATGGCTGTTGAGGCCAAAGGCCTCACCAAAGCTTTCGACGAAGGGCCATTGTTCGAGAACCTCGATCTTGCGATAGAGGCGGGCTCTCGGGTTGCCATCATCGGTCCTAACGGTATCGGCAAAACGACACTGATGCGATGCCTGCTGCAGGAAATGGAAGTCGACGCAGGCGAAATCAAGTGGGCGGAAAATGCCCAGAAAGGTTATTTCGCCCAGGATCACGCGGCTGAGTTTGCCGATGACATGAGCCTGTTCGAATGGATTACCCAATGGCAGCCGCCGGGCGCGGACGAGCAACTATTGCGCGGTACCCTTGGCCGAATGTTGTTCTCGAGAGACGATAGCGAGAAGTCGGTGCAAGTGATTTCAGGTGGAGAGGAAGGACGGCTGCTGTTTGGCAAACTGATTCTGCAAAAGCCTAATGTACTAATGATGGACGAGCCAACCAATCACCTCGATATGGAATCAATCGAGGCGCTGAACCTGGCGCTGGAAAACTATCCGGGCACGCTTATTTTTATTAGCCATGACCGTGAGTTTGTATCCTCACTCGCCACCCGCATTATTGAGCTCACGCATGACGGCGTCGTCGATTTTGGCGGCACTTATGAAGACTACCTGCGTTCGCAGGGCGGGGCGGCGGTGCGCGTTGCCTGAATGACCGGCATGGCTGAATTCTTGTCCGGCGAAATAGAAAAAATAAGTATCTTCGTGGATGTGCAAAACATCTACTACACATGTCGCGAAGCCCATCGCCGGAATTTCGACTACAACAAGTTCTGGGCGCAAGTCACAAAAGGTCGAGAGGTCGTTTCGGCCTTTGCCTATGCAACCGACCGTGGCGATGAAAAGCAGGAGCAGTTCCAGAATATTTTGCGCGCGATAGGCTTCACTGTTTTGCTGAAGCCGATGGTGACGCGCGCGGACGGTTCTACAAAAGCTGACTGGGATGTCGGAATAGCGCTGGACGTCTATGAAGCCGCGCAGCATTGTGACGCGATCGTGCTCGCTTCCGGTGACGGCGATTTTGCAATTCTGCTTGAGCGGATCAAGCAGCGCTTTAAGACGCGGTCTGAAGTCTATGGTGTATATAGCCTGACGGCCGATTCGCTTATTACTGCCTCCAGCAAATTTATTCCAATCGGCAAAGAGTTGTTGCTGCCAGGTCAGTGAATGTGCCGAACATGCGGCTGAGCAATACGCTTTCGAGCCACATCACTTTTTTACATAACATTAGCTTTTTTATTCAGCGTGCTGCTGGATAGAAGTGGCCGTGTCTACGTGCTAGATTGACGAAAATTAAGAAAAGATGTCCGTGTGATCGGCGCATGGTTCGGTATGCGTGAAACCATTACGCATGCGAGCAAGGGCTGTGTAACGAGCCTTTAAATAACAATAACTAAGTTTCGGCGACAGCGATTTCGCCAACGGCCAGGTAAATACTTTGGGGAGTCACTCAGCACATCGGCATCAGTCTGCCACTGCGGTAGTTTCTTTGTGTTTGCTGCTGTCCATGCTGGTCTGCTCCACGCTTGTGCGATCAGCGACTGTGCCAGCCAGCCAGGATGTCCGGGTTAATCAGAGCAGTGACGATGCAGAAGAAATTTCAGGCTCCCCAATTGATTTAACCAGCAGTGACCTGGAATTAGTGACCGAGACGGCTGTCCAGTCGGTTGGCATTCGCTTTAACGGTTTAAACGTTCCGCAGGGCGCTGTGGTTACCAGCGCCTATATTCAGTTTCAGGTTGATGAAACGAGTTCCGATGCCACTTCACTGGTGATACAGGCCGAGGCGTCTGATAACGCGGTAACTTTCGCCAGCGGTAGCAATAATGTGCAGAACAGGGCGCTTACTTCGGCATCGGTTCTTTGGTCGCCAGGTCCGTGGGTAAACCCGGGCGAGGCCGCCGAGGCCCAGCAAACGCCCGATATTGGCACGATCATTCAGGAAGTTGTTAACCGGCCGGGCTGGGAGATTGGCAATTCGCTGGTGATCATTATCAATGGCACCGGCGTGAGGATTGCAGAATCGGTTGACGGTGACCCGAATGGCGCGCCTTTGCTCCATGTCGAGTACGAGCTGACGGACCAGCAAGCGCCGGTCGTCGATGCCGGGCCTGACCAGGAGGTTACGCTTCCTGCCGGTATTACTCTGAACGCGTCGATTAGTGACGACGGACTGCCTTCCCCGCCGGGAAGTATCACGGCTCTCTGGACGCAACAAGGTGGCCCGGGAACGGTTAGTTTCGGCAACGCTGCTTCCGCAAATACGTCCGCCAGTTTTTCAGTTGCCGGTACCTACGTATTGCGCCTGACTGCCAATGACAGCGAGCGCGTCGCCTTCGATGAGGTCGCCGTCGTCGTCAATCCTGCGCCGGCGCCACCTGTATTCACGTCTTTCGCGCCGGCCAGTGCCCAGGTGGCGATGATCGTTACGTTGTCCGGCAGTAACCTGAGTGCGGTTGATGCCGTTGAATTTAATGGTATCGCCGCACAGTTCTGGGCTGACGGCGACAGCACTATCTATGCCACCGTGCCGGCTGGCGGGGCGGGCGGGCTAATAACCGTAAGTAACCCCTGGGGCTCGGCAACCAGCGGCTCTGCGTTCAGTTTGTTGACTAGCCCGCCGGTCCTTGTGGGCGCCGGCGACATTACCAACTGTTCGGGAGACGAAGAGCAGGTTGCACAGTTGCTGGACGTGATCCCGGGGTCCGTTTTTACATTAGGCGACAACGCCTATAACGGTGCCGGCGCTTCTATGTTCAACAATTGCTATGGCTCGACCTGGGGCCGTCACAAGGACCGCACCCGTCCGTCTGTTGGCAACACCGATTACGGTACGGTCGGCGCCGCCGGCTATTTCAATTATTTTGGCGCCGCCGCGGGCGAGCCCAGCAAGGGTTATTACAGCTATGACGTAGCGAACTGGCACGTCGTCACGCTGAACTCGCAGTGCGACGAAGCCGGCGGTTGTGAGCGCGACTCGGCCCAGGGTATTTGGCTGCGCGAAGACTTGGCCAAAAACCCGCAGGCCTGCACAGTCGCTATCTGGCATCACGCGCGCTATAGCAGCGCGCATGGTTCGGATGGGAGACTCATCGACTTCTGGAAGATTTTGTACGATGCCGGCGTCGAACTCGTATTGAATGGTCACGATCACAACTACGAACGCTTCGAACTTCAGGACCCTTACGGCAACGTCGACCCAATGGGTATCCGTCAAATAATCGCCGGCACCGGTGGTATTTACCTCGACCCGTTGATCGAAATTGCGCCAAACAGTCTTGTACACAACGATGACTCCCATGGTGTCCTCAAGCTGACCCTGAATTCAAATAGCTACGATTGGGAATTTGTGCCGATTGCGGGTGATCTCTTTACGGATTCCGGGAGCGGGGCATGCCGGCTTGTGAATCAACCCCCCGTAATAATTGCCGGGCCGGACCAGCAGGTTAGCTGGCCTGACGATGCACTGTTGCAAGGTGTCTCTCTGGACGACGGTTACCCGAATCCGCCGGGGTCGTATGTTACTGACTGGAGCCAGGTAAGCGGGCCGGGCATTGCTACGTTTGCCGATGGCAGCCAGCCTGAAACCTCCGTCAGCTTTAGCGAACTTGGGCGCTACACGCTCAGGTTGACGGGCGACGATGGCGCACTGGTTTCTACCGATGACGTGGAAGTAATCGTGACCGAACCGGGTGTTGACGTGTTCGACGCGCAGTTCAGGGTCTCTGCCGGTAACGACGATGCAGAGGAGTCAGTGGGTACCAGTGTTGTTTACATGGACAGTGGCGATCTTGAGCTGATCCATGATACGGACTCTCAGCGCAGCGATCAGATAGTGGGCATGCGCTTCAATGGCGTCGATATTCCACCAGACGCAACAATCTGGAATGCCTACATACAGTTCCAGGTAGATGAGGTTACGGTTGATCCTGCCCAGTTGGTTGTCGCGGCCGAGGCCGCCGATAATTCTTCTGTCTACACCACCGCAGCCGGCGATTTATCGACCCGCAGTGTCACGAACGCCTCTGTGTCCTGGGCGCCGCCGCCTTGGACGGAAGTCGGCTTGGTGGGTGAGGAGCAGCGGACACCTGATCTTAGTGAGATCATTCAGGAAGTTATCGACAGGCCCGGCTGGTCCAGCGGCAATTCGCTGTCGATACTCGTCACCGGCAGCGGCCAGCGCACCGCCGAATCTTATGAGGGTAACTCGAGCGCAGCGCCGTTGCTGGTTGTTGAATACGCGAAGGGACTCAATGCAGTGCCCGACATCAGCATCACGGCACCCGCCAATGGTGCCAGCGTTGTCGAGGGTACGGCCCTGACATTCATGAGCACGGCGCAGGATGATGAGGACGGTGATCTTAGTCTCGGCGTCAACTGGAACTCTGATCTTGATGGCGACTTCGGCTCGGGCTCTGCGGTAAACGCGGTCTTGTCGGTCGGCGTTCATACGATTACCGCATCGGTAACAGACACAGGCGGCAAAGTGGCGACAGAGCAGATTACGGTGACAGTGACACCGAATCTTGCGCCTGCAGTGAGTATCTCAGCGCCCGCTGATGGCACCAGCGTGGAGGAAGGCACAGAACTTGGCTTCGTTGCGACAGCACCGGACGATATTGACGGCGACTTGAGTCCGGGTCTTAGCTGGAATTCGGATCTCGACGGCGACTTTGGCACGGGTGGCACGGTGAACCACACGCTGTCGGTGGGGGTGCACACGATCACCGCGTCGGTGACTGACAGCGCCGGCTTGCCGGGCAGCGCACAAATTTCGGTGACGGTGACCGAGCCGCCCAATGAGGCGCCGCAAGTCATGGTTATCACGCCGCTTGACGGCACTTCAGTCGTTGAAGGCACGCCGCTGACGTTCATTGCGACGGCAGATGATGACGTAGACGGAAGCATCGATGCCGCGATCAACTGGAACTCGAGCATCGAGGGTGATTTTGGCACTGGCGGTACGGTCGATGTAACGCTGTCAGTCGGCGTCCACGTTATTACCGCATCGGTGACCGATAGCGGCGGCTTGCCGGGCAGTGTGCAGATCACCGTGACGGTCACCGAGCAACCGAACGTGGCGCCCGAGGTTTTTATTACCGGTCCCGCCGACGGCACGAGTGTTACGGAAGGCACATCGCTGACTTTCGTAGCCACAGCGCCAGATGATAAAGACGGCGACATCGCGGCTCAAATTAACTGGAACTCGAGCCTGGACGGCGACTTCGGCACCGGCGGCACCGTGAACCACACCCTGTCGGTGGGCGTGCACACGATCACGGCGTCGGTGACCGACAGCGGCGGGTTGCCCGGTTCGCAACAGATCACGGTGACGGTGACCGCGAACGTCGCCCCGCAGGTACTGGTGACGAGCCCGGCCGACGGCAGCAGCGTGGTCGAGGGCACGGCCCTGACGTTCACGGCGACGGCCAGTGACGGTGAAGACGGCGATATAGCGGCTCAAATTAACTGGAACTCGAACCTCGACGGCGACTTCGGCACGGGCGGCACCGTGAACCACACCCTGTCGGTGGGCGTGCACACGATCACGGCGTCGGTGACCGACAGCGGCGGCTTGCCCGGTTCGCAGCAGATCACGGTGACGGTGACCGCAGCCCCAGCGAATCTGCCGCCCGAGCTTGTCTTTACCGCGCCAGCTGATGGAGCCAGCATCACGGAAGGAACCGAACTGACGTTCACTGCCACGGCGACGGATGGCGAAGACGGCGATCTGGCGGCACAGATTAACTGGAACTCGACCCTGGACGGCGACTTCGGCACGGGCGGCACGGTGAACCACACCCTGTCGGTCGGCGTGCACACGATCACCGCGTCGGTGACCGACAGCGGTGGCTTGCCGGCTTCGCAGCAGATCACCGTGACGGTGACCGCGAACGCTGCGCCGCAGGTTTTAGTAACTAGTCCCGCCGACGGCACGAGAGAAGCGGAGGGCGACCAGGTTACGTTTACAGGTACTGCCACTGATGCGGAGGACGGCGATATTTCTATCGGCCTTACCTGGACATCCAGCCGTGATGGTTTGCTCGGCAACGGCGCGAGTGTTGTTACGACTCTGTCACGCGGTGTTCATGTGATTACAGCATCGATTACCGACAGTGGTGGTCTTGCTGCCAGCGAATTTATAAACCTAACCATAACGGCGCCGCTGCTTCCCGTGAACGTCGATGTTCTGCCGGGTGATGCCGCCAATATTATCTATCCCAATCAAGCCGGTAATCTACCGGTTGCGGTACTCAGTTCCGCTGACTTCGACGCGACTCGGGTCAATCCGTCTTCATTGCGCCTCGGACCAGGTCAGGCAATGACTAACGGGAATGTCCAGATTACCGACGTCGACGGTCAGTTTGGCAACGATACGGTCGTCGAATTTCCGGTCGAAGACTCCGGCATTCTCTGCAATGACATCGAGGTCACCCTGAACGGGGAACTGTGGAGCGGGCGGCCGGTGAGTGGGGTCGATGTAATCGACGCGAGCCAGTGCGAGGAGGGTGGCTGTCACGCTTATTAAGTTCGCTTGACCGAAAAGCGACTGAGTAAAACGCGGGCCTGTTTTATTTCGATATCAGCTGCTTATTCGCCGTCTATCGTCGCGCCGAAGCGCGCAAGAACAGGTGCAATCGGATTGGCGATCGTTATCGCGTTGCTGCCGGCAAACAGCAGTCCGACCGGGCGTCGGTCGTCGGTTCCACCGTCGGCCACAATCAGTGATCCGGAATCACCGCCCGCACTGAAGGTGCCCGGCTTGATAATGATCTGATTAATAAAGCGAGCTGTGCCATTGTCGTATGCGACGTTCACGGTCGCTCCGATGGCATCGACTCCGGCGCTCGTGAAACCTGTGGTGCGGCCGTATTTCATGACCCGCATGCCGGGGGTAGCATCGATAGGCAACGATCGCGGTTGCCCGTATCCGTCGGGCAAAGTGCCGCTCTGCACGAGCGTTTCATCAACTGCAACCAGTGCGGCATCCATAATGTTGTTAGCCGAAGTTGAAAATACGATGGGTTCGTAGTCGTACAGCGTACCGATAATATCGGCGGGAGATGCTCCGCCGTCATAGGGGCCCGGTTGCAGGATGTCGTCTCCCAGCGCCGCGCCGCCCTCATCTGCAAACACATGGTTGTTGCTTAACGCATACCTGTGACAGCCGACCTGCACTCTGCACCCGATGGTGCCCGCCGTGATATTCGTGTGGCCGGTCGACACACCTATGGGTACAGGGCGGTCATAGCGTTCGGTAGCGCCGCCACCGCTGGGGGGTGCTTTAGGTTGAGCGGGTCGACAGGCGTTCGGGTTTGCCTGCGGATTATCGCAGTTGCCGCGCCGAGCCACTATTTTGCCACTGACCGTGACTTCAACCGCCAGGCCGTCGATTTCTTTCGGCAGGCCGGCAACGTCATTCTTTTCGATGTAAACCTTGATCACCGGATTGCCCGCAGGGTTGTACCCGATGCCGGTCGCCACGACGCGCGGATTGCGAAATAGTTGCGGAGAGAAATCGGCATGTACCTGGCGTGCGTGGTCGAGGCCCTGCCCCGCGGCGTTGGCATTTTGCGCGCATAAATAGGGGCTGCTAAGACAAGCGGCCAGTAAAGCGACAAGACGGACGGCAAGACTCACAGCGCACCTCGCAGAGGAGGGTTACAGAATGGCGAATTTTAGACCATTCAGGCGTCGCATAACTGTGACCTGAGTGCCGTATTGCGGCAACACAGAGTGAAAAAAGTGCATTAAATGCAAACAGCCAACTTCAATCCCGCAAGTGCGAAAGTCAAGCAAACGTCCTCGGCATATACGTATTCAGATCGCCGGATCAAGCGACTAGTTATATAAATACAGGTTTTGCTGTTCCTTCCTGAAAAAGGAGAAGTAGTTATGAATCTCACTAATTGGGTACCACTTAATGACCTCGAACGGCTGCTTAACCGTTTTTATCCCTTGTCCACCGATCTGGACGATGACTTTCCCGGGCTGCGATTACTTAAAAAGGACCTGAGTTGGCGCCCGGCAGCCAGTATCTCGGAAAACGGCAAAGAATATCTCATCAAGGCGGATTTGCCGGAGGTCGATCGCAAGGATATACATATTGAGATCACCAACGATCGCATTACGCTAAAAGGTGAGCGCAAAGTTGAAAAGTCCAGCGAAGACGAAAAGCAGCACAGGGTCGAGTCCTTCTACGGAAGTTTCGAGCGTAGCTTCCCGTTACCGCCGAATATTGACCAGGATGCCATTACTGCCGAATGCGAGAAGGGTGTTCTGCGTATACATTTGCCCAAACGGAAAGCCACAGAGCCAGAGGAGGCAGCCCGCAAAATAGAAGTCAAGTAGTCGGTCGAAACTGCTTGATTTACTAGGCTTGAATGCGTGCCCCGCGAAAATCACGGCGGGCATGGGCTGGCTCGATGGAGCGCAAGGATTTGGAGTCCTGCCACAGAAGCTATTCCGCAGGGCAGTAAAAAAAGGAAGCTCTGGTGACTTGAAAGGGCTGCCCGTTGGCGCCATATACGTCCCTGTGATCAAGATTCGCCAGCTTGCTGGCGGCGAGATGTTACGCAGGAGGCAAACATGGAAAATTACGTACCGCCAGCCTCCGTTTATGCCTGGCAGCAGCTGTTCGAGTTGAATATGCAGCTGTATAAGCCGGAAGTGACGGACTGGCTGCATAGCGACGAAGCCGCGCCGGTGCTGGCGAATATACTCGTCAATGTGCCTTGCTCGCACACTTTGCATTAGATTCCTGGATCTGCCGGGTGCAATCCGGTGGGTTTTTGATTTTGTGCTGCGGGGCGTTTTTGCCGGAGTTTTTCAGCTGGATGGTCGACGCCGGCATATAAAATAAACGAATGGGCAAAGCGGAATAGCTGTATAGTGAATGCGTTATTTTGGCTTCTGTTGAGCCTGCCGACACGGTGTCTACAATCTCTACAGCGGTTACTCAACCATTTGGAGATACCATGGGCAAGAAACTCTATGTCGGCAATCTGCCGTACTCAGTTACACAGGAATCACTGGAAACCGCTTTTGGCGCATGCGGTGAAGTTAACTCCGTCAACGTCATCAAAGATCGCGACACAGGGCAGAGTAAAGGCTTTGCATTTGTGGAAATGACTCGCGATAACGAGGCGCAAAAGGCAATCGAAAGCCTCAATGGCACCAGCATGGATGGTCGTGACATCGTGGTTAATGAAGCAAAACCGATGCGCAGTCGTGGTGGTAATTCGGGCGGTGGAAACAGCCATCGTAATCGCTACTGATCGCAGCGTCCCTGAGGCAGGCGGGCCGGGTTCAGGCTGCTATAAGCCTGAATAGGCCTGTCGTTTTTGCTTGTATTTGCGCTGAGTCAGGCTGCAAATATCCCGCTGGCGGCTGCATTAGCCGATCGCCTGCAACACTCTACTTGGGGGGCGCTCGTTAATGATCCTGCGTCCGTCAAATGCTACGCGGGTGCGCTGAAGCGCGAGGAACATCCTATGAATTTGCATTATAGACAGATCGGCGGCAGCAGATTGCTGGCACTGACCTTGCTCATGCTGTGCGCGTTGCCCGGTATCGCCAAGCCGCGAGAAGGGCAGCTGGTCGTGCCCGAAAACGCATACGGCAACGGGTCCGCCTACGGCAAAGGTTGGGAATGTTCATTCGGATACAAGGAAAAAGACGATCTGTGTGTTGCGGTTGAAGTACCCGCTAACGGTTTTATTAGTGCTCGCGGGACGGAATGGAACTGCAGTCGCGGGTTTCGAGAAGACAGCGGCGAATGTATCGAAATTATTGTGCCCGCGGGTGGCTATTTGACGGGGTCGACCGCCAAAACCGGTTGGGCCTGTGAACGCGGTTACAAAGAGACTAGGGAGACGTGTGAACCTATTCAGCTGCCTCCTAATGCATTCCTGACAAATTCCGCATTTGGCAGTGGCTGGGAATGCGAGCGCGGTTATCGCGAGTATAACGATGCGTGCCGGAAAATTGCGGTGCCCGTCAACGGATACCTGGTAGAGCTGACATATGGGCTGGGCTGGCAGTGCGGCCGCGGTTACAGCACGCTGGATGACAAGACCTGCACCGAACTGGTGGTTCCTGCCAATGCGCATTTAGATCGCAGCGGTAATGCGTGGGAATGCAATCGCCCTTACCTTAAGAGAGGTAATGCCTGCGTTCCTGGCTGACAAAGGACTGATAGTCCTGTCAGCTAAACAGCTACGGTTCGAGCCGTCTGGCCCGATTAGGGGGCTGTATCGCATTGAGGGTATTTCCGTGCTGCATGCACGAGTTTTATACTTACCCTACCGCCTCACTAAGGGGCTCGAAAACAACCGGGGAATTCGCAGTGGATAGAGATACTGCCGTACAGATGGCGCAGCATGCTATCAAGGCAAAGAACAAGTCGCTTGTTGATGCTGTACTCAAAATAAAGGCAGAGCGCGAGCAACATCCGCTGCCGCAGAAGTCAATTAGCGAGCTGCCGCTGATCGCCGTGACTTGCTCGACCGGCTGGGAGTGCTATGCCGTAGTCGAAGAACTGACCAAGACAGGCAAGTTTCGAGTTCGTGCACTTTACCGGACGCCTGGTACACAGGCAGCGGAACGACTCGAAACCCTGTTAAAGAAAACCGAAGCCGAAAAGCCGGGCTTGCTTACGCTGCATGCCGGCGTGGACATGAACTCGGAAGAAAAACTGACCGAGGCTTTTCAAGATTGCGACGGTGTCGTGCTGTACCTTACCGCTAATACGGCGAAGGCCGGCAAGATCACCAATCACGGTAACGATCCGGTCAATGGCCGCAAAGCATTCATGAAGCAGGTGATGGCTTCATTGGGCGCGCTGAAGGCGAACCCTGGTGTAAAGCATGTAATTACGCTGATATTCCCGACGGACAAGGTCAACGGGTTGGTCGACGACGCACCCGCGGCTCCCTGGTGGATCCATCAGCGATTGCGTTTTTCGGACTTTTTACGTGACCAGGGTATTAACGTCACCGTAATACATCGTCCAGCCTACTATTACGGCATGCATCGTGTGGACTACACGAATACGACGCAGTTGCGCGGCGAGACGGCGATGTCGAAGACGATGATCAAAGAAAATAACCTCCCCGGCATTAATGACCCCGATTTCATGGTCAATTGGGTCGATGTACGCGATGTCGGCAAGTGGGTAGGCACGTGTTTTGAGTATCCGGAAGTTTTCAGCAACCAGAGTTTCTCGATTGCTTCGTGCGCAATGACTGGCAATGAGGCAGTTGCAATAGCGGAACGCACCAACAAGCATGGCACACGGTTTAAATACAAAATATTTCCGCAGTGGGTCATGAAGATGATCAGTGTCTTCACTGAAGAAGTCGTTTATCCGCTGCGATACGCGCAGTGGTACAACGACAAAGCGAACGGTTATGACTTCGCCAGCAACGACGATCTGGCGGATCTGGAGAAAATTCATCCGCGTTGGACGTTCGAGAAAAAACTTGAAGACTGGGGGATAACGGACATCAGGCCCGGCCAGAAGTAGCGCCTGTCCGGAATGCCGGCGTTCCGCCTTTACCGGCAGGTCAAATAGCAGCCGTTGTTGCGGAGAGCCTCCCGTTGCGGCCGTGGCCGGATTACCAACCGTCGATATGCAGCACATCGTCGAGCGATTTGCGTGCTGCCGGCCTGAAATCTTTGCCAATAGTGTACGCGGTGGGTATCAGTGCGCACTGGGTGAATTCCTTGTAGGGAATGCCCAGTATTTCGGCCGCGGCTTGCTCGTGCATCAGGTGCACGGTGGTCCAGCACGTGCCAAGGCCACGATCGCGGGCCGCGAGCATGTAGCTCCAGGTCGCGGGCAGGATAGAGCCATACACACTGGCCAGCCCGATGCTGGCCGCGGGACCTGTCATCGTTTCTACACGCCCGGGAATGCAGGGGATAAGCAGTACGGGCACCTTTTCCAGGTTGTCGGCGAGGTAGTCGGCAGAGCGCGCCACCCGCACCATTTGCTCGCGTCGCGCGCCCGGACCGATTTTCTTCGCCATCTCGAAAACGGATTCGTTCGCTTCTTTATATAAGGCCCAGCCTTTGCGGTAGAGCTCAGCCAGTGCGGCACGGCGGTCGGCGTCGAACACCGCCATGAACTGCCAGCCTTGTGTATTGCCTCCCGTCGGTGCCTGCAGAGCCAAAGCAACGCATTCCCTGATCACCGTCTGGCTAACCGGCTTGTCGAAGTTCAGCCGCTGCCGCACGGCGCGGGTCGTGGACAGGACTTCTTCAGCGGATAAGTTGAGTGTGGACATGCTTCAAGCCTCTTGGAGCCGACTGCCAATGTTAGCTGACATCCGGGCGGTTTGCTGCCGCATCGCCACAGCGGAAAAATATTGAGCGGCGGCTGAATCCAAGCCGAACCCCGTGCCGAAGACTAGTCCATACAAGCAATCGTGCTTGAGGATTTTTGGAGAGGATGCATGACTCAGGTTCACAAGTTAGCCAGTTCTTTTAAGGCGCTCGCAGTTGCAGGGTGCTTAGTGGTCGCGGTCAGTTCGACCGCATTTGCAGGAGCCCACAAGGCAGCGGCACCGACCGGCGACGTCGTTGATGTGGCAGTGTCGGCGGGTTCGTTTAACACGCTGGTGGCGGCTATCAAGGCAGCCGAGTTGGTTGATGCGTTGAAAGGCGAGGGCCCGTTCACCGTGTTCGCGCCTACGGATGAGGCCTTCGCAGCGTTACCTGAAGGCACGGTGGAGAATCTGCTGAAGCCTGAAAACAAAGAGCAGTTGCAGGCAGTGCTTTTGTACCACGTCCTTTCCGGTAAGGTCATGGCTGCCGACATCACGGCGGCTATAGACGCTGAGACGCTGCAGGGCGCGACGGTAAAGGTCGTTCCCGGCGAGGGCTGGAGTGAAGTGCGGCGCTCGGTAAAAGTCAATGACGCAAGAGTGGTCAGCGCCGACGTGGCAGCCAGCAACGGTGTCATTCACGTCATCGACAAGGTCCTGCTGCCACCTGAAGGTTAAGCAAACCGTTATCCCCCGCCTGTATCTACCTCCCCCTAAGACACAGGCACAGCGGCCGGCACTATGCCGGCCGCTTTCTTTTTGGCGATTGCAGTAGGATGACGCCGCCGCGATGCTCAGTTCTGGCCGCAGATGTTCTCAATAAACTGGCCCAGCAGCCTGTATTCCTCCTTGCGGGCGCTGCCTTTATGCCATGCAAGACCGATCGTCCGGTAGTTTCGTTCTCCGAGTGGCCGCAGCCGCACCCTGGTGTTTTTAAGCAGTGCTGAGCGCGCTGCCATTTCAGGCAGGAAGCTGACGGCCATATCTGCGTCAACCATCTCAACCAGGGACAGGAGGCTGCTGGCACTAAAGCGGTTGAGCTTCTCCGTGCCGCGAAGCTTGCAGGCGTCGAGCGCATGATCTCGAAGGCAGTGCCCGTCTTCCATGAGCATGACATCGCCGGCATCGAGGCTGCTGAGCCTGTAGTTATTCGGGTCCAGCCGCTTGGTACCTTCCCGGTAGGCGAGGAGGAATCTATCCCGGAACAGGCTCAGGGATTCAGTATTGGGAAGTTCAAACGGTAAAGCCAGCAGGGCGACGTCGATATCACCCTCCATCAGCTTGCTGTGCAAGTCGGCCGTTTGGGCTTCATTAAGGTACAGCTGCAGTTGTGGATAAGCCCTGCGCAATCTGGGCAAGACTTCAGGCAGTAAGAAGGGTGCGATGGTAGGGATGACGCCGAGTCGCAATACGCCCGTAAGCGGTTCCTTGGGTTCGCTTACCGACTGGACCAGTTGTTCGAGTGCCCGCAGACAATCGGCGGCCTGTTTAGCGACTGCATGTCCCGCCGGAGTTATTGTGACCTGTCGGTTGGTCCGGTCGACCAGCTGGGTGCCCAACACAGACTCCAGTTCCTTGATCGCGGAGCTGAAGGCCGATTGTGAGACGAAGCATTTTGCAGCAGCGTGCCCAAAGTGCCGTTCTTCGGCAAGCGCAACGAAATATCGCAGTTGTTTGGTGGTGGGGAGATTGTGCTGCACTGACTGCGGCCCTCGCCAGGAGAAAAATCATTTAATCGAAAAAACAGGATAAAGCGTACGAAATAAACCATTTTATTTATAGAAAGGCAATACCTAGAATAAGACTCAAGCAAATTGATCCAGTAATGGAATGTAGAGAGGTGTACCCATGAAGGTTGATATCGGTATTAGCGAGAAGGACAGGGCAACGATTGCTGCAGGCCTCTCCAGGTTGCTGGCTGACAGCTACACCTTGTATCTCAAAACCCATAACTATCACTGGAACGTGACAGGCCCACAGTTCAATACGCTGCACTTGATGTTTGAGGGTCATTACACAGAGCTGGCCCTGGCCGTGGACCTGATAGCGGAGCGAATCAGGGCGCTGGGCGTGGCTGCGCCGGGCTCGTATCGTGAGTTCGCTGATTTGACCTCCGTGGCCGAGGCCCAGGGCGGCGAGACGGCGGAGGACATGATCAGACAGCTCGTTCAAGGGCAGGAGACCATCGTTCGCACCGCTCGCGAGGTGTTTCCGGTTGCTGACGCCGCCAATGATGAGCCGACGGCGGACTTGCTGACGCAGCGTATGCAAGTGCATGAAAAAAATGCATGGATGTTACGCAGCATGCTGAGTGACTAATCGAATCACTAAATGAACGATTGTTGAGTGATTTTCTAACGATTGACTGAGTAGCGCCGAAAGCGCTACAGGAATAACAGGAGAAACAAATGTTCGAGAACAAAGAAGGCCAGCGGGTGCCGGCAGCCAAGTTCAAAACCCGCAAGGACAGTGAGTGGGTCGAGTTGTCCAGCGACGATGTCTTCTCCGGCAAAACTGTGGTCGTGTTTTCACTGCCCGGTGCGTTCACGCCGACATGTTCATCGGCTCATGTGCCGCGTTACGATCAGCTCGCGCCGGCACTTAAACAGCATGGTGTTGATGAGATCATTTGCATGTCGGTTAACGATGCCTTCGTGATGGATGAATGGGCGCTTAGCCAGCATGTCAAGAACGTAAAATTCTTGCCGGATGGTAATGGCGAGTTCACGAAAGGCATGGGATTGCTGGTCGGTAAAGAGGATCTTGGCTTCGGCCCGCGCTCGTGGCGTTATTCGATGCTCGTCAAAGATGGTGTGATCGAGAAGATGTTTATCGAGCCTCAGGAGCCGGGTGACCCGTATCACGTATCGGATGCGGATACCATGCTCGAGTACATCGCGCCCAACGCGGCCAAACCCCCAAGCGTTACCGTGATGAGTCGCAAGGGTTGCCCGCATTGCGCGCGGGCCAAGGGTATGTTGCGCGACGCCGGCATCGACTTTGAGGAACTGGTCCTGAATCGTGATTATACGGACCGCACCTTGCGTGCAGTCGCTGCCGCCAATACCTTCCCGCAGGTCTTTATCGACGGGAACCACGTTGGTGGCGCAGATGAGCTGGAGGCCTGGCTGGGCAAGCGGCGGGCCGCCTGATCGATCCCTTAAGGCTGCCTTATCGCGATTGCTGCGGGCAGGTTTTGTGCTTCGATCTGCATTGCTCAGCTAGTACCATTAACGAATGAATCTGCCTCCCAACAAGCAGGCGGGCGTTTGCCTGCATCTCACGTCTTTACCCGGCCACTATGGCATAGGTCAGCTAGGCGTTGCCGCGCGGGAATTCATCGACGCGCTCGTTGCGATGAACCTGGGCGTATGGCAGTTCCTGCCGACCGGGCCGACGGCCTTCGGTGATTCGCCGTATCAGCCCCTGTCGACCTTTGCCGGCAATGAACTGCTTATCGATGTCGAGGACCTGGTCGACAAGGGTCTGGTGTCGTCGCAGGCCGCGGCCCAGCTCGCAGCCTTGCCAGTGGCCAGCGTGGACTACGGCAGATTGATACCGCTGAAACAAAAGCTTTTGGCGGAGGCGGCGGTCAATTTCGAGCGCAGCGCGGATGCCGGCACCGTCGCACAGTTCGAGCAGTTCCTGGCCGATCATGACCAGGTCTGGCTGCATGATTATGCGTTGTTCCGCACCTTAAAGGATTATCACAATCAGCTCTCCTGGGTTGAGTGGGGTCCTGAGTTTGTGCGGCGTGATCGCGGCGCACTCGCTGCTTTTGAGCGCCGCCACGAAAAATACATTCTGCGCACCAAGGTGTTGCAGTTTCTGTTCGACCGGCAGTGGGCGGCGATGCGGCGGTACGCTGGCGAGCGTGGCGTAACCTTGTTTGGTGATATGCCGATATATATTGCATTCGACAGCGCCGACGCATGGGCGCATCCTGAATTGCTGCTCACAAATTCGCTCGGCAAGCCTGACTATGTTGCCGGCGTGCCGCCTGACTATTTCAGCGCTGATGGTCAGCTTTGGGGCAACCCTTTATATGACTGGGATTACCACGCAAGCCATGATTTCGCCTGGTGGGTAGCGCGGTTACGCCATGCACACAGGTACACCGACCTTGTTCGCATCGATCATTTTCGAGCGTTTGAGTCGTACTGGGCGATCCCGGCCGGGGCCACCACCGCGAAAGACGGGGAATGGAGGCCGGGGCCGGGCGACGCCATTTTTACGGCCGTTCGAGCGGCTCTGGGTGAACTGCCTATCGTTGCCGAGGATCTGGGTATCATCACCCCCGAGGTTGACCTGTTGCGCGAACGGCAGCGCATTCCGGGTATGCGGGTTTTGCAGTTCGACATCGTAGTGCCGGAATTCGACCTGGCGAGTATCGAAGAGAACAGCGTTTGTTACACGGGCACGCATGACAACGACACCGTGGTCGGCTGGTTCGGCGGCAGTCCGGGCGATCAGCGATCCGCTGCAGAAATAGCAGCCGAGCAGAAGCTGGTTCTGGAGCGGACACACGGGCAACCCCAGAGCATCCATAATGATCTGATCCGCCTGGCTGCTAGCAGTGACGCTCGGCTCGCGGTTGCGCCGATGCAGGACTTCCTGGGACTCGGTTCAGCCGCTCGACTGAATACGCCGGGCACATCCGCCAATAACTGGCGCTGGCGTCTGCAGGCAGGCCAACTGGATCCCGACCGCATCGATTCGGTTGCGGAAATGGTGCTTGGCGCGGGTCGCGGCATGGCCGGAGGTGCGCACGCCAACGAGTTTTCGCCCGCTGTGTCGCCGGCGGACCCTGATAACTAGCATTGTCGTGCAAATCTCATTGGTAGTTAGTTTCCGCAACTTTGTTCCTGTGGGGAATAGGGCTGCGTTACACTTGCCAACAAAAATGATGGTGTCCGCATGAACAACAACAGTAGCGCCGACTCCCGTTTTGTAAGCCGGCTGACCCGCGACACTTTGGCGCTGGTGCTGGCGGGCGGTCAGGGGACTCGTTTGCATGAACTCACCCAGTGGCGGGCCAAGCCATCCCTCTACTTCGGCGGCAAGTACAGAATTATCGATTTCCCATTATCGAACTGCGTCAACTCCGGTATACGCCGTATCGGTGTGTTGACGCAATACAAAGCCCACTCATTGATTCGGCACCTGGTCCGCAGCTGGACCATGTTCCTGCCGGGTAACCGTGAATTCGTCGAAATATTGCCGGCTTCGCAGCGAGTAGGCGGTGAATGGTATCGTGGCACCGCCGATGCCATCTATCAGAACCTGGATATTATTCGCACACATGAACCCAGCCTGGTGCTCGTGCTTGCGGGCGATCATGTTTACAAGATGGATTACGGCCCCTTTCTCGCAGCCCATGTCGAACGCGACGCCGACCTGACGATCAGCTGTATCGAGGTGCCGCTCGCGGAGGCGGCGGGCGCGCTTGGGGTTATTTCGGTCGATGAGTCCGGGCGTGTCATTGGTTTCGACGAGAAGCCGGAGCATCCGACACCGTTGCCGGGCAACCCCGATGTTTGCCTCGCTTCGATGGGCAATTACGTGTTCAACACGCATTTCCTGTATGAGCAGGTCATCAAGGATGCGGATTCGCCCACCACGCAGTACGACTTCGGTAAAAACATCATTCCCTCAATCATCGACAGCTACCATGTTTACGCGTATCCCTTCCGTGATCCGGAAACAGCAGAACAGGCGTACTGGAGGGATGTTGGAACGCTGGACGCATTCTGGGAGGCCAATATGGAACTGGTCTCGGTTACGCCCCAGTTGAACCTCTATGATGGCTTGTGGCCCATTTATACAACTCAGTTACAGTCTCCGCCGGCCAAGTTTGTTTTCGATGACCCGGATCGTCGCGGTATGGCCGTCAATTCGATGGTCTCCGGAGGCTGTGTCGTCTCGGGCTCGACAATTTACCGATCGCTGTTGTTCTCGAATACGATTGTGAACACGCATAGCGACGTGCAGGACTCGGTGATCCTGCCCAATGTCAGTATTGGTTCCAACTGCCGCATTAAACGTGCGATTGTCGATCGCGGGTCGATCATTCCTGATGGCATGGAAATCGGCTTTGATGCCGAAGCCGACAAGGCGCAAGGTTTCCGTGTAACGCCGAGCGGGCTTCGTCTGGTTACTGCAGATATGCTCGGGCAAAACCTGCACTTTACTCGATAGGTCGATCCCGCCATTTCTACGCATAAGCGCATTCTGCTGGTCGCGTCCGAGACCGATTTACTGCCCGGGGGTAAGGTGGGCGGCGTCGGCGATGTTTTGCGCGGCCTGCCGCTGGCGCTGGCCGAGCGAGGTTGGCAGCCTATCGTGCTCACACCAGCCTACGGGATGTTCAATAAATTGCCCGGCGCCGAAATGCAGTCTGAAATTTCAGTCGAATTCGGCGGCGCCGAACACAGCGCCGAGGTCTGGGGCATTCATGGCCCGGATCCGCGTGTCGAGCATCTGGCAATAGAGCACGCGCTGCTGTCGCCCGCCGGGCCCGGCAAAATATACTGTGCGGACCCGCCGGGACGTCCGTTTGCACGGGATGCGACCAAGTTTGCCTTTTTCGCGGCGGCTGCAGCCGCTCTGGTTCGAGACGGCGCCGTCGATCCGGATGTGGTGCATCTGCATGACTGGCATGCGGGCCTTTACACCGTGATTCGCAGTTTTATGCCCGGGTTTTCGGGCCTGCGGCAGATCAGGACCGTCTTTACGATCCACAACCTGGCGCTGCAAGGTATACGCCCCCTCGCAGGCGATGAGTCTTCGCTGCAAGCCTGGTTCCCGGGGCACCATTTCCCTTTGCATGCGGTTGTCGACCCGCGCTACTCCGATTGCGTAAACCCGATGGCGGCAGCGATTCGGCTCGCTGACATGGTCAATACTGTTTCCCCCACGTATGCGCAGGAAATACTGCTACCGAGCAACGCCGCGCACGGCTTCATCGCGGGTGAAGGCCTGGAAGCTGATTTGCGCGAGGTCCAGCGTGAAGGCAGGCTGATCGGCATCCTCAACGGCTGCGAATACCCGCGTCAATCTCGCCGGCGCCCGGGCTGGCAGCGGTTGCTGACAGCGATCGACGATCAGATTCAAGCGTGGCGATTGTCGGGCGATGACGACATTCAATCGATGTCGGCCGCCAGTCTGGCTAGCTTGCCCAAGCGACGCCCTGCCAGCGTGCTGGTCAGTATCGGTCGTTTGACGGCGCAAAAAACGGCCCTGTTTCTGGAGCGCACGAGCGACGGAAAAACCGCCCTCGAAGCAATACTCGACAGGCTGGGCAAGAAAGGCGTGTTGATTATGCTCGGCAGTGGCGATCTGGCGCTGGAGAAGCGCGTCGCTGCCGTTGCCAACGAGTATAAGAATTTCCTGTTCCTCTACGGTTACTCCGGTGAACTGGCCGAGCTGCTATATAAGGCCGGTGATCTGTTCCTGATGCCGAGCAGCTTCGAGCCCTGCGGTATCAGCCAGATGATCGCAATGCGCGCGGCCCAGCCTTGTGTCGTGCACGGCGTTGGCGGTTTGCGGGATACCGTAGAAGACGGTGTGACAGGCTTTGTATTTGACGGTGCCACCCCGCTGGACCAGGCTGATGCGTTTGTTGCGGCGACTGACAGGGCGCTGACCTTGCAAGCGTCTGATAAAGAAGCATGGTCGAAGCTGCGTAACTGCGCGGCCACGCAACGTTTTAGCTGGGATATCGCAGCCGAGGCTTATGAACAGCAAATTTATGTACCCGCTCGAAGCTGAACTGGAGGCCCTTGGGCCAGTGCTGGCGCAGCTTGCGCAGGGCAGGTGGGGCGACCCGTTCGCCGTGCTCGGGCCGCAAAAGGCCGGCGAGCTCCGTGTCGTGAGAACGTTTCAGCCGCAAGCACGCGCGGTGCAGGTGTTGCGTGCGGACGGTTCGCTCGCGTCGGAGATGGAACGTATTCACCCCGATGGCATTTTTGCCGGCATTTTGCCCCCGCGTTTGCGGCACTATCGGTTGGGGATCACGCTTTACGACGGCACGAGCTACCTGCTCGAAGACCCTTACCGTTTTCCTTCTTCTCTGGGTGAGCTCGACCTCTACTTGCTGCGTGAAGGTTCGCACAAAAATATATTTAATGCGTTGGGCGCGCGCACGCAGCGGATGCTGGGTGTTAGCGGGACCCGTTTCGCCGTCTGGGCACCCAATGCGTCGCGTGTCAGCGTTATCGGCGACTTCAACGACTGGGACGGACGCCGGCACGTGATGCGCCTGCATCCGGGCAATGGTATTTGGGAAATATTCGTCCCCGGAGTAAAGCCGGGCGCCAAGTACAAGTTTGAGTTGCTCGATAGTCAGCATCGGCTATTGCCAGTCAAGACGGATCCGCTGGCGCATTATTACGAAGCGCCGCCGGGCAATGCTGCAATCGTATACAAGAGCAAGTATCGCTGGAAAGATCAGCAATGGATGCAGCAGCGCAACCCGAACCCGCATCTCGATGAGCCGGTCAGCATATACGAAGTCCACCTCGGCTCCTGGCGGCGCAACCCGGAGCAGGGTAACCGCTCGCTGACCTACCGCGAACATGCGCGGGAGCTGGTCGATTACGTAATCGACATGGGTTTCACGCACATCGAATTGCTGCCGATTACCGAGCATCCGTTTGACGGCTCCTGGGGGTATCAGCCGATCGGCCTCTATGCGCCCACGTATCGGTTCGGTGAACCGGACGATCTGCGTTACCTGATCGACAAATGCCATGCAGCCGGTATCGGCATCATCATCGACTGGGTGCCGGCACACTTTCCGCGAGACCAGCACGGGTTGGTGGAGTTTGACGGCACAGCGCTATACGAACACGCAGATCCCCGCAAGGGCGCGCATGCGGACTGGGGTACCCTGATTTTTAATTATGGCCGCAACGAGGTCATCAATTACCTGCTTGGCAGTGCGCTCTACTGGATCGATGAATTCCATGTCGATGCCTTGCGGGTCGACGCCGTTGCATCGATGCTCTATCTCGATTATTCGCGCAAGCCCGGCGAATGGGTGCCCAATCTATACGGCGGTAATGAGAACCTGGAGGCCGTTGCGTTCATTCGTCGGCTCAACGAAGAAATTCATGCCCGCGGCGCCACGTCTTATGCGGAAGAGTCCACAGCCTGGGCAGGCGTATCGAGGCCAACCTATTCCGGCGGCCTTGGCTTTACCTACAAGTGGAATATGGGCTGGATGAACGACACCCTTTTGTACATGAGCGAGGATCCGTTGCACCGGGCCTACCATCACGACAAAATGACTTTCAGCCTCGTGTACGCTTTTAATGAGAACTTCGTTTTACCCCTGTCGCATGACGAGGTGGTGCACGGCAAACGTTCGCTGCTAAGCCGCATGCCGGGTGATGAATGGCAACAGTTTGGGAATTTACGGGCATACTATGGCGCTATGTTCGCGCACCCGGGCAAAAAGCTTTTGTTTATGGGCGCGGAGCTGGGTCAGCGGCAGGAATGGAATCACGACGCTTCGCTGGATTGGCATGTGCTCGAGTATCCGCTGCACCGCGGTGTGCAACATCTGGTTCGTGACCTCAATCGAATCTATAGGCATAGCGAAGCACTCCACCAGATCGATTTCACGCCCGAAGGCTTCGAGTGGGTCGAGCTGCACAACCGCAACGACAGCGTGTTTGCGTGGTTGCGGCGCGCCAAAGATGGCAGTTTTGTGCTTTGCGTTGTGAATCTTACCCCGGTCGTCAGGCACGATTACCGGGTTGGAGTGGCCGTTGAGGGCCGCTATCGTGAAGTATTGAACACGGATGCAGAGCTTTACGGCGGCAGCGGCTTGCTCAATTCGGGCGATTTGTATACTGACCAGCATGGCGCACATGGAAGGCCGTATAGCCTGAGACTGATATTGCCGCCCCTGGCGACGATTATGCTGACGCCGGAGCCCTGACTAATGAGTGCTTCGGCAGACGGAGAGACACAGATGGTTGCAAGGATAGACGAAGAAAACCGGAATGAGGACAGCAGGTCGCTGGACCTGCCGACTTTGCCATTGACGGCTGAATCGATCCGGAAATCTTTCACGTATTATTACAGCTATACATTTGGCCAGCCCAGGCTGCAAATGCAGCTGCCTTATAACTATCAGTCGATGGCGCTTGTAACTCGCGATCGTCTCACCGAGCGTCGCACCCGCACGGAGCTTGCCGTGAAGCGTGACGACTTGCGCCGCGTCGGATACCTCTCGCTCGAATTCCTGATGGGCCGCCTCCTCAGAAATTCAGTGTTGAGCCTCGGCATCGAGGGCGTGGCTGAGGAGGCGCTCGATGGGCTAGGGTTGCAGCTCGAAGACCTGTGCGAACAGGAAACCGATGCGGGCCTCGGCAATGGTGGCCTGGGAAGGCTCGCGGCGTGCTTTCTCGACAGCTGCGCCACCTTGAAACTGCCGGTGATGGGTTACGGTATTCGCTATCACTACGGCATGTTTCATCAGCACATCGAGAACGGGCACCAGGTCGAGTACCCCGATACGTGGCTGCGCGACGGCTTTCCATGGGAAATCGAGCGCGTAGAGCTGACTCAGAAGGTCAAGTTCGGGGGGCACACGCGCCGCTACGAGGACGACTTTGGCAACGTGCGTTATGACTGGGTGGGCACGCATGATGTATTGGCCATCCCGTACGATATTCCGGTTTGCGGGTACCGCAATGAAGTCGTGAACACACTGCGCTTATGGTCTGCGAGCGCAACCGACGAGTTTGATCTGGACGTGTTTAATGCCGGCAGTTACGGCGCGTCGGTCCAGGAGAAAAACGAAGCAGAAAACATCACGATGGTTCTCTACCCCAATGCGGCGACCGAGAACGGCCGGGAGCTCCGCCTGCGGCAGCAGTATTTCCTCGTGTCAGCCAGCCTCCAGGACACGATTCGTTTCTGGCAGCTGGAACACGGGAATGACGTTAGTGAATTTGCCGCGAAAAACTGTTTTCAGCTCAACGATACGCATCCCGCAATTGCCGTCCCAGAACTCATGCGGCTCTTGATGGATTGCCATCGCCTGAGTTGGGATGAAGCCTGGGAGATCACGACCAGCACGATGGCCTACACCAACCATACGCTCCTGCCCGAGGCTCTCGAGACCTGGCCCGTGGAAATGCTGGAGCGGTTAGTGCCGCGAATTATGGAGATCATTTACGAAATCAACGCCCGCTTTATTGCCATGCTGAACCATCGCTGGCCTGGCGACAATGACCGAATAAGAAACATGTCGCTTATTGTCGATGGCGATTATCCGGTCGTACGGATGGCGTATATGGCAATCGTTGGCAGCTTTTCGGTTAACGGCGTGGCAGAGCTGCATTCGAAGTTATTGCGCGAAGGGCTGTTTCGCGATTTCGCTGAGCTGTGGCCGGAGAAGTTCAATAACAAGACGAACGGCGTGACGCAGCGCCGCTGGCTAGCCGCCTGCAACCCCGGTTTGTCGAGCCTCATAACCGCAGCTATCGGTGATGGGTGGGTGACCGATCTGGCACAACTGGATCGACTGCGGCCACTCACGAAAGATCGCGAATTCGGTGCGAAATGGCGCTCGGTCAAACTCGCTAACAAGCAGCGGCTTGCCGATGAGATCAGCGGGCTTACCGGCATTAACATCGACGCGAATATGATGTTCGATGTCCAGGTGAAGCGCATCCATGAATACAAACGCCAGCTTCTGAACTTGTTGCATGCCGTGCACTTGTACGATCGGATCAAGCGTGGTGACGATGAGGGTCTCGTGCCGCGAGCGATCATTATCGGCGGTAAGGCAGCGCCCAGCTATGTTATGGCCAAGGACATTATCAAGTGCATT
The DNA here is from genome assembly GCA_037387125.1 of Gammaproteobacteria bacterium. Classification (GTDB taxonomy): domain Bacteria; phylum Pseudomonadota; class Gammaproteobacteria; order Steroidobacterales. The sequence continues at coordinate 31,693 of JARRLL010000019.1, read as the reverse complement.
AACAATGTCGCCATGGAGATCAATACTGACCCCGCGATGCGCGGGCGGCTTAGCCTGATTTTTTATCCTGATTACAACGTTTCCGCGATGGAACTCATCTGTCCTGCAGCCGATTTGTCAGAACAAATATCGACGGCCGGCAAGGAGGCTTCCGGCACAGGTAACATGAAGCTGATGATGAACGGCGCCGTCACCATTGGCACACTCGATGGGGCGAACGTAGAGATCATCGAAGCCGTCGGTGAGGAAAACTTTTTCCTCTTTGGTGCCACGGTCGAGGAAATCGAAAGCATGCGGCACGGGTACGACCCGCAGTCGATTATCGATAACGACACGGATCTGAAGCGGGTCATTGATTTGCTCCGGAGCGGGCATTTCAATCGCTTCGAGAGCGGCGTGTTTGACTCGGTGATTAAGTCGATCTGTTCGCCTGAGGATGCCTGGATGACGGCCGCAGATTTCCGCAGTTTCATCGATGCACAGCGCCTTGCGGACGCGGCCTTCAGCGACACAGAGCGCTGGACTGAAATGAGCATTCTGAATACAGCGTCATCCGGACGTTTTTCAACCGACCGCACGATGCAGGAATATAACGCTGAGATCTGGCGGCTGGACCCCATCAACCTGACGGCAAAATGATTCGCGTCACATGATGCAAAAGGGCGAAGCCGCTCAGCCCGGGGCGCAACCAGATCGGGATGGTACGCACTTTGCGCTGTACTCGGCTGGTGCGACGCGGGTCGAACTCTGCCTGTTTGATGCCGACGGCAACGAGACAGGGAGGCATGATCTGCCCGACCGCACTTACGATGTTTGGCACGGATACCTGCCGCGCTGCGCACCCGGCCAGTTGTACGGTTACCGTGTTCACGGCCCCTATGAGCCGAATGCGGGCCTGCGATATAACCCCCACAAGTTGCTAATCGACCCTTATGCCCGCGCGCTTAGCGGCGAGTTTAAATGGGATTCTGCCGTTTTCGATTTCCTGCCCGATGCCGGCGATGATGCGTTCGTTTACAACAGCACCGACAGTGCGGCTTTTGTGCCCAAAAGCGTGGTTACCGCCCAGTCATCGCCGGCGGAACATGCTCGCCCGCGCATACCCTGGGCTGACATGGTTATCTATGAGGCCAACGTACGGGGCTTTACTTTGCAGCATCCTGCGGTTTCGCCGGCCGAGCGGGGTCGCTTCCGCGGCATGCGCAATGCGCAGATACTCGAGTACCTGAAAGCGCTAGGCATAACGGCAGTGGAACTGATGCCAGTGCACGAGTTTATCGACGAGCAGTTCCTGGTCGGTCGCGGGCTGCGCAATTACTGGGGCTACAACAGCATCAATTTCTTCACGCCGGCCAGTCGGTATAGCAGTGACGGCAATGGCGAAGATTCGCGTGCCGAATTTCGCGAGATGGTCACAGCTATTCATGATGCGGGAATCGAAGTTATTCTCGATGTGGTCTACAACCACACCGGCGAGAGTGACACGCGCGGCCCCAGTCTTAGTTTTCGTGGTATCGATAATCTCGGTTACTACCGAAGTATGCCGGGGAATCCGGGCGAATACGTTAATGACACCGGCTGCGGCAATACCCTTAACGCCGATAATCCGGCGGTTCGACAGCTCGTCGTCGACAGTCTGCGTTACTGGGCCGTCGAAATGGGTGTAGACGGTTTTCGCTTTGACCTGGCCCCGGTGCTTGGACGAACTGCCCATGGGTTTTCTCCGCGGCACCCGTTGCTGCAGGCAATCGAAACGGATTCGGTAATAAAAAACGGAGCGAATGGAATGATCGTTACAGAGATACCGTGCGGCGCTTCTGGCGAGGTGATGCGGGTCAGGCCGGCGAACTGGCCCAGCGGCTGCATGGTTCGGCCGATCTGTTTGACACCGAAGGCCGGACGCCGCACGCCAGTGTAAATTTTATTGGCAGCCACGATGGGTTCACGCTGGCCGACCTTGTCGCTTACAAGAAGAGGCATAACCAGGCGAACGGTGAGGCCAATCGGGACGGTCATCGCCATAATTTCAGTTGTAACTACGGGGTCGAAGGCGCAACCACCAAGCCCGATATCCTAGCGTTGCGCCGGCGCCAGCGTCTGAACATGCTCGCAACGCTGCTGTTGTCACAAGGTACGCCGATGCTGCTGGCCGGTGACGAGTTCGGCAATTCCCAGCAGGGCAACAACAACGCCTATGCGCAGGACAACCCGACGGGCTGGCTGGACTGGACGGAGCTTGATGACGACCCCGCGTTTTTCGCAAGCGTGAGTGCCCTTGTCCGGCTGCGTCTGGCGACCCCATTGCTGCGTCCGCAAGCCTATCGGCACGGTCATGCGCTGAGCCCCGACGGCTGGCAGGACATTGAATGGCGGAGTCCGAAAGGCGATTGTCTTGATGATTCGGATTGGCAGTCAATCCGTGCTATCAACATGTTGCTGACGCGGCCGGAGCATGATGCTGAGGAAGGTGCAGAGTTAGCCGCCGTTCCAGCGGGCAATGACGACCGGGCCGTTGCCGTGCTGGTCAACGCTGCCGATCGTGCAGTTACTTTTTGTCTGCCTGCAAGTGCGGTCGGCAAATGGGAAATTCTGTTTGCGACTGATGACGGGCAGCGCCTGAGTAGCGATTTGCTGTCGCTTGTTCTGCCTGCATACGCGGTTGCCTGTCTGCGCCTGCGTTGACAGGACGTGGTTAAACAGCCAGCCAGTGCGTGCCCCTGCGGACTGCATACTTGCGCAATTCCTCGAGCGCAAAAATAACGGGCGGCGCGATCGCTATCAGCGCCCACAGGCCGGCCGGTAGCGGGGCTGTCGTGAACAAGTTGTTGAGTATCGGCGCGTAGATGATCACAAATATAAAGATCAGTTCTGCTGCTATCCCGCCCAGTATCCAGCCGTTAAACCGCAGTAGCGCCGGCAGGGCCGTCTGCCTGTTCGTTCGGCAGGCCATGACATTACCGATCTGGGAAAAAATGATAGTCGCCAGAAATGCGCCGGCAGCCTGCCGGTAGAGCGGATCGTCGGCCGGTAAGTCCGCGCCCCAGGTCCAGCCACCGCCGAACAACACCACGAAGAACACCAGGAAAGACAAAGCGGCTTCAGCCGGGCCTATTACGGCATAGCTGCGAATGAAGGTGCGCACGCTTACCAGTCGCTCGTCCCGGCGGCGTGGCGGGCGCCGCATGATGTCTGATTCAGGGGGTTCGTTCCCCAGACCGATGGCAGGCAGTATGTCCGTAACCAGGTCGATGGCGAGTATCTGTATGACCGTAATCGGCAAAGGAATGGGGAGCAGCACGTAAGCGATGAAAGGAAGTATTTCCGGGATGTTGCTCGTGAGTATGTAAGTTATGAACTTGCGGATGTTGTCATAGACCGTTCGGCCTTCTGCCACTGCTTTGACGATGGTGGCGAAATTATCGTCGAGCAGGATAATGTCAGAGGCCTCCTTGGCGACGTCGGTGCCCCGCAGACCCATCGCGATACCGATGTCAGCGCGTTTCAGCGCGGGCGCGTCGTTTACGCCGTCACCGGTCATGGCGACGACCTCGTCCATCTCTTTGAGCGCATCTACAATCGTGAGCTTCTGCTGCGGAGCTATTCGCGCGAATAGCACCTCTTTTTCGCGGAGGGCGGTAACGAGGTCCTCGTGACTCAAGTTATCCAGTTCCTCACCTTCGATCACGTGCGGATGCGACACGATGCCCAATTTGCGTGCGATGTAGCTGACCGTCTCCGCCTTGTCACCGCTCATGACGATGATGCGAATGCCGGCATCCTTGCAGGCTTGGACGGCGGCCGGCACTTCGGGTCGCGCCGGGTCGACCAATGCCACCATCCCCGCAAACACCAGGTTATCAGCCTGAGCCTCAGCCTGATCGACTTCGGCATAAGCGAGTGCAAGCACGCGCAAACCCTGGTTCGCGTAGCCGTCCGCCTGCGCGAGCAGCGCCTCGCGTTCAGAGTCTGTCAGTGCCCGTGCGGCCCCTTCGCTATGCACCGAGTTGCTGCGCTCGAGGATCACCTCCGGCGCGCCTTTGGCCGTCAGGTAAAGTGTATTGTTGTCGGTGCGATATGTGGCGGACATGAATTTAGTGGCCGCATCAAATGAGCTGTTTGCCACCGCCTGGAACCGCTCCCGCAGGCTGGCAAAGTCGGCACCGCGATTTACGAATTCGGCCATCGCAACCTCGGTGGGGTCACCCGTGTAGGCTTCTTTGCCTTGTTCATCCTGCGTGACGATCACATCGTTGCACAATGCCATGACCTCACTGCACGGCATCGCCGCCGCATTCGCATCGTACTGTTCATGATCGTCGCTGCTGATCTCTGTGAAATCGGCATAAATTTTCTCGACATGCAGCTGGTTGCGGGTGAGGGTGCCGGTCTTGTCTGTGCAGATCACCGTTGTAGCGCCCAGAGTCTCCACGGCGAGTATGTCCTTGATAAGCGCATTGCGCTTTCCAAAAAGGCACCGCCTATACCGAGTGCGAGCCAGGTTATGCGGCGAACGAAATGCCGCAATTCCTTCTGCATCGGTGTCAGATCGCGTTCGACCTCCTGCGAGAGGGCGGAGATTTCGCCCAGCGACGTGGCCCGACCGGTGCGAGTAACCAGTATATGGGCGCTGCCTTTCAGGACCGTAGCGCCGGATCGCACACTGCATTCGGGCGCCACCGTTTCCGTTATCGCCGATTTTTCTACGGGTTCAGATTCGCCGGTGAGTATCGACTCGTCCACGGTGATTTGCGCCTCGCCGATAATGACCCCGTCGGCAGAAATCTTGTCGCCTTCCTGCACGAGCATGACGTCGCCGGGTACGATGTTCTCGGCTTCCAGCAGCGCTTCCTTGCCGTCACGTAACAACGCGACCGATTTAGGAATGTAGTCGAGAAAGGACAGCATGAGCTTCTCGACCTTGTAATTCTGAAAGAACGCAACGAGCGCGTTCAGCAAGACGACCCCGGCCAGCGCGAACCCGATCAGTTCATAGCCCTGTCCGGGGCTCAGCCGATGGGCAAAAAAAGCGAGTGCCGATGCAGCAAGTAGCAGGAGCGGGAACAGGGCGAGGAACTCTTGTGCCAGCATCGCCCACGGCGAGCGCGCGCGGTGAAAGCGAATGCTGTTGTCCCCGTAGCGCAGCCGGCGCGCGCCGGCCTCCTGGCTGGTCAGGCCCTGCTGACATGAGTCAAGCGTGGCAAACAGCTTTGTCTCGTCCAGACTGTCTACGTCGGCCGGCGGCGGAGAAGGCTGATGTCGCTCCATGATCCGGAGATTCCCCTTGCTGATCCAGTTCCGTCGGGGATTGTATGCTGAATAGACGTTAGTCGTGTTACGAGGCAGCATCCAAGCTGCGCTTGCCCGCGACGCGCTAGCTGCGGCAGTCCTCAGGTATCGATGTTTAGGCTAACAATGCGGCAACCCCGGATGAACCGAGGGCGAGACTTGAAGGAGTTTTAGGCTAAGGCTCTTTAGTCGACGGTTGCCGCGGCCATGACTCCGCCAGCCGGCGCGCCAGCCGGCCTGCGGGCGCTCACGCTTGTTTTTAGGGCGGGTAAGGTCTCGGCGCAAGCGGCGGCTCTGAGGAGAAACTGGAAGTCTTGTCGCCGGTCAAACATGACGCCGATGCCGCAGCGCTCTTTGCGGACTATCAGGGCACGGCATTCATGCTCAGTCTGCTCAATGCCCGGGATGTCGAAGCTGAGCCGGATGATCGTGTTGGGTGGGGGAATGAAATCCTTAAGCCTGATAAACGCGCCGCCAACGGACATATCCACAATTTCCCCGACCAACGGTGTGAAGCGGCGCGCGTCTATCCTGGCTTTCAGCGACACTGTCTTCCGTTGACCCCTGCGGTGTTCCACTGCTTGCGCCTCTATTAAGCACCTTAGAAATAGAAGATCGAAATATAGTTGTACCATATTACATAACTATTGCAAAGGCGCTTTAACCTGCAGCAAGATGGAGTCTAAATCAGCAAGTTGCGCTGTCAGTATTTGTACCTATCGTGGCGGCTAGCTAACATTTGAATGAGTCCACCATTGGAAAAAAGGTTGTCGGCTTTCCGGCCCCTGAACGAATCAGAGGCAGCAGCTCTGGTTGCGTTGGGTCAGAAGGTTAAGTCTGCGGAAAAGGGCAATTGCCTGCTCGCCCTGGACGGTGTTTCAGACCGGACCGTGCTAATCCACTCTGGCTGGGCGATGATCTACCGTGACCTGTCGGATGGTCGTCGTCAGATCATGCAGTTTTGTCTGCCCGGAGATCTCGCAGACCCGTGCAGCCTGTTGCTGAGGCGACGTGACTTTTCCATCGCTGCAATTTCGCCCATGCGCTATAGCGAGGTCACGCTGGACCAGTTGACCTCGATCATTGACGAGCACCCGCGTCTCGCCTTACCCCTGCTGTGGAACGAGGCCCGGGATATCTACCTGTTGCGGCGTCACCTGCTAAGTATTGGCCGCATGACAGCCCGGGAACGTTTGTCGGCCTTGTTTCTTGAGCTCTGGGAACGATTGTCCGTATCGGGCTATCTGACCAACGGCAGCTTTGTCATGCATGCCAACCAGCAAATGCTGGGCGACGCAACCGGCCTCAGTGCCATTCACGTCAGCCGCACACTGCGGAAAATGGAGATCGACAAGCTCATCACACGCAGCGGCAGAAACCGAATAAGCGTCGACCATCAGGCGCTGCAGAAGCAGATTCCGGACTTGTTCGCCATCAAACCGCGAGTCTGAGCTTTTCGCCGCATCGCAGAGCGTGGCCAGGAGCCAGCAGCGGCGATTACTTAAGCGCCGGGTTCCTGGCCCGCCTTAAAACTCGTCTTCCCAGCCTTCGGGTAATTGGTGCGCGATACCCTGGTGGCAGTCGATGCAGGTTTCGCCGCGTTCGGCCTGACGTTTCAGCGTGTGCTTGGAGCGCGCACTGCGGGCCTGGGCTTCCAGGTCCATGTGGCTCAGTTCGTGACAGTTGCGGCATTCGCGCGAGTCGTTGTCTTTCATGGTGCTCCAGACACGCTTCGCGAGATACAGGCGGCGTGCCTCGAATTTCTCCGGGGTGTTGATCGTGCCCATTACCCAGTGGGGAATTTCGTGCAGGGTTGCGCCGATCTTACGCTGCACCTTGGCAAACCAGGGGCGCGGCACATGGCAACTGTCACAGGTGGCCCTGACGCCGGTGCGATTCGAATAGTGAATCGTTTGCTGATATTCCGGGTAAACCGTGTCTTTCATGACGTGGCAGGAGATACAGAACTCTTCCGTGCTCGAATGCTCGATTACAGCATTGAAGCTGGTCCAGAAGCCGATGCCCAATACGAACAGCAGGTAGCCACCCGCCGGAATGCCGAGCCAGAACCACTTATTCGGTTTTCGCCACAGCCGGGTCCACCAGTTTTCGTTTGTATTCGGGTCTGAACCGTCGTGTCCCATAAATTTACCTGCTCGTTCATGCAGTAAGGTCCGGCCGATGACTTCCGGCCGAATCCTGCATCATTTATCGTTTACTTGAGGCTGGCGTAATACTGAACCAAGGCTGCGACCGATGCCGCGTCCAGTGCATCGATCTTTTGCTGCATCTTTTCTTCCAGCATATGACGTTTGCCCGATCGGTAGTCTTCGATCGACTCTTCCAGGTAGGCTGCCCACTGGCCGGCCAATCGACCGGCATCATCGTCCTGGTAACTGCCGCCATCGGTATGACATTTCTCGCAATCACGCTTGTGGATTTTGGCGCCTTCCGCGGCCAGCGCAGCATCGAACGGCTGGTCGGCGGCAACGAATTCCTTGCCGGCATAATACTCGGCGATTTCCGTAATCTCGGCTTCGCTCAATTCCTTGGCAACTTCGCACATGGACTTGGCCGGGCGACTGGTGTCTCCGTAATGGTATTTCGACTCGCGGCACGGGCGTTTATTGTCGACGTACTGGAACATGTATTCTTCAAGGACAAACGACGAGATGCCGGCGATGGTGGGTACGTCACTTTCTTTGCTGACCCCATTCGCGCCATGGCAAGCGTCGCAATCCTCGATACGCTGAGCGACGTCGGCTTGGGCCAGTGGGGCTAAGAGCATCAGGGGCAATGCGAGCGTCGCTGAGATAGTCAGACATTTGCGAAAATTAGTCGGCATGTATTTCTCCGGAGTTTTCTGCATGAGAATCATTCTTGATTCCAGGTAAATGAGCGGGTGATTTTGCCATTTCTGACGTGGCGCTTCTCAGGTAATTTCACTGAGCCGCCAACGTTTGTTACCGACCTGCCCGCCGGGCGGCTACGATACTTCCCGTATCTGTAAGCTATCTAACATTTTATCCCTGCCGGTTGTCAATGACCGCAAAATTCGACCCTCCTGCAGGTTGCTTTCGCTGCCTAAATTTGTCACGGTTGACCGTCGATTTTTGACACTACAATTCAGATAAGTAATTCTCCTGATGCTCTGTTTACTGCGCTTGTGTAGGGTCGTCTTGTATTAGGGGAGTAATAATCGGGCTGGATAATACCTGACCTAGGGTTGTAGGATTGGGCAGGGTAGCCAGCCTGCATTCCAGCAAGCAAGCGAACGCAGTACATGAGCTCAAAAAGTCATGAAGCTGCAACGCCACAAAATTATGTAAAGCCAACAGGCACAGTCTAGGGAACAACACTATGTATCGGAATCACTCACATTCGGGAACATTCGGTGGTATTGCTACAACTCTTGTTATCGCGGCTATGTTGGTTGCCGGTTGTGGTGATGATGGCAGCGACGGGGCTCAGGGTCCCGAAGGGCAGCAAGGCCCCCCGGGGCCGAGTGGTGGTACTGCGCTCCCGGTCGAACGTGCCGAGAAAATCAACGTAGACATCGACAGTATTGAAGTGGGTGACGGCGGCACCGATGTGACAGTTTCGTTCCGGCTGGCCAACGACGACGGCTTGGGCCTTAAAGGCATGCCCGCAGACGACATCCGGTTTGTAATTTCCCAGTTATCCCCTGGCCAAAACGGTGGCTCCAGTGAATGGCAGGCCTATACCACCCGCGCTAGCGTTGATGACTTCCAGGCAACGACTGAGAGGGGTTCGGAAGGCGCCTTCACGGACAACGGTGACGGTACCTACACCTATACCTTCGCGAATGCGCTGCCTGATTACCCTAATGGTCCCGAATACGACGAGACGAAGACACACAGAGTCGGTATAGAAATACGGCTGGAAGGCTCGGACGGAGAAGATATTCCGGCGAACAATGCCCCGACGGATTTTCTGCCGACCGGAGGCAGCCCGACGTTTACTCGTCTGATCGTGGACACGGATACCTGCAATGCCTGCCACGATCGATTCGAGTTTCATGGCGGTGCCAGAAACAACATCGAATACTGCGTGCTCTGCCACAACCCGTCCTCCATCGACGGTGAATCGGGCAACACGGTCGATATGAAAATCCTGATTCACAATATTCATTCGGCGCGCCCGGACTACACGATCATCGGTCGCCGCGGCACGGAATATAACTGGGCAGACGTGCATTTTCCGCAGGACCTGCGGAACTGTCAGACCTGTCACGACGAGAGTGACGATAACACTCCGCAGGCCAGTAACTGGCGGCTGGTGCCGAACCGGGCCGCTTGTGGCACCTGTCACTATGATGACGGTATAGCCGACAGCGGTAACGATTTCGCGATCGAAAACGGCATTCATCCTGGCGGCTTTACATTCAATGACGACACCCAGTGTGTCGATTGCCACGGCCCCAACGGTTCCGTTACAAACCCCGAAGGACGGTTGGTCCAGGTACCTGTCGCGCATGAAATTCGCGAGCAGACGGCTGGCAAGGCCTTTGAATACAACATTCTGGATGTAAACGGCACGGCTCCGGGTGAATTCCCGACTGTGACCTTCTCGGTTACCAATCCGTTGGATAACGACGCGGCATACGACATCAGTGCCGATGAGCCGTTCATTCAGTGTGCCGGCGGCGCGAGTCGTCTTGCAGTCGATATAGGCTGGAGCACGACGGAATATGCCAATATCGGCAGTGGTGCATTGCCCGGTCTGCCGATCACCTTGAACGTGCTTGAGGCTTGCGGCGGTTCCGCGACTAACACGGGCGGCAATATTTTCGAGGCAACTTCGGCGACCCGAATCCCGCTGGACGCGACCGGTTCGCTGGCCGTCGTTCTGGAAGGTCACCCTGCTGTCGATGTATACAATACGGCTTCCTACGAGAGAATCGCCGTTAAGACCGCGATTTCCTATGCACCGATTACGGATGGCTCCGCACAGGCGCGCCGTGATGTCGTCAAAGTCGACAAGTGCCTCGATTGCCACCAGGAGCTGACCATCCACGGCAACAACCGTACCGACGAGCCGCAGGCCTGCGTGGTCTGCCACAACCCGTCAATGACAGACATTAATCGCCGGACGAATGCTCCGGGCGAAGACTGTGCTGCGGGTAGCGACGACCAGACGATCGACTTCAAGCGCATGATCCATCAGATTCATGTGTCGGGTGAATTGGAAACGACCGTCAATATTTGTGGCTTCGGCAGTCGGCTGAATGTGCTGGAAGCTGAATACCCCGGCCAGCTGAATAACTGCGAAGGTTGCCATCTCCCCGGAACCTATTATCCGGTCGATCCGGCGGAGGTGTTCGGGACGACGGTCGACGTCAATGATCCGGCTATACTGACCGACGATGTGGTGCTATCGCCCACGGTTGCGGTCTGCTCGGCATGTCATACGGATACACTGGCGACGGAGCATATGGATCGGGAAGGCGGTGATTTTGCGGCCACCAAGGCACCCGATGGCTCGCTCGTATCGTCGAAAAACGAAGGCTGCGTGCTCTGCCACGGCCCGGGGCGAACGGCGGATGTTAAGGTTGTTCACGAAATAGAGACATTCGAGTTTAACTAGGCAGTTGTCGGCGGACCGGGGGCGCTCATGCCCTCAGTCGCTGCCGGCCGGTGCTCTAATCACAACGACGGGGGAGAGTGGCTGGATGGGTCTGGCATCGATAGGTCGTAACGCCATTGCGTTAGGACTACTTCTTGCAGTGTCCGTCGGCGTGCATGCGCAAAGCCCGGACGAATCTGATGCCAAGCCCGAATACAGCAGGAAGGGCGCTGACTCCTGTATTGCCTGTCACGAAGACGCGGAAACCCTGGCTATCTTCAAGACCAAGCATGCGGTGCCTACCGACGAGCGTAGCCCGTTCGGGCACGGCCAGTTGCAGTGCGAGGCCTGTCACGGGCCGGGCGGCGCGCACGCTGCGCGCGTCCGGCGCGGTGAGGAACGCCCGTCTGTCATCGAATTTGGTTCGCACGAAGAAACGCCCGTCGATGTGCAGAACGGCATGTGTGTCGACTGTCATACGAGTGACGTCGGTTTCGGTTGGCACGGTGGTCCGCATGAGAGTAATTCAGTCGCGTGTGCAGATTGCCATACGAGCCATGCGCCGAAGGACGCGGTGTTGCAGACATCGACTCAGCCCGAGGTCTGTTTCGATTGTCACCAGAGTGTGCGCGGCGAGACATTAAAGGCGTTTTCGCATCCGTTTTTCGAAGGCAAGATGGGGTGCAGCGATTGTCACAGCCCGCACGGCGCAACCGTCGATACGCAACTGGTGCGCCAGACCGTTAATGAAACCTGTTACGACTGCCACGCCGAAAAGCGCGGCCCATATCTGTGGGAGCACGCCCCGGTAACGGAAGACTGTGGCACCTGCCACACGCCACACGGTTCGATTCATCCGGGCATGCTGGTCAAACGCGCCCCGCTGCTGTGCCAAAGCTGCCATTCGCAGGCCGGCCACCCGAGTCTGCCCCAGGACGAACGCGGGCTGCCTTCGGCGACACCTTCGCAATACCTGCTCGGCCAGAGTTGCATGAATTGTCACGAGCAGGTGCACGGGTCGAATCACCCGTCCGGCTCAAAACTGATGCGATGACAGGATGAAGCTGATGAGCACATTCGCAGCGCAATTAAACAGATTTCTTTTGGCCGCTCTTTTATGCGCGGTTTATGTGCCCGTGTTCGCGGCAGCGCCGGTCGATACGAGTAAGTGGACATGCGAGTACTGCCCGTTCGAAGATGGCTATCGCGGAGATTATGACGTCGGCGTCACCGGCGTCAGCGACGATTCTGCCTATTTCGGCGATGCCAGTGGCTACGACGAAAGCGGCGCGTACATCAATATCGACGGTGACGGCAGCTATAAAAGCGAGAGCCAGCAAATAAGCTGGACCCTCGAAGATCTCGGCCTGGACTCGCGCTTCGCCGAGATCGAGGGCGGTAACCAGGGTGCCTATGATTACCGCATAGCCTATCGTGAGATACCGCGGCGGCGCTTCTTCACCACGGAGAGCATTTTCCGCGAGACCGGATCAGCAGAACTTTCGCTGCCGTCGGGTTGGGTCCGGGCAGGGAATACCGAGGGTTTTAGCGAGCTTGATTCCAGTCTGGTTGGTCGCAATATCGAAAGCGACCGCAGTATTTTCGAGATTGGCGGGCGTTACCTGCAATCGAAGAACATATCCTTCTCGGCGGATTTCAGCCGGCAGGAGCGCGATGGCGTCGATATTTTCGGCGGGCCGTTCTTTTTTCAGTCCAGCCTGTTGCCCGGCCAGATCGACTACACGACCGATGCGGTCGATCTCGGTGTTCAATATTCCGCTGAGTCGGGTTACCTGACATTCGGTTGGCGGTTGTCGGAATTCGATAACGACAACCTGAGTCTGCGCTGGGAGAACCCGTTTACCAATGGCTTTGGCGCCGACAGTGGTGAGCTGTCGCAGGCACCTGATAACACCTTCCAGCAGTTGTCGCTTTCCGGCGCGTATCGAGTGGCGCAGCTGCGCACGGTGTTGGGCTTCTCGGCTGCGGCTGGCAGGCTGGAGCAAAACGACACCTTGCTGCCGTATACCACCAACGCGGGTCTGGGCGCCGGCGCTCCGCCGGTGAGCAACCTGGACGCCCGGGTAAATACGACGAACCTGGCATTGACGGCGAATTCGTACATCACATCCAGGGCGACTGTCCGCGCCTCATTCCGCTACGACGAGCGCGATAACCGGACGCAGCAGTATGTCTGGACACGCGCGATTACGGACAGTTTCCTGTCGGGCGAATCAGAAACCAATACGCCGTACAGTTATGAGCGGTCGACCTTTAGCCTCAGCGGCGAATACGAATTGTTCGACAGCCTGCGTGCATCGGCAGGCTATGACTACAAGCAGATGGATCGGGATAACCAGGAAGTAAGCGAGCAGACCGAGAACGGCGGTTGGGGCAGGCTGCGCTGGCAGGCCAACTCTGCACTGGCAATCGATGCGCGCGGCGGCGCTTCGCAACGAACCAATGATTTTTACGATGAGACCCTGGCCGGCTCGCTCGGCCAGAACCCGCTGCTGCGCAAGTACAACCTGGCTTACCGCTACCGGACTTATGGCGAGGTAACGGCGACAGTCGCTCCCTATGAGAGCCCGTTTTCCCTAACGCTTAATGGTTTTTACGCGGAAGACGATTACGGGCGCTCCACGATCGGCCTGCTCAACGGCGATGACCTTAGCCTGAACGCCGATCTTGGGTGGGCCGCATCTGAAACAGTTTCCGTTTATCTGTCCGGCGGCTATCAGAATATCGAATCGACGCAAGCCGGCAGTGAGCAGTTTGCAGACCCCGACTGGACTGCAACGAATGACGATACCTTCTACACGCTGGGCGCCGGCCTGCGGATCAGGGAGATCGCCGACAAGCTGGATCTTCAGTTGGACTACACACGTTCCGACGGCACGTCCGAAATAGATGTCGACTCAGCCAGCGGCGGGTTCAGCCAGTTGCCGGACCTGACGTCGACGTTGGACTATCTGCGCCTCAAGCTCGCGTATCGCTACTCGGATCGTACCGAAATCACCACGCGGCTCGTTTACCAGAGTTTCTCTGCTGATGACTGGGCTTTGCAGGGCGTAGAGCCGGCAACCATTCCGAACGTGCTCTCGCTCGGCGCCGAGCCTTATGATGACGATCAGTTTATCGTCGGCATCGGCTTTCGCTACCGAATAGGTGAGGCAGCCGCAGCGTCCGAGTAATCAACCAGCCGCGCCGCCCAGTCGCCGGCCCGGCGACGATAACAATCAGGTGGCCGTAGGCCGTTATCTCTCGCAGGCGCTTGCCGCGCTAAAGGTCCGCGCTAAAGGTATGAGCAGCAGTAGTCGGCCACTTCGGTGACCTTCAGGTCAAAGGCTGAATTAGCGGGCACTTCAAATTGCGTCCCCGCGCCGTAAGTGTGCCATTCATTGCTGCCGGCGAGACGGATGTCCATGCTGCCGGCCAGTATTTCCATGATCTCTGCTGCGTCAGTGTTAAAGCTGTAATCACCCGGCAGCATAATGCCCAGCGTTTTGCGGCTGCCGTCCGCGAACCTGACGGTGCGGCTCGTTACCTTGCCATCGAAATAAATGTTGGCGGCCTTGACTACAGTGACATTGGCGAATTCGGACATACGGTTTCCTTTGCTATGCAAACTTGCGGCGAACGGAGACTATATTCTGGACCCGCATGCGGCAATAGTTTCAGGTGCCCAAGAAGCAAGCCGCGCGGGGAGTGACGGCCCTAACAACTCCATGCCGGGCCAAGTCGACGCGGTGAAGTTCCTGTCCCAGGACGGCAACCAACCAGGGGTTATGCCGGCCGGCTCAACCAGTTGTCGCGTGACGGGGATAGCGGCCGCAGAGCTGAAGTTCGCTAGTTTTCCTGCGGTATGCGGGGTACTTCGTCCAGCACCCAGTTTTTCTCCTCGCAGCGAGCGGGTGACGGAATCGCGACGGCCACGTCGCCGCGCTGTTCAGCCAGTTTCTTCAGGTCCAGCCGCCAGCCACGTTTTTCCCAATCCTTCAGCGAGTTGCGGAAGTGCATGACGGGCTCGTCGGAGGGCACCAGCAGCTCTTTGGAGGTAGTCTCGGGCGTGCGCACCGGGTTCAGTTTCTCCATCACATCAATGTCTTCCTGCGCGATCTCCATATTGATATCCACGATTTGCTGATCGTGTTTCGGGTCCATCATGAAGTGACGCATGTTAATGAAGAAAATGCGGGTCCGGTTTTCGTCTATCGGCGCTTCGAAAAAATATTGGTGGAACATGTTTTCCGCGGTGAAATGCAGCCATGTGACAACGGCGTTGGGGCCGAAATATCCTGAACCAGCCTTAACGACCTCATCGTTGTGTTGGTTAGCTTGCGCGAGCAGACCTTTTTCGGGGTCAAGCTGCGTAAAAGGAATCATAAAACCGCTGCCCCAGTCGCCAATGGCTTCCATTTCTATCGGTGTCTTTTTGAAGTCCAGCAGCATGCCGGGCGTGCCTTGTTTGGGGTGCACAAATTCATTGTGAGCGGGGTCCAGTGCATTCTCGATGGAGCGCTCGTAGTAATAGTCGACCTCGAAAATGACCAGCTTGTTCGCGCGCCAGTCATCAGCGTCGTATTCCTCGATGTTCCAGAGGGGCGGCCGCTCAGCCGCGGGCAGGTCGCCCAGAAAGGCGAACACGATGCCGTACTTCTCCTGCACGGGATAACTGTCGACCTTGGCGCGGGCCGGCGGCTTGTCGTCGGGCAGCGTTGGGATCTTCGTGCAGCGGCCGTCACCGGCATACTGCCAGCCGTGGTAGGGGCATTGCACGCAATCGCCCACGACTTTGCCTTTACCGAGCGCCGCGCCGCGGTGAATGCAGGTGTCACTTAAGACGTGCGGATTCCCATCCGTGTCACGAAAGGCCACGAAATCCATACAGAGTATTCGTGTCCTAAACGGGACTTCATTGGTGACCGCGTCACTGGCGGCAACCGGATACCAGAAGTTTATGTACATGGCTCAACTATAATAACAGGCATGGTGGTTCCGGTTGGCGAAATTCGAACGATTGTTGGCCCGCCGATGGGGTTGCTTAAGCAAGCTTTTCATTCATCCGTCCGCAATTTCGCGGCATGCCGTTTGTCCCGGTGCGCTATGTCTTCGCGGCAAATTTCCGTGCGCCCAAACTCCCTAAGCATTGTCGTTCTGCCCTTATTGGCTAGTGGGTTGGCGTCATAGGCGCATCCATCTTCGTGTATTATCCCGAGGCTACAAACGACCTTTTTGCGATGGCCGAGACTAACGAACAGTCCGATAATCATAAACACGTGCTCGAGCAGGGCACGTCTTTTCGTCCCAATAGTTACCTTTACAGAGTCTTGCAACCCGGACAGGATTTTCTTGAGGAGGATGGATTTTCGGCTTATACCGAGACGGTTGAGCGGGTGCGCTCTAGTGGCAAGAAAGTGATCCTGAGTATCGGCGAATCCTCCACCTCTGGCTGGGATACGACGATCACGCCGGTTAACCGCGAGCGCAAAAGTAAAGGTCTGCTGCCGATATCGGCATTCTTCCGATACAGAAACTTCACCGACATCTTACGTGACCTTCTAAGCAATGATTACGAGGTGCTGAATGCCGGCGTTCCGGGGCACAGCGTGCTTTCCGGGGTTCGTCGGTTGAAGATGCTGCGCAGCCTTTTCGAGCGTGATGGCGTAAAAGTGGACTATACGGTGGTTCACTACGGCAATAACGACTGTCTGTGGGAAGGCAATTTCCATGACTCGCATCATCTGTCGATACGTCCCAATAGTCCCGCACGTTTCGAGCGGTTTCGTCGGTTATTTCGGCCCGTCCGCAAGGACAAGCTTGTACTGCGAACCACCGCGCGGGAGTTCGGGAGTTACTATCGGCGACTGATCGGCATGGCCAAAAACTTTGGCGCACGCGCGATAATTGTGCAACCGGAGGTTCCAATTTATTGGAAACCCGGCTCCCGTTACGTGGATTATGATTTTGATTATATGGCGACACTGCCCGGGGCAAAGTTCGCTTTGACTGAGCTTGACAAGGCAAAGGAACTTTGGGCGTCGGTCATCGACGCACCGTATTCGCCGGAGAAAATTGCAACGTTAACCGAAGCCGTGGAACATGACTTTCTTATTCCGCGCATTAAGCGATCCTGGCTGGCAGAGTTGCAGGCGGCGGCCCGCGACACCGAAACGCCTCTCGTGCAGACGCCCGTTCCCCGTGATGAAGACGAAAAGGTATATTTCGTGGATTATTGTCACCCACGCGAAATCATTAATACCCGAATTGCCGAGCAGATCGTCGCCCATGTCGACAGGCTGGAGAGGGCGCGTTAGCTTAGTTGGACGGATCGACAGACTTGTCGGGCTGATAGTCCTTGCGCAGCAAACGAGAATATTCCTCTGCAAAATAGCGCGATAGAAATGCCGCCCCGTGACTGTTCACGTGCTCAAGGTCAAAGACATTGTCTGCCTCGTAAACTTCCGGAAGCTTTGCCGGATCGGACAAATCTAACCGACTGCCTTCCGGCATCAGCAAAAATGTCGGGTAGGCAAAGCTAATGCCGGCCGGTGTTAATAACGGCGGAACGAAATAAATCAGCCTTATTCCGCGCGCTTGCGCCCGGCCCAACAACTGCTGCAGCTTATTCGCAAACGGGTTTGGGTCCAGGTTCCACGCACGTTTATATTTTTCTATATGCGCGGCACGCCGATTCTGCAGGAGTTCTGGTTGCTTCTGGATTACTGAGCCCACTTCCATCAGCTTGGCTCGGTTATCGTAAAAAGTTGTTTCCCCGAGTTCCACATCTTTCGCATAAAAGCCCCGCGGAGTTCGGCTTAGCCGTTCGGCATGCATCAGCGGCAGATCTCTCTCAAATTGCTGGTAACTGACTAAACCGAAACCCATTGATTTGGACAGGAAGCTGCGCAGGTACTCGAAGAGCAGATGCAATTTTGCCCGGTGCGGAAAATTTGCCTTTAAAATGGTCTCGGCTACGTCAACAAAATTACCCAGATTGGTAATACGCATCAACTCCGGCGAGTTGTAGTTAAAGGACAGTCCATCCAGCGCGTAAAGCTCAAAAAATATGACCTCTATTCTGTCGGGGAGAGTTTCAATAAGGTGCTCCAGATAGCTGACCGAGCGCATTGGATAAAGCCCGTCGTTTCCCAGGTTGAATGAATAGGAACCTATCCCTGCCGCGACACTGCTGTCGAAAGCCAGCGGGTCTATCTGACGCCAGGTTGCGCTGGATCCGACAAATAGATGATTTATTGACGGATTGGCGCGAGCAGCTGTCTCTTTGGCCATCATGATGGGTGATTCAATTGCCTCGATAGGCCGCTCGCCAAGCGCCATGTAAATGACTTTTGTTGTTGTGATGCTCGCTATCATAAAGCCGACAATGGTTAACGCGGTCAGCCGAATGAAGTAGTTCAACTCATTACTAATCATCCTTTAGCCCATCAAAACTGAAAGTAGATAAATGCTGTAGATTTCTGCGACACAATCACCGTCCAGTAAAACAAACCAAAATAAATCGAATAACGCAGCGGTGTGGGCCAGCGCGGAAAGGAGAGTGGGAATGGCTTCAGTCTGGACACCCAATCGACTGACACTAAAAATATGATCAGGCATAACCCAGGTAAGTAAGGGGTTAGCGAAGCGACGTCACCCGCTCCATTGCCAATGATGCCGGTAAAATATCCCATCGCATCGGTCACACTATCGGACCGAAAAAAGACCCATGCAATACATACTGCGGTAAAGGTCAAAACGATGCCGGCCAATTCGCCTAGTGATGGCAGGGCTCTTATGTCGGCTGATTCATGCACAAACCGGCGATGCTGCCCAGCTAAAATGAAGGGCAGGAAAAACAGAGCATGCAGGCCGCCCCAGGCGACAAATGTCCAGTTTGCGCCGTGCCAAAGGCCGCTAACCGCAAACACGATAATAATATTGCGCAGTGTTAGCAGCTTGCTGGCCCGAGACCCACCCAGGGGTATATAGAGATAATCGCGAAACCAGGTCGATAGCGAAATGTGCCAGCGCCTCCAGAACTCGCCAATATCCCGAGCGAAATATGGGTAGCGAAAATTGACCATCAAGTTGAACCCGAACAATCTTGCCGTGCCGATCGCGATATCTGAATAGCCTGAAAAATCACAATAAATCTGAATGGCAAAA
>JARRLL010000019.1:0-12628 GCA_037387125.1 Gammaproteobacteria bacterium | reverse complement strand
ACGGATGATTGGGACTGGTAATTGGAGAATATCTGCTCGACATGGGGGGCGAGCTGATCAGCGATGGCCACTTTTTTAAACATGCCCCAGAGAATCTGACGAAGGCCTTCTGCCCCATCCCGGAAAGTAAAAACACGTGGCCGAAAAAACTGCGGCAATAAGTTGGTTGCACGCTCTATTGGTCCCGCCACGAGTTGTGGGAAGAAGGCTACGAAAGCAGCAAAAGAAATAACATCGTTAGTCGGCTCCAGCCTCCGCCGGTATACGTCAATGGTGTAACTCAGTGTCTGGAAGGTATAAAAAGAGATGCCAACTGGCAGAATTAGCTGCACCGTCGCCGGATCCATCGAGACGCCCGCAACATCCCAGACTTCCAGCCACGAATCTACAAAGAAATTCCAGTATTTGAAAAAACCCAGTATTCCGAGATTAATTGTCAGGCTGGCAATAAGCATGCCCTTGCGCACCACTTCAGTTTTCGCTCGGGCAATATTCAGGGCCAGAATATAATCGACAGCGGTGCTAAGTATAATCAGGCTGAGAAAACGCCAGTCCCACCAGCCGTAGAAAATGTAGCTGGCGACGACAATTAGAAAGTTCTGAGCTCGACGATAAGAGCCGAGCAAAAGCCAATAGAGCAGGAAGACTGTTGGCAAAAAGACAAGGAATTCTATGGAATTAAATAGCAATTTCCCGTTCCTTTCCTGCCGGCACCCAAAATTAGTTTATACAAGAGATTAAAAAGCCAAACTAGCTGGCGATAAATGGGTCAGTATTAAAGGCCCCATGGCAGAGCATCGAACCCAAAGCAGCTAGACCATCAACCGATCTTCGATGCTCCATCCGAGACACGATAATCCCGTAAAGTGCGCTGTTGTTGCTGAACAGAAGCTTTTTCATTCATCCGTCCGCAATTTCGCGGCATGCCGCTTGTCTCGGTGCGCTATGTGCTCGCGGTAAGCTTCGGCATCACCAAACTCCGTAAATCGTGAGTATCGACGATGCGAGTCCAGCACTTTATGCGCATGTTTTATAGGGCACCAGTATTGCTCCGTGCGGGCGACGATTTCCCGGGCATAACTGATTAACCCGTTGACGTAACCACAATAGGCGCAATTCACCTTCTCTATGCTATTTAAATAAGACAGTTGATGACGGTCGATTACGATGTATTTATTCCGTTTAACTTTTCCAATCCGGTAAAGGGGGAAACACAGCCATTGGTATAAGGAGACGCAAATATCCAGTAAAAGAAAAGGAAAGATCATGCTATATATAACCGGCGCAGAGAGTACGTTGCGCGGGTTGCTGTCTTTGAGCCAGCGAAACAATCCTACTTTTAAGCTTTCCTGAACCTCGCGTACCGTCTTTTCGAAGCGGATCTTGTTGCCTTCCAGTTTGTAGATAAAGCGAGCTTCTTGGGTCTTGATCAACTCCTCCAGTTCTTCCTCGCGTTCGCGTATTTCTTCGAGCAGTTCGGCGACCCTGGCTTTCATAAAAGTGCCCCTGTGTTGGGTTTGGTTCAGTACTTTTAACACGTAATCGGGTGCATATGCCTCCGCTCGGTCGCTGAGGCATAACGTCCGGAAAGTACTTATGGCCATTTGCCTTTTTCTGGACTACGAATGGATCTGCCATGAATGTTTCCGTTAATCATGATGCGTTGCGCAAGGACATGGTTCGCCGCCAGCTTGCGGGGCGCGGGATTCGGTCGCAGCGGGTACTCGATGCGATGGGCACTGTCAGGCGTGAGGGTTATGTTCCTTCTTACCTGGGTGAGTTTGCCTACGACGATACACCGCTGCCTATAGAAGAAGAGCAAACCATTTCGCAGCCGTATATCGTCGCGGTCATGGCCGATGCCTTGCAACTTAAGGGTGGCGAAAAAGTTCTGGAAATAGGCACGGGTTCAGGCTACGCGGCTGCCGTTCTGGGCCAGATTGCGGCCGCTGTCTACACGATCGAAAGACACGAGCGGTTGGCAAAAACGGCAGGCGAACGCTTGCATCGGGATGGCTTTACGAATGTGCATGTCCGCTGCGGCGACGGCACGCTGGGCTGGCCCGAGGCAGCGCCGTTTGATGCGATTGTGGTTGCGGCGGGCGGGCCCGAAGTGCCCAAAGCCTTGCGCGAGCAGCTAGCGATTGGTGGCAGGCTCGTTATCCCGGTGGGCAAAACGGTCGGTCTACAGGAACTCGTGCGGGTAACCCGCCTTTCCGAAGGCGAGTACAGCTCTGAAAACCTCGCGAGTGTCCGGTTCGTGCCCCTTATCGGCGAAGAAGGCTGGCACGTCGATACGCAAGGCATTCCACGCAAACCGCTTCCGCTTAGCTTGGCAGAACAGATTCGGGCGGCTGCCGAACCCATAGCCGAAATCGCTGCAGTAGACCTTGATTCACTGCTGGAGCGCATCGGCGAAGCGCGAGTGGTGCTAATGGGCGAGGCTAGTCACGGTACCGCCGAATTTTATGCAATGCGTGCGCGAATTACGCAGGAGCTGATTAAACGCAAAGGTTTCGACCAGGTGGCAGTCGAGGCGGACTGGCCTGATGCTGCGCGTATTGATCATTATGTGCGCGATCTCGACGTGCCGCCCGCCGAATGGCAGGCGTTCGCGCGTTTCCCAACCTGGATGTGGCGTAACTCAGAAGTAAGCGATTTCGTTGAATGGCTGCGTGCATACAACAGCGAATTGCCACACCGTGATCGCGTGCGTTTCGCAGGACTCGATCTGTACAGCATGTACACGTCGATCAATGCCGTGCTGGCCTATCTTGAATCGATCGACCCGCCGACAGCCGCACTGGCTCGTGAGCGTTACGGTTGCCTGACTCCCTGGCAAAGCGATCCTGCTGCCTACGGTCGGGCAGCACTGACCGGCCACTATAGAAGTTGCGAGCGAGACGTCGTGCATATGCTGCAGGATTTGTTGGAGAAGAAGCTGGCGTACTCCGCCAAATCGGCAGACTCATTTTTCGACGCGACACAGAACGCGCGTCTTATCGCCAATGCCGAAAGCTACTACCGAGTCATGTACTACGGTGGCCACGAATCCTGGAACCTGCGCGATTCCCACATGTTCACGACCTTACAAAACCTGTTGGAGTTTCGTGGTAGCGAATCCAAAGCAATTATATGGGCCCACAATTCGCACATCGGTAATGCCGCGTTTACCGAAATGTCCGCGCGAGGCGAACTAAATATCGGCCAGTTGAGCCGCGATGAGTGGGGTGATGGAGTGTATTCGATCGGCTTCGGCACCGATTCAGGTACCGTTGCCGCCGCCTCCTATTGGGACGGCCCCATGGAGGTCAAGCGAGTACGCCCGGCGCACGAGGATAGTTACGAGTTCCTGTGCCACGAGGCGAGCGAGCCGCGTTTCCTGCTGCCATTGCGCTACACCGGCTCGAACACGTTGCGGCACGAATTGCTGAAACCACGGCTGGAACGTGCCATCGGGGTTATCTACCGCCCGGAAACCGAGTTGGCCAGCCACTACTTCCAGGCGGTGCTGCCGCAACAATTCGATGAATATGTATGGTTCGATCAAACCAATGCGGTTCGACCGTTGGCGACCCATGAAATCGAAGGTATGCCCGACACCTGGCCTTTCGGTTTATAGCAGCATCTTGAGTTACGCCATCACTGCGTCAGCCAGCGCCCGAAGCTCGGCATCCCCGATCGGTTTGTTGGTGTCGATTCTCAGCACCGGCTCCGGTGGCTTCGGCAGAGCAAACTTCTGCAACTGAGCTTCCAGCACCTCCGGGGTTGCTTCCGAAGGATCCGTAGTGCGTTTCATTCGCTCGGTGACGCGTTGTCTGAGCTCCTCGACCGGCGCGTCGCAATAAATGATGCGGGCGATCACACCTGCGCGGTTGGCCAGTTCCAGGAATTCGGCGCGGCGCGCGTAGTCAATGAAAGTCGCGTCGACGATTACGTTTTCTCCGCCTGCGAGCAGGGGCCCGGTGACGTCGGCAATAAAGCTGAACGCCTCGTCCGACTTACGCGGGGCGTACAGTCCGCCCCCAACCGGGCTGTCCGTTCGCGCGAGCGACGCGAGTCCGGCAAGCGCTTTGCGCGCTATGTCCGAACGTATCCGCAGCGCAGGCACTAGCGGCGCCAGGCGTTCCGCCACCCAGGATTTGCCTGCACCGGAAAGACCGCACATTAATATCAGCCGGCCGGGCGGACGCTCAAGCCAGGCTTTCGCCCATTCCATGTGCTGCACAAAGCGGCTTTCGGCCGCAGCGGAAGCTTCCTGCTCCCAGCGCAGCGCAGCGACCTTCGCACGCACGACGGAGCGGTACGCCGCAAAGTAGCTTAGCAGCTCGGCTCCCCGGTAATCACCGGAGGCATCCAGGTAGGCGTCCAGAAAAGCATAGGCCAGGTCGGCACGGTCACGTTCATGGCAGTCCATGAACAAAAAGGCGGCGTCGCTGATGGTATCGATCCAGCGCAGGTTCGGGTTGAACTCGAGGCAGTCAAAGGCGGTTACCTTGCGGCCATCTTTGTCTTTGTCGAGCAGTACCAGGTTCGACAGGTGCAGATCGCCGTGACACTCGCGGACGAAACCATGCTCAACGCGAGCTTTGAATGACGCCGACAACTGGTCGCCGAGCCGGTCCGACAATGCGCGGGTTGTCGCGAGCAAGTCGGCATGCGTGTTTTGCAGTTGGGTGGTCGCGATCTCGCTGAAGTTGTCGTCGACTGGCCCGCGGTAGCGTTGCTCGGCTTCATTCGCGGCGCCGGCCAGGCGCGGCAACGAAGCATGCCGCGCGGCGAGTTCATGCCCGAATTCCGCCAGCATCGTGGTTGTAACGGCATTGCGCTCGAGCAGTCGATCAAGTTGCGCGGCGGGGTCGAATTGGTGCATCTGCACCGCCCAGTCGACAAGCTCACCGTCCGCTTCGCCCAGAGTTAACGCACCATCAGCGTGCCGATAGACGGGCAGCACGGCCATATACAATTCCGGCGCAAAGGCGGTATTGCAGCGCAGCTCCTCGCGGCAGTAATGCTCCCGCAACGCCAGCGTGCTGAAATCCAGGAAGGAAAAACGTACCGGTTTCTTAAGCTTATAGGCGAAATCGCCGGTCAACAGCACCCATGAAATATGCGTTTCGGTCAGCTCGATTCGCCCGCAGGGGTGCGGGTAAGCCGCCTTGTCCATGAGTCCGCTGAGTGATGCCGGGAGCGCCATGGGTTGAGCATAACGGAATCGCTATTGCCATTCCCCCGTTTTTGACTGAGTATAAATCCGGGCTTGACGGCACTGTTGCGTGCCTGAATGAGAGAGCAGCTTATTTATGATTGACCTGTGGCACCTGACGGATATCGACTGGCTGAGCGAGCTTTCCGGCGAGTCCGCTGAGCGTTTGCGGCAAGCGGCCGATTTGGCTTCCTTTGCCAAGGGCGAACTCGTCTTTGGTCCCGAGTCGTCTCCGGTCAAGGTATTTGTCCTGGAATCCGGATTGATCCGTATCTATCGTGAGTCGGTGACCGCAGAAGAGGTGACCTTCGGTTATGTGCGGCCCGGTGAAATCTTCGGTGAATCGGCATTGTTCGATGACCAGCCGAGGGAAAGCCAGGCGTCGGCGGTGGAAGCGTCAACGGTCCTTATCCTGCCGCGCGATGTATTTATCGACGCCATGCGGGACACACCGCGGATTGGCTACTCGGTGGCCATGCAGGTAGAGGGGCGGTTCAAAAAGATCGAGAGTCGCGTTGAAGACCTGGTCTTTCGCAGCGTGCGCAACCGGTTGGCGCGAATCCTGTTGCAGCTTTCCGAGCAATTTGGCGAGCGCAATGGGAAAAGCATTGTGCTCCCCATGAAGCTGACCCAGCAGGATCTCGCAACACTGATCGGTGCGAGCCGGCCGACGGTAAGCCTCGCGATGACCGACCTCCAGGACGCCAAACTGATCGGGCGACAGGGCAGGCGCATCAGTATCACCGACGTCGAATTGTTGGCCGGCAGCGTGGACCGGTTGTAACGGCCAAACCTTGCCGTAATTCAGACAACCTGTGTTCAGGCTGCCGCGCCATGGCACTTCTTGTATTTTCGCCCGCTGCCGCAGTGGCAGGGGTCATTGCGCCCGAGTTTTGGTTCAGCACGGCGGAACGGTTCTGCCGGCACGTGGTTGTGCTGGTGATGTCCACAATCGGGGCCATGCACGTGCGGTTCGGGCGCTTTGGGTTTGGCTTTTGGCATAACGGTAACTCTGGTTCAGGAGCGGGGGAGTTTACTACTTAAAGAGGCATTTGCCGTTGTTTAAGCTCGCTAAAGCCAGGTCGACAACGGCAGAGCTGCAAAAACATCCGGACGGTGGCCGCCCCAGGGGGCCAGGCAAGGCTAGCTCTTAAGCCTGCGAGCAAAATAACGTATAACAGTGCCATGCAAGAGCTTCTGCTGATACTGCATTTGTTTCTTTTCTGCTATTGGTTGGGCGGCGACATCGGCGTGTTCTATTCCTCGGGCTTTGCAGCCGACGCCAGCCTGGGCATCGAAGCCCGCATGACAGCCGCGAAAATAATGCTCGCGCTCGACATCGTGCCCAGAGTTTGCGCTGCGCTGATGCTGACGGTCGGAGGCCTGCTGAGCGAATACTCGGGCATAAGCCATCCCGCCTGGCAGCTGGCCGCAATCATTGCGCTCGCGCCGCTGTGGGCAGGCATGGAACTGATCATGCATGTTAAACACGACACTCCGTTGGGGCAGGGGCTCGCAAAATTCGACAATCCTTTCAAGATTGCACTCATGATTATTTGCGTGGTCTCGGTGTTCTGGTCTTTTTCCACCGGACATCTGGCCGCTGCACCTTGGGTAGGCTACAAAATACTGGTGTTCGCCTTTATTATTTTCTGCAGCCTGATGATCAACAAAACGGTAGGCCCTTATATAGCCGGCATACAGAAGATTGCGGCGGGCCAAATCAATGATGCCGAAAACATCGCCATGGCTGCGAGCCTGCGGCAGGTTAAATGGGCGGTTGTCGGCATCTGGGCAGGCTTAGCGCTCGCCGCGATACTCGGAGTGCTGAAGCCGGGCGGCTAGGCGCGCCTGCGAGGTATACGCTTAAATGGCTGTTATCGATCTGGAGTTGTCAGGCAGTATTCGCGTCCAGAGTGTGCAGGAGCTGGAGCGCACGGACTGGCCTCTGGCGCAGCTGTTCGCCGATGTGTCGCCGGAACAGTTTGCAGAGACGGCAGCAGCCCGCGACGAGCGTTTCGCTAACCTGCAGACAGGTAACCTGCGCATGTCATCGCACTCGCTGGTACTGCGCACCCCGCAGGGCAATGTGATGATCGACACCTGCGTCGGTAACGACAAGCAGCACCCGTACATACCGTTCTGGCACCTGCAGTCCTGGCCTTACCTCGAGCGGCTCGGCCGGCTGGGGCTGACACCGGATGATATAGACTACGTCTGCTGCACACACCTGCATGCCGATCACGTGGGCTGGAATACGCGGCTCGAAAACGGCGTATGGGTGCCCACCTTCCCGAATGCACGCTATCTGTTTGCTGAGCCTGAGCTGCGTTACTGGGAGCAGGCGCATCGCGAGAACCCCGAGCACGTTTTCGCAAACTCCTGGCAGGAAAGCGTGCTACCCGTGATTGAGGCGGGCCGCGCAGACGTGGTGGCCGCCGACCATGAAATAGTCACTGGTGTCTGTCTCCAGCCCGCCTTCGGCCACTCGCCGGGGAATGTCGTGATAGTGGTCAGCGCAGGCAGGCAGCGCGCCGTGCTGAGCGGTGATGTGCTGCATCACCCGGTGCAGATCGAGCGGCCATACTGGAACAGTATGTACGATCAGAGCCGCGAGCTGGCGCAAGCAACCCGCGAGGAGTTACTGCAATCTATTGCCGACGGCGAAACCTGGCTGATCGGTGCGCATTTCGCCGGCCCGACAGCGTTGCGGGTAATCGAAGGTCGCGGTAGCTTTAATTATGTGTAGATATCTCCGCAGTGGAGCGCATTGATGGTTGCGGGGGTTTGACGGCCACGGCTTCGAACCATGTGGAGCAGTAGACGGCAGCTGGGTTGGCTGCAAACTCGATCCAGGCGTCCGCCTGTTCTTCCAGCTCGGTCTCGGTGCACCAGCCAAGCGAAATGTATTGCGGTCCAAGCATCTCGTTTACGAGGTAGTTGTTCCGGTCGATATAAGGACGAAGTTGCTCGTTACCGCTTCTGTAATCATAGAACGCGCGCAGGTATTTCACCTCGCAGCCGCCGGCATGCATGAATTCCCTTAACCGCCGGCCGGCGACAGGTTCGTGGCCATTGTGGCCACGCAGTTTGTGATAAAGCTCGATGCTTTTACCCAGCACAGCATTCTGCGGGTAGATGATATCCCCGGCATGATCAAACTCCTTCAATGCCAATACCCCGCCCGGCTTGAGCACCCGCACCATTTCCGCTACGACTTTGTCGGGCGCTGCGACGCTGCCCAGGACGGCCGATGCGAATACAATGTCGAAGTCTGCATCGTCAAATGGCAGTTCGTAGATGTCGCCTGTTTTAAACAGCAGGTTGTCCACGCTCTCGAGGCGTGCCGTTTCTCTAACAGCTTTAAATTGCGAGCCTTCCTGGTCTATGCCAATGCAATCGGCGGGTGCGACTCTGCGCGCAAAGCCGAGCGTGAGGGTACCCGGCCCGCAGCCGCAGTCGAGCAGGCGCAGCCCCGGCTGAAGATACGGAAGTAGAAAGGCACCGTGGCCCTCGGCCGTGCGGCTGGTCATCCATTGCATGGCGCCTTCGCCATAACCGAGTGTGTAGCTTTCTTTGTCGGGCAACCTGATCGTCTCGTTTTGTTAACCGCTATTGATATAGTCGCTTAGTTTGCATGGAGCAGCAGAAATTTCTCCACCAGCACGGGCATCGATGCATCAACCTTGAGTTGCCAGGGGGCCAGTAAGCCATTCCAGTACTGCGTGTGCAGTGGCTTCCAGACTGCGAGGTCGCGAACAGGTGAGCCATCAATGGCAGTATGTGCAGCGTTAATATCGCCAAATGCGACTTCGGTAATTTCTGTAAGTCTTACCAGCAGGCGGGGCCGGCCATGAAAATCCACGAGTATGATCGGGTCGCCCACGGCCGGAGCAGGCTGGTCGGTGCGCTCGATAAGCCAGGGCAGGGTGAACGTGCCCGTCTTGTCGCCCGCAATGATCAGTTCGATCACTTCCTCGGTGGTCGGGTCATCGAGGCCGATCCAGCGGACGCTGTAATCCGCCGGCAGGTCTGTTCGATCGAGTTCCGCCGTAGCCTGTTGCCAGTAATCGTCCAGTTTGGCCGGGTCGGGCTGGGCGCAGCCACCGTATAAGCGATTGATCGTCATCGTTCTATCCACTGTACTCGCTAAGGGTCAACTACTGATCGGTTTTGGACTCGATTATTTCCAGCCATTCACCTGCGGGTCCCTGGGTTACGCCCACCCGCCTACCATTGTATGGAAAGGCATCGACAGGTGCGGGCGTGGCACGCCACGTTAAGTCGAGCGCATCGAGGTTATCTGTTTCGAAGCTGACCATAGAAGTGCCGGGGGGCAGGTGGCCGGAGTTACCCGGTCGCGCAGGTACCGAAGCCGGGTATTCGTCGAGTTCCAGCAAAAAATCCTTGGATATTATGGCGACCCGCAAGTCGTACATTGTATTCGCCGCAACACCCTGTGCCTCAGCCATGAACGGCACGGGTAACTGCATCTGCTCCCCGAGTCCAAGGCCGAGCCGGTCTCCGTAGAAGTCACTCAGCGCTTCCAGTGAGGTGCCGCCCAGCACCATGATGAACACTCGGTCAACGGCCGTGGTGGTCGCGAAATCACCATTGCGGGTCAGGTAGAGGACTTCATCGGCAGGCCCGATCGCCTGCATCGCGCGGGGGGCTCCGGGTGCATCCCACAGGTCGGCGGGTGCACCGGTCACGGTGAATGGCCCGTCTGCCATCGCTTCGGCCAGCGCATCGGGATTCTGGACCAGGAGTTCCGTGGCGTTCCAGCCTGTCGTGGTTAACGGCTCGTAACCCTCGACCGGCGCATTTTCAATAAAGCGCAGATAAACCTCGGCATCGTTATCCGGCTGCATCAACACGTAGCGCTTGCCGGTCATGGACGACGCATTCCAGACCTCTGCCAGTTCGGCGCTTACCACGCCGCGTTCTGCGACCTCGTAGTTTAAAAACTCTTCGTAGGCCGATTCGACCGCTGCGAGGTTCAGCGCCGAGATAGTGACAATGAGTATGGTCTTAAGCATGACATTTAACCTTTGTAGATGTGGCGCCGCAATCTGTCTGTTCAGACAAGCCCGCCCGCGAGATGCGGGCGGGTTGCTGTCCTGCGGCCCGCGGGCCGCGAATCGGACTTTTACTGGTAGCTGTATTTCAGGCGTATGCCAAAGCGCACCGGCTCCGCTGTGTACAGTACATTAAACAGGTTGGTGCCGAACCATTCCTCGTCGAAACAGTTCCTGCATTCGACTACCGCCTGCCAGTTGTCGTTGCGCCAACCGACTTGGGCATTTACCAGCGTGTGAGCCTCGATCAGTGTTTCGATCTGGTTGGAGTTGCCCATGAAGTAGTCGTCAACCCAGGCCACCTGGCCGCCGATGAACACTTCGCCATTGAATACATTGTCGAACGTGTAGTCGCCGCCAACATTGGCCGTCCATTCAGGCGTTCGGGTGGGCTCCGGGCCGATTCCGGCGGTGATGCCGCCCGCCGAAAGCCGGGTGTACTTGCCGTCCATGTAACCCAGGTTCCCGTAGATGCGCAGCGCGTCCGTGGCAGCCCATGCGCCTTCGAATTCCGCGCCCTTTATTTTTGAATCGCCCGCATTGGTCGTGATGAAGCCGGCGTCTTCCGTGGTGGCTATCTGGATGTCATCGTATTCCGCCTGGAATACTGTCAGGTTGGTGCGCAGCCTGTTGTCCAGCCACTCGGCACGCATGCCGAGTTCATAGGAGATGACGTCCTCAGGGCCGAAGTCAGCAAGTTCCGCGGCCGAGGCGCCACGTGCGTTCCAGCCGCCCGATTTGAAGCCGGTGGTCACTGTAGCGTAAGCCATCAGGTCGTCGGTGAACTGATAATCCGCGCCCAGCTTGTAGGTGAATTTGTCTTCTTCCTGTTTCAGCGGAATGCCTTCAGCCAGCACTTCGGCATTGCCAACCGCTGCGTCTCCCAACACGCTATCGATGCTGAAATCCTTAGTTTCATCAGTCCAGCGTCCGCCGGCGAGCAGGCCGAGTTTCTCGGTGACATCCCAGTCGAACTGCGTATATACAGCGTAGCTCTCGGTCGTGTTTTCGAGCGGGGTGCGGACGTTGGCCGGCACAAGGACTCCAAAGTCGAGCCAATCCGTGAAATTTGTCTCGTTGTCCTCGTCCATGTAGAACACGCCGCCGACGTAATTCACGGCGCCGTTGGCGAAGTCGCCGGTTATTTTAATTTCCTGGCTGAACTGCTCGTGGTTACCGTTGTTGGCAATGATGAATGAAGGAAAGCCGAAAGGTATGGTCGAGTTGTCCAGGAAGTCGGCCGCGTAGTTCTGCTCCAGGTCATACCAGCCGGTAATGAAATTGAGGGTAAAGGGGCCGACATCCCAGCCGAGATTGGATGCGACGAGCAGCGCTTCCATCTTGTTGAAACTGCAGACCGGCGCCGTCGTGCCAAATGCATCCGACTCAGGGCCGGTGCAGTCTCTGAGATTGGTCTGGTTCTTGGTGTAATCGCCGGTTGCCGGTGACGGGTTGGCAATACCCGGTGCCGTGCCCGCGGCCGTTCCGATAGCCTGAGCCTCCGTGTCGGAGTACTGCAATGACAGGTCCCAGGTAATGGCCTCGGTCGGCAACCAGCGGGTCGCACCGCGCACTCCCCAAGCCTTCTGGCCATTGTAGGTGTCGCCGGTGGTGACACTGTCCATCCAGCCGTCTTCGTCAATGCCGTATGCATTGAATTTTGCGAAGAAGTTGTCCGTAACAGGAACGTTGACGTTGCCATTTAGCATATAACGTTCATAGCTACCCGCGCTGCCCTCCACGGTCGCGGAAAATTCGTCGGTCGGTTTTTTCGAGTTAATGACTACCGCGCCCCCGGTTGTATTCCGGCCAAACAGCGTGCCCTGCGGGCCGCGCAGCACTTCCAGGCTTTCTACCTCGAACAGGTTTATCTGGTTCTGGTTTTGCCGCGAGATATAAATCTCATCGATGTAGGTCCCAACGGGCACGTCGAAGGTGGCGATGGATTCCGCATTGCCGATGCCGCGAAGAAAGTAAGAGTTCGACCCGCCGAGCGACACATTGTTGGAGCCGCTCATGTTAGGCACGTTCTGGATGAGATCGAGCGTGAAGATAATCTGCCGGCGATCGATTTCGTCGGAGCTGAACGTGGATACTGCGATTGGCACATCCTGTACATTGGATGTTCGGCGTTCGGCAGTGGTGACTATTTCTTCGAGAGGGGCCGCGAAGCTGATCGAAAATGTAAACAGAGCGGCGCTTGAGGCGATTGTAGCTGCTAACAGACTGGGTTTACGTTTACTCATGGAAATCATCCCCCGGTTATGGCGATTTGCACTTTCATGGACGTGATCAATCTGACAAGCAATATGCTCCAAAAAAAGGCGGTTGTCGAAAATTACGC
>JARRLL010000018.1:0-31946 GCA_037387125.1 Gammaproteobacteria bacterium | reverse complement strand
CCCACTCCGGCGTTAGCCGGACTCTTAGTTCCGACCGATCGTCGTAGAACGGACGAACATACTTAAATTCGCTGGAGAAAATCAGTCCGCGCCAGGTCGGGTCCAGGCCGTCAAATGAAAACGCCCCGCGCAGTTGCAGCGCCAGAAAGGCATTGCCGATCCTGGGACCTTTTACAAACTGCAATTCCAGCTCAGGCCCGGCTTCGGCAAGCAGGTCCAGGTCGGGCATTCCTGTTCGTGCATCAATGTCGTCGCTGTCGGCCGGGAAATTCAGGCCGAAATCGATGTCGAGCTTGATTCGATCGCGCCGGAAAATGCGCGTGGTGACCGGTTTGCCCGTTTCAGCGCCTACGCGCAAAATCTTGCCGCGATAAATAGGAAAAGGCAGCGGTACGATATTGACCTGCGTCTCCTCCGATGCCGGGTATGACTCGCCGTAACGGGCGAATGCCGCCAGGTTCATCTCCCAAAGCGGTTTCTTTTCGGGCTCGGCATCCGCGCCCGCTGCAACCGCGGCGGAAACCGTGCCGATTGTCAGGATAAGGGCGCCGGCAATCGGACGCAGCGCAGATGCAATGAAGCTCATGAGTATGCGAAGGTTCACAAATAGACCGTAGCGATGGACGACAACAAATTAACAGATTAGGCCGCGCAGAGCATTGCAACTAGCGTATTCGACAGCATGCGACCGCAACAAGGCGCCGATTCTCGATGTCTTGCGCCGTTTCGTGGGTGCCGGGAACCGAGTTCTGGAAGTCGGCAGCGGCACAGGACAGCATGTTGTGCATTTTGCTCGCGAACTGCCGGAAAGTTTCTGGCAGCCAACCGATACCGGGGAGTATCTGCCGAGCTTGCGCGCGCGTTTGCGCGCCGAGGCGCCGGCGAACGCAGCCACGGCACTAGAGCTCGACGTGCGGATGAATCCGTGGCCTGTGGCCCGCTGCGATATTTTGTTTACCGCTAATACGTTGCATTTTATGAGCCCGGAGTGCGTGGTTGATTTTTTTCGCGGCGTGAAGCAGGTTTTGCGCGATAATGGACATCTGGTTATTTACGGTCCGTTCAACTACGCGGGTGATTACACCAGTGCCAGCAATGCGGATTTCGACCAGTGGCTTCAATCGACCGACCCGTTACGCGGCATTCGGGATTTCGAGTGGGTCGCAGAACTCGCTGCCGCAAGGGGGCTGGAATTGCTGCATGACATCACCATGCCGGCCAATAATCGCGTGCTTGTCTGGCGCAAATCGACCGCGTCCTGACACGTTGCGACAAGACTTATATTGGCTGGGCTGCAATACTCTATGCTCTGTTTAGTGAGCCCGGAGAGTGACGTGAAGATTTTGCATCTCATCGAAAAAGGCGGTGGTTTGCATCAGGCGCCTGAAGGCCACCTCGAAAGTTTTATGTGGGCGCTCGACAATGATGAGCGCACCGCCGATTACGTCGCACTTCATAAGCAAAAGTCGCAGCGCTCCTGGAAGGGTGGCCGGATCCTGGGTGTGCGCGAGGCGACCGAAGAGGAATTGGCAGCCAAGAACGGTTCTACGACGGCGAAAAAGGGCAGCCTGGTCGTGCAGTTCGAGCCGATTCGCGAATACAACGGTCGCCCGGGTATACCGTGGGGCGGCACGCGCAAAGGTTCGATGGCCTACAAGAGTCTCGAAGAGGTTGCCGCCGACAAGCAGGACGATTTGCTGAATTAGCGCGTCTTTTAAGGCTTAGCTGTTGTGGTTTGGGTGAATCTGCGCGGTACTTCGCCGACCCTGGCTTGCCCCGTCGCCTCAGTTTGGCGGCTGTTCCTTCAACGCTCCGCTTTGTGGGCCGTAAACTGCTCCTGGCGCTCTTCCAGCTCTACCCAGACATGCAGTTTTTGCTCCAGTTGTTCGTTGGCAGCCTGCAGTGCGTCGATGACCGGTTGGGTCACTTCCTGGGGTTGCGCATAAAATCCCGGGGCGGCGAGTTCATCGGTAAGCGATGCGATCTTTTTTTCCAGCTGCTCAATCTGGGCGGGAAGCATCTCCAGCTGGCGCTGATCCTTGTAGCTGAGTTTTTGTGGTTGCTGGGCCTGTTCTGCGCGGCGAGCCTCTTTTTGCGCCTGACGCGCGGCCGCCTCGGGGTTTTCGGTCTCGGCCAGGTGATGGCCCCGTCTCAGCCAGTCGCTGTAGCCGCCGACGTACTCATGCACTCTGCCGTCATCTTCAAAAACGAGGATGCTGGTGACCACGTTATCCAGAAACTCTCGATCGTGGCTGACGACGATAAGAGTCCCCTCGTATTCCGTCAGTCGTTCCTCCAGTACTTCGAGCGTCTCGACGTCCAGATCATTCGTCGGTTCGTCGAGTACCAACAGGTTGCTGGGCCGCGTGAATAAACGGGCGAGGATCACCCGGTTGCGTTCCCCGCCGGAAAGAATGCGTGCCGGCGACATCGCGCGCTTCGCCGAAAACAAAAAGCCCCGTAAATAGCCGACCACATGGCGTTCCTTGCCGTTGATCGTTATGTAGTCGCGGCCGTCGCCGACGATGTCCGCTACGCTCTTGTTGGGGTCGAGTTCACGACGCAGCTGGTCGAAGTAGGCAATCTCCAGGTTGGTGCCGAGTTTGATTGTCCCTTCCTGCGGCTTGAGTTCACCCAGCATCAGGCGCAACAAGGTGCTTTTGCCGACGCCGTTGTTGCCGACCAGCCCGATGCGACTGCCGCGGATGACGGTTAGCGAAAGCTTGTCGATTATTTTGTGCTCGCCGTAGGCATAACCGACGTTTTTCATGCGAATGACCTTGCGTCCCGAGACGTCGGCCTGATCGATGCTGATGTGCGCACCACGCTCGCGTTTGATGCGCGCGGCATGCTGTTCCCGCATTGCCTGCAGCGCCCGCACGCGGCCTTCATTCCGGGTGCGACGCGCCTTGATGCCCTGGCGTATCCAGGCCTCTTCTTCCGCCAGCTTCTTGTCGAAGCGCGCGTTTTCCTCGCTTTCGGCGTGCAGGGCCTGTGCCTTGCGGCGCAGGTAGGTGTGGTAGTCGCACTCCCAGCTCGTGAGTTTGGTGCGGTCGAGTTCCAGGATTCGGTTGGCGATACGCTGCAGGAAGGCCCGGTCGTGGGTGATAAAAAGCACCGCGCCGGGCCAGCTGTAAATTCGGTCTTCGAGCCAGCTGATCGTCGCGAGATCGAGGTGGTTGGTGGGTTCGTCCAGCAGCAGCAGATCGGGCTGGCTGACCAGCGCCTTGGCCAGCGAAACGCGGCGCCGCCAGCCTCCGGACAGTTCGTTTAGTTTTTTGTCGGCCGGCAGATCCAGCTCGGTAATCACCTTGTCGACCTGCCGCTCGATGTCCCAGCCGCCGCGCGCGTCGATCTGCTGTTGCAGCGCTTCGAGTTCCCGCATGCCGTGCCGGTCCAGTTCGCTCGCCGACATACGGTTGTATTCATCCACCAGCTGCCGAACCTCGCGCAAACCGTCCGTCACCGTTTCGCGCACCGTATGGTCCAGGACGTCCGGCAGGTTCTGGGCTAGCTGGCTGATGCCGATGCCGCTCTGGTAATGAATCTCGCCGTGGTCCGGCGTGTGTTCCCCGGTGATCAGTCTGAGCAGGGATGTTTTGCCTGCACCGTTGCGGCCTATGAGGCAAACGCGTTCGCCGGCCTCGATGGACATGGAAGTCTCTCGCAGTAATACGTGCTCGCCGAACTCCAGGCTCACTTCATCGAAACGAATAATGCTCATGCTGGTGGGGTGGGTGTCTCCATCGAGGGCCGCAAGGATAGCAACAAACAAGGGGATGCATGTCAGGCTCTCGCTCGCATGGCGACCGTGGCCATTGGGGCTGCGGCCGGGGGTTCGCGGCGACGTCTCTCGCCGGGCCGGCGTCCGGTGGCCAGGCGTGCCGATTTTGGCGGCGGTCGCTGGTTTGGGGGCCGGAGCTGCGGTCAGCGGCGCCGCAAACCTGATGCGCCGCAGCTTAGAAAGAGTGTCCGAGAGCTGTTTACTCCACGGCCACTGCTCTATAATGCGCCGCTTTCCGGGCGCCTGCCCGGCTCACCGAATCCCGGGTATCCCTATGTCCTCCGTCGATAAGATTCGCAATATTGCGATCATTGCTCATGTTGATCACGGCAAAACCACGCTGGTCGACAAACTGCTGAAACAGTCCGGCACGCTCGGTGAGCGCGTCGAGTTGCAGGAGCGCGCGATGGATTCCGGCGATCTGGAGCGCGAGCGCGGTATCACGATCCTGTCGAAGAACACCTCGATCGGCTGGCGGGATTGGCACATCAATATTGTCGATACGCCCGGACACGCCGACTTCGGCGGCGAAGTCGAGCGCGTGCTGTCGATGGTGGATTGCGTGTTGCTGCTGGTCGATGCCGTAGACGGGCCGATGCCGCAAACCCGTTTCGTTACCCAGAAAGCCTTTGCCCGCGGCCTGAAGCCGCTCGTGGTGATAAACAAGATCGATCGCGACGGTGCGCGACCCGACTGGGTGCTCAACCAGACTTTCGACCTGTTCGACCGGCTGGGCGCAACCGACGAGCAGCTCGATTTTCCGGTGATCTACGCGTCGGCGCTGGAAGGTTATGCGGGCAACGACCCCGACGTGCGCTCGGGTGACATGACGCCATTGTTCGAAGCGATTGTGAAGCACGTGCAGCCGCCCGACGTGGATCTCTCGGGTCCGCTGCAGATGCAGGTTTCGAGTCTGACCTATGACTCTTATAAAGGCTTGCTCGGCATCGGGCGTATCACACGTGGCCGGGTCGTGCCGAACACACCAGTCATCGCGGTGGGTGCCGATGGCAGCCGCCGCAATGGGCGTATTCTGGAGCTGTTCGGATTCAACGGACTCGAACGCGTGCCGCTCGAAGCAGCGGCAGCCGGCGACATCATCATGTTCAGCGGCATCGAGCCGCTGGATATATCGGACACTCTTTGCGACCGTGCTGCGCCCGAGGCGCTGCCGCCGCTGAGTGTGGACGAGCCGACCATCAGCATGACCTTCCAGGTCAACAAGTCGCCGTTCGCCGGCAAGGAAGGCAAGTACCTCACGAGTCGCCAGATCCGTGAGCGGCTGGATCAGGAGCTCAAGCACAACGTGGCGTTGCGCGTTGCCGATACCAACGATCCGGATAAGTTCCGTGTATCCGGTCGCGGCGAGTTGCACCTGTCGGTGCTGATCGAGAATATGCGCCGCGAAGGTTACGAGTTGGCGGTATCGCGGCCGGAAGTTATTCGGCGTGAAATCGATGGCGTGCTCTGTGAGCCTTGGGAAACGCTGACCGTCGACCTGGAGGAGCAATACCAGGGCGCGGTGATGGAGCGGCTGGCCGAACGCAAAGGGCAGTTGCAGGACATGCAGTCAGACGGGCGTGGCCGTATTCGGCTCGATTACCGTATCCCGGCGCGCGGCCTCATCGGTTTTCGCACCGAGTACCTGACGGCTACCGCCGGTACGGGTTTGCTCTATAACGTCTTCGAAAAATATGACACAGCGGTCGCGAGCGGTATCGGTCAGCGCAACAATGGCGTGCTGATTTCCAATATGCAGGGCAAGGCGCTGGCCTATGCCTTGTTTAATCTTCAGGAGCGTGGCCGGTTGTTCCTTGGGCATGGCGCAGATGTATACGAAGGCATGGTGATCGGTATCCACAGCCGCGACAACGATCTGGTCGTTAACCCGACGAAGGCCAAGCAGCTGACCAATATTCGCGCAGCCGGCACGGACGAGAACCTCGTGTTGTCGCCGCCGATTCGTTTCTCGCTCGAACAGGCGCTGGAATTCATCGACGACGATGAGCTCGTCGAAGTGACGCCGAAAAGCATCCGCATTCGCAAGAAGTTTCTCGCGGAGAGCGATCGCAAGCGTGAGTCGCGGCAGAAGGCGGTCGGCTAAGAGTCAAGACAGAGGGCCGTCGGTTCGGCGCACGCTAAATTCAGGCCTCGAAGCTTGTCGCGCATTTATCACCCCCGATTACTGGGTATCGCTAGCCTGCGCCTGAACCTTCGATCAATTCGAGCCATTCGCCGGCCGGGCCTTCTATAACAGCAACCCTTCTGCCGTTGTAGGGCGCGTGCTCAACGATTGAGGGCGGCGCGCGAAATGCGACGGTGCAGTCTTCCAGCTTTTCCACCCTGAAACTCACCATGCTGATACCGCCCGGCAGCTGTCCCTTTGCGCGCGGGCGAGCGGTCGTAGTGGCAGGGTACTCATCGAGTTCGATTATGCAGGTGCGCGGCCGCACGGTCGCGACGGCGATCGGGAACAGCGTGTCAGGTGGTGCGCCGGTGGCTTCGGCCGCCATCGTCATGACAAAGGGTATGGGTTCGCTCACGCGCAAGCCCACGGTGTTGCCGTAAAACTCGCGCAGCGCGTCCATGGACGGGCCGCCGACAATGACGTTAAAAACCCGATCCACGCGCGATTTCGCGCCATGCAATCCGTAGCGGCTGCCGCCTGGCAGGATGCGCGTGAAATACAGCGTCGTACCCGCGGGTCCGCGTGTCTGGATGGCCCGGGGTGCGTTGGCACTCGCGTACAAGTCGCCGGGTCCGCCTAAACGTGTGAAGGGCGAGTTTTCAAATTGAACCGCCAGCGCATCGGGATCTTCCACCAGCAGTTCGCTAACGTTCCAGCCCCAGGTTACCGGTGGCCAGTAACCGGTGCGGTGCTCCGTTTCGAGCAGGCGAATATAAACAGGAGCGCCGCTGGCGGGTCCTAGCACGGCATAGGGCCGTCCGTCTTCGGCCGGAGTGCCCCACGCTGCGCAGTGAGCTTCTGCCAGCCGTCCCTGCTTTATGAGCCGGTAATCGAGCTGCTGTGTCCAGACCGATAATTCGTCGGCAAGGTCCGGGACGCAGTGGGTAACGATTTCGATGTCTTTCAGAAGGCGCAAAGCTGGGGTTCCGACTGTCGCGAGTGGGCGAGGCGAGTGCAGCAGGCTAGCGGTATGAGTTAATGCTTGCAAGCGGTCGCCCGTCGCCAAGTAATAGTGGATACTTCACCGAATGGCAAAAAAAGCGCACAAATATCCCTGGCTGTTTAGCGGTCCGCTGACCGTTTATAAACGCGGCTACGATCTGATTCGTCATCCGCTGTTGAACAAGAGCTCTGCGTTCTCGGCCGCAGAGCGTGAAATGTTCGGTTTGAGCGGGTTGTTACCAACCCGCGTGAATTCCATCAACGAACAGTCCCAACGCATATACAAAACCCTCTCTACCTACGATCGGCCGATAGACAAGTACATGGCGATGACTGCGTTACAGGATCGCAATGAATACCTTTACTACCGCATCCTGTGCGATCACATCGAAGAATTTATGCCGATCGTCTATACGCCGACGGTCGGCCTCGCGTCGCGAAATTTCAGCA
This sequence comes from Gammaproteobacteria bacterium, assembly GCA_037387125.1. Taxonomy (GTDB): domain Bacteria; phylum Pseudomonadota; class Gammaproteobacteria; order Steroidobacterales. Next base: position 24,582 of record JARRLL010000018.1, on the reverse strand, counting down.
AGGTTTTCCAGCGCGCGCGAGGTATTTGGATCACGCCGGATATGCGTGGTCGCATTGCCGAGGTGCTGCACAATGCCGGCGGGCATCGACAGATCACCATGATCGTTGCGACCGACAATGAATCGATACTAGGAATCGGCGATCAGGGTGCGGGCGGTATGGCGATATCGGTCGGTAAGCTGTCGCTCTATACCGCGTGTGCCGGCATCCACCCCGGCGCGACGCTGCCGGTCAGCCTCGATGTCGGCACGAACAACGAGGACTTGCTCAACGATGAGCTGTATCTCGGCTGGCGCGAGAAACGTTTGCGTGGGCGGGCGTATGACGAGCTTATTGCCGAGTTTGTCGAAGCGGTAGACGAGTGCTTTCCCGGCGCGCTGTTGCAGTGGGAAGATTTCCGCAAGGACAACGCACTGCATATTCTCGACCGCTTCCGCGCCCGTTTGCCGTCCTTCAACGACGATATCCAGGGCACGGGTGCGGTAGCGCTGGCGGGTCTCTATTCGGCCTGCCGAGCGCTTGAGCAGCCGCTGCGGGATCAGCGCATAGTGATTCTCGGCGCGGGCGCGGCCGGCCTCGGCATAGCCCGGCAGATCTATGCGGGCTTGCGGCTTGACGGTGTAGCGGAGAGCGATCTGCGCAAGCGAGTGGCGGTCCTCGATAGCGCCGGCCTGTTGGTTCAGGACCGTGAGATCAGGGACGCATACAAACGTGAAATGGCCTGGCCGAAGACGCTCGCTGACGAGCTGGGGTTCACGGATCCGGATCGGCGCGACCTGGCGAGTGTCGTCGACATTTTTCGCCCGACGGTATTGATCGGCACATCGGGTCAGCCCGGCGCATTTTCCGAACAGGTGCTGCGATCGATGGTAAGCGCAGTCGAGCGGCCCGTCGTGATGCCGTTTTCCAACCCGACGGATTGCTCCGAAGCGACACCTGCTGATGTGCTGAACTGGACAGACGGCAAGGCACTTGTGGCAACCGGCAGTCCGTTTGCTCCTGTTGATTGCAATGGCCGCCGAATCGAAATCGGCCAGGGTAACAATGTGTTTATTTTTCCGGGCGTTGGTCTTGGAGCCTTGCTGTCGCAAGCAACCCAGGTCAGTGACGAGATGCTTAGCACAGCGGCACGCGCGCTGGCTGCGGCAGTATCGGACGGGGAGCTGGAACGAGGGTTACTGTATCCCGCAGTCGATCGGTTGCGCGAGGTGTCGGCAAAAATAGCAGTGGCCGTTATTGAGCAAGCGGTAGCGGAAGGTATCGGGCAGGCGCCAGCCGATGACCTGCCTGAGTTCGTTAGCAGCGCGATGTGGCGGCCGGTCTACCCCGAGTACGTGCCCGGCTAGCGCAAGCCGGCTGTGCACGCTGCTGGTCGCTAGCGGCCTCTTATTAGTCGAGCCATTGCAGGGGCGCTTCGTTAACGAGGGCAACCTGTTCGCGCAAGGTCAAAACGTGTTCGTCCAAGTAGCGGCTCGAATCGAACCAGGGAAATGCAATCTTGAACGCAGGGTCGTCCCAGCGGCGTGCCAGCCACGCCGCATAGTGCATGATTCGGAGGCTGCGCAGCGCCTCGATCAGGTTGAGTTCCCGTGCATCGAAATTGCGAAACTGCGTGTAGCCGTCAAGCAGTTTTTGCAGCTGCGGTGTTTGTTCATTGCGGTCACCGGACAAAAACATCCAGAGGTCCTGCACCGCCGGCCCCATTCGGGCGTCATCCAGATCGACGATATGCAGTTGATCGTTGCTAACCAGAACGTTGCCCGGATGAAAATCACCGTGCAAACAGATGTTGCGAACATTGCCGGCGCGCTGATAACAGCCTTCTATTCCTTTGAGCAGGTCTCTGCAGGTGCTGGTGTAGGCAGGTTCAATGTCCGCTGGAATAAATCCGTGTTCGAGCAAGTAGTCGCGGGAGTCAACGCCGAAAGTCTGAATATCCAGTAAGGGCCGATGCTCGAAAGGCGCCGTTTCGCCGTTTAAATGGATGCGGGCGACCAGCCGCCCCAGCTGAGCCAGCATTTCGAGGTCATCGAGTTCGGGAGGCCGGCCACCGCGACATTCGAAAACCGCGAATCTAAATGCCTTGTAGAAATGCAGCGTTTCGCCGTCGATGCTTAACGGTGGCAACACCGGAATTTCATCAGCTGCCAGTTCCGCGCTGAACTCGTGCTCTTCCAGTATGGCGTCGTCGCTCCAGCGTTCCGGCCGGTAGAACTTGGCGACCACATTACCGGCATCCTCGAGGCCTACCTGGTAGACGCGGTTCTCGTAGCTGTTTAGTGCGAGCAGGCGCCCGTCGCAGCGAAACCCTGCCGATTCAACCGCATCGACTATGTCCTCGGGGCGAAGATTCAAATACGCCAGGGCCGCATTATCTGAATCCTGATGACTTTGCTGGCCGGAACTAGTGTCTTGGGGCATGGGCTCACCTGCAGAGGAGAGCGGAGTCTAGCATCGCAATAGCGTTCAGGCGGGGCTAATGACAGGGGTGGGCAGCGGATGCCAGCGTTCGGCGAATTGCAAAGCGAGCCAGAGCAGAAACGGGACCACAATGGCCCAGGCGACCCCTATGATGCCGAATAGCAGCAAGCTGTCTCCGGAAACAGTGGCGGTACCTACAGCAATGCCGCCGTAGTAGGACAGGGGGCCCCCGACGAAGCCCAGTGCCGCAGCAAGTTTGAGTCGTTCGCGCAGCCAGCCGAGGCACCCGTTGAGGGTCAGTGCGAAGTTGGCCCACAACGCCAGTATCCAGAGTGGCGCCGCGCCAGACCAGAGCAGTTCACCGTTGTAGGCGATCAGCCCACTTCTGATATACAGGGTGTCGAGCGTGAGTCCGATCGGCACCGCTATGACCGCTAGCGCGAAATCGGCCTTGGCCGTTCTCGAGGTCGCCGCATGAATAATAACGAAACCGACCAGGGACAAAGGTCCGAGCCATGCATAGCCAACAACCACGCCGTACAGGCTGAGCGCCCATACCAACTGGAACAGAACGAAATTCAAAAAGATATTCACGCTTCGCTCGGTTTTCTCGCTTTGCTGGCTGGGTCATTGGCCGTTAGCGACCGCCGCTGTCTTTCGCTTTCCGAGGTCGCCCTCTCACCGCTGACAGGGTGCCACCGTTTGGGGGTTCTCTTCAACCAGAAGCTTGCGCGCCGCTTAACTTTGTTGCTCATCTTTCTTGCGGCTGTCTTTGAGATCGCTTGAGACGACGGCTAAAAAGCAGCCTGCTGCGACGATAACGGCAATACTAGAAACGATGATTTCCATGTCCGAACTCCTTCTTCATTGCTGGGCTGCACCATGCAGCATGCTCCAAAGAATTCGTGCAGGCAGGGTGCAACGGATGCGCCGAAACGTATCAAAATGTAACGCACGTAAGTGCTTGACCTAAAGCAGTCTATTAGGGGGTCGCCGGCTGTTCGGCAGGTTCGACCGGAGTGACGTTGGTCGCAGCGGGCTCTTCCGCCGATTCGTAGCGGAAGACGGTCAGCATGCCGGACTCTTCTGCCGCGACGATCACCAGGTTGCGTGACGGTATCGCGATCACGCTTTCCGGCGCCGTGCCCGTTGGCAGGATGTCAACAAACTCCGGTGCATAAGGATTGCTGATGTCATAGATGACAAGGAAGGAGCCACGTTCGGATACCGCGAATACAAAATCGCGCGAGCCGAATCGTCCGGCGGCAATGCCTTCCATTTCCACGCCTTTTTTCTCTGATCGTTCGTCGGGGTAGAGGCCGGCGGCAGCAGCTCGTTTTTCGATGTCGCCGCCATCATCCCAGGCCAGTTCGCCGTTCAGCGACCAGATCGAAATGCCGCGCCCACCGGTCATCGGAGCTTCACCTTCGTCGGCGCTTAGCACGTACTGTCCGTCAGGGCTGAACGCGATCGAGTCGGGGTTGCGTGTGCCCAGGGTAAGGGATTTTTCACTCACATCCGCCGGATATTTTTGTGTCAGGCTGACCTTGTTGTCGGCCTTCAGATCGGCAGGCCGATCGCTCACAGCACCCAGGTTAAATGCGCCGGCTATCTCGGCTGTCGCGAGGTCGACCAGCAGCAAACCGTTATTTTCCTGCAACGAAACAGCAGCCATGTGCCGCCCTGGCGAGAGTGTCACGTATTCCGGCTGCGGGTCATCGCTGTTCAGCATGAGCGCATTGGTCAGTAGCTCCGGTGGAATCTCCAGGGTCGCAACGCTCCAGCTGCGTGGCTTGTCCGGGTTGATCCGGACGATTTGCACTACGCCGGGCGGGCTGATATCAGTCGCGTCACCAGGGTTCTCAGTATCGACGACGCGGCCGTCCTTGACATAGACCTCTTCATTCTCAATCGCGATCACGGCGACCAGTTCGTCACCCGCTTCGCTGAGGGCAATGCTGTCGGGCTGGTTGTCGATACCGATAATCGATACGACACGGGGGGCTGAGCGATCCTGAAGGTCTACGACGACCAGCACCCCTGGCAGGCGCAGGTCGGCCGGAGCCTCGCCTTCTTCGGCGGGGCTTACGTGCACGGTGGCGAGCGCCCAGTTGCCGTCAGGGCTCAAGGCCACGCTTGTTGGTTCGCCGGGAACGTCGACGCTCCCCAGCAGGAGGGGGTTAAACGGGTCGGACAGATCGGCAAAACCGATACTTTGATTTATTGCGTTCGTGTACGCGAGCAACATGCCGTCTGCCGATGCCTGGATAATCTCAGCATTGCCATCAACCTGCGTGCTGCTTATTTCAACGAACTCCGGTTTGGGCTCCTCGTACCATTGCATGGTGCCGAAGACCACAATCGCAATGACAATCAGTACGACGATCAGAATTCGAAACATGTTCCGCGCTCGCGTCCGGTTTAAAGATAACCGAAGTGTACTGCAATTGGCCCGCTATGGCTGCTAGTGGTTTTGCTATGGTCGCGCCAGTAATTGCCCGAAATCCATCTTTCCCGATTCCAGTACTTTTACTCTGCCGAGGTAGCGTGAACCGAGGTCGATGTATCCGTGCAGCCGCCAATCGATTGCCGGGCCCTGCTGATCCAGCAGGCTAAAGCCAAGCTGCAATGCCGACATCAGGTCGATATCGATAGCCACGTCGATATCCGTTTCTCCGTTTGCCGGAATGACAAAGTCATCGTCGAGTTGCGTCGTGGCAACCTGACTTTTGTTGAGGTCGAGTGAAAGCTGACCGTCCTTGACCGGCAGGTCGACGTCGTTAGGGTTGCTCAGTCGCAAGCGGCTAATCAGACGCAGTGGCGCTCCCTCACTCGATCCCGCAGGCTGTATGCCGATTAGATCGACAGTCGGTTGCCGCAAATCCTTGTACAGCAGGCTACAGCCCTGAAGAGTCAGCAAGGCCAGTCCTGTTGCAAGCCATAGAAGCGATCGTCTCATGTCCGCTTGATATCCTTCGTTAGTCGTAAGGTAGCGAGTATGCCACGGCTTCACGGACCGGCATTGTTCGCAGAGATATGCAGCGGTTGCGGAATATACTGCTGGCTCGTTGTGACAGGAGCGCTACAATAATTAGAGGCAATCACGCGCAGGAGTGGGCTGATGAAAGTGATCATGGTGCCGGTATCGAACAGGCCGGAATCGAGGGTGGCGATGGAGGTTGCTGCGGGGTTGGCTAACCGGCTCGGAGCCAATATTGTGGGCTATCATTTGCGCCCGCATCGTGATGCGACCAAGGGCTATCAAACGGACGGGCTGCCATTATTTGGTTGCGCCAAGCGCTCCTGGCTGGAAGAGTTCGATCGCAAGAGCACCAAATCTGCAGCACATCAGGCGCGGCAGATTTTCGTCGAAGTAGCTGCAAAGGCGGGCCTTAAAGAGGTTAAAACTCCGCCGCTGGGTGGCGAAGGGACCGCGCACTGGCAAGAGAAAGTAGGCTCGCCGGATCGCTTGATGGCAATTCTGGGCCCGGTTGCAGACCTGACGGTCATTACTCGTCCGGCAGCGAACGGGCGCGTGGCGCGCATGTTTCTCATGGCGGCCCTGCTGCACACGGGACGTCCGGTGCTCATATTGCCGGCTAATGCCGCTAAAGCGCCCGGCAGACGGATTGCCATTGCCTGGAACCAGAGTTCCGAAGCCAGTCGAGTCGTAGCAGCCTGCATGCCACTGCTGCAGCAGGCGGAGCAGGTGACCATTGTCAGTTGCGGTCCCGAGAGCCGGCCGGGTCCTAAGTCATCGCAATTAAAGTCTTACCTGAGGTACTGGGGCGTTGATGCCAAAGCCGTCGTGACACCTGGCAAGAAAGAAGAAGCGGAGCTGATCGATGCCTACCGCAAGAGCCGGTCAGACGTGTTGCTGATGGGCGCATACAGCCGCTCCCGCGTCGGTGAAATCGTTTTCGGAGGAATGACAGAATACGTCTTATCGCGGACGAAGATTCCGGTAATTATGCAGCACAATTAGACTGCACAACTGGCAGGGGCTGGCTATCGGGGGCGTGTCCCGGTAAGGGGAGAAATATTCCCGGTAACTACCAGGGAATTATTTTGCCCGTATAAAGTATCAGCCTGCCATTCATTTCCGGTTCCAGTTGCTCTATGCGATCTATGACCAGCGTTGCGCTTTCGGCTGCGCTGATCGAAGGCCCTGTCCAGCCTGAATCCCGCATTAATTGCGTATCGACCCTGCCTGGGGAAATCATGACGATCTGGATATCGGTGTCCTTCAGGTCAGTCTGCATGACGCCCATGCCCATCAGGTGCGCGGCTTTGCTCATTTTCATGAAGTAGTGGCCGCCGAACATTCGGCCTATGCTTTGGGTGCCCATTCCGCCGCCCAGGCTGATGATCTTTTTTTGTGAGCTTGCAAGTACCTGCTCAAGAAACGCCTGGCTTACCCGCAACGAACCGATGGTGTTTACATCGAACACCCGTTTTAACTCCTCGAAGTCGAGGCTGCCGAGCGTTTGTTTTTCAAGGGTCCCGTAAATACCGGCGTTGTTAAGCAGCACATCGATCGGTTGCTCTTTATATCGTTCGGCGACCTTATTGACCTCGTCATCACTCGTCACATCCAGTTGCTCGATTGCAACCTGCGGATACTCAACCGCCAGTTCTTGCAGCGCAGCCGCCTGGGCCGGATTTCTGCAGGTGGCGATCACGTTCCAGCCCCTGGCAGCATACTGGCGCGCAAACTCCAGTCCGAGGCCGCGATTGGCTCCGGTGATAAGCGTGGTCGGAGCATCGGCATTGAAACTGGCCGCGTTCGCGCCGGTCAGCGTGATGAACCCGATAAGGAGCAGAGCGAGCCGCAGCCGATTTTTCATGAACCCATGCCTCTTCGCAGGTTGCTTGATTGGCCTTCGCGGCCTGAATCGAATTGATGACAATCGGCATAGTATGCGGCCTGCTGAGGCAGCTCAAATTAGCCGGCTCGCCGAAAATCGCAACCTGCTGTTATTATCGGCCTTGTTGCTTACTACGAGACCCAAGGAGTGCGCATTGTCCGCTTACGCGTTCCCGACCTACGTACTGATCCATGCCAGCGTATGCGGCTGGTGTATTTTTCTCGCCACTCGATATCGGGCGCCCGGCGCCGCGTTGACGGCCCTGATTGCGGCTGGCCTGGTCTATGACAACCTGATCGTTTCGCTCGGCGCGACGATAGGGCCGGGGTGGATACTGCAAACCGTGAGCTGGCCCCGGTTTGCGCTGCATGCTTTGCTGACGCCTTTTACGATGATCGCTGTCACGCAAATAGCCGTCGCCGGCGGCATACGTTGGGCTGCTTCGGATCGCTGGAAATATATAGTCTGGACCCTGGTTGTCGGCATGATGGTGGTGGGCGCCTTCGAAGGTTTGATCGGTCTGGAAACGGTACCGGCTTGTTTCGACGGGATACTGCGTTATACGGCGAACCTCTACCCCTCGCATTTTTGTTACGAGGGTCAGGTGGCGGGCAGTGGCTCAGGTCCGCCGATACCTTCGATCGTCGGCAACGTCGTTACGTTGGTCGTCGGCTTTTCGCTGTGGCGCGCCAACGGCTGGCCATGGCTCCTGCTGGGCGCTTTGCTAATGTTTGGTGCCGCCGCGGTGCCGATCAGTGGCTTCGGGATGGCCCCCAGCAACGCCGGCGAATCCCTGCTGATGCTGACCTACGCGGCGACACTCACCCGCTACGGCTATGGCCCACGCAAGCTGGCTTTCAGCTGAGCAGGGCGACGCCGCCAAAAATAAAATCATGTACTAGACTGGCAGTTAAAGTGCGCCCGGACCATGGGGAGGTCAGATACTGGGGAGGCACTGCCTGGCCCGGGCGCATAACCGATAACTGCGTAACCGATAACTGAAAGGAACTGGCTCTGTTAACCTCAGTGCCAAATATTTGTTTGTCAGGATTGGATTCGCTAGGTGATTCCCATTGGATTCACATAGTGTGGTTGATACAGGTAGCGATATGAATATGAGAATCTCTATATTTTCTGAAGCTTTAGCTCAGGTTGCCGGGCCGGGGGTGCCTCGATGACAGCCAAGCCTGATTTTGCCGCCGAAATTCTGAAGCGCAGCGCGGGCGGTTACGCCGGCGCCGCAGCAGCGCAATTGCTCGATCGCGAACCCGGGCTGCGGACCCAAGAGGGCGCATTGGAGGCATGGAAATCGCACCTGACCCAGCGCGTCATGGAGCTGGCGGCGGCTCTGCGCGCCGGAGAGCCGAGACTGTTCACGGCACGGGTAGCCTGGTCGCGCAAAACATTTGCGGCGCGGGATCAGGCCGACACGCTGGTTGCCGAAAGCCTGGCGTGCCTGCGGGATGTGCTGGACGAGTCGTTGCCCGACATCGCCAAAAGCGATTGCCTCGCCTGTATCGATGCAGCGCAACAGGCCATCGCAGAGGGCCCGGCAGTGGTGGTCGAGTCGGAGCTCGATCCGACCGACCCTGATGGGCGCATGGCGCTGAATTACTTGCAGCTGGCTTTGGAGGGTAACGGTGCAAGTGCGGTCAGGATGATCCAGGAGGCGATTGCGGCCGGTAAGACGGCGAAAGAAGTCTACGTGCGTGTTTTGCTTCCCGCGCAACGGGAAATAGGCCGGCTTTGGCATTTGAATGAAGTCAGTGTGGCTGAGGAGCACCTGGTGACGGGCACGACTCATCAGGCAATGGCAGTATTGCGGCATACTGCCGAGCGGGCCCCTGATAACGGCGCGACCGTTGTGGCCGCATGCGTCCCCGGCAATATCCATGACATCGGTCTGCGCGCGTTGGCCGATATCTTTCAGCTTGAAGGCTGGCGCTCGATTTATCTCGGCGCCGATGTCCCTAAATCGGATTTGCCGGCCATGCTCGATGTTTTTGAAGCAGACCTGCTTTTGCTAGGCAGCACCCTGAGCACTCACATAGAGCCCGCAGCACAGGCGATTGCGATCGTTCGCGATCAGGTTGACCGGCCCGTCAAGATCATGGTCGGTGGCGCCGCATTTGATGAGGTTCCGGAGCTTTGGGAAAAACTGGGGGCGGATGCGTATGCGGCAGACGCGGACGAGGCTTTGGCTGCAGCCGCGGCTATGCTGAAGGCCTAAGGGGTCGCGGCCGCCGCTAATAGGGTTAGCTTCCTGCGGGCGCGACGACCAGCAGGGGGCCGGCCGAAACGACCACGCCGCCGCGCTTTTCAAGAGTGATAGCGAATGCAACGGGCTTGTTGACGCCGAGCTTGGCCTGAATCGGGACGATAAACTCGCCCGTTCCTGCCGGTATATCAAACACGCCGCCGTCCACCGGCTCAGCCGAGCGCTCAGGGTCGACGATCCACAACTGATATTGCTGTTCTGCCGGATTATTGGCAGGCAGGCCGGCCAGACGCATGTAGCCATTCTGGGCGCTGTCGCTCCAGACCACATCGCCGCGCACGTTTTCATAGCCGGGTTGATCTGAAACGGACCAGGGCGCGGTGACTAAATCCGGGGCCGAGGCCAGTAGCTGTTCGCGATCGCCCGCCGGTGATTGAGTATCGACATCCGCTCTGAAAATCACCAAGGCTATGGCCATTGCCGCCGCGGCGGCCCAGCCGGCGTATCTGCCGAAGTCAGTTCCTCGAGTTTCCGCAGCCTTGTGTGATCTTTTCTCGGCAGCGCCTGCGAGATCGATAACGTTAGTCGCTTTGCCCTCATTTTTTGCCGGCGACAACTTTTTTGCCGGGGACAAGGGGGCGTTCGTCAGGATAACGCTGCGGAGGTGTTCAGGCATCCTTTGCGCGGCGCCATTTTCGATTTGCAGCATGCCAAGCTGAACCAGAGCAGCCGTTCGCATGAGTTCTTCCTGCAGTTTTTCCGCTTCACCGGCCAGCAGTGCATCCAGTTCTGCCTGCTGGTGCTGATCCAGCCCGCTAATGACCTGATCCACCAGAAGCTCTTCGGCGCGCGGCTCGATATCGAGATGCCTGCGGCTCATCCCAGTGACTCCTCGGCGCCGTCCTGGTCGAGCTCCAGTTGCTCACGAATATGCATCAGGCCACGCCTGACCCGTGTTTTGACGGTGCCGAGCGGCATTTGCAGCGTTTCCGCGATTTCGCTGTGGCTGTAGCCCTGGCAAACAGACATCGACAATATTTCCCGATGCTCTTCGGGCATGGCTTCCAGAACGCGGACGACATTCTGCACCTCGACGTTTTCGGTCAGGCGATTGACCGTTTCCGGGTTCTGGCTGGCGATGCCTTCGTCGTACACCTCGGAATCCGGCTTTCGGCTGTTCTTGCGCAGCCTGTCTATCAGCCGCCGGCGAGTGATGGTTGCGATAAAGGTGACTTCGCTGCCCGCCTCAGGCTTGTAGCGGCCGGCGCTCGACCATATCTCTATGAAGATTTCCTGCACGGCGTCTTCGGCTTCGGACGAATTGCCCAGAAAGCGACGCGCGAGCGACCAGACCAGATCGCCATACTGGCTCAAACACTGCCCAACGGCAGCTTGATCTCCCTGCGCAATTTTTTCGAGAAGGCTGGTGCTCAACTCAGGATTCCTGATCTGGTTTGCTTGTTCCTGACGCGCGACAGAGACCGGCGGGCCGTAGGCCCGGTTCCTCCCCGTAGCAGAAGCATGAATCATAGCATTCAAGGCCATCAAACCCTATACAAGCAATGGATTACGTGCCCGACAGGAGGATGAACGTGCAATGAAACAGTGCAATCTTCAGCCTCGAGCGGACGTTTAAGTTTTCGCTGGCCACTGACAGGCAGATTCATGGCGTGCCTCGAATTCAGGCTAATTAATCGGTCAGGCATCTAAATGACCTCGCACGTGCGTTCATGCACTTTTATGCCGGCGGGTTCAGGGGTGTAAACTCCACGTATTCAGCAGGAGGAAGACAAATGCACACATCCAAACCAATTTCCGGGGCCGAACGAGTCAGTCGGCGTAATTTACTGCAAACTCTGGGCGTATCAGCCGGCGGACTCGGCTTGCTGGCAGCGTGCGGCAAAAGCGCGCCGCCCGAGCCTGTTGCCGAGGCGGCACCGGCCGCTCCGCAGGTGGATATAGATTTTCAGGATCCGGCGCAAAGCCTGGAAGCATTTACGCGAATATTCGCGGATATCAATCCGGACAATCAAACTGTCGGCTGGTTTGGTGGCACCGTCTACGCCGTTATCGGCGATTCGAGCAAGGTTATCCCGCTGCTTGGGCTGGAGGGCATCGGCATACACCGTGCCCAAGCGATCGACGGGGGAGGCTTTCGAATCTACAACCGCGAACTGGCATTTTACAAAGATTTACGCAGCGGCCAGTTTGTCGACGCCTGGGAGAATCCGCTTAACGGGAAGACGGTGGAAACCTTCCCGATGCATAACATGACGGTCAATGCAGAGACAGCGCCTATCCTTAAATTCGATGTCGAGGGTACCGAGATATCAATGCCTTTTCCTGCCAGCTGGGACTTCGTTGGTGACAACGTGTTTTCTACCTTTGAAATTCACACATCAGTGCCGTCTGAGTTGCAGCCTGACGAGTGGCCGGTGGAATCGCCGGGCCCGTTGACCCGCATCAGCGAGATGTTCATGCGCCATGCGAAGTTGTCGGACCTGAGAAATCCCGATATGACATCCGTGCCTTATACCGGCAGTTGGACGCGGCTGAGTTCATGGTATCCGTGGATGCTTATGGGCCAACAGGAGGGGCACCTGTTTTTCCGTGCGTATACGGCGAAGCTAAAAACCGTCGACGAGTTGTCGCCCGAATTCCTCGCCAAGGCGCGCGAAAAACACTCGGCATACCTCGAGCCTCCCGCGCTTGATTCGTGGGGTCAGCCGAATGACTCGACCTACAACATGTACAAGCGCGAGCGGGAGCCGGTGCCGGTAGACCAAAGTTAGTCGGACATCGGGCGCATGGCGCAGATGCGCTGCTTTACGGCAGGCATCGGGCTCGCGTCTACGGTCTGTTCAAATGCCACGATGTCCAGCGTGTCGGCAAAAGCGTTGAGCAATTCATTTTGCTTGAGCAGGTAGTCGGGGTTACGCGGTCGACCGTATTTTTCGTTGCCGACCGCGAAGGTCTCGTAAATCAATACGCCGTTTTCCTCGAGGCTGCGAGCTAAATGCGGCAAGCGGGGGCGGTACAGATAATTGGCGACGACGATTCCGGAGAACTCGCCGGGCTTGAAGGGCCAGGGCTCCCCCTCCAGATCCCCTTGCAGCAGCCGGAGGCCCTCCGTGCCGCGCAGGTCTGTGACGCCGCTGATGTCCTTGTCGGCGGCTACGACGCGAAACCCGAGGTTCAGGAGCAGGCGGGTATGCCTTCCGCTCCCGCACGCGAGGTCCAGCACCTGTCCGTCTGGTGGTAACAGGGCCGCAAACCGGGCTACCCAGGCTGATGGCGGCTCTGCAGCATCGCGCTGATTATCAATCAAGGCTAGAATTCCTCATCGACTTAAATGGCTGTAAACAGCTGATGTGCGAGTTCATTGTATCGTTCCAATAGTCTTGCGCGTCACGCACATCACACCATAATGATCGGCGTTTTATAGATCCTTTTAGGAGCATTCGGGTTAGGTTAACTCAGGTTCGGCGGAGCAGGCAGGCATGGCTAGAAAGAAAGAGGAAATAAAGATCAGGCCGTTTTGGTATTCGGATATATGGATTTTTCCAAAACTGATTACTGTAATAACGACGCTTGATAAGCAAGGGCGTGTTAACGCAGCTCCTTATTCGCACATCATGCAATACGACGTGATGCAGAAGAACCCGCGAATGATTATCGGGTTCAGGCAGGAGTCGCATTCGTTTCAGAATATTTGTGACACGGGTGAGTTTGTTGTTAATTGCCCATCCGTCGACTATCTGGATGACATGATGGAGACGGCCCGCTTCTGGCCGGAGGGCGTAAACGAGCTGGAGCATACGCGATTCACAATGATCCCGTCGCGCAAGGTCAAGCCGCCGAGCATAGAAGAATGCCCGCAGATTGCGGAGTGTACCGTCGATCAGATCATTCATCTGGAAAAGAGCAGTGGCATTATCATCGCCAACATCGAAGCGATCGTTATGGATGAGGGCCTCGAGCAGATGGATCGATCTGAGCGCATACCTGCGATGAATTTGCCCGTGGGTCTCGGGGATCAGAACCGTCGTTACTACTATCACTGTCATACCGACCATGTGACCATGCATGAACTGGCCGAGCCTCCCGGCGGTCAGAAAGGCGGCAAGATCAAAATGACGATGGATTGGGATGACAAGGCTGTCGAGGCGCTGATGTCAGTTCCCGTTGCCGTGCGGGAAATGGTTGCCGAGCGATTGGAAGAGCATGCCCAGGGTAAGGGTGCGGGCACCGTTTTGGCGCAACACATGATCGAGATGTCGGAGGAGTATGGCATCGATGAAGAATTGTTCGCGCGGTTCCGTACCTAATTGCTTGGCCGCGTTAATTTTTCATAATCGCAGGCCCGGCGGCAGCTATTTCGGCGGCTCATCAACAAGCTAGTCATTGAGCTTGGCCTCATGCACACTTGCACGCCATGAAAGTGTCCCGTCAGTCGCGTCCGTCGCCGGTAGCCCCGGCCTTCAGCCACTTCATTATGGCTGTCGCCCGCGTTGTAGGCTTGATAGTCGCGTTGTCTATCATTCTGCTTGGCGCGCTCTGGTTATTTAAGCCGCAATCCTTGCTCAATGTCTTTGCCCTGACCGACCGACAGCTGGTGCCTCTGCTGCGGTCTCAAGGCCGTGCGCTAAGTGATGCTTATGCGATTGAGACAGGAGAGCTGCTGCGCAACTCACTGGAGGGGCTTTACGATGTGCCCGAGTTGTACATCGATGTGTCCTTCAAAAATATCCGCAAGATTTATAAAAAGCGGGAAGAAGCGCTTGAACGAGGCATCCTGGTCCAGGCCGATGGTGACTTCGTTAAAGGAACGGTTCGCTACGATGGCCGAAGTTTGCCCGTAAAGCTTCGCCTTAAGGGCGACTGGAACGACCATCTGGTTGGGCGCAAATGGTCTTTTCGCATACATGTGCGCGACGGTGAGCAGCTTTTCGGTATGCGCCGGTTTTCTATTCAGAACCCCGGTACGCGGGGTTATCAGGCAGAAATTCTGTATTTCGAAACGTTGCGTCGATTTGGCGTGATGGTGCCGCGTTATATGTTCGTTGACGTTAACCTGAACGGCGACTCAATGGGTTTAATGGCACTGGAGGAATTTTTTGCCAAGGAACTATTGGAGTTTAACCAGCGCAGGGAAGGCGTGATCATCCGTTACGACGAGTCGCTGGTATGGGATGCGAAGGATGCGATTTCGGGAGAGGAGAACGGTTGGGGAGGCGCGTTTGATCATTTCACCAACGCGCCCCTTGATGCGATCGGCTCGTCGCGGATTGCCGAGTCGCCGGCGCTCTCCGAACAGCTTGCGGTTGCGTCGGGCCTGCTGAAGGGATTCACCGAGCAAAAGCTTGCGGCCTCGGACGTGTTTGATGTGCGGCAGCTCGCTGGGTTTATCGCGGTGGCGGATATGTTTGGCGCGTGGCATTCAGTGCGCTGGCACAATTTGCGCTTCTATCTCAATCCCATCACGATGAAGCTTGAGCCTATACCTTTCGACGGCAACCTGCAGGAACCGATCGAGGAAAATGAGTCGGTTAGCACGCATGTGGCTATCGTTGTCGCCATGCTCCGTGACCCGGAGGTATGGCAAGCATACAAGGATGCGCTTCGCGAACTCGACATGCTGATCAAGAGCGGCGAACTGCTGAGCAGTTTGAAGCAGACCCAGCAGCTCTATTTGCGTACTTTGAGAACGGAATTCCGGTTCCTCGGCAATTATCCTCTCAACTTACTCGAGCCCCGACTCGAGACCTTGATCGCCCGAGCCAGGGAAATGCCCGTGGCCGTGCCTGCTAACGATAATTTTGTGCTGGATTACGCCAATGAACGTGACGAGTACCCGGTACTCGCGCACTTGGGCTTGTTGCGCGAGGCGGGCGACCTCACCCTCAGGATAGAAAGTGCGTTACCGCGCGAAGTGAATGTGCGTACGGTGGAGTGGGTGCATGCCAAGGCAGGGAATCGAGTCAGTGCGATTCACAAAGAGATACTGCCGATCGACTTGCCATCGCGCGGCGTCGGCGAATGGGGCGGTTATAAAACAGAGCTTAAATTGGCCCCGCCGCCCCAGGACAATGACTGGGAGTTGCGGGTTGCCGTCGGATATGCCGACCGTGACTGGGTAAACGAGTATAGGCCGCAGCATGTTTTTCCTGCGCTGACACAGCGGCCGATACCGAGTGCGAAGCGGCCTGAGCAGCTTGCCGAGTATGCTTTTATTTCCGTCGATGCCGAACGCAAACTGCTGACCTTGCGCAGCGGTAACTGGCGTATCGATGAGACGCTGGTCATTCCGGCGGGATTTCGGCTGCTGGCGGAACCGGGAACGACACTTAATTTTGCCGCGGATGCGGTCTTCATTTCATACAGCCCGCTCGACTTTCGCGGGACGGCCGACATGCCGGTACGCCTGCTGGCGGCCGACGGTGAGAGCTGGCCGGGCATGGTTGTTATGGATGCGGGCGGCCGTTCGAACCTTAAATATACGGAGGTGCGCGATACGCGCGGCGTTACGATCGGCAGTTGGAATCTAACGGGCGGTATTAATTTTTATGCGAGTGAGGTCCATCTCGATTCGTGCCGCTTTTTCAACAGCCTTGGCGAAGACGCGCTAAACATTATCCATTCAAGGTTTACGATCGATGGTTTGCTTATAGACGGCACAGCCTCGGATGCCTTCGATGCGGACTTTTCGACGGGGGAGGTGACCGGCAGCCGTTTCGTGAATGTTGGCCTGGCGGGTGGCGGCGATGCCGTTGATGTGAGCGGCAGCGAAATCAGTGTGCTTGATAGCGAGTTTTCCGATGTCTCGGACAAGGCTTTGTCCGTCGGCGAGAGAAGCACGATGGAAGCGGCCGGTATAACCGTCAGTTCGTCGGGTACGGGTGCAGCGTCCAAGGATGCTTCTGTTTTGCGGATCAAGGATTCCGAAATCAGCGGTGTCACTTTTGCCGCCCTAACGGCCTATATCAAGAAGCCGGAGTACGGACCCGCAGAAATTGTGGCGGACAATGTCCGCATCAGCGAGTCTGAAACGACCGTGCTGGCGCAAACCGGGAGCAGGATCGTTGTCGATGGCGAAGAGGCAGAGTCGCGCGATGTGAACGTCGATGCTCTGTATGAAACGATTATGCGCAAGGGCTTGCGCCGCTAGGCGACCTGTTTTCCGCTGGTTTCGCCTGGGCTTTTATTTCAAGCTCTGAATCGCTTTAATTATCGCCGGCTGCCTGATGTCGGAGCCGCAATGCATGGGGCCGGCCATCGCTCGTCGGCTGATACCAGACACTTATGTCGGAGGCAGCGATTTGCCAGTCGCGAGCCGCATCCTCGCTGGCCAGCTCAAAAGCGTCGAAACCCACTCGGTGCATGAAGTGCAATTGCTCGAGCAGCACGTCACCGACCGCCCGCAACTCGCCTTGGTATTTGTAACGTTCTCTGAGTAACCGTGCGGAAGAGTAGGCGCGACCGTCGCCAAAAGCCGGAAAATCAAGGGCGATCACCGCAAACTTCTGCACGTCTTCGGCAATGGCCGCCGGTTTCTCATGGCTGCGCAATACAATGCCGAGCGGTTCTTTTCTTGCGCGCAACTGCGCAGCTGAGTTTTGCCATTGATCCAGGCTGACGATAATTGCGCCGTCCGGCGGGATTGTTTCAGCCGTGCTGACATCCAGGAAAACATCAGTCGCCGGCTTGCCGTTTTTAAGCAGGGCCATACAGAGCCTCCTTGAAAGGTGCCATGCCGACGCGTCGATAAGTGTCGAGAAAGCGTTCACCTTCATTGCGGATCTTGACGTAGGTGTTCAGGATCGTTTCGACGGCATCGACGGCCTGATCGGCAGGAAAGCCGGGGCCTGTGCGGTCACCCAGTGACGCGTTCTGGTCGGAAGAACCGCCCAGTGTGAACTGGTAAAACTCCTGTCCTTTCTTATCCACGCCGAGAATACCGATGTGGCCCACGTGATGGTGTCCGCAAGCGTTCATGCAGCCGGAAATATTGATCGTTAGCTCACCAATTTCATGCACGCGGTCCATGCTCTGGAAGCGTGCGTTGATTTCCTGCGCTATCGGAATAGAGCGCGCATTGGCGAGCGCGCAGTAGTCGAGCCCGGGGCAGGCAATGATGTCAGAGACATGACCGATATTGGGTGTAGCAAGGTCGATGCTTGCCAGCTTCTGCCAGAGCTCAAAGAGGTCTGACTGCCTCACATCGGGCAACACCAGGTTCTGTCGGTGGTTAACCCGCAGCTCGCCATAACTGTAGGCGTCGGCCAGGTCCGCAGTCGCATCCATCTGCGCGGCCGTCATGTCGCCCGGCGGCTGACGCAGGCTTTTCAGGGAAATGTTCACGATCGCGTAGCCCGGAACCTTGTGGTTCGCCACGTTAGCCTTGAGCCACGCAGCAAATTCAGTATTGGCTTTGCCCTGTTCCGCCAGCAAGTCGCCCTGATCCTGCAGCGTTTCGTAGTCATGCGGCGCGAAATAAGCATTGATTCGATCGATCTCCGCCTGCGGCAGCTTCAGTGCGCTGTCCTTGATGTGCTCCCATTCCTCATCGACACGACGGCGAAATTCATCTGCGCCGACCTGGTGCACGAGTATCTTGATGCGGGCCTTGTACTTGTTGTCGCGTCTGCCATCGAAGTTATAAACGCGCAGGATCGCTTCCAGGTAAGACAGCAGATGTTCGGGCGGCAGCCACTCTCGGATGGTCTTGCCAATGAACGGGGTCCTGCCCTGGCCGCCGCCGACGATGACTTCAAAACCGGCTTCACCGGCGTCGTTGCGATACATGCGCAGGCCGATGTCATGCACTTTGACTGCTGCACGATCATTGGGTGAGCCGGTGACGGCAATCTTGAATTTGCGCGGCAGAAACGAAAATTCGGGGTGCAACGTCGACCACTGACGAATGATTTCGCAATAGACGCGCGGGTCTTCGATTTCATCTCGGGCGACCCCGGCATACTGGTCTGACGTCGTATTGCGAATGCAGTTGCCACTCGACTGAATGCCATGCATCTCGACCTCGGCCAGGTCGGCGAGGGCATCCGGCACGTCTTTGAGTTGTATCCAGTTGTATTGAATATTCTGGCGCGTGGTGAAGTGGCCGTAGCCTTTGTCGTAGGTGCGAGCGACGTGAGCCAGTTGGCGCATCTGCCGCGCGGATAACACGCCATAGGGCACGTTGATGCGCAGCATGTAGGCATGCAGTTGCAGATACAGGCCGTTCATCAGTCTCAGCGGCCGAAACTGCTCCTCCTGCAGTTCACCCTTGATGCGGCGTTCTGTCTGGCGGCGAAACTGCTCCACGCGTTCGTTCACCAGTTTGCTGTCAAATTCGTCGTAGCGGTACATGATGCTCTTTGCCGTCAGGCGGGGATCGCGACAGTGGGGCCGGTAGCCCGAATGTATTCGCGGTATTCGGTGGGCTTCCGGTTGCCGTTTTCGATGACAACCGGGATCAGGTAAGGGTCCAGGACCACGTTGGCGGCTTCAGCCGCCTTCGCCTGGGCGAGCAGGGTGGCTGCTTCCGTATCGTTTGTTGCCAGCGCGCCTTTGCCGATGTCATTGGTCCAGCCGTTGTCGTCCGTGAGGAACACGACAAAGCCGTCGACCAGCGTGTTGGCGATAATCATTTGCATGGGGTTTGCCCGGTTATTTCTTTAACTTATTGAAATATATGAATTAAATAAAGCGCGACATTGCCGCGATCCTGCGAGGGGAGGCTACAATAACCGTAAGTTACTGACTGCAAAAATAATATCTGTTTCTGCGCTTATACCCGCCTGCTATATAAGCAGTGCCGCATACTTTTTTTAGAGGCCATAACGCGAAAACAGGTCGCGTTTGCGGCCCAGCAGTTTGGCGTCCACGAAGCGCTTCATGATTTTCCCGCCGGTCAACCAGGCGATGCGCTTACCGCTTTGCTTATTGCTCAGTATCTGCTCGGTTAACCAGGGCGCCACCGTATCAACGTGGTCGCAGAGCACGTTGAGCGTGGGACGGATTTTCTGCCAGTCGTCGTCGCTGAGTTCGGCCTGTTCGTCGAACCAGTTTTCAGTGATCAGCATGCCCGGGCTGATCATGCCGATCACTATCTTCTCATTCTTGTTTTCGGCTATCAGGTACTTGGTCAGCAAGTGAATTCCCGCTTTCGTCGAACTGTACACGCCCATGTTGGGCACCAGTCTTTTGCCGTCGAAACTGCCGCCGAGCACGTTGTAGAGGGCGCCGCTGCCCTGCTTCTGAAAACCACCGACGGCTACCTGCGAGCCGAATGTGGTCCCGAGCAGGTTGCTGGTAATCAGTGTGCGAGTCAGGTTTTCGGGGAGGTCGACCACATGATGGCGGGAGCTTGCCAGCCCAGCGTTGTTGACCCAAATATCAACCGTGCCAAAATTTTCACTCGCGCAGCCCCACAGTGACTGAACCTGGCCCTTGTCCGTGATATCGCAGGCGATGCCGGCGCATTGACCCGGGCCAATGGCATTGAGTTCTGCGCCGACGCGTTCCACGTCCGCCTGGCTGCGGCTGCAGATGACGGCATTGTGCCCGCGCTTCACGAATTCTTCGGCGAGCCCGCGGCCGATGCCTTTGGTGCTGCCGGTAATAACTGCCGTAACCATCTGTCGCTTCCTGTGGCGTTTTGTCCCGGAGGCGAACTTTAGCAGGATGGGGGCCGCTGTTCAGAGGATTCTGGTCTATGGCGGGTCTGTCCGCTTAGTGGTAGCGATACGGGGCCCTATTCTGGCTATACTGAGTTTGTTTAGACGAGCTGCGCAGAGACGAGTTACTTTTTATGAATACCAAAACAATAATTTCAGGTGGGCGAATCCTGTTGATCGCTTTAGCTGCAGCTGGGGTCCTCACGACCGCGCTGGCCGAGCAGACCGGTTGGCCGCAGTACGCGGGTGAGCCCGGTGGTGATCGTTATTCACCGCTGGCGGAGATCAATCGCGAAAATATAGGTGATCTGGAGCTGGCCTGGTCGTACCGGACGGGAGCGCAGGAGCGGCACCCTGATCTGCTCGCTATGAGCGGCTATCAGGCGACTCCGATTTTGCTGCCGCCGGAGGCCGGCGGGCACCTGGTGACCTGCACCCCGTTCAACAGAGTGATTGCACTCGATCCGACGACCGGGCAAGAGCGCTGGGCTTTCGATCCTGAACTCGACACGGACAATCGCGCGGCCGGCCGCTTCAACTGCCGCGGTGTGAGTCAGTGGTCGGATTCGGATGCGACCAACACGCAGCGTTGCGCGCACCGTATTATTCTCGCCACCAATGATCGCCGCTTGATAGCACTCGATGCGCCCACTGGCAAACCTTGCGAGGATTTTGGTTCAGGCGGGCAGGTGGATGTCACGCCGATTATTCTGGAGCTCAAGCCGGCAAACCAGCTCGAGGGCATGCAGTTGATGTCGCCGGTCGCGATCGTCAATGACGTGATCGTCATCGGCGGCACGGCTAACAAATTCAAGGATGTAGGCTCAATGAACGGTGCGCTGCGCGCTTTCGATGTGCGCACCGGCAAGCACCTGTGGACTTTCGACACGCTGATTCGCGAAGGTGAGGGCGCGACGAGCTATGACGTTGGCGGGGCCAACGTCTGGACCACGATGTCATGGGACGAGGAGCGTGACCTTCTGTTTGCGCCGACGTCCAGTCCGTCGCCGAATTTTTATGGCGTGCTGCGCCCCGGCGACAACCTTTACTCCAATTCGATCCTCGCCATCAAGGCAAGCACCGGCGAACTTGCGTGGTACTTTCAGGCGCTGCATCACGACGTATGGGACTGGGATATCCCCACTCATCCTTTGCTGGTCGACATTACTCGTGATGGCAAGAAGATTCCGGTGGTTATTGTCCTGACCAAAACGGGCGTTGTTTTTACCCTCCATCGCGAGACGGGTGAGCCGTTCCATCCAATTGAGGAACGGCCGGTCCCGACCGATGGCATTCCCGGTGATCAGCTTTCGCCGACGCAGCCTTTCCCCGTGCGGCCGCCACCGCTCATGAAGGTCGGGTTGACGCCTGACGATGCCTGGGGTTTTGGCTTCGTTGACCGGGATTATTGCCGCGACAAGATCGCAGCGATGCGTCATGGCGGCTACTACGAGCCTCCGAGTGAAGAGGGTACCGCGATGTATCCGATGATCGGGGGTGGCATGAACTGGGGCGGCGGCGCATTTGACCCCGACCGCAACCTGTTGGTTACCCCGGTCGCCCAGATGCCATTCTTTATCAAACTCATTCCGAACGAGGAGTTAGAGCCCACGGACCATCCGATGGCTGGCATGCCGATGGGTCCGCCCGACTTCATAAAAGGTGCCGAGTACGGCATACAGCAGGGGCCGCTGATGTCCAATTTCATGTCACCCTGCACGGCTCCGCCCTGGGCATTGCTGGTCGGCGTGGACATGGAGTCCGGCGAAATTGCATGGAGCCGGCCACTCGGTGTCATCGATAAACTGGTGCCCGGCGGAGCACTGCCCATTCCACTTGAGTTTGGCACACCGGTGTCCGGCGGGGCCATCGTTACCGGCGGCGGGCTCGCTTTTATAGGCGCCTCCTACGATGAGCGCTTCCGGGCGTTCGACGTCGATACCGGCGAAAAGCTCTGGGAGGTCGACACGCCCTTTTCGGCTAACGCGACACCCATGACTTATAGCGTCGGTGGCAAACAGTATATTGTCGTCTCGGCCGGCGGCCATTCCTGGTCACCGCTGCCCAAGGGCGATTACATCCTGGCGTATGCGCTGCCGGACTAGCGGCCGGCCGGGAGCGGTGCCGGCCGAAGTTTGCCGACGGTGACTTAGGCGGGCTCCCAGAAGCCTGCTTTAGCCAATAATTCCGCGCTCCCCAGCGGTAGCAAGCCGCTGTTTTCTATTGGGATCAGCAGGTTGCTGTTTTCCCGTGCGTCTTTATGTCGTGCGGAAATGAGAACTGGCGCAAGGCACTGAAAAGCGTAAATCGGCTATTTTTGCGCTACAGGTGACATATTGTGGATATCGAATTCCTTAATCAGTTAAGCAGCGAACAACTTTTGGCCGTGGCCGGCGCGTCATGCTTTGTCATGGGCTGCCTGCTTACGCTACTGCTGTCCAGCGTCCGCGGCAGAAAAGAGGACTGCGAAGATCCGCGCAACCATACCATTCGCTCGCTGGAAGCCGATGCTCGAACAGCGCGCAGGGAAATCAATGAGTTACGCGATAAATTCGAAGCAAAAACTGAAGAATTTAATACCTCCGTTGCAACCCTGCAGGACTTGCGTGGCAGTCTGTCCGAGAAGGATTCATGCATAGAAAAACTTGAAGCCGATCTCAAGGAGTCGGTGCGCAAGACCCGCGAGTTAAGGGTCGAGTTGCAGGAACGAGCCGCGCAATCGCTGCGCGACTCCATGCGCGCCGAAGAGGCTGCGACCGAGGCGGAGGTCGCGCGCGCCGGCTCAGAGGCCGTCATGGGGGAAATAGCCCGGCTGCAGGAAGAGCGCCAGCGGCTCAGCGAAGAGTTCGGCAGAATGGGCGAATCCCTGCTGCCCGACGAAGCCTTGTTCGGCGACGACAACTAGCCGCCCATTTGCCAGCCTCTTAATTGCAGGGGTGCTTGCGAAATTTCCGCAACTATTGCTTCACAAGCCGGTTGAGTTCCCCGCTTTCCGTTCCCCACAATACCGCGCCTTCTTCATCAACGTAACGACCCCGGAATCGATACTCCGTTGCGGTAATTTCCACCAGGTCATCCGCGTACATATTTTTCTGCAAACCCTGATTGAACAGGATGCATGCGCCCTCGGTGATCGGCCCGCTAACCATCGTGCCTTCGTCATTGGCTTGCAGATAGAAGTCGCAGCCTTCATTCCAGGTCAACTCATCAAGCGTGACATCGGCAAGGATTTCGGGATTGCGGTGCGCGTTCTTGTAGGGTTCGCTGTCCTTGAAGTAGAGCTCCCTTTGGCGCACCGAGCCGGTTTCGCTGTCTTCGAGGTATTGCATGAGTCCGTGACGAAAAATCATCGCGGGGTTCTCAGAGCCGTCCATCGATGATTGCTGATAGACGATATAACCCTCGATATTTGTGGCTTCTACCGGCACGAAAAGCTGGTGCATCGGCCGGTGTACCTGCTCCGGCGGCAGATTAGCCGCGATGTCGGCTTCGGCCTGGGCAATATTGTTGTATTGACCGGAAACCCATTGCGTCACGAGCTGGAGCGCAGTATCGGGCTCTTCGGGTTTGGGTGCGCAACCGAAGACGAAAGAAATAGCAAGTAACGATACGCTGAAACCAGCTTTGGCTTGTTTATGGCTCATTTGGGGCAGATCCTGATAGTTTGCGGAGAAAAGATTTTCACTCTAGCGTTGTGAATGCAAGCCTTAGTCGCATAAAAACCAAATTGCTCAGCGGATAAACAGGCAAAACTCCTCAGGTTCGCATGCCGTTCGGGGATTAAACGGCGAACCCGAATCCCAGAGTTACTAATGCGATCATGGTCTCGTTGTTAAAGTAAAACCGCGTTGTTAAAGTAGAATAGCGGTCGCTTAAAGTCCCGCTTTAGAGCCAATAATCATATTTTCTTAGCCCTATTTGTTCACCTATTGGCTAGTCGTGGACGTCTTTGGTAAGCACAATTGAAAGAGTGTTGTTTCGCTGACCGGATTAATGAAGCTGGGCCGCAGAGTTTTCAATCAAACGCTCAAGATATAGTAGTAATAATCGGAGAATAGACGAGTGGTAATGGCTGAAATTAAGAAAGCGAGGTATATGTACCAAGATTTAAGCATGTTCGTTGTGCTAATAGCTTTGGCTATTTATTTCGGCTTTAAGTTTGTAAATTTCGATATCCCGCCGTTTGAAGATGCGGCAATGTTGATGAGATATGCAGACAATCTCGCGCATGGCTGGGGGATCGTCTGGAATATCGGAGAGCCTCCCCTGGACGGCGCGACGGACTTCCTGTTCATGTTGGTCGTGGCGCTAATTCATCGTATGGGTTTGACTATGGAGGATGCTGTTCGGTTGGTATCGATCGCATCTCACCTGGCGACCGTGGCCCTTATCTACA
>JARRLL010000017.1:0-46332 GCA_037387125.1 Gammaproteobacteria bacterium | reverse complement strand
CGTTTTTGGCCGAATGGCCACGTTTAAGGCGCAGCAAAATGGCCCGCAGATGCGGGCCTTTTCGTTTGAGTTTGGCTCCCCGACCCGGACTCGAACCAGGGACCAATTGATTAACAGTCAATCGCTCTACCAACTGAGCTATCGGGGAATAGTGTTGCTCTGGTTATCAATGGCCAGAGGAGGCGGAATTTTCCGGTAAGGCCTCCGGCAAGTCAAGGCAGCAGCCCGTATTTCCGCAGCGGGCTGGTCAAGTTCATATCCGGCCCGGAAAGCGTTTATTCGTGCCGCTTTCCGCTGGGACGAACTTAGCCCATTACGCGCTTAATACGCTCAATCGCGCCCTCGAGCTTCTCCATGCTGGTGGCGAATGACAGCCGAATGTAACCTGGGGCACCGAAAGCCGAGCCCGGAACCAGCGCGACTTCACCCTCGTTCAGCAGCAGAGCGGAGAAATCCGTGTCTGCGGCGCAACCCTTGGCGGCCATAGCCTCCGATACATCAGGAAAGGCGTAAAAGGTGCCCGCGCCCGGTGCACATTTGAACCCCGGGATATCGTTCAGTGCAGCAACCAGGTAGTCATGCCGCTGGCGAAAGTGCACCAGCATTTCCTGGATGCACTCATTGCCGCCAGTCAAAGCTGCCACGCTTGCAGCCTGCGAAATGCTGACGGGGTTCGAGGTGCTCTGGCTCTGGATGTCTTTCATCGCCTTGACGATGTTGGCGGGTCCGCCGCAGTAACCGATTCGCCAGCCCGTCATGGCGTACGCCTTGCTAACCCCGTTCATCGTCAGGGTGCGCTCGTACAGGTCGGGGTTGGCCTGGGCGAAGCTCGTGAACGGTTCGTCAGCCCAGTATATGTGTTCGTACATGTCGTCGGTCGCGATCAGCACTTGCGGGTAATCGCGCAGCACCGCGCCCAGCGCCTGCAGTTCAGCCTTCGTGTAGGCTGCACCGGTCGGATTGCTTGGACTGTTCAGGAACATTAGCCGAGTGCGGTCTGTCAGCACTGCCTTCAATTGCGCGGGCGTTATCTTGAAGCCCTGGTCGAGGCCCGCCATGACCGGCACGGGCACACCGTCGGCCAGCAGCACCATGTCGGGGTAGGAGACCCAGTAGGGGGCCGGAATGACGCACTCGTCGCCTTGGTTCAGCACTGCCATGCAAACGTTGTAGCAGCTCTGCTTGCCGCCGCTCGACACCAGGATCTGGTTCGGCGCGTAGTCCAGTTCGTTCTCGCGCTTGAACTTGTCGATGATGGCTTTCTTCAGGGCCGGTGTGCCGTCAACGTTGGTGTACTTGGTGTCACCCTTGTTGATAGCCTCGATGGCCGCGTCCTTGATGTGTTGCGGCGTGTCAAAATCCGGCTCGCCGGCACCCAGGCCGATGATATCCCGGCCGGCCGCGCGCAGCTCGGCCGCCAGGGCGGTAACCGCCATGGTTGGGGAAGGTTTGACGCGTTGGACGCGCTTTGAAACTGATAGACTCACAACGGCACCTTGATAGTCATGCCCATGCAGGGCAAACGGGGTGCAACTATACGGAATTCCGTTCATTGCTCCAATAGTCTGCAGGCACCTCAAACCATGCGCGACAACCAGAGATTCCAGCTCCACGCCGAGTTCGAGCCAGCCGGCGATCAGCCGCAGGCGATTGCCGGGCTGGTGGACGGTTTGCGCAGCGGGCTTGCCAAGCAGACGCTGCTCGGCGTGACCGGGTCCGGCAAGACGTACACCATAGCCAACGTCATCCAGACTGTGCAGCGGCCGACCCTCGTCCTGGCGCCCAACAAGACTCTGGCTGCGCAGCTCTATGGCGAGATGCGCGAATTCTTCCCGAACAATCGGGTCGAGTATTTTGTGTCGTATTACGACTACTACCAGCCTGAAGCCTACGTGCCGTCGTCGGATACCTATATCCAGAAAGATGCCTCGGTCAATGCGCACATCGAGCAGATGCGCCTGTCGGCGACCAAGACGCTGCTCGAATATCCGGACGCCATTATCGTGGCGACGGTGTCTTCCATTTACGGCCTGGGCGACCCCGAAGCCTATTTCAGCATGGTGCTGCACCTGATGCGCGGCGAAAAGCTCGAGCAGCGAGCCCTGCTGCGGCGGCTTGCGGAGTTGCAATACACCCGCAACGAGATCGAGTTGTCGCAGGGCACCTACCGAGTGCGCGGCGATGTCATCGATATCTTTCCGGCCGAGGCCGAGCGCGATGCCGTGCGCATCGAACTGTTCGATGACGAAATCGAATCGATCTCCATCTTCGACCCCCTGACCGGGGAAGTGCAGCAGAAGGTGCCGCGGTTCACGATTTTTCCGAAGACGCATTACGTGACCTCGCGCGATCGAATGCTGAACGCCGTCACCCAGATCAAGGAAGAGCTGCGCGAACACCTGCAGGTGTTGAACAAGGCCAACAAACTGGTCGAGGCGCAGCGGCTCGAGCAGCGGACGATGTATGACCTGGAGATGATCAGCGAGCTCGGTTATTGCCAGGGCATCGAGAACTACAGTCGTTACCTGTCCGGCCGCGAGCCGGGCGAGCCGCCGCCCTGTCTCTTCGATTATCTGCCTGCGGACGCATTGCTGATCGTGGACGAAAGCCACGTGACCATCCCGCAGCTGGGCGGCATGTACCGCGGTGACCGGTCACGCAAGGAAACGCTGGTCGAGTACGGGTTCCGCTTGCCTTCGGCGCTGGACAACCGGCCCCTGCGTTTCGATGAATTCGAGGCGCTCTCGCCGCAGACCATCTACGTGTCCGCGACGCCCGGGCGCTATGAGCGGGAGAATGCCGACGCGACGGTGGAGCAGGTCGTGCGCCCGACCGGGTTGGTCGACCCCGAGGTGATCGTCAGGTCGGCGGGGAGCCAGGTGGATGACGTGCTGTCGGAAATCCATCTGCGTGTGGCGCTGAACGAGCGAGTGCTGATCACGACCCTGACGAAACGCATGGCGGAGGACCTGACGGAATACCTGCACGAGCACGACGTGCGGGTCCGCTACCTGCATTCGGATATCGAGACGGTCGAGCGCACCGAGATCATCCGCGACCTGCGACTCGGCGAATTCGATGTATTGGTTGGCATTAACTTGTTGAGAGAAGGCCTTGATATGCCAGAGGTTTCTTTGGTAGCCATTCTTGATGCGGACAAGGAAGGTTTCCTGCGTTCCGAGGGTTCGTTGATCCAGACCTCGGGCCGGGCGGCGCGCAACCTGAATGGCCGCGTAATCATGTACGCCGACAAGGTTACCGGCTCGATGGAGCGAGCCATGGCCGAAATGGAGCGACGGCGGGTCAAACAGCTGGCGTTTAACAAGCAGCACGGGATCCAGCCAAAGAGCATCATCAAGGGCATTCAGGACATCATGGAGGGCGCCCGCGCTGCGCCAGGACGGCGCAGCGGCAAGGCTGCCAGAGTCGCCGAGCCGCTGCCGGATTACGCCGGTATGAGTCCGGAGATGCTGCTGAAGAAAATCAGCGTGCTCGAGAAACAGATGCACAAGCATGCCCGCGATCTGGAGTTCGAGGAGGCCGCGCAACTGCGTGACGAAATCGTCGAGATGCGCCGGGTAGGGCTCGGTTTTTCAGACGCCAAAGTCGGTTGAACAGCTTGTTCATTGCTCTATAAAGGGCAAACGAGCGGATTTTCGGGCTTGATTCGCCCATGAAACTGACGCGATTGCGGGCAGATGCCGCAGCAGGCGTTGCCAAGCGACGGATAATTCACTAGATTACACGCCCGCCCGGTGACCCCAGGGCGTGTTCCATAGGCGCGTAGCTCAGTGGAAGAGCACTACCTTGACATGGTAGGGGTCGGCAGTTCAATCCTGCCCGCGCCTACCAATTTCAATGTAGAGAAAGGGTCAGGTTTATACCTGACCCTTTTTTGTTACTGAGCGGATTGATTCGGCCCCAGGCTCCTGCAGAGCAGTTTCGCTGTCAATCGGCGCGCAAGTGATGTATCGAGATTGCAGGGCGGCGCATTAATTGCGCTAAATTGCTCACACAGGGTGACAATGTCCGACGGCTTCGGCACGATACAGGCGTCTGATTGGACACGCTGTATACCGGGAGTCTGCAGTGACAGCCGAGCGCGATACACCCTCTAAGATTACAAAGGCGGTAGGCGAACAGCCCGAGTTTGCGGCGGGCGTGCCGGCGGTGGTCGAAGTTCTGCGCCAGATTAGCGCAAAGCCGGGCCTGGGGCGCGGCATAGGTGCCTTGCGCCAGATGAACCAGGCAAACGGGTTTGACTGCCCGGGCTGCGCCTGGCCGGAAGACACCGAGCATCGTAAAGCAGCGGAATTCTGCGAAAACGGCGCGAAGGCCTTCGCCGATGAAGCAACACGCAAGGTCATCGATGCCGATTTCTTTGCGGCGCATTCCATCGCCGACCTGCAGGCGCGCTCGAATCAATGGCTGAACGAACAGGGCCGCCTGGCCCAGCCGATGATCAAAAAGCCCGGTGCAAGTCACTACATCCCCATAACCTGGTTTTCGGCCTGCGAGCTTATAGCGCGGCAGTTGCGCCAGTTATCGAGCCCCGACGAGGCCGCGTTTTACACCTCAGGTCGCACGAGCAACGAGGCCGCATTCCTGTGGCAGCTGCTGGCGCGCAGCTTTGGCACGAACAACATGCCGGATTGCTCCAATCTCTGTCATGAATCGAGCGGCACGGCGCTCAATGAAGTCATCGGTAACGGCAAGGGCACGGTCCGCCTGAGTGATTTCGATTACGCCGATGCCATTTTCGTGCTGGGCCAGAATCCCGGCTCGAATCATCCGCGCATGCTCGCGACGCTCGAGCGTGCCAAGCAACGCGGTGCGACGATCGTCGCGATCAACCCGCTCGACGAAGTCGGGCTGAAAAATTTTCACAACCCCCAAACCCTGCGGGGACTGGTCGGCAAGGGCACCGAGCTCGTTGACTTGCATGTGCCGGTGCGCATCAACGGCGACGTCGCGTTTCTGCAGGGGCTTTGCAAAGCGATGCTGGAAGCGGAAGCCGACATGCCGGGGCAGGTCCTGGACCGTGCTTTCATCGAAAAATTTACGGCAGGCTTCGACGCTTACGAAACGAACCTGGCGGCAACCGCCTGGGAAGACATCGAGGCCGGTTGCGGCGTCGGTCAGGCACTGATACGCAGAGCGGCCGAAATAGCGATCCGGGCCGAGAATACGATCTGTTGCTGGGCGATGGGTCTTACTCAACACAAGAACGCGGTAGCCAATATTCAGGAGATCATTAATTTCCTGATGTTACGCGGCAATCTCGGAAGGCTCGGCGCCGGAGCCTGCCCGGTGCGCGGGCACAGCAATGTGCAGGGCGACCGGACGATGGGCATCTGGGAAAAACCCGATGCCGCGTTCCTGGGGCGACTGGGTGAACGCTTCAAATTCGAGCCGCCGGCCGCGCACGGGTTTGATACGGTGGCCACGATCAACGCGCTGCATGCGGGCCGCGTGAAGGTGCTGCTCGCGCTGGGCGGCAATTTTATGGCGGCCAGCCCCGATAACGACTTCACGGCGGCGGCGCTGCGCAAAGCTTCGCTCACCGTGCAGCTGTCGACCAAGTTGAATCGCTCGCATACAGTCACCGGCGAAACGGCCATCATTCTGCCCGTGCTGGCGCGCTCGGAACGAGACATCCAGGCAGCCGGGCCGCAATTCGTCACGGTCGAGAATTCGATGGGCGTGGTGACGAAGTCGCAGGGTCATCTGCCGCCGGCCAGCGAATTTCTAAAGAGCGAGGTCAGGGCGGTCGCCGAGATCGGCGAGGCGCTGCTCGGCGCGCATGACAAGATAAACTGGTTGAAGCTGGCCGAAGATTACAACCGTATCCGCGACCATATTGCAGCGGTGATCGATGGTTTTGCTGAGTTCAACGACCGGCTTATCACGGAGGGCAGTATCGAACTGCCGCATGCTGTCCGCGACGAGCGAGTGTTCAACAACGCAGCCGGCAAAGCGCTGTTCAAGGTGCATGCGATCGAGCCGCACAATGTTCCGGCCGGGTCTTACCTGATGATGACGATTCGCAGTCACGACCAGTTCAACACGACGGTCTATTCGCAGCGGGATCGCTACCGCGGCATAGCCGACAGCCGCATGGTCGTGTTCATGAACGCGGCCGATGCCAGGGCCGCGCAACTGGGGGAGGGGAGTCGCGTCAGCATTACGAGTCACTACAACGATGAGTTGCGCACGATGGAGGGTTTCACCGTCGTTCCCTACCGCATTCCGCGCGGTTGCGTGGCCACCTACTACCCGGAGACCAACCCGCTGATTCCGATCGCGCACGTCGCGGACGGCAGCAACACTCCGGCATACAAGTCGGTTGTCGTCAGCCTGCAGCCGATGCCTCTGGCTTAAGCCGGCCTGCCCGCAGCCACTTAGCGTGTGCTGCATACCGCGAAGAGCGGCTGATCCGTAAGATGGGGGACCTCGCTTCACTTCCTGTTGCGGAGTATTCGTGCCGGGCGGGGTGTCTGCCGCCGAGTATTTCTATACAATCCGCGCCTTTCCAGAATGTTTCGGCGAACCCTATGCCCACCATTACTCTTCCTGACGGCAGCCAGCGCAAATTCGATGCGGCGATCACCGTGGCTGACGTGGCTGCAGATATCGGTCCGGGCCTCGCGAAGGCGGCCCTGGCCGGCAAAGTGGACGGTCGGCTGGTCGATACGTCCTTCCTCATCGAGCGGGATGCCGACCTGGCGATCGTCACCGGGCGGGATGACGACGGCCTCGAGGTCATTCGTCATTCCACGGCGCATTTGCTGGCCCAGGCGGTCAAGCAGCTGTTTCCCGAGGCGCAGGTCACCATCGGCCCGGTGATCGAAGACGGCTTCTATTACGACTTCGCGTACGATAAAGGGTTTACGCCAGAAGACCTTGAAAAGATAGAAAAAAAGATGGCGGAGCTCGCCAAAGCCAACCTGTCGGTCGAGCGCAGCGTGATGAGCCGAGAAGAGGCCGTCGCGTACTTCAAGGGGCAGGGCGAGGACTACAAGGCCGAGATTATCGAGAGCATCCCGGCGGGCGAGGAAATCGGTCTGTACGGTCAGGGTGACTGGGCGGACCTGTGTCGCGGGCCGCACGTGCCGAGCACCGGCCACCTGCAGGCTTTCAAGCTCATGAAACTGGCGGGTGCCTACTGGCGCGGTGACTCGAACAACGAGATGCTACAGCGAATCTATGGCACCGCGTGGGCCGACAAGAAGGCGCTCAAGGACTACCTGCACCGTATCGAAGAAGCGGAGAAGCGTGACCATCGCCGCTTTGGCAAGACCATGGATCTGTTTCACTTCCAGGAAGAGGCGCCGGGCCTCGTGTTCTGGCACGACAAGGGCTGGAAGATCTACGAGGCCGTGCGGGGCTACGTCCGCCAGCGGCTGATCGAGCACGATTACCAGGAGGTCAATACGCCGCAGATCGTCGACCGCAGCTTGTGGGAGCGATCCGGACACTGGGATAAATTCCGCGAGAACATGTTCACCACCGGTGACGAAGAGCAGCGGGTGTACGCGGTGAAACCGATGAATTGCCCGTGCCACATTCAGATATACAACCGCAGTCTGCACAGTTACCGCGATTTGCCGCTTCGAATGGCGGAGTTCGGCTCCTGTCATCGCAACGAACCGAGCGGCACTCTGCACGGCCTGATGCGCGTGCGCGGCTTTGTCCAGGACGATGCGCATATCTTCTGCACCGAAGACCAGATTCAGTCGGAGGTGGCCGCGTTCATCGACTTGCTGCATAGCGTGTACGCGGATTTCGGTTTCAGCGATATTTCGACCAAGTTATCGACCCGGCCCGAACAGCGAGTGGGTGACGATGGCCAGTGGGACAAGGCGGAAGCGGCGCTGCAGGCGTGTCTCGAAGCAGCCCGCCTGCCGTGGCAGCTCCAGCCCGGCGAGGGCGCTTTTTACGGCCCGAAGATCGAATTCAACCTACGCGACAGCATCGGGCGAGTCTGGCAGCTCGGGACCATACAGCTGGATTTCTCGATGCCCGAGCGCCTCGGCGCGACCTATATTGCGGAGGACGGCAGCAAACAAACGCCCGTTATGCTACACAGGGCGATCCTGGGCTCCTTCGAGCGTTTTATCGGTATACTGATCGAGCATCATGCCGGCAGCCTGCCTGCGTGGCTGGCGCCGGTTCAGGCCGTGGTGATGAATATCACCGATAATCAGGCCGAATACGTCCGTTCCGTCACCGACGCCCTGAAAAAACAGGGATTTAGGGTTGCTTCGGACTTGAGAAACGAAAAGATCGGCTTTAAAATCCGCGAGCACACGATACAGCGAGTGCCGTATCTCCTGGTTGCAGGCGATCGCGAAGCTGAATCGAACAGCGTGGCCGTGCGCACGCGAACCGGTGAAGATTTGGGAGCAATGCCATTGGAGCAGTTCGCCCAACATCTTAAATCCGAGGTCGCGAGCTACGGCCGTTCTTTATTGGAAACGGAGGATTGACGAATAGCTGCTAACAAACGCGTCCGGCGTAACCGGGAAATAACCGCTGAAAAAGTTCGGTTGATTGATGCGGAAGGTGAGCAAGCCGGAATTTTGGAAGTCGATGAGGCACTGGCGAAAGCCCAGGAAGTGGGGCTTGATTTAGTCGAAGTGTCTCCGAACGCAGAGCCGCCTGTCTGCCGAATCATGGATTTCGGCAAGTACCTTTTTGAACTCAAGAAGAAGGCGCAGGCCGGTAAAAGCAAAACCAAGCAGGTACACGTCAAGGAAATTAAATTTCGGCCGGGAACCGAAGAGGGCGACTATAAGGTTAAGTTGCGCAAACTCATCGAGTTCTTGTCCCAAGGAGATCGGACCAAAATAACCTTGCGTTATCGAGGTCGTGAAATGGCCCACCAGGAGCTTGGCGTCAAGCTTTTGAAACGGGTAGAGAAAGACCTGGAAGACTATGGCACTGTCGAGCAGTTTCCGAAAATGGAAGGCCGGCAACTCGTCATGGTTATGACGCCAAAAAAGAACTAGCGATTATTCGTAATCGCTGAACAAGTGAGTTAAGGCCGCTGCGTTCTGCGCATGCCTCAACCCGCCTTCCCCGGCAATGGTGCACGGGTCAGGCTTAAGGAGTTAGAAATGCCCAAGATGAAGACCAATCGCGGTGCCGCGAAGCGATTTCGTGCCACCGGCAAGGGCGGCTATAAACGCGCCCAGTCGCATTTGCGACACATCCTTACTAAAAAGCGTTC
Source organism: Gammaproteobacteria bacterium (assembly GCA_037387125.1). GTDB lineage: Bacteria > Pseudomonadota > Gammaproteobacteria > Steroidobacterales. Next base: position 37,100 of record JARRLL010000017.1, on the reverse strand, counting down.
TAAGCGGAAGCGTCAACTTGGCGCGACAGAACACGTCGCCGAGTGTGATGTGCCAGCCGTAAAGAAAATGCTTCCCTACAGTTAAGGAGTCGCCAAAATGCCTAGAGTTAAACGAGGCGTTGCCGGTAAGGCGCGTCGTAAAAAAGTTCTGAGTAAAGCCAAGGGTTACTACGGTGCTCGCAGCAGGCTTTATAAAACAGCCAACCAGGCCGTCACCAAGGCGGGGCAATATGCCTACCGGGATCGTCGGCAGCGTAAACGTCAGTTTCGTGCGCTGTGGATTGCCCGTATCAATGCGGCAGCCCGCCTGCATGAATTGTCCTACAGCCGCCTTATCAATGGGCTGAAGAAAGCGGAGATCGAGATCGATCGCAAGATTCTTTCTGACATTGCCGTGCATGATCCCGATGCGTTTGGCGCGCTGGCTGAGCAGGCCAAGGCGGCTCTGAGCGCATCCTGATTGCTTGCCAGGGAGTTTCGGCATTGCTGCACTCGCACTCGGGCGGAACGCCGGGATGCGCGTTCAGACAGCCTGCGAAACAACCTGACGAGCATTCGGGCCTGGTAGGAGATCCGGTTGCAAATGTCGAACCTCGACGCGCTAGTCAATAAGGCTGAGAACGAAATCGCTGCCGCAAGTGATCTTGCGGCACTCGATTCCGTGCGTGTCAGTTACCTCGGGAAAAAGGGTGTTCTGACCGAACAGCTCAAGGGGCTTGGCAAACTCTCTGCGGCGGAACGGCCCGCGGCCGGTGAAGCGATCAACAAAGCGAAGCAGGCTGTGCAGAGCGCGCTGGAAGACCGTAAAACGGCGCTGGAAGACGAGGCGCTGGCCGAGCAACTGCAGGCGGAAGCCGTCGACGTGACACTGCCCGGTCGCGGGCAGCGGGTCGGTGGCTTGCATCCTGTTACCCGTACTCGGCAGCGCATGGAAAATATTTTTCGCGGTGCCGGTTTCGATGTGGCGGTGGGGCCGGAGATAGAAGACGATTTCCATAACTTCAGTGCGCTGAACGTGCCGGAAGACCATCCGGCGCGCGCCATGCATGACACCTTCTATTTTCCGGGCGGGCATCTCCTGCGGACGCACACGTCTCCGGTTCAGATTCGGGCGATGCAGGAGCGCGGCGCTCCGATACGAGTCATTGCGCCGGGCCGCGTTTATCGTTGCGATTCGGACATGACGCACACCCCGATGTTCCATCAGGTGGAAGGGCTCGTTGTCGATACGGATGTGAGCTTCGCAAACCTGAAAGCCATCATGCACGAATTCGTCGAGTGCTTTTTCGAGCGCAAGATGGAAATGCGCTTTCGCCCCTCTTATTTTCCGTTCACGGAACCGTCGGCCGAAATGGACATTCTTTCGGAGTCGGGCAAGTGGCTTGAGATCGGTGGTTGCGGACTGGTGCATCCGAACGTGCTGAATAACGTCGGTATCGATCCGGAAAAATACATGGGCTATGCGTTCGGAATGGGTATCGAGCGGCTGGCGATGCTTCGCTACGGTGTTTCCGATCTGCGGCTCTTTTTTGAAAATGATCTGCAGTTCCTGCGGCAGTTTGTCTGAGGTTCCAGCTATATGAAAATCTCGGAACAGTGGCTGCGCGAATGGGTTGATCCCAATGTGGATACCCAGGCATTGGGCGAGCAATTGACGATGGCGGGACTGGAGGTCGACGGCATCGATCGCGTGGCGCCGCCGCTCGAAAACGTGCTGGTCGCTAAGGTGCTGGAAAAAAGCAGGCACCCCGACGCCGATAAACTTTCGCTTTGCGTGGTCGATGCGGGCGGCGCGGAGCCCCTCAAAATTGTCTGCGGCGCCGCCAATGTGAAACCCGGTGGCGTTTATCCGGTCGCGACTATCGGTGCCGTGCTGCCGGGCGATTTCAAAATCAAGCGGAGCAAAATCAGAGGGCAGGAATCTCTCGGTATGCTTTGTTCGGCCGTCGAGCTGGGCATAGCGGAAAGTGCGGAAGGCTTGCTGGAGCTCGACGAATCCTTGCAGCCGGGTCTCCCGATTAATGATGCGCTGGGCCTTGATGACCGGGTTATCGACCTGGACCTGACGCCGAACCGGGCCGATTGTTTCAGCATCCTCGGAACGGCCCGCGAGGTCGCTGCCATTAACGGCCTCGATTTCACGGAGCCCGCGATAGCACCCGTCGCCCCTGCCGTGGACGACTCGCTGCCTATCAGCCTGCAGGCGGGCGATGAGTGCCCTGCTTTCGCAGGCCGCGTGATTCGCGGTGTTGACGCCACGGCGCAGACACCTCTTTGGATGGTCGAGAAGCTTCGACGCTCGGGTATACGGCCGATCAGTCCCGTCGTCGACGTTACTAACTTCGTGATGCTCGAACTGGGTCAGCCAATGCATGCCTATGATCTCGCCCGGTTATCGGGTGGCATGGTCGCGCGCATGGCCACCAAGGGCGAACGACTGACCTTGCTCGACGAGCGCGAAATTGAGCTGGATACGGACGTGCTGGTTATAGCCGACCAAAACCAGGCGGTTGCGCTTGCGGGCATTATGGGTGGCGCAGCTACGGCCGTTGATGACACGACTCGCGACATTTTTCTGGAGAGCGCTTATTTCAGTCCTACCGTTTTGGCGGGCAGGGCGCGTCGTTATGGTCTGCATACCGATGCATCACTGCGGTTTGAGCGCGGTGTCGATTATACGGGGCAGATACGCGCAATCGAGCGCGCGACGGAATTGCTGCTCGCCATAGTCGGGGGGCAGCCGGGTCCCGTTACGGAGGAACGCATCGTGGCCGGGGTTCCGGGGCGTGATGCCGTTCTGCTGCGGTCAAGCCGGCTCGCAAAGATGCTGGGCATCGAAATCGCGGATGGGGAAATCTGCTCTATGCTCGAGCGGCTCGGGTTTACCGTGGCCGCGGTCGCCGATGGCTGGCTCGTAACGCCGCCGTCATTTCGCTTCGATATCGCAATCGAAGAGGATCTTGTCGAAGAGGTTGTTCGTCTCTACGGTTACGACAAGGTGCCGGAGGCTCGCCAGAAGGCGACGCCGATGCTGTCGCGACAGACAGAAAACAGGGTGCCCGGCGAGCGGGCGCGTGACCTGCTCGTTGATCGTGGCTATCAGGAAGCCATTACCTACAGTTTCGTGGACCCGCGGTTGCAGAATGAACTGCTGGGTAAAGGGGGCGACCTCGAGCTGCAAAACCCCCTGTCGGCCGAGCAATCGGTGATGCGCCGATCACTTTGGCCCGGATTGCTGCAGGCGCTCAAGGCAAACCGTAAACGGCAGCAGAGCAGCGTTCGCCTGTTCGAAATGGGCGTGCGTTTTGCGCGGCGCGCCGAGGCCGCGCAGGAGTCGAATGTGCTGGCAGGAGTCGCCTGGGGCGCTGTGGAGCCCGAGCACTGGGATGGCAAGAATCGTAGCGCGGATTTTTTTGACATAAAGTCGGATGTCGAGGCCGTTTTGCATCTGACGGGAGCGCCCGAAAGCTTCAAATTCGTGGCGGCCGAGCACTCGGCGTTGCGCCCGGGACGGACGGCGAAGCTGCTGCGAAACGGTTCGGAAGCAGGCTGGTGCGGCGAATTGCACCCCAGGCTGGCTCGCAAATGGGGTTTGAATCCTGCCCCGCAGTTTTTCGAATTGAACGCTCAGATTGCCCTGGAGGCTCGCCCACCAAGGTTCTCAGGGCTATCCAGGTTCCCGTCTGTGCGGCGTGATCTGGCTGTTATCGTTGCTGACTCGGTCAGTGCTGCTGACCTTGTTTCGGCGGCGCGAGAGGCCGCGGGCAAGCTGATCCGCGACGTTAGAATATTTGATATCTATACGGGTGATGGAATTGAAAACGGTCTAAAGAGTGTCGCTTTAGGCTTGATTTTGCAGGAAACATCCCGCACCCTTACCGAACTGGAAATCGACGGTGCCGTCGGCGCAGTCATAGAGCGACTTTCCAGCGAGTTCAACGCCAGCATAAGAGAATAATTCCATGGCATTAACCAAAGCAGACATGGCTGAATCCCTCTTCGAAGAATTGGGTCTTAATAAACGTGAAGCGCGTGAACTGGTAGATCTTTTCTTTGAGGATTTACGCAGCGCTCTGGGGAGCGGAGAGCAAGTGAAGTTATCCGGATTCGGAAACTTTGATCTGCGCGATAAAAATCAACGACCGGGTAGAAACCCGAAAACGGGCGAAGAAATACCGATCTCAGCGCGACGCGTCGTCACGTTCAGACCGGGACAAAAACTAAAAGCCCGAGTAGAAGCCTATGCTGGAACCGGGGAATAACGACGAATTACCGCCAATTCCGGGAAAGCGTTACTTCACCATCGGTGAAGTGAGCGATCTCTGTGCTGTGAAACCGCACGTGCTCCGCTATTGGGAGCAGGAATTTCCGCAGCTGAAGCCCGTTAAGCGGCGTGGCAACAGGCGCTATTATCAGCGTCAGGATGTGCTGATTATTCGGCAGATCCGCAGCCTGCTGTACGACGAGGGTTTCACCATTGGTGGTGCGAGGCAGCGGCTGACCGGCACTGAGGCCAAGTCGGACGTATCGCAGAGCCAGCAGATTATTCGCCAGGTTCGCACCGAACTGGAAGAAGTTCTGAAAATTCTGCGCCGTTAGCCTCCCGCTGACGGTTACCTTCAAGTATCATAGCCGCCGCTTTCAGGGCTAACCCCACATTGGGCCTTGAAAGGGCGATTACAAAAATTTTATCGGTTTTCGGGCATTGCAGGCCGTGCTTCGAAAGTGCGCTGTTCGAGTAGACGAAGCAGTGTCGCCGCTAGAATTTATTCGCGAGTTTGGATGACACGCAACGTCGGGGCGTGGCGCAGCCTGGTAGCGCACTTGCATGGGGTGCAAGGGGTCGGAGGTTCGAATCCTCTCGCCCCGACCAACTTTGCGTGTAGTTGAACACGCAAATCAATCTGTCGCCGCAAGCGACACAAACTGGAAGAAAGCCACAGGCTTTCGAACAGCCGCCCGGAGGGCGGAAAGCGTGTAGTTGAACACGCAAATCAATCTGTCGCCGCTCTATAGGCCCATAGCCCTCGGATAACCAGACTTGAGTCGGCGCAGCAGCCCGTTTGGCGCTCCTGGCCGGCGGGTGAGCGGTTTGCCTTGTCGGCCGGGTTATTTTTTGCTGCAATCGACACGGACGTCAGCGCGCGATCGGCATCAGATCCGGTGCGGGCCAGCATCGATTTCGAGCGCGACTTGGGCCTGGACGATACCCCGGTTCGTCCCGTCGGAGCCGCTGTATGGCGGTTCGCAAAAAGGCACAAATTAGGGCTGGCCTATTATCAGCTCGATCGAAGTGGCGATGCGGTTTCCAAGGCTCAAATTTCAATAGGTGGCCTGGAGATAGAAGCAGGAATTCCGGTGCAGTCTTTCGTTGATATCGAAGTTGCTGAATTATTCTACAGTTACTCGCCGGTCTTTGGCCCTCAGCATGAGCTGTCCCTGGGCGTGGGGCTTAGCTTGCAGGACATTGATATTGGGGTGATCGCCAATGATGGCATTATTCTGCAGTCGACAGACCTCAATGTTGTGGCGCCGTTGCCGACACTGAAGCTTGGGTACGCGTATGCATTTAATGAGCGGCTGGTAGGCCGTCTCGAACTTGGCTGGTTGGCGGTGGAAACCGATTTAAGTAATAGCACTGAATTTGACGGCAGTATCTGGAACGGTCGCATTGGTATGCGTTACAGAATTTTCAACAATGTTGCCGTTGACGCGAGTTGGGCCTTATTCCAGGTGAACATTGACTACATTAAGCGCGACCTCATTGGTGACCTTGACTACGATTACAACGGACCTTTATTAGGTCTCAGTCTTTTGTTCTGATGGCTTGTGGCACTTGCCTTTTCAAACCCGGTGCTCAATTCGTTCGAATGGGTGATAAGCTGCGGCCATGTTAGTCTTGACCTTGAGACGTTTGGTGGATTGGTTCAATTTTTGATCGGATGTATTAAGCGAGGTTGGCGGTCGTGTTGAAATTGCGCAGATCATGTTTAGTGCCTCTGGCTGTTTTCGCATTGCTTTCTCAGCCCGCGGTAGCGAAAGAGCAGCCGGAATGGCGGAGTTGGCCGCTCGGAGCTCGAATAACGGCGGCCATAGGCTATTACGATCCCAAGCTTGAAACGAAGGCCGCGGTTAGCGATGCCAATGGGAATCTGGGCGCGCTGATCAGTTTCGAGGACACCTTGGGGCTTTCCGATAACAAAGGTACGGCGATCGGATTTCTAAATTGGCGTATATCGAAGCGCAACGCTTTGGGTTTGAACTATTTTAAGCTGAATCGAAGTGCCAGCCAGGATTCGACCGTAGTAATCGTAGTTGCGAATCCCGCGCCGCCACCGGACTTTCTGCAGACAGAAGTGACCCTGCCTATATCGGCCAAGTTTAATATCAAATCGTTGGATCTCACCTACACTTTTTCGCCAATATTTACCGAGCGGCATAACCTCGGTATCGGTCTCGGTCTGGCGCTGCAAGAACTTGAGTTCGGTTATCAGGCAAGTGAGAACTGCGATTCAATTCTATGCGAGCAATTCGGACCGCCGCGAATTGCCAATTCAACCGCGCCGTTGCCGACCCTGAAGCTTGTTTACCAATACGCGATCAACGACAAGTGGATTGTGGACACCAGCATCGGCTACTTTGCAATCGATCTGGAACTCGACTCGAACGAAAATATTGGCGGTTCACTCTGGAATGTTGGGGCCGGTATACGCTGGAAAGCCTGGGAGCATGCCGGCTTTAGCCTCGGTTACAAGTACTTTGATGTAGATCTCGACTACGAAAAGAGGAGTCTGGCGGCCAGCGCTATATACCAGTACAAGGGTTTCGTCGTGGGTGCCGAAGCATTTTTCTGAGTCCGGTTTAGTGTCTTTTCATCCTTGTGTTTTTTGCTTGCCACACAGCCAGCTGGGTTGTGAGAGTTTCGTGTGTACGGCGTGATTCTGCGGTATGCCATTAAGCTTGCTGCGCTGCTTGGGCTTTTCGCCAGCTTTCAGGCGCATGCGATCGCCAATGGTCAACCCGTGAGCGACAAGCAATACGCTGAGGATTACGAATGGGCGGTCGCGATCGTTCACAAGGTGTCCGGCGGCATCTGCGGAGGCGCCATCATTGCGCCGCGCTGGGTGATCACGGCTGCCCATTGCACCGGCAAAAACAAATATGTTCTGGTCGGCAGCGCGGATCGGACCGAGGCACGCCGCGTTGAGATCGAACGGGCGATTCGGCATCCGGGTTTCGACAAGTTGACTTTGCAGAATGATGTGGGACTTTTGTACCTTGCCGAAGCGGTTGAAATTGCGCCGGTTACGCTTGCCAGTTTTCCGGAGTCTCAGGCGCTGTTGCGCCCGGGCGCCAGCGCGACGATCGCCGGTTGGGGTCGCCCTGGCATAGGCGAACCGCCGGCGATGCGCCTTATCGTGTCTGCGACACAGCTGAACCTGCTGACGGTCCTCGGCACGCGCATAACCTATGACGATCCTGAAACCGGTCCCTGCGGAAGCGACAGCGGCGGTCCGCTGGTGATGCGGACGAGCGACGATGAACCTGTCCTGGTGGCTGTCATCAGTGCCACGGAGGAAAAGCTGTGTGCCCGCGGCGGCGGCCTGACGGTAGTCACTTATTTGGCGCTGGCCCAGGGATTCATTGAGCAGCAAATCGCCCGTTTCGGCTCAGGAGTCATCGCCGATGCGACTTGACCTGGTACTGGAGCCGGATTCGCCGGCACGTTTTGCTGAGCTGGGTTTGTTGGCTGAAGAGCTGGGGTTCGGCGCAGTCTGGACCGCCAATCATATTGCTGCCCGTGACCCTTTCATGAGTTTCATGCGCCTGGCCGAGCGGTCCGGCCACATTCGCATGGGGCCTGTCGCCATCAGCCCTTATGAACTCCACCCGGTGAAGATCGCCAATCAGTTGTTCACGCTGAATGAGTGCGCGGGCGGCCGCGCCAACATCGTCATCGGCGGTGGCGGTGGCTCGGTCATCGCGATGGGCCTCAAACCGGGGCGGCGGGTGATGATGCCTCGAATGCTCACGGCAGTGCGGGAGTGCGTGGAGTTTCTGCGCGGAGCCTTTGACCAATGTCCATTCAATTATGACGGCGAACTGTTCAAAGTGCAGGGCTACAACCCGGACTGGACGGGCGATGAGCCGCCGCTGATTTACGTTGGGGCGTCGAAGCCCCAGATGCTGAGGCTCGCCGGTAGCATCGCGGACGGTGTCATGATGTCCGATGTAACGCTGCCGCGCATGGAGGAGTCAATGGCTGTCCTTAATGACAGTCTGACGGCCAGCGGTCGAAAGCCGCAAGGCGTTCGTATCAGCAATTTGTATGCGTGGCATGTCAAAGAGGACAAAACCGCGGCATTGCGCGAGGCCGCGGCCAAATTGTTCGTGCGGGGGATGCTGGAAGACTGGTATATCTCGCCTTTTCTTGAGCCGCAAGAGTGCGAGTTGGTAGAAAGCCGGTTTGGAGCGTTTGCCCAGGCCTATGCGCGCAATACACACCAGATCGAAGGCGTTCCCGAATCGCTCGTCGCCAAACTGGTCGAGAATCTTACCTTTGCAGGAGGCCCTGAGGACGTCGACCGTTTCATCGACCAGTTGCTGCAATTCAAGGCGGCGGGCTTAAATGAGTTTGCGATCAGGCTCTACGGCGAACCGGAGCAAGCTATACGCATGATTGCAGACCGGGTTATGCCGGCCCTGCAGGCCTAGAAGGGTTTTTGAACGGGCTGAATCAGGCCCCGAATACGATCCAGCGTGGCGCCTGTGCGCTGCGCGATTTTTACCAGCTCCATGTCGCTGAACCCGGATTTGTAATAGGTCGGTTTCTCTATTCGGCTGGCGGCCTTGTCTATGAACTGCTTTGAGACATCCAATTCGCAGTGTGCAAACAAATCGCTGAGGACTTCGACCGGCCTGGCGCAAAGCTGCTCAAATTCAACGAATTTCGACGCCTTGGCCAGCGCCGGATTGGCTTCGACCCGTTCCGCAAGGTAGCCATATATCTGATTCCAGTAACGCATCCAGCCTTCTAGCTCGGCGCCCGTGTCCCAGAACTCTGAAATTTCCTGTGTGGCGGTATTGTCACCCGTGTTAATGGGCACCCGGTCCATCCCGAACTCGAAATGGCCCACGCGACGCAGGTGGTCCCTTGCCCGCGGGTTCGCCGTTTGGCCGCGGTTGAACAGGTCGTGCTGCTTCATTAGGGAAGCGATATGCGCTGCGGGGTCGCGGACGGGGAGCACGAAGCGCGCATCAGGGAACAAATCGAGCAGATATTCCAGCCGCGTTACCTGGTAATTACCCTTTGCCAGGTAGCGTTGGCCGCCACGCACGGCCAGTATCTTGCGAATGTGGGCGGAGTAAAATTGTCTGAACCCGCCGTCTTCCGCACCCGGGCTGATGACATTGCTGCGCGCCGGGTCATGCGCATGGGGGAAGAAAGCAGACCACACGGGTTCTTCCATGGCCTCGGGGCTGTCCATCGTGACCATGATGCCGTCTTTATGGGCCCGCTCGCTGGGCGTGCCTTCGCCCTGGCTCGCATGCTTCAGCAGCGAGTTCCAGGCATAAGGCGTGAATACCGGCGGGAAATCCTTGTAGCGCTGGCTGATAACGCCAGGGCTTTCTGCCAACAGTTCCAGGAGTATCGTGCTACCGGAGCGGGCCAGCCCCGAAACGTAGATGGGCTTCGTTATCTGGATATCTTCGATCTGGTTCTCAACCGCCGCGCTTTCGAGGTTGCCGAGCGCCTTCCACAAGCGCGGATGTTCGCATATCAGCCAGCTGAAAAAGGCCATGCTGCCTGACACATCGAATATAGAGGCGTCATGTGCATGCTTGGACTTAGTCATGGGGTAACCTGGGGCGCTTGGGCGGTCATTGGCCGGACTTAATGAATTTTGAACGCAACCTTGATGCCTAACGACACCAGGATCAGCAGCAGGAAGTAGGAAAGTTCCCAGGTGCGGACCCACTCGGGGCCGATGTCGAGGTAGACGAGACGAGGCAGGGCAAACTGAATTTCCGTGACATCGGAATCCGCCGGTAGATAGCCGTTAGGATTACCGATCAGGATATTCCACCAGTAACGCTGGTGCACGACCGGTACCGCAGCAGCGAGGGGCAGAGTTACCAGCGTTTCGCCTCCGCTAAGCGATAATTCGGCAGGTTGCTCAGCAGGAGGCCAGGCGATGGCCGCATTGCCCGATTCGTCGCTGGCAGGCGTCAGTTTGTTCGCAACGTCTGCGGGCGTGCTGGAAATAACGATCGGTGTCCCGGCCGCAGGCAGTTCGTAACTGAAATGATTGCTAACCCAGACTATTAGCGTGAGGGCCGGCAGCGAACTCAGCACGGCCGGGCCAAGAACGATCAAAAAATGTTTGCCGGACGCGGCGAGGGACTCTTTCGCCAGCGGCAGCATTTCATTCATTTCCGTGCCCTGGTAACCGGCCATATTTCGCCTGGCGGTAATGGCCCGCTGTTTTGCGGCTTCGACTTTATCCTGTGCGGAGCACGCCCAGTAAAGAATCATCGAAATGACACCGGTAAAGGCGGCCCAGATGAGCAGCCGCCCGTAAAGCGGCAGAAACTCCAGCAGGGAATCTATCGCCGAATAGACAGGCGAGGGTATGTCAAACAGTCCCATTGCGGTCAGAGGGTTAAGTCAGGAAGCAGCGGGTTTGTCGTTTTGCGCTGCTGCGGTCTCCTGGGCGGCCTCCTGCTGCTCAGCCGGGTTATCTGCGGCCAGGGCAGACTCCGCCTTATTTGCCTTCGCTTTGCGGATCATTATGCGAATCGGCCAGAACAGGATAACGCCAACCGCCATGACCACGCCGACGATCAGGCCCCATAACGCACCCAGCATACTGATGCCGGCACCCGGTCCCACGTAAGCGGATGCGATGGCGGGTGCCAGCAACCCGAGCAATGCTGTTGCAATGATCCTGTGAGCAAAAATCTTTCCCGATCGCATGCGTACTGTTCTCCTTAATTTCGCGCGCGGCATTCTAGATGCTAGCGAGTATAAACGATATCGATTGTCTGGCCGGCCGGGACAAATAACTTGGTGCCCGGATTCGCCCGCAGTGGGCAACGATAATACCCCAAATCCTTGTTATTGAAGCGAAAGGCGTTTGCGCGCATACGGTTGGCCCTGAAAAATAGAGGCGGGGCGTTTAGGGCGTATTACATAAGTCCTTCGGTACCGGCGCCGCACTTCTGGAGGTGCCGGAGCTGGCCACTAGTGCCGAGTGTCGTGCTCTATGTGATCCACCGTGATCATGTTGAGGTTGTCACCGCGCAGCATGCGGTCTTCTATGCCGAGCAATATCGGCGCTGCATCATTTCGGTAAATATTGATCTTGGCGTTAAACACGTTGTGCATCAGGCCATGCTTGTCCTCGATGGTCAGTTTGCGGATCGTGAACTGGCCATCGCCCGAAGGTTCGCCCGTGAGATAACACTTGATCGAATGGATTGCATCGCCGGACAAGACCAGTCCGTTCAGGTGCGACAGGTCGACCTGCGCGTAGTCAATGAATGCGACAGAGTCCAGCTCGACTCGCGTGTCAGGTTGGTCGCCTGCCAGCACGGCATTGAATTCGCCCACGAGCACCTGGCCGGGCAGCGCGCGCTCGATCATCCTTGCAAGTTCAATCGTGACATCGCCGACTATGTCGCTGAATACGGTTGGGTTGAGTCCCTCGGCCTGATGAAACTCATAACAACTGCCAACGTGAAACGCCGCTCGAAGCAGTGGCACGGTTCTGCCGCGCGCTTTGGAGCGGGCAATAGCATTGTCTGCCAGCACCAGGTGCATCAGATGATAGAGGTGCGAGTTGGCGGACGCTCCAAGCTCGCGGTTCCAGATATAAAAGCCATCGCCGGTGCTCGAGCGCGCAAAGTTGACCTTGATATTGCTGTTAAGCATTTTGCTGTGTGCCGAATTCAGCGAATACGACAGGCTGTTCAGCTGGGTCATTTGTTCGAATGGGCTCAGCAGGCTAAAGCCAACGATGTCGAACAACGCCACCGCGCGATTTTGAACGTAATTCACGCCATAGCGCGTTACGAGTTTTTCGATAATGCGTCTTTCGGCTTCGCTGTTTGTCAGCGGCTTGCGCAGCTCTATATAAATGGGCTTGACATCTAGCAGTTTGCTAGCGCTTTCCAGCTGTCGCTGGTCCAGCTGGCGTCGCCTCGCCAACAGGCCCATGACGAAATTAGCGGCCTCCTGGTTATTCGACAGTTCGTCAGCAGGGACATTGCCGCGGCGGTTGCTCAGCGCGTACTCGGCCACCGAATAATGCGGCACCACCAGCAACTTGATGCCGTAACCGGTAGGGCTCCAGCCCAGAATAAAATTGCGGCCCAGCTCCCAGTGACGATGCAGGTGACGATCCAGCTCAATGAGATTACTGCGGTCAACCAGGCTCAGGTGATCCAGTTCGGTGGTCACATCGTTCCACAAATCCTGGCCTGTCAGGCTCAGATAGGTTGTCGCTGCCTTGTAATCCATATGATTCCAACAATAATGGCGCCGGCGAGCGGCGCTTTACAATTACCCGTGCGAAGATAAATACCATGATTGAGCGAAAAAACGTAATCTTAATTGCACTGAAGCGCAGTCGTGCTCAATTCGATGTTGGATAAATGATGCCGAATAAACAAGTAATCGGGCGGTTGCAGGCTATCGTCGGGCCAGCCGGGTTTATAGACGAAGCAAAAGAGCTCGAACCCTTTCTGACCGAGTGGCGGGGCCTGTACCGAGGGGCAACACCGCTGATGCTGTTGCCGTCATCGACCGGGCAGGTCAGCGAAATACTCAGGCTGTGCAGCGAGTCCGGGGTCGGGGTGGTGCCGCAAGGGGGCAATACGGGTCTGGCCGGCGGAGCGATCCCCGGCCTCGACGGCAGTGCGGAGCAGGTACTCATCTCGACCAGCCGCATGAACCGCGTGCGCGAACTTGACCAGAAGAACTACACGGTTACCGTTGATGCCGGTTGCATTCTCGCTGATATCCAGCAGCTGGTGAGCGAATACGAACTGCTGTTTCCGCTGAGCCTCGCTGCCGAGGGCAGTTGCCAGATTGGCGGTAATATTTCTACCAATGCCGGCGGCACCAATGTTCTGCACTATGGCAATACCCGCGACCTGGTGCTGGGACTCGAAGTGGTGTTGCCCGACGGCCGAATCCTTAACGAATTGCGGGGCCTGCGCAAAGACAACACCGGCTATGATTTGAAACAGCTGTTCATCGGCGCGGAGGGCACCCTCGGGATCATTACCGCCGCGACATTGAAGTTGTTTCCCGCCCCGGTCAGCACTGCCACGGCCTGGCTTGGCGTTGCGGACCCCGCCGCCGCAGTGCGCCTGTATGCCCTGGCGCGCAAGCAGGTTGGCGATGAGCTCGTTGCGTTCGAGCTTATGCCGCAGCTGGCTATCGATATGGTCGCGGAAAATCTGCCGGGCTGCCGCAATCCGCTCGATGGCGTGCAGCCCTGGCATCTGTTGATGGAGCTGGCCAACGCCCGCTCGCAGGGCGAGACCGAACAGCAGTTGCTCGACTTCCTGGATCGCTGTATGCAGGAGTCCCTGGTTGCCGATGGCATCGTTGCCAGCAGCGAAGCGCAGCGGCAGGCGCTCTGGCGAGTGCGGCACGGCATATCGGAGGCCCAGAAAAAAGCGGGTGCCAGTATCAAGCACGATATTTCGGTCCCCGTCTCGAAGATGCCCGAGTTTCTGGACCGGGCCGGAGTCCTTGTCGAGCAGCATCTGCCCGGCGTCATGCCGGTGCCTTTCGGGCACCTGGGCGACGGCAACCTGCATTTCAACCTGACTCAGCCCGCCGCGATGTCGAGTGCCGAATTTCTCGAACACTGGGAGCCGCTGAACCGGATCGTCCATGAGCTCGCAGTGGAGATGGGCGGCAGTTTCAGCGCTGAGCATGGTATCGGAGCGCTCAAGGCGGCCGAACTGGAGCGTCTCGCGAGTCCCGTGCGCATGGAGTTGATGCGTGCCATCAAAGCGGCTATCGACCCGGCAGGTATCATGAATCCGGGAAAAGTGCTGCGCGAGCGCTAAATTGGTCTAAAATGCGCGCTCGTTTTTTCAGACAAGCGGCATCATGAGCGATAAAGACAAGAAAACAGGTAAATCGGATCTTTCCAGGCAATACTCAAGCTTAGTGGTGGATGGTGTCGAGCAGGCCCCCAGCCGCGCCATGCTGCGTGCGGTCGGATTTACCGATGCCGATTTCCGTAAGCCCCAGATCGGGATCGCATCGACCTGGAGCATGGTTACGCCGTGCAATATGCATATCGACAAGCTTGCCGATGAAGCTGAGCGGGGCGCCAATGCGGCGGGCGGTAAGGCGGTTCAGTTCAATACCATTACCGTGTCCGACGGTATTTCGATGGGTACCCCGGGCATGCGGTATTCGCTCGTATCCCGCGAGGTCATCGCGGACTCGATCGAAACCGTGGTCGGCGCGGAAGGCTTTGACGGGTTCGTCGCTATCGGCGGTTGCGACAAGAATATGCCGGGTTGCATGATGGCGATGGCGCGGCTCGACCGGCCATCGGTGTTCGTTTACGGCGGCACGATTCAGCCCGGCCCCAACCGGCGCGACATTGTTTCGGTATTTGAGGCCGTCGGTGGTTATGCTGCCGGCAAAGTCAGTGACGACGAACTGCTGGAGGTGGAAAAGACCGCTATACCGGGCCCCGGTTCATGCGGCGGTATGTACACGGCCAATACGATGGCTTCGGCGATCGAGGCCCTCGGTATGAGCCTGCCCAACAGTTCTGCGCAGGACGCCATTTCAGCGAGCAAGATGACGGACTGCGAGCGCGCCGGCGAGGCGGTGGTCGAACTGGTCAAACAGAATATAAGGCCCTCCGACATACTGACTCGAGAGGCTTTCGAGAACGCCATTACGGTTGTGATCGCGCTGGGCGGCTCCACGAATGCCGTGCTCCATCTGATCGCCATTGCCCGCGAAGCCGGCGTGCCGCTCGTCCTGGATGATTTCACGGAGATCGGCAAGCGTGTGCCGATGCTGGCAAACCTCAAGCCAAGCGGCACCTATACGATGTCCGAGTTGATCCAGATAGGCGGTATACGCCCGCTGATGAAGCATTTGCTGGATGCGGGTCTGCTGCACGGCGAGTGCCTCACCGTGAATGGCAAGACCATGGCCGAAAACCTGGCCGAGGTTAAGGACTACCCGGCAGGGCAGGACATCATTCGGCCGCTCGATAATCCGGTCAAAAAGGACAGTCACCTGGTCATCCTCTACGGCAACCTGGCGCCGGAAGGTGCGGTCGCCAAAATCACCGGCAAGGAAGGCACCAGCTTCACGGGCACCGCAAAAGTGTTCGGCTCCGAGGAAGATGGCCTGCAGGCCATCCTCGACGGTCATGTCGTGGCCGGCGATGTCGTGGTCATTCGTTACGAAGGGCCCAAGGGCGGCCCCGGAATGCGCGAAATGCTGAGCCCCACGGCTGCGATCATGGGCAAGGGGCTGGGCGATAAGGTCGGGTTTATTACCGACGGACGTTTCTCGGGTGGCAGCCACGGATTCGTTGTAGGCCACGTGACGCCCGAAGCGGCGGTCGGCGGCCCGATTGGCCTGATCGAAGACGGCGACAGTATCACCATCAATGCCGAAACCCGGACTATCGATGTTGCACTGAGCGAGGCGGAGCTGGCGGCGCGCCGGTCCCGCTGGCAGCCGCCGGCGCCACCGCAACGCACCGGCGTGCTCACGAAATACGCAAAGCTGGTCAGCTCGGCTTCCGAGGGCGCTGTTACCGGCGGCAGTTGACGTGCAGCGGCGCATCCGGTTTACTTCGCACCCACTATGAATGCCCTCCCGAAAGTCAAACGGAAACTCAGCAAACGGCCGGTCATGACGACCGCAGGCCGTGACCGTGAGGTGTGCTGAACTTTTTCAGGCTGGCAAAATCAGGGAGCCGAGTAGAAAGCCCGCCAGGTCACGACCGAAGCGGGTTTTTTTGTATAAATAATATATGGTTATAGGATATTCCTGTGGCAAAGTCTAAGAAATCGACACGCTGGGTGGTGCTGAAGTTTGGGGGTACCAGCGTCGCGACTGCTGCGAACTGGCAAATCATTCACAAGCTGGTGCAGGATCGCCTGGCCGAAGGCCTGCGACCGGTGGTCGTGCATTCGGCCGTGGCCGGTGTTTCGAACCAACTCATCGAACTGCTGAAGCAGGCCACCGAAGGCGACTATGAGACGCTGCTGCAGACCATCGTCACGCGCCATTATGATCTGGCGAACGACATGGGGCTGGACGGCGTCGCGCTGGTGGGCGGCTACCTGGGCGAGCTGGAGCAACTGGCGGCCGGGGTCAGGCTGGTACGCGAGGTCAGCCCTCGAGTACACGCCAAGGTTCTGGCAATGGGCGAACTGATGGCGACCACACTGGGTGCGGCCTTCCTGCAAAAGCAGGGTGTGGAGGCGCATTGGTACGACGTCCGCGATTCGCTGACGAGTGTGGAAAGTTCGGATTTATCGGAGCGCGCCAGCTTCCTGTCGGCAGTGTGTGCCTACGAGGCGGATCCGCATTTACAGGCAGAGCTTGCAGGCATTCGGGGCGTGGTGCTGACGCAGGGCTTCATTGCCCGTAACACCCGCGGTGAAACGGTCCTGCTGGGCCGCGGCGGTTCCGATACGTCGGCAGCCTACATCGCCGGGCGGCTGCAGGCCGAGCGGCTGGAAATATGGACGGACGTCCCGGGCATGTTCAGTGCCGACCCGCGGGTCGTTTCCGGCTCGCGTTTGCTGAAGATGTTGCGTTATGAAGAGGCGCAGGAGATCGCGTCGACGGGCGGGTCGGTATTGCATCCGCGGGCGATTTCGCCGGCACGCAGGGCGGGCATTCCGGTCTGGATCCGCAGTACGATGCGCCCCGATGCGGCGGGCACCGTTATTACTCGCGAGACCGGTGACGATGCGCCGCGGGTCAAGGCCATTTCCCGACGCAGCGGCATCACCCTGGTGTCGATGGAAACGCTGGGTATGTGGCAGGAAGTCGGCTTTCTTGCAGAGGCCTTCAAAGCGTTCAGTAATCTCGGTTTGTCGATCGATCTCGTGTCGACCTCGGAAAGTAACGTCACCGTGACACTCGACCCGAATGCCAATTCTATGGACGCTCGAATGATGGAGAGCGTGCAGACCAGTCTCGAGCTATTGTGCCGAGTGCGCATCGAGCCGGACGTTGCCGTGGTCAGTCTCGTCGGCCAGAAAATTCGCGCCATGTTGCATGAAATCGGTCCGGCGCTGGAGGTGTTTCAGGAAAATCGAATTCATCTGCTGAGCCAGGCGGCCAGCGATCTCAACCTCAGTTTCGTCGTCGATGCAGAACAGGCGCAGCGCCTCGTCAAAAATCTGCACGCGCTGCTAATCAGTCCGCCCGAGACCGACGGGGTCTTTGGCGAAACCTGGGAAGAGTTGGCGCGTGATGCGTCTGCCGCCGCGCCGGTGGTTGAGGTTCAGCCCTGGTGGTTGATTCGCCGCGACGAGCTTATAGGCATAGCGCGCGAAAAAGTATCGGCCTATGTATACGATCGCAGTGCCGTTGCCGAGGCTGTGGCGCGGCTCAAAGGGTTGCAGTCGGTCGACCAGGTCTTTTATGCGATTAAAGCGAATTCGAATCCCGAGGTGTTGAAAGTTGTGCATGAGGGCGGGATGAACTTTGAAGTGGTGTCCCCGGGCGAAATAGACCTCGTGTTGCAGCTATTCCCCGAAATCGATCGCAAGCGCATTCTGTTTACGCCGAATTTTGCACCCCGCAGCGAATACGAATATGCGTTGGCCCAGGACGTGTGGGTCACGCTCGACAACCTCCATCCGCTGCGTGAGTGGGGCGACGCCTTTGCGGGTCGGCAAGTTTTTCTGAGGCTCGATCCGGGGCAAGGCCGCGGGCATCATGAACATGTGAAAACCGCGGGTGCGCATTCCAAGTTTGGAATCCCGCTCTTC
Organism: Gammaproteobacteria bacterium; assembly: GCA_037387125.1. GTDB lineage: Bacteria > Pseudomonadota > Gammaproteobacteria > Steroidobacterales. The sequence goes on along the minus strand of JARRLL010000017.1, from coordinate 19,085 downwards.
GAACTCGAGGAGGCGGCCGAACTCGCTGCGCGCCATCAGGTTGAAGTCGTGGGCCTGCACGCACATACCGGCAGCGGAATACTGCAGGCCGACAACTGGGAGGATGTCGCAGCCACACTCATTGAGATCAGTCGGCGGTTCCCCGCGGTGCGCGTGCTCGACCTCGGTGGCGGACTGGGTATACCGGAGAAGCCCGGCCAGCAGGCCCTGGATATGGCGGCGCTGGATGCCAGCCTGGCGCAGGCCCGGACCCAGCTGAACGGAATGGAAATCTGGCTCGAACCGGGACGCTATGTGATTGCCGAGGCAGGTGTTCTGGTTACCACGGTCACGCAGACGAAGGGCAAGGGCGACGTCCGTTATGTCGGTGTCAGCACGGGTATGAATTCCCTGATCAGGCCGGCTTTATACGGCGCCTATCACAAGATCGCGAACCTCAGCAGGGTGGATGAGGTCGCGACCGAGATAGTCAACGTGGTCGGCCCGATCTGTGAGACCGGCGATCGTCTGGGCACGGACCGGCTATTGCCGCCGACGAAGGAGGGTGACGTCATCGCCATTGCCAACGCCGGGGCGTATGGCTACACGATGAGTTCGCGTTACAACCAGCGCGAACCGGCCGAAGAGGTCGTAATCTAGAACTCTTTTCGCGGCATGGCAGTGTCGAGTTAGTATAGGCCCATGATAGATACGGAGCCGACTACACTTGCGGATGTCTTGCGCCTGATCGACGAGTCGCTCAAGGAGCATTACGGGGTTGATCCGCGCCCCCTGCGGGAGGCCGCCGGTATACCCGAGGGTCGCTCTGAACTTAGTGGTGCACGGGTGCCGCGCGAGGCGGTCATGCGACTGTGGGAGCTTGCCGCTGCGGCAACCAATGACCCGTCTATAGGGTTAGTGATTGGTTCCAAGGTGCGCAGCACGACTTTTCATGCGCTGGGCGTTGCATTTCTGACCTGCGACACGCTGGCAGAATCGCTCGAACAGCTGTGTCGGTATTACCGTGTGATCGTCACTGTGCCGCTGCAACTGAGTCTGGTGGAGTCGGGCAGCACCGTCGCGTTGACGATCAAATATTCCGATCCCGATTATCCGTTGCCGCCTATCGCCTTCGATTCATTCATAGCGGCCGTGCTTGGGCTCTGCAGAATTGCAACCAATCCTTCGTTTCATCCGCGCGAGTTGCATCTGGCATTCCCCGACAACAAACGCGGTGGCGATTACCAGGCCTTGTTCCAGGCACCGGTCAGATTTAATGCGGCAGAAAATGCACTGGTCTTCGATATAGCCGACCTCGAGGAGCCGTTGCCGGGCCGCAGCCATGATTTGCTGGAAGCGTCAGATCGCGTGCTGGATAATTACCTGGCGGCGCTGGATCCTTATGAAGTAACGGCCGAAGTGCGTGCGCTCCTGCTGCAACTGCTGCCGGCGGGCAAGTTTAACCAGGAAGCAGTCGCCCGCCGCATGCACATGAGCCGCAGTACCTTGCATCGACGCTTGCGCCAGGAAAACACAAACTTCAAGGACGTGCTGGACAGTACACGCAAGTCGCTGGCGATTGACTACGTCAGGGACAGGCAATATTCGCTGAGCTATATCGCTTTCATGCTGGGCTTTGCCGATCAAAGTAATTTTTCACGTGCCTTTCGCCGCTGGACGGACCAGTCACCCAAGGAATACAGGAGCAGCCTCGCTGGTGCTTAACGCTTCTGCATCCCAACTCATGAATGACTTGCGGCCGGCGCTGCAGATAGGGCCGGAGAGCAGTTCCCGTGGCTGAAAAATCCTCAACCTCAGCCGCAAGCCATGATGCGTGGACGCGACCGGAGTTCGCCAAGGCGGCCCTGATCACGATAGATGTGCAGCGAGACACGCTGGACGGCCAGCCGTTCGAGATCCCCGGTACCACGCAGGCGTTGCCGCAGATAACGGCGTTGTGTGAAGCATTCCGGCAGCGCTCCCGGCCTGTCCTCCACGTTATACGGCTGTATAAGCCGGACGGATCGAACGCCGAGTTGTGCAGGCGCGAGGCCATTAAAAATGGCGAAACGCTTTTTCTGGCGGGTAGCGCGGGGCGATTGCTGGCCGACGAGTTGCTGCCGAAAGGTGCGGCAGAGCCGGACGATCAGCTGCTGCTCAATGGTCATCTGCAGCTGATCGCACCCCACGAGTGGTACATCTACAAGTCACGCTGGGGCGCCTTTTATCGGACGTCATTGCAGGAGCATCTGCTGTCGCTCGGGGTTACGACGGTTGTGCTGGCGGGCTGTAATTACCCAAACTGCATACGCGCAACCGTCTACGAGGCCAGCGAGCGCGATTTCAGGGTCGTTGCTATCACAGACGGCATTTCAAATTTCACTGAGCATGGCTGGAACGAACTCCGCTCTATCGGCGTTAATGTCATGGGGACGCGGGACTGCATCCTCGCGCTCGACAGCAAATGACGTTTGAACTCGACGCGCGGTTAAGCCGCGATTGTTTCGTGCTGGGGAAGCTACGCTTGAGTCAGGTCCTGTTGCTTAATAACTCGGCCGTGCCCTGGTTTGTGCTGGTGCCTGAGACGGCGGTTACGGAGTTGTGCGACCTGCCGGAAAGTCAGCTCGATCTTTTGATGAGCGAAACGAGGCATTTATCAGCGCTGATCAGAGAGGGTGTGCCGGGCAGCCCGCAGGTCGAAAAACTGAACGTAGCTGCCATTGGCAATATCGTCAGGCAGTTGCACGTGCATGTCATCGGGCGTTTTACCGGCGATGCTTACTGGCCGGGAACCGTTTGGGGCCATCCCGCAGCAGGGTACTATGAGAATAGTCAGGTGGAGGCTATAGTCCAGCATCTTGTGGTGCATCTTGAGGGTTTCGGGTTATGAAAAAAATTGTCGCAGTAGTGGCCTTGGCAGTGAGCCTGCCGCTGGGCGCGCAGGAATTCAGCATGAGCGCAGAGGATATCGCCGCCATGCAGAAGCGGGCCAAGGAAGCCGAAGCCTGCATGGCCAAAATAGACCAGGCGCACCTGCTTGAGTTGCAGGCGGAAGGCGAGCAGAAGCTCAGCGAAATTACGGCTTTGTGTAATGCGGGTAAACGCAATGAGGCCCAAGCGTCGGCCGTTGGTTATGGGAAGTCGGTTATGGCCGATCCTGTAATGAAGGAGTTACAGGCCTGCCTTGGCCTCATGAACATGGTCGTGCCGCAGGCCACGTGGGCGGAGCTCGATCGGGAAGACACTCCGACCCACGTCTGCGACCTCTGATTGGGCGGGCCGCCTGTTTTAAGGCAAGCTGCGACGAGGCTATTCGGCGGTGGCGAAACCGCCTAGTAGTTTTTTCAGATCCGCGACCATGCTCCTGAGCGTGCTGGTCAATAAGACAAACTCTGCATCTTGCTGCGCCAGTGGGTTCTGGTCGGTACCGGTGTCCGCATCGTCCGTCCCGAGGAACCGCAACTTGCTGACTACGCCGTGTTCGTCGATGACGCAGCCAAGCACGTTGTCGTAAACAACGGCGAGGTGGGTCAGGCGCATACCGTCGGCGACATGACTGCGAATGCTGCGTTCGCTGAGGTCGAAATCATTCCAGCGGACGGTCGAACCCGTGTCGGTCGCATCCTGCATACGGCATTCGCGACCGAGCGCAAAATCTTGCGGACCGTTACCGAGGAAGATTTGCGTGAGCAGGCCGCCGATGGGTTCGCGGTAATCTACGGGCCGAATGTTCAGCTCGCCGAAGGGCAGGCGCAGGTGGCGCAAGAACCGTTCTGCCGCAGCGGCCTGGCCCGCATCCACGACGAGGAGCTGTTCGGCCAGATCGACGAAGCCGCGAATCTTGTCGGACTTAAGCAGCGCCTTGGGCAGCAGTTCTTCCCGTGTTTCGGCTTTCAGGCGGCGTTTTTCGCGCCTGCCCGGCTCTTCCTGCATGCGGTCACGAAAGTCGGCAATGCGGGTTTCCAGGGCCTCGTTGACGGCCGCCGCCGGCAGGACCCGTGACTGGCTGCGCAGCACGATCAGGTCAGCGCCGTTAACCCGCCGCGCCAGCAGGTCATTGCCTTCGGTAACGGTATCAACAGGAATCCAGCCGGAACTGCGCTCAGTCAGCGGGCCACAGGGCGTAAAGCTCGCTTTGGCAAGTTCCTCAGACGCGGCAGCCTCGGAATCGGGCCAGTCGCTTTCGAGTCGGTACATGCGGGCATTGCGAAACATCAGAATCCTTTCAGTTTGTTATGAGGTGTTAGTCGAACACGCACGCGGCCGGCCAATGCTGTAGGCCGGCCAACGCTCGTGCCAACGGTCTATTTGTGCCGGGCTGCCAGTTCTGCGGCCAGGTCCGCTAGAGACAGGTCACTGTCTTCCAGGAGTACCAGCAGGTGGTACATCAGGTCAGCGGCTTCGGCAATCGTGCGGCCTTTGTCGCCCTGAACCGCGGCAATCGCGAGTTCGACGGCTTCTTCGCCGACCTTCTGTGCAATAAAAGGTGTGCCCCGATTGAAGAGTGTCTTGGTGTAACTCTTGTCTTCCCGCGAGGTGCGACGTGACCGAATTACATTTTGTAGTTCGATCAGAAATTCGATGTTGGTTGTCATTGTCTAATCTCGATCCCTTCCGCGGCGAGGTATGCTTTGAGTTCGCCGATATTAATTATCTGTTTGTGAAAGACGCTAGCCGCAAGCCCGCCATCGACATGCGCCTCCTTGAACACGGAGGCAAAATGCTCCATGGCGCCGGCGCCCCCCGAGGCAATCAGTGGCACCGTGCAATTGGCCCTGACCAGGCTTAGTTGCCCAATATCATAACCTTGGCGCACGCCGTCCTGGTTCATGCAATTGAGGACAAACTCGCCTGCGCCACGGGATTCTGCTTCGCGGACCCAGGCCACCGTTTCCCGGTTCGCATGGCTGGTTTTGTTCGGATCGCCGGTATTCTGATAAACGCGGTAAACCCCGTCTTCGGCGAGGCTGTCGATACCGACGACCACGCATTGCGAGCCAAACCTTTTTGCCAGTTCGTCTATCAGGTCAGGCCTTTTGAGCGCCGGGCTGTTAATCGAAATCTTGTCGGCGCCGTAATTCAGCACTTCCTCTGCATCCTGCAATGAGCGTATCCCGCCCGCAACACAAAAAGGGATATCCAGAATTTCCGCAACCCGGTTTATCCAGCTGCGATCCACTGAGCGTCCCTCAGGGCTTGCGGTGATGTCGTAAAACACCAGTTCGTCTGCGCCTTCGTCGCGATAGCGCCGGGCGAGGTCGAGAATGTCGCCCACCACTTCGTGATTGCGAAACCGAACGCCTTTGACGACCTGTCCGTCGCGGACGTCCAGGCAGGGGATTATGCGCTTTGCAAGAATTGCTCTATCTCCGCCAGGGTCAGCCTGCCGTCAAGCAGTGCTTTGCCGGTTACGACGCTGGTCACGCCGGTCGCTGCGAGTTCCGGTAATTCAGTCACCGAGCTTATGCCGCCTGACGCGATGATCTGCGCGGTTGGATAGCGGCGATTGCACTCACGGTAGAGGGTCATGTTGGGGCCTTCAAGTGTTCCGTCACGTGAAATGTCAGTGCACAGGAAATTTTTCACACCCGCTTTCATGTAGGTGTCCATTAGTGCCCACAGGGTCTGGCCGCTGCTTTCAGTCCAGCCGTGCGTCTTTACGATCGGCTCCTCGTTGCCTTCGATGCTGACATCCACCCCGACGATGATCGCGTCCGGACCCAGTTCCCCGACCCAGCCGATTACGGTTTCTGGCTCCTTGGCTGCCGTTGACCCGACTACCACGCGTTCCGCACCGGCGGCGATAATTGCCCGCGCCTGTTCGATTTGCCGAATGCCGCCGCCCACTTGCACCGCAAGCCCGACGGTCGACGTGATTTCGGTAATCACGTCCAGATGCGCGAACTGCCCGGTGCGGGCTCCGTCGAGGTCAACGATATGCAGCGATGCAACGCCGGCTTTGCCGTATCGGCCGGCCACCGTAACCGGGCAATCGGGGTATTCCGTCACCTGGTTGAAATCGCCTTTGTAAAGCCGGACCACTTTGCCACCTAGCAGATCAATCGCTGGTATGACTTCCATTCCTTCAACTTCCCGTATTAAGAATTTCCTGCACCCATTTGCAGGAAGTTTTGCAGTAATTTTGCGCCGTGTTTGCCCGATCTCTCGGGATGAAACTGCGTGCCCATAAAATTGTCTTTTTGCACGATCGCGGAAAACGGCTTGCCGTAGTCAGCGGTGGCTACCGTATTCTCCGTTACGTCCAAGGCAAAACTGTGCACGAAGTAAAAATATGCACCATCGGGTATTGCCTCGACTAGCGCCGCATCCTTTTTCCTGACGATACGGTTCCAGCCCATATGAGGCACCGGGCGTTCTGCGGCCGCCACAAAGCGGTGCGCGCGTCCACCGAAGATCCCAAGGCAGTCAGCATCGTCTTCATCGGAGCCCTCGAATAGAAGTTGCATGCCGAGGCAGATGCCCAGCATCGGTTGCGTTAATGTCGGAATCACATCGGCGAGTCCTGCCTGGTGCAGTTTTTGCATGCCGTCTGCGGCGGCACCCACTCCGGGTAAAATTACTCGCTCGGCCTTGCGGATCGCCGCCGGGTCGGCGGTCAGTTCGGCGACCGCACCGAGGCGCTGCAGGGCAAACTGCAGGGAGGCGATGTTGGCGCCGCCGCCGTCGATGATTGCGACCCGGTTCATCTAAAGCGCGCCCTTCGTGCTGGGCAGATCGTTGCCTGAGCGCTGCAATGCGCCGCGCAATGCGCGTCCGAGACCTTTGAAGCAGGCTTCCACCATGTGATGGGTATTTTCGCCTTTAACGTCAATTTGAATGGACGCGCCCAGCGTGTCGCTCAGCGACCGAAAAAAATGCGGCACCAGTTCGGTCGGGAGGCCGCCCACTTCGCTGCGAGGGAAAGTGCCCTCGAACACCAGGTAAGGCCTGCCGCCAAGGTCGATCGCCACCTGGGCTTGAGTTTCGTCCATCGGAATCACGAAGCCGAAGCGGCCGATCCCGCGTTTGTCACCCAGCGCATTTCTAATCGCCTGGCCGAGTGCTAGCGCGACGTCCTCGACCGTGTGATGTTCGTCGACTTCCAGATCGCCTTTGCAGCTCAGTTGCAATGAGAAGCCACCGTGCTTGGCCACCTGATCGAGCATGTGGTCATAGAACCCTATACCGGTGTCGATGCTGATTGGGGAGCTGGCGTCCAGGTCAACTGTGACTTCGATCGCGGTCTCCTTTGTCAGACGCTCGATGGTTGCGGTGCGCGGTTGATCAAGCACTTCGCGCACGATTTGTTGCCAGTGCGTGGCATCGAGGGGGTCGAGCAAAAAGCCGGGCACATTGATGTTGCGTGCGAATTTTATATCGGTCTCGCGATCACCCACCACCAGGCTGTTGCGGCGATCGACATCGACGCGGTCGAAATAGTCGCCGAGCAACCCCGGCAGCGGTTTACGGCAGTCGCAGCCATCCGCCGGCAGATGAGGGCAGATAAAAACTTCATCGAACTCGATGCCCTGCGAGGCAAACAAGCGCAATATAAATTCCTGCGGGATTCTGAAGTCCGGTTCCGGGAAACTGTCTGTGCCGCGGCCGTCCTGGTTCGAAACCATGACGAAACGGTAGCCGGCTTCTTTCAGCCGCAACAGGGCAGGAATAACGCCCGGCACCAGCTCGATTTTAGCCAGGCTGTCGACTTGTTCATCCGCGGGTTCCTTGACAAGGGTGCCGTCGCGGTCGAGGAATGCAATGCGAATGCTCATAAGTCGGCCAGGCTCTCCAGTAAGCGATTATTTTGGTCAGTGTCGCCGACGGTAATCCGCAGGCAGCCGGGAATGTCCCGGTCAAAATTACGGATCAATACGCCGCCTTGTTCAGCCAGCTGCTGGCAGCGTTTTGCATCGCGCGTTTTCACCAGCAGGAAATTAGCATCACTCGGATAGACCTGTTCGATGCCCGGCAGCTTTACCAGCTCGATCGCGAGCCGGTCACGCTCCGTGCGCAAAAACTCGCAACGCCGCGCGACTTCAGCCCGGGCATCGGGCGTCAGGCAGGCGAGCACGGCTTCGGTGACTGGCGTCGAAATGGAATAGGGTGGCATGACGCAGCCCATCATGCTGACTATGTTTGCCGGCCCGAGGAGGGCGCCGCAACGTGCGCCGGCCAGCCCAAATGCCTTTGAAAGGGTGCGCAGTACGACAATATTGTCGTTGTCGCTCGACGCCAGCAGCGCTTTGGTTTGCGCCTCGTCACCGAATTCGGCGTACGCGGCATCCACGACGACCAGCGCCCGACCGCTTAGCAAGGTGGCTATCAGGTTGATCTGCTCGGTAGCGAAACCATTGCCGGTCGGGTTGTTAGGCGAGCAGATAAACAGGAGCTTGCCGTCCTCCGGCCAGTTGCGGGTGATCTCGTCCGCGTCGAGCGCGAAGCCATTCTCGGCCTCCAATGGTATTTCGTGCACGCGCGCGCCCTGCACATCGGCATAGACGCGGTACATGCCGAAGGTGGGTGGGCAGATAACGATGGCATCTTTGCCGGCGGCGCAGAAACAGCGGATCAGCAGGTCAATGGCTTCGCTGCTCCCGCGCGTGACCAGCAGATCGGCGGGCGCGACGCCGTAATACTCAGCCAGCCGCGCGGTCAGTTCGACCGGTTTTTCGGCCGGGTAGCGGTTGAGGCCAGACGCTGCCGCCCCGCGCGGTGCGGGCCATGGCGTTTCGTTGGCGTTAAGCCGCACCAAGCCGTCAGCGTAATTCGCGGCGCTGTAGGGAACCAGTTGGCGGATTTCAGGGCGCGCCAGTTCTATGCTTTTGCTCATGTCATGCGCTCCGCTCAGCCTGCTGCCTTGTTCTTGCGTTCAGCTTCGGCATCGAGCCGTTCGATCCGCACTTCAACCGCACGCGCATGCGCGTCCAGACCCTCGAGACGAGCCAGTGTACTCACGGTAGGTTGCAGGTTGCGGATGCCTTGCTCGGTCAGCTCCTGCACCGACATGCGTTTCTGGAAATCGACCAGCGACAGCCCGCTGTAGGCGCGCGCGTAGCCATAGGTCGGAAGTACATGATTGGTTCCGCTGCAGTAGTCGCCTACTGATTCCGGCGTAAAGGGCCCGAGGAAAATCGAACCGGCATTGTCCACCTGCTCGAGGTAAGCGCGGGCATCGGCGACCTGTATGATCAGGTGCTCGGGCGCGTAAAAGTTGGATACGCGGATCGCTTCATCGATGTCGCGTGCAAGGATAACGCGGCTGTGACTGAGCGACTGTTCCATGATCGCGCGGCGCGGCAGGTCGGGCAGCGCGGCCTGTATTTCGGCGATGGCTGCCCCGGCAAGCGTGGCGCTGTCCGTCACCAGAACGACTTGTGAATCGACCCCGTGTTCAGCCTGGGAAAGCAGATCGAGGGCCACCGCACGCGGGTTGGCATTGCTGTCTGCGATAAGCAGCACTTCCGAGGGGCCGGCAGGCATATCCAGTGCGGCGCCCGCAGGATCGCTCGACACTTCGGTTTTGGCGGCCGTGACCCATGCATTTCCCGGGCCGAAAATCTTGTCGACTTTGGGAATCGTTTCGGTGCCGTAGGCCATGGCGGCGACGGCCTGAGCGCCGCCCAGTTTGTAAACCTCACTGACCCCGCATTCTTCTGCGGCCACCAGCACGGCGGGGTCTGCCTTGCCGTCCGGTCGCGGGGGGGTGCAGATGATGCGGGTCGGGCAGCCGGCGATCCGGCTCGGCACCGCCAGCATGATCGCGGTCGATGGCAGCGGCGCAGTGCCTGCCGGCACGTAAAGGCCGACGGCAGGAATCGGTCGCGTAATGCGCTCACAGACAACGCCTTTCGCTGTCTCGACGCGCTTGTCGTCGCTAAGCTGCGCTTCATGGTAGCGGGTGACGTTGCTGATGGCAGTCCTGAGCGCCGCAATCTGCTCGTCCGTCAATGCTGCGCGCGCCTCCGCAAATTCGCTGACACTGACTTTGAAGTCGGTCAGGTCAACCTTGTCTAATCGCCGGGTTAATTCGCGCAAGACGGTGTCACCGCCAGCGCGCACGTCGGCGACAATCCGGCTTACGGCGGCGGCCGTTTCGGCATTGGCCGCAACCGCCGGGCGCTGCAAAACCTCGCGTTGTTCCGCGGCACTCAGGTCGCTCCATGTGTACTGTTTGCCCAGTTCGCTCATGCCAGCATTTTCTCTATCGGCAGCACCAATATGGAACTGGCGCCGGCTTTTTTCAGATCTTCTAGCGTGCTCCAGAAAACATTCTCGCGGCACACGACGTGCACGGCCACTTTACCGTCCGCTTCTTCCAGTGGCAGCACGGTGGGGGATTCCGCGCCAGGCAGCAGCGCCGTAATTTCCGCCAACGCCGCGCGAGGTGCGTGCATCATGATGTATTTGCTGCCGCGCACCTGCTGCACACCGCGGATGCGCTGGACGAGTCGCTCCACCCACTCGGTTTTTTCCGGCGGTATCTCGACCGGCGTCTGCACGAGGCAGGCGACGCTCTGAAGTATCGTTTCGCCTTCGACGAGTCGGTTGGCCTGCAGCGTGGCACCCGTGGAGACCAGGTCGCAAATGACCTCGGCCCGGCCCAGGCTCGGCGCGATTTCTACCGCGCCTGCAAATTCGACCACGGACGCCCGGAGTTTGTTTCTCTCCAGGTAGTCCTCGACGATTCTGGGGTAACTGGTGGCAATGGTCTCGCCATCCAGGTCGGCCGCGGATCGCAATGAGGAGTCCTCCGGGTAAGCGAATGCGAGTCTGCAGTGCCCGTAATCGAGTTGCTGCAGCATCTTGAAGGGCTCGTTGATGCCTTTGCGAGCATAGGCCAGGCGCTTTTCTTCGAGCACGTTAAGGCCGCAGATCCCCAGGTCGCAGACATCGTCACGCACCAGGCCGGGGATGTCATCGTCGCGCACCAGCAGGAAGTCCACCGGCATATTCTCGCCGTAGCCGATCAACTGGTCGCGGCCGCGCGAGTATTTGAGGCCACATTGCTGCAGTAATTCCAGGCAATGCTCGGTGAGCCTCCCCGACTTCTGAATGGCTATTTTGATGCGGGCTTGTGGTTCGGTCATGGCTTGTTTCGTCCTTGTTCGCGTTCGCGTGCTGCCGGAGCGCCGTTAATTATCCGCTGTCAGGCGCCCGAGTCGGCGCAATACCGCCGCATAGCCGGCGGGTTCTTCGGCCAGGCAGCGGGCGACGCGACCCACGGTCGTAACGCTGACACCGGTCCGGTCACGAATCTGCCGATAGGTGAGACCGTCGGCCAGTAACTCGGCCACGACCCAGCGATCTTTCATGGCCTGCAATTCTGCGGGCGTGCAAAGGTCCTGGAAGAAGGCGCGGCACTCGTCCAATGTTTCCAGCTGCAAAACCGCGTTAAACAATTGGTCTTCAGCGGCGAGTTCTTCGCCGGAGTCGTAGATACGATGTTCTTTCATAGCCTGAATATGTTTTAGTGTACTAATGCGCTAGCACGCTAACACGATAGTACGGGCCTTGCAAGCGATGTTTTCCCGCTGGTCTGCAACCGCGCAGCCGAGCGGTGAGTAGTGCAGGTTTCCGAATAGACAGATTAATACAATAAAAACATAATTCTATGAGTTATATCTAAAGTGCAATTTTGTTCGATTCGACGCGTAGGGCGGGTGACCACGGCTTCAACAGGCGCTGCGACTCAGACAATTTGCAAGCGGACGGCATCACCGTCACGCAGCTCGATTCGGTCCGTTACGGCATAGAGCTCCCGCCGCAGGACTTGTTCAGGCGGTGCTGCAAGGACTCGCATGATCACGTAGGCCAGATCTTCGCGATCGATCAGCCCGCGCGCCCCACGGTTTTCAGTGTTCAGCCGCGCGTCGCGTTTAAGGACCTGCCCCGCAACCGCGCATGGAGCATCCATTAACAAGGCGGGAATCAGAGCGCCGACAAGAATCGGCGTACAACGATTCCTTGCTCAGGTTTGCGGCGCGACGGGGACGTTATCGGGTTGCCGGTTGTCGGCGACGGCCGCTATTCGCCACTGCCCCGATTTTTTGACCAGCAGGTACACCTCACTGAACTGCAGAACCATCGGTTCGCTTTTATCTTTGCGGTCCGTGCGGGTCGTCGTGTTTGCCCAGACGGTTGCGACATCGCCGTCCTCGGTCGAGCTGGTTATTTCCACCGTCCGCGAATAGGCCTCGCTCATGGGAAATACGATGGCAGCCACCATCTGCCAGGTCTTGGTCAAGTCGCCGGTCAGCGGCGGGTTGTCGCTCATTCCGGGATGCACCGCACGCAGTTGTATCTGGACGCTACCTTCGGCCAGTGTTGCCATCGCCGTGTCCATATCGCGCGCCGTAACTGCCGAATTAAACAGTTTTACGGTTCCGACCGGATCTGATTGATCTTCTGCCGTCGCGGGTGCGCTGAATGCCATGATGAGGCCAAGTGCAACCAGGCCTGAGAAACGTGTCTTCCGGTGTGCCATTTGCGAACTCCTGAAAGCGGTCGGAGTTCAATTATTACTGCCAGATAGGATCTCACTATCGGGGATAGTGCCTATCCGGTTCCGTCGATGGGCCCCGTTCAGAAAAAAGCCGCTTTGGGCCGCGTGTTTGCAGGGTGGGATAATTGATACCGGCTCATACCGCCGCCGCGATCGCATCCCCCATGGCGGCGGTTCCTACGCTTCGTTCGCCGCGCTCGGCTATATCGCCCGTGCGGAGTCCTTTGCGCAGCGCTTCGGTAACGGCATTCTCAACGGCTTTGGCTTCTTCCTCGAGCCCCAGCGAATGTCGCAGCAACATCGCCGCACTAAGCACCGTGGCGCAGGGGTTCGCCTTGTCCTGGCCGGCGATGTCGGGCGCCGAGCCATGGATCGGTTCGTAAAGACCGACCGGCCCGTCGTTGACCGAGGCCGATGGCAGCATGCCCATCGAGCCGGCCAGCATGGAGGCTTCATCGGTAAGAATGTCGCCGAACATGTTTTCCGTGACCATTACATCGAAATCGGCCGGGCGCGAAAGCAGGTGCATCGCCGCGGCATCGACCAGCAAATGCTCCAAGGCCACATTGGGGAATTCCCGCGGCATCAGCTCGTTGGTCACCTCGCGCCACAATCGAGACGTCTCCAGAACGTTCGACTTGTCGATTGAAGTGACTTTACCCTTGCGGGTCTCTGCCAGCTTGCCGGCAATTCGCAGCACACGCTCGATCTCACCGCGGGTATAGGTGCAGACATCCGTAGCGCTGTCTGCGGTGCGTTCTTTCTTGCCGAAATAAATACCGCCGGTCAGCTCGCGTACGACCATGATATCGACGCCTTTCAGCAGGTCTGCGCGGATCGGTGACGCGTTGGCTAGAATAGGGTGGGGTGCGACCGGGCGAAGATTAGCGAATACGTTCAGGGCCGCACGAAGTTTTAGCAGGCCGCGCTCGGGCCGTGACTCGGTCGGTACGTTGTCCCATTTCGGACCGCCAACGGCGCCCAGCAGCACGGCGGCGCTGTCTGCACAGATGGCGGCGGTGCTGTCCGGAAACGGAGCATTTTCTGCATCCAGTCCGGCGCCGCCGATCAGGCCTTCGCGCAATTCAAAGCTGTGGCCGAACTTCTGTTCGACGGCCCGCAGCGTTTTTACCGCCTCTCGCGTAACCTCGGTGCCGATGCCGTCGCCCGGCAGAATAGCGATCATTGCTTTCATTATATTTTCGTTACTCGTTTTTTAAGGCTGCCAGGAGCGGGTCTTCTCGAAGTCTGTAATTTTGTCGAGTTGTTGCAGCAGGAACCCTGTCTGGTCGATCCCCTCGAGTATGCAATGCCTTGCAAAGCCGTCGATAGGGAACGACACGGCCGTTCCGTTTGGAAGGCGAATCTCGCATGCTTCGACATCGACCGTGACCTCTGCGCCAGGATTATCCAGCAGCCATTGATGCGTTTGCTTATCGACGATAACCGGCACCAGCCCGTTCTTCAGTGAGTTGTTGCGGAAAATATCGGCGATTTCGCTGCTAATAACTGCGCGTATGCCGAAATCATGCAGCGCCCATGGCGCGTGTTCTCTCGAAGAGCCGCAGCCAAAGTTGCGGCCTGCCACAAGAATTTTCCTTTCGGTGGCGCCAGGCTCGTTCAGCGGGAAACCGGCGATCGGATTGCCGTCCTTATCGAACCGCCAGTCTGCGAACAGAGCTTTGCCAATGCCCGCCCGTTCCGTCGTTGTCAGGTAACGGGCCGGAATGATCTGGTCGGTATCGACATCGTCGATCGCGAGTACGGTTGTGGCCGACGTGAATTGAGTGATTTGTTCCATGATTGCTTAACCTTCTGCTTGCAGGCCTAGATGGTGGCTCTGGGATCGGCGATAACGCCGGCAATGGCCGAAGCTGCCGCCGTCTCGGGGCTGGCCAGCACGGTCCTGCCCCCGGGCCCTTGGCGGCCTTCGAAGTTGCGATTGCTGGTGCTGACGCACAGCTGCCCTTTGCCGAGCTTGTCGCTGTTCATGCCCAGACACATCGAGCAGCCTGCTTCGCGCCACTCGGCGCCGGCCGCGGTGAATATTTTATCAAGGCCTTCTGCCTCGGCCTCGTCCTTCACCGATTGCGATCCAGGCACGATGAGCATGCGGACGTTGTCGGCAACTTTTTTACCGTCAAGAATTTTTGCCACCGAACGGAGATCCGTCATGCGCGAGTTGGTGCAGCTGCCGACGAACACGACATCGACTGGGATGCCCAGCATCGGTTTATCGGCCTCAACCTGCATGTAGTTGATTGCTTTGGTGAAGCTCGCATTGCCCGGTCGGTTGGGGATCGGCTTGGAGACGGGCACGACCATGCCCGGGTTCGTGCCGTAGGTGACTTGCGGCTCCAGATTCGACACGTCCAGATCGACTTCCTTGTCAAAGGTGGCATCCGCGTCGGACGCAAGGGCGAGCCAGCGTTCGACCGCCGCATCCCATTCCGCACCCTGCGGCACTTTCGGACGACCTTTCAGGAATTCAATAGTGATTTCATCCGGCGCAATCATGCCGGCCCGCGCGCCGGCCTCGATGGACATGTTGCAGATGGTCATCCGCTGTTCCATGTTCAGGCCGCGAATGGTTTCGCCCCGGTATTCGATGACATGGCCGGTGCCGCCATCGACGCCGATTTTGCCTATCAAGGCGAGGATGATGTCTTTTGCCGAGACGCCGGGCTGCAATTTCCCGGTGATGTTAACGGCCATCGATTTCGGTTTACGCTGCAATAAGCACTGCGTGGCGAGCACGTGGCCGACCTCTGTCGTGCCGATGCCGAAGCCCATCGCGCCAAAGGCCCCGTGGGTGCTCGAGTGGCTGTCGCCGCACACGATCGTTTTGCCGGGCTGTGTGGCGCCGATTTCGGGGCCGATCACGTGCACGATGCCGCGATACTTGTCGCCGAAACCGTGCAATTCGATCCCGAAATCCGCGCAGTTTTTCACCATGGCCCGAATCTGGTTTGCGGGCTCCGGATCCGATACGGCATCGAGACTGGCCCCGAGATCCGTAATCGGTTCGGTCGGGGTGGAATGATCCATGGTTGCCAAAACCAGGTCGGGCCGGCGGACAGGCATGCCGGTTTCACGCAGCATATTGAACGCCTGCGGTGTCGTAACCTCATGGATAATGTGCAGGTCTATGTAAAAGACTGCCGGTGTGTCCTCAGTTTCGGGCACGACCACGTGGTCGTCCCAGACCTTCTCGAATAATGACTTTCCACCCATCGTTGAGTGCGCTCCCATTGCTTCCTAGAGGAATCCGCTGTGGCGGATTTAGTTATTGTTGCGTTAACTGGCCGCCTTCTGTTCCAGGCTTTCGCTGTCCACCGGATCCAGCCAGCCCCACTTGTCTTCGGTCGTGCCGTTGAACAGGCCGAAGAACCTTTCCTGCAGCAGGCGGGTAATCTCGCCCCGTTTGCCATTGCCTACCGGAATCCGGTCCACCGATCGAACCGGGGTGACCTCGGCCGCGGTGCCGGTCATAAACATCTCATCGGCGATGTACAGCATTTCGCGCGGCACCGCCTGCTCGACTACCGTGATGCCGGCTTCCGCGGCCAGCGTGATGATCGCGTCACGTGTTATGCCGGTCAGGATCGATGCGGCCGCCGGCGGAGTGTATACCTTGCCGTTCTTGATAATGAACAGGTTCTCGCCGGCACCTTCGCTGACGGTGCCGTCCGTCGACAGCGCTATACCTTCTGCAAAGCCGTTGGCTTTAGCTTCCAGGCTAATCAGTGTCGATGACAGGTAGTTACCGCCGGCTTTCGCCAGCGACGGCAGCGTGTTCGGCGCAATCCGTTGCCACGAAGAAATGCCGGCATCGACGCCGTGCTCGAGCGCTTCGCTGCCCAGGTAGGCGCCCCATTGCCAGGCCGCCACGACGGTCTCGACGGGGTGGTCAGGCGCCGGGGCGAGTCCGATCTCGCCGTAACCGCGAAAAGCGATAGGGCGAATGTAAGCCCCATTGACCAACCCGTTGCGGAGCACGACTTCGCGGCAGGCCGCGTTAATTTCATCTGCGCTATACGGAATCCTGATGTGATGAATTTTGGCGGATTCCAGCATGCGTTGCGTGTGCGCACCGAGGCGGAATACCTTTAAGCCGTCGGGGGTAGGGTAGACGCGTATGCCTTCGAATACCGACGAACCATAATGCAGTGCATGCGTCAGCACGTGCACGCGGGCTTCATCCCACGGCACGAGTTTGCCGTTTTGCCAGATCCATTCAGATTTATTGAACGGCATAATTTTCCTCTTTATATAGTTATTGCAAACACCGGGAGGTGTGCGCCCTTAATTAAATGGCAGCCGCGTCTTTAGGCGCGGGTTCCGCAGGTTTGTCATTGCCTGCTTCCCGCCGTCTGCTGACCCGATTGATAACTTCCAGGTATGCGAGGGCGCCAGCTTCAACGATATCCGTACTGATACCGTTACCGCGGTAGCTCTGTCCATTATATTCCACGGTTACCGTAACCTCACCCTGCGCATCTTCGCCCATGGTCACGCTGCGGACCTCAAATTTTTTCAGCTTCATTGAAAAGCCGACCGCACGTTCGAGAGCCTTGAAGGCGGCCTCGACCGGCCCGTCGCCCACCGACGCTTCTTTGACGCTGCCTTTTTCGGCGTGGGTCAGCTGCACGGCAGCCCCGGCAATGGCGCCGGTCCCCGCTGAAATATGCATCTCGTCCAGCCTCCAGGGGCCCGACGGCACCTCACCAGCATTCATGATAATGGCCTCGAGGTCGCCGTCAAAAAGCTCTTTCTTGCGATCCGCCAGTTTCTTGAATTCGGCGAAGGCACGGTTGAGGTCGGTGTCATTCAGCTGAAAACCAAGTTGCTCGACGCGCTCTCGAAAGGCATGCCGGCCGCTGTGTTTGCCAAGTACGAGGTTCGATTTGCTGATACCGACGGTCTCCGGCTTCATGATCTCGTAGGTCGAGGCGTCTGCCAGCATGCCATGCTGGTGAATCCCGGCCTCGTGAGCGAACGCGTTCTCGCCGACGATCGCCTTGTTCCGGGGCACGTGCATGCCTGTGATGCTGGAGACAAGCCTGCTGGTCGGGTAGAGGCGCGTCGTATCGATACCGGTGCGCACACCAAAGAAGTCGGCCCGCGTCCGCAATGCCATGACAACCTCTTCGAGTGAACAGTTGCCGGCGCGTTCGCCGATGCCGTTTATGGTGCATTCGATCTGGCGTGCGCCGCCGCCGACAGCGGCAAGGCTGTTCGCTACTGCCATACCGAGATCATCATGGCAGTGCACGCTCAGCACAGCGTCGTCTATGTTCGGGACATTAGCCTTCAGGTAGGCGAACAATTTTTCGAATTCTGCCGGCACCGTGTAGCCGACCGTGTCCGGTATATTCACGGTGCGTGCGCCGGCTTCGATGACGGCCTGCACCACCTCCGCGAGGTAGGGCAGCTCGGTGCGCGAAGCGTCTTCCGCTGAAAATTCGATATCTTCGCAGTGCTCGCGAGCGAGTCTGACTGACTCCACCGCGCGGCGAATGATTTCTTCCTTGGCCATCTGCAACTTGAGGGTGCGATGAATCTCGCTGGTGGCTACAAACACATGGATTCGACTGTTGGCGGCAGGTTTTACAGCCGCCGCGGCCCGAGCCACGTCCTCGGGGTGGCATCGCGCGAGGCTGCAAATGGTCGGCCCCTTAATTTCCTGGGCGATTGCCTGCACCGAGTCAAAGTCGCCCGGCGAGGCCGCCGCGAAACCCGCTTCGATGACGTCTACCTTGAGATCGCGCAGAGCATTGGCAACCCGCAGTTTTTCGCGCAGCGTCATGCTGCAACCGGGGGCCTGTTCACCGTCCCGAAGGGTGGTGTCAAAGATGATCACGCGATCGTTGCTCCGATCATTGGCGCGCTTGTTCATCGCTTTACTCTCCGTCTCTACTGTCCTGCAAAATCGACGCATTTTACTGCGGCATAAAAAAACCCCGCTACCTGTTTCGGGTGCGGGGTTTAGCTAACTGACTTCTGAATTACCTTGGCTGGTTTCCGCACCACCGATTCTCCCGCTGCAGCAGGAGTAGTAGCAAACGCAGGCCGATTTGGGTCTCGCCCGCATACATGCTCTGGTTTTGGGTGTAGATATTCATGGCCGCGATCATTACGAAATGTACTCCCCGTGTCAACCTCAAGCGTTTGAAAACTAAGAAAACGTCATTGGTGGGTAGGCCCTGGCTTCGGTTGAACCCGGGTTTCAATATCGTCCCGAAGGCGCTGCGGCCCGCTGCGACCGGGATCGGACGAAGCGCCCGCTGGTGAGAAAGTACTTTAATAAAGAATTGTAATACATTGTCTTTATGTTTCGATGAGCCGCTAAAGCGTCCTCTTGGTGGTGGAGCAAAAAGGTCCGTGCAGGTTACTTAATCTGCCTGTAATGTTTCTCGGTTAGTTTCACGACTAACTTTGCAGCGCGCCGGCTAAGCCCTTCGATGATTGTCGTCTCGGTGTCTAGATACGGGGTGGCTTAGTTATGCGCTTGTGATATTCTTCCGCCCGTTTTCGGCACTGATATAAAGTGTTATCGGCTTGAAGGTTTTTTTCGTTTTCGCGCCTGGTATGCCGGCAG
>JARRLL010000016.1:61435-99968 GCA_037387125.1 Gammaproteobacteria bacterium | reverse complement strand
GTCGCGTCCGACGACCCCGGCGCGACCTCGTTCTATATCGCAGACGGCATGATCGATAACAACAGTGACCCCAACGAGCGTGACGGCCGTATTTTCGAAGCCAGAATTTATCGGGAGTAGCGACGTACCTTGAGTCCGTTGCGCATTTCCGTCGCCGTGGCAGCAACAAACTATTCCACCCACCAGTCGGATGCATCAAAGCCCGCATTGCGTGTTTACGGCTAACATGAAGTTTGCATCCAGTTCTTTGTGACCACCCGTCATGAAAGTCGCCCTGGCTTAAGTCTCCGCTGCCGAAAGTTTTTCACAGCCTGACAGCATGCGGGCAATTGCATTTACCGGAAAATCCATTGCCGTATGGTTGTCAGCCATAATTTTATTTTTACGGAAACAACCGTCACAAATACCACCAAAAATCCAAGGTTAAAAAGTAGGTTGAAAAGCAATTTGGCTGCATGCAGCCCCAGGGTGATCTCCGCAAGCCAAAGCGGCTCGGCCGGCCTGACGATGATGAGGGTTGCGAAACCTAGGTTTTCAAGCCAGTCCATGAGCACCGTTATATACGCAGCAGACATGATGAGCGGGAACCACAGCTGCCATCGATCGGACAGAAGCCCCATCAACCATGCGGTAGTGACCACCATGGTTGTAAACGTAATAAACGGCCAGGCGTAATCGAACAGTGACCACCACAAATAAAATTCTGTGGCCAATTCGTCATAGGTTCTGATTTGCTGAAATAAGGACTCGACATCTAGAGCCGGCTGCATATCCATGAAACGCAGCCCATTCGTTAACTCTGCGAAATAGTCGACTGACCAGAACAGTCCATACCACGTAGTTAGCAGTGCCGCGCTCAACAAAAAAATAAAGCGCTTTAAGTTAAATGCATGCCGAATTTTCAAGGCCAACTTCTGCATCACCATGAACCGCTCATTTTAATTTACATTTCAATATGTTAAATTAAGTTTTGTCTGCATAATCATTTAGAGTAAAACATAAAAGATGCACCTTTTAACTATTACTGGCAGGATCATACATAAGCAAAGAAGAATCGTTATCGGGAACGGATCTCCCGATTTACAAAAGCAGTTTGATCACCGTTCATGAAGCATTAAGGGAAATGGAACGGCTGTCTGCGCATTGCGATCAGGCTTGGCTCGGGAAGTGATCAACCACCGGCCTTATGGTAAGGAAAATGTCGAAGCATTGGGGGTCGGTTTTATTGGGGCGCACTTGCGCCATTCTGATCTTGCTATTCGTGTGGTCCGCCCAAACGATCGCGGCCACAGAGACCATCGAGGTCAGGGTCAACGACTCGTCTGATGACGCTGAGGAAAATGCCAGCGGCAGAGTCGGACTGACCAGCTCAGATCTCGAACTGGTTTTCGACAAAGACGATCAGGTGGTCGGCATACGCTTCACCGGAATTGAGATTCCGCCTGATTCGATCGTTAGCAATGCATACGTCCAGTTTGCGGTCGACGAAACCGGCAGTGCTCCTACCACACTGCAAATTAACGGCCAGGCGGACGCTGATCCGGAGCCATTTACCAATTCGCAATACGGAATCAGCACACGGCCGACCACCCTAGCCAACGTCGCCTGGTCTCCGGCGGCATGGACCACAACCGGCATTGCCGGTCCGGACCAGCGCACGCCCGACCTCAGCGCGATTGTCCAAGAAATCATCGATCTGCCATCGTGGGCCACCGGCAATTCGATGGTGCTGCTGATTCGGGGCAGCGGTGAACGCACGGCCGAATCTTTCAACGGGTCCGCAGGATCTGCACCCCTGTTGCATGTCGAATTTGAACCGACTCAGAACGGTGATCGCGCCCCAACTGTTTCTGTTACGGGCCCCGCTGACGACACAAGCGTCTCGGAGGGCACATCAATAACGTTTACCGCAACGGCAATCGATGATGAGGACGGAGATATCGGCCAGTCTCTTACCTGGGAGTCATCGCTCGATGGCGTGATCAGCGGCACCGGACCATCAGTCTCCGCAGTATTGTCGCCCGGCAGCCACGTGGTCACAGCTACCGCAATCGATTCGGCGGAACAGACGGACAGCGACGCTATAACAATTATTGTTACACCGTCGGGCGGGATCCCTCTGACTATTGATGTCCAGGTTCCGGACGGCCGCAACGACGCGGAAGAATTATCAAACGGTTCCGTTAAGTTGACCAGCTCGGATCTTGAACTGGTGCTGGATCGTGATCTGCAAACCGTCGGTATGCGCTTTCCCGGCATCGAAATTGCACCGGGTGCGGTCGTTATTGATGCCTGGATACAATTTACCGTAGACGAAGCGACTTCCGGCATCACCGACCTTCTGCTTCAGGGCGACGCGAATACAAATGCGGCCGCTTTCTCGAACACAAGTTTTGACATTTCTTCCCGATCACGCACCGAAGCGCTGGTGGAATGGTCGGTGGCGCCCTGGTCTGTCATCGGCGCAAGCGGCATAGACCAGCGCACGCCCAACCTGGCAGATATTATCAACGAGGTGGTAAATAGCGGCGGCTGGAACAGCGGCAATGCGCTCGCGTTTATAGTCACAGGCAACGGCAAGCGGGTCGCCGAATCGGCCAATGGCTCCGCGGCGCCCACTTTGCACATCGAGTTTTATGAAGCTCCACCTGAGTCCACCCCCGACGTCAGCATAACGGGACCGGCCAACGGGACATCTGTGGAACTGGGTACCGCACTCAATTTCACAGCCACCGCCGATGATGCGGAAGACGGGAGCTTGAGCTCGCTGATCGAGTGGACCTCCAGCATCGACGGATCCTTGGGGACAGGCGCCTCGGTAAATGCGAGCCTGTCACTTGGCAGCCATACTGTAACGGCGAGTGCCACCGACTCGGCAGGTAAAACCGGATCCAGCTCGGTAGGCGTCGATGTGACGCCTTTGGCCGGAAATATTCCGCTGGTTTCGATCACAGCCCCGGCGAATGGCACGGAGGTCAATGATGCTACAGCGGTCACATTTACGGGTTTCGCGAATGATGATGAGGACGGCGACTTAAGTGCCTTCATCAGCTGGACATCTTCCATTGACGGCGCGCTCGGACAGGGCGCGTCGTTGACGACAACACTTTCGGCGGGCAGCCACACCATTACCGCCAGTGCTGCAGATGCGGCCGGTCAAAGCGGCAGCAGCACCATAACGGTCAACGTGAGCTCGCTGGGTGGCGACCTGCCGCAGATTTCAATCACGTCCCCAACTAATGGCACCTCAGTTGTTGAAGGCACCGCCCTGACCTTCACGGGCACCGCCAGCGACACCGAGGACGGTGACTTAAGCGCTGCCATCACCTGGACCTCGTCGCTCGACGGTGCGCTCGGCACCGGCGCCTCGGTCAACGCAACCCTGTCACTCGGCTCCCACACTGTCACCGCCGGTGTCAGCGATGTCGGCGGCCAGCAGTCCAGCGCTTCGATCAACGTGACGGTCACCTCCCTGGCCGGCAACGTGCCGCAGATTTCGATCACGGCTCCGACCGACGGAACCTCAGTTGTTGAAGGCACCCCGCTGACCTTCACCGGCACCGCCAGCGACACCGAGGACGGTGATTTAAGCGCTGCCATCACCTGGACCTCGTCGCTCGACGGTGCGCTCGGCACCGGCGCCTCGGTCAACGCAACCCTGTCACTCGGCTCCCACACCGTCACCGCCAGCGTCAGCGACGCAGGTGGCCAGGAAGTCAGCGCACCGATATCGATAACGATTACCCCGACGGGTGGCACGGCGCAAACCATCACCAGCCAGGTTGCGAGCGGCACGGACGATGCAGAGGAATTTGCGAACGGCGATATATACACGAACAGTTCAGACCTTGAACTGGTATTCGATGATTACAGCCAAGAACCCGGGCTTGATGATTACAACCAAACGGTGGGCATGCGTTTCAACAATATCACCATCGAACCGGGCTCGGTGGTTACCAATGCCTGGATTCAGTTCACGGTTGATGAGACCTCAAGCGAACCGACCAGCCTCGTCATACAGGGCGAGGCGAGCCCCGATGCCGCAGGTTTCTCGACCACCGCATTCAGCATCAGCTCGCGGCCCCGCACAACGGCACAGGTGAGCTGGGCCCCGAATTCCTGGACCAGCGTCGGTGCCGCCGGAGCCGACCAGAAGACCCCCGATCTGTCGGCCGTTATCAATGAAATCATTGCGGACGGCAACTGGGCTTACGGCAATTCCGTGGTCATCCTCGTCACCGGCAGCGGCAAACGCGTAGCCGAATCAGCCAACGGCTCGGCGGCATCGGCACCCGTGCTGCACGTTGAATTTGTCGATTCCGGCGCAAACCGGCGACCCGTCGTTGATGCGGGTAGCAACCTTTCGATAGCGCTGCCCGACAACACCGTCACGCTCAACGGCACAGTCAGCGATGACGGGCTGCCCGAAGGTTCATCACTGGCGACCACCTGGTCGCATGTCGGCGGCACCGGCACGGGCACGGTCAGTTTCGGCAACCGGAACGCCGTCGATACAACCGCCACCTTCAGCGACGATCCGGGCACCTACATCCTGGAGCTAAGCGCCAGCGATGGCGAGTACACGACAACGGACGACATCACGGTTACCGTGCGGTCCGCTTCATCCGGCGGCCAGATAGTATCGATCAGCCAGGCAGGTTATTTCGATACCGGCTTCGCCAATTTGAGCAGCCCACTGGCCATCCCGGCAACGGACCCTGCCGGTGTCGTGTATCACCCGCCATCCGGCCGATTGTTCATCGTCGATTCCGAGATCAACGAAATCTTGTCGGCATTCGACATCGTGCAGGCCAACGTGTTCCAAACGCCCACAGCCGGCGGCACGACCTTTGCTCAATGGGACACAACGGTGCAAACCGGCAACGAGCCGTCGCGCAACCGGGAGCCGACCGGTATCGCCTACTGCGAGAACGACGGTCACTTCTATGTGTCGAATGACGATCAGCGCTATATCTACCGTTACGCCTTCGACGGCACAAACCTGACGGCCGTGGACTCATTTAGCGTGTCGGGAACGATACCCGATGCAGAAGGCATAACCTGCGACCCGGCAACCGGGCGGCTGTATTTGGTCGGAGGCGTGGATCTGACGATCGGTGTCCTTAATTACGACAACGGCTTCAGCCTTGAAGAGGTTATCAGTATCGAGGCGTCCGCAGGGTCCAGCGCCGGCATCCCCGAAGACGCCGAAGGCATCGCGTTTGACCCGGCCAGCGGTCATTTGTTTGTGCTGTCAGGGCCCGACAGGGCTATTTTCGAATACACGACAGAAGGGGTGTTCATACAAAAATTTGATATCGGCAGTTTCAGCCCGCGCCCTTCAGCCGCGCAAGGCCTGAGCATCGGCGTCGCGTCCGACGACCCCGGCGCGACCTCGTTCTATATCGCAGGTCGCGTCCGACGACCCCGGCGCGACCTCGTTCTATATCGCAGACGGCATGATCGATAACAACAGTGACCCCAACGAGCGTGACGGCCGTATTTTCGAAGCCAGAATTTATCGGGAGTAAAGTCAGGATTAGCAAGCGCCCCGCTTCCAGCGAGGCGCTTGCAAAATTTAAGCTTTGCCCTATTGCAGGACCTCGATAAGCTCGACCTCGAATGTCAGCGCCGCATTCGGCGGAATACCGCCCTGCCCGCGCTGCCCATACGCAATCGTCGAGGGACAAGTCAGCTTGGCTTTGCCGCCTTCTTTCATCATGGCTATCCCCTCGGTCCAGCAGGGAATTACCTGGTTGAGTCCGATGGTCAGCGGCTCGCCGCGCTGGTATGAACTGTCGAAGACTGTTCCGTCACGCAATGTACCTTTGTAATGCGCCCGGACCTGCGAAGTCGCTGCTGGTTGAGCACCATCGCCGGCCTGCAACTCCAGATAAACAAGCCCTGAATCGGTCTGCGTTGCACCCTTCTCGGCCGCCAGACCGGACACGTACTCACCAGCCGCTTCCAGTTCACGCTCCGCTGCAGCCGCTTCCAGTTCACGCTCCGCTGCTGCCAACATACGTTCCTGCGAAATAGCCTGCAGTTTGGGACCGTAAACGGCCTGATCCAGAGCCTCAGCTTTGCCGGCCAAAGCGTCACGGAGCCCCGACACGACCTGTTTTGCTTCCTGGTCGGAAAGATTCAGCGACTCAAGATTCTCATAGATCACGGTACCGAGAAAATAAAAAGTCTTATCGTCGTCAGCATCGGCCGCGTATGAAGAAGTCGACGCCATGAGCAGAGCCCCGACAAAAACAACTGCATTCTTTACTACTTTTCTATTCATCTATTAATCCTAAAAAATTTCCCTGTAGCGATGTGCGTCGCGCGGAACAAAACTATCACAATATGACCGCAAAATTTTGCCTCGGCCGACACGCAACAAACGAGCTGCCAATACCCACTAAATCCCGGTAAAAAGCCAATAACAACGCAAAAAGCCGCCTTTTTGGCGCAAATTGCAAGATTTTGAGTAAATATCTGGCACTATTGGCCCAAGCGTCTTTCGCCGTGAGCACGTTACCATGCCCGACAGTCACCTTGCTGTGCCGGATCTACCGCTGGTTCGACTCAATCTTGTCGCGCCTGCTTTGAGCGAACTGAAGCGACGAGGAATCGATGCGGGTCCACTCCTTGCGGAATTTGACCTTAGCGTTGGCGCTGTGCGGGCCAAGGATGTGTTCGTTCCTGCGGACGTCGTATACGGTTTTATGGAGCGATCCGCAGCGGCGGCTCAAGATCCCTACTTTGGCCTGCGGATTGGCGAACAGCTGGAACTGCATTCATGGTCACCATTTTCCGAGGCAACATCGAAAGCCTCCAATACCGCTGAGCTACTGCTGCTGTGGGCCATCAACGCAAGCAAAGATGCCAGCTCCGCGGCGTTAAGCCTCGAAACCTATGGCGAAGTAACTAAGTTCCATGTACGCAGGCTGACCGACCCGGGATTCAGACCGGCCCAGGTGGACGCTTTTTGGGTCGGGATACTTGTCATGATTCTGATGTACGTTGCCAAAAATAAATGGGATCCGGATGCAGTGCATGCCCATGTTTGCGACGAGCGTGCGTTGCCGGTCAATTATGCCGGCGTCCATATTACTGCGGCTGACAATCGGGGCCCGCGAATCCATTTTCCAAGCGCATGGTTGTTCCTGCCATACGAAACAGATGGGCATGGCTTCCGCACGGCATCGCCCAGTCAGGTTTACCCGGATTCATCCCTGAGCGAGTTCGTGCGTCAGGCGCTGCGGCCGCGCATTTACGAAAGCGGTCTTACGACCGAGCGCGCTGCCAGCATTTGCGGCATGGGACATCGAACATTGCAACGCAAACTCCAGGAACAGGGCACATCGATCAGTCAGGAAATCGCTTTCCTGCGCCGGGAACGAGCGGTAGCCGAGTTAACAAATACCCATCGGAGTATTGCAGAAATCGCTTCACAACTCGGATTTCATGACCCTAATGTCTTTTCGCGCGCCTTTAAAAAATGGACGGGCTTTTCTCCGCAAATTTACCGCAAAAGACATTCCTGAGACCGATGACGATGACATGACCACCCTCAGCTGCAGCCAAAATACGCGCTACTCCATTACCAGGAACGAACCGAATACTAGGGACGATCTGAATCGGGCAAGTATCCGGCCTCACGTAAGCTTTTCGCAACAAAATCCGAAATAATGCGGTGACCAGCTGCATTGGGATGGCGATCGTAGCGACTAATTTGGAACGCTGGGCGTTCCTGCGGATCCGAAGGGAATATTCGGTTGGCGAACACGAGCGTAATACCCACTTCATCAGCTCGCTGACGCACAGCGTCTTCTACCTCAGTAGCCAGCGGCACATAGCCGAGAAACAAAATGACGATAGGCACGCCTTGCCGCTTCTGCAAATCGCTCAATTCGTCTATGGCTCGCAATATCTGAGCAGCACGAGCGTCTCTATCGGTAGGGTCTAGCAGCGGTCTGTCTCTTGAAGGCTCGTCGGTCGGCAGCCCAAGTGATCTAGCTAAGGCCCTAAGTGAATAAGAGCGCAGCGCAGGGTATACCCGGTCTGGCAGCCGCTGCTCCGCCCCGGGCTCCTCCCACACAAACGACGTCGTAAATGTAGTTACGGCAACAATGACAAGGTCTGGGTCCCATTGAAAAGCCTTGTGCCTTACCGTTCCAACTAATTCGCGCAACCCGTATAACTCGACGCCCATATTAATCAAATCTAAAGGTTGCGAAGTCGATATCTCATTTTGCTCCCTTTCTAAAACCGCATGCCAGGAATCTTTTTGTTCGACGCCGGAAGGCATGGTCCATGAGCTTCCCGCTATAACAACCCGATATTTTCCGGCAGGCTTCTGCTTACTATATTCTTGATCAACCTGACCGGCGGAATTCGTTGCGAACCGCACACCCTTGAACCAACCTTCCATATTGGGCTTGAGCTCAAAGAAAATATCAGGGTACTCCGACAGCTGCACAAACTCGGAGCGCATCAAAGTGTTTAGACTGTTGGACCGCAGCGGGCTAAGGGCAACCGAACCAGCAACGTAATAGCGATAGGTGATTTCGATGGCAACAAAAATAGCCAGCAGAAAAATACCAACAGCGAAGATTTTTTTAAAAAAGCGCAAATATTTTTTCCGTAGTCAGCATGCTGCAGTTAAGCTCGCTTAGGCAATGAGATAGCGCGGGTGCATACTAAACCAGCCATGAATGAACCAGCAAGAGCGTTATTATTAAAGACCCCGATTAAAGACGCATTCGATATATTCTTGATGCATTGGTTTGCTAACCAGGATGCCAGGTAAACAACATGAAACTATATGACTTCAAGCGCGCCCCCAATCCACGACGCGCCAGAATGATAATTGCTGAAAAAGGTTTAGACATTCAAATCATCCCCGTCAATTTGTACGCAAAAGAACAACTGACACCCGAATTTTTGGCCATAAACCCGGCGGGAACCCTACCCGTCCTGGAAACTGAAGATGGCACTTATCTGACTGAAACCGTTGCCATCTGCAGATACCTCGAGCTCCGGCACCCCGAACCTCGCCTTATGGGTAAAGGTGCGACTGAAGAGGCGCTGGTGCTGAACTGGAACAACATCGTCGAGCAGGCCGGTTTTTTTGCGGTCGCAGAGATGCTAAGAAACTGGTCACCGGGTTTTCGCGGGCATGTATTCCCGGGAACAGTTGCGTATGAGCAAATGCCGGAACTTATCGAACGCGGACGCCGGCGTGCCGAACAGTTTTTCGACCGCATAGAAAAAAGGCTGGAGCAAGTCCCTTACCTGGCCGGAGAAAACTATAGTCTTGCAGACATAAGCCTGTTAGCCGTAACGGATTTCGCAGGCTGGGTAGAAATCACGCCGCAGGAAAACCGCCCCCGGCTTGCAAACTGGTACGCGAAAGCTTCGAGCAGGCCTTCTGCCAAAGCCTGAGCTTCGCCGGTCAAACGGCCCCCACGCTCTGCAGCCACGCATGTAAATCAGTCGCCACTCGCGTTTCCACGCCCGCCAAGCCGTGATCGATGCCCGGATACCAGATCTCCGCGATGCTGGGTGCGTTGACCGCCGCGGCTTTCAATTCCGCAAAACGGGCCTCATCGTTGTAGCTGTCATCGGTGCCGGACAAGAGCAGGAGGGGTACACCGGCATTGGCTATATGCACGGTATTCCGACTGTCTGCATCGGGACCCCACCATGACAGCCAACTGGCTGCCCGCTGAGTCCACCGGAACCGGCCGCCATACTTGTTCGGGGGCGGTTGCCGAATATCAACATCGATCAACTCCGCCTCGCCTCTGCCCGCGTCGATCGCAGCGTCTGCCTGCTCCACCGCTGCCAGGTAAGGCCCCTCCCCCGCGGCGGCACGAAACCATTCCGGACAATCGGCAGTGGGCATCAGGTGGGCGATGGCCACCACATTGGGGTGCGGTTTTACGGACTGATAACGGCCAACACTGATACTACCGATACTTGCCCCGGCCAACACAATTTTCTCGTACCCCCTTTCCAGCAGGAACGAAACCCATGCCTCGATGTCGATGAGATCATTATCCAGAACCGAGGTCTCGTGGCCGGCCCAACCACTGCGCCGCATTTCGGGGGCGAGCACCGCGGTACCCGTCTGCGCCAGAACTGGCGCCATCTTCAAAAACAACGGGCTGAGCGGGGAACTCGTCAAGCCATGAATCAGCAAGGTCGCCGTTTTGCCGCCGGCGCCGTCTGCAGGAGACCAGAACAGCCCGGTCAACCTCGTTGGCGAGTCAATCGCCACCAATTCCATTGATGGCATGCGCAGCAAACTGGCCCCCGCATCGGCAGCCCATTTCGCCAGTTTGTCGCCAAAGGACGACGTATCAGCAGTAACAAATTGAGCGGAGCTCAACTCCTGTCTGAGCGCCGGAGAGGCTTCGGTTTCTGCCAGCGCCAAGACCGGCGCCGCGAGCGCGGGCATCATGCGATCCAACCGGGTATCCGCGGCCGGGCCCCACCAACTCAGGAATGGCAGGGCGTTTTGGGCGATCGCAAAATCTTTGTCAGCAACCAGGTCGATGCGGACGTCCATGCCGGCGCCCTGCCTCGCCGCAATAGCGGCATACTCTGCAGTAGCGGCGTACTTATCGGCCCCGACCTTTTCACGCAGCCAATCTGCGGGGCTCGACACAGGATTGAACCAGGCAAGGCCGCTTACTCGCGAATCCTTGTGCTTGGCCATATAGCGCACAATGCTGTTGCCGCCCAACTCTTCGCCCACCAGGAAAATCTTCACGAAGCCGTTGCAACTGAGGTAATCGATTGCCAGCTTGAGGTCCGTCAGGTCGTTGTCAGGCAAAGCCGAAAGCTGACCCTCCATACCGCGACGACGAAAACAAACACTCAACATTGCATAGCCGCGATCTGCCAGCTGTGGCCCAAGGCTTGCAGGCAAAGGGTCGTAGGGATAACCGCCCCAGCGCATTGAATAAATAAAAGCAGGCGCCGGATAGCCTACCTGATGCCCGTCAGGCAGCCAAAGCATGGAAGCGGGCATCGGATTAAACCCGCCCGGACCGGGTTGCGGATCCGCCCACACGTTGACCAAATGCAATTGACTCAAGACTTTAGCCTCACCTATCGCCGCTCCGGAATGGACGTTACGTTAATATTCCTGCAAAGCCGGGAAGATCCGCGCTGCATCATTTACACTCTCGAATCCAGACAATCAAAATAATACAGTTGCGCAATCATTAGTCACAATGCATAGCCCTGCCGCCAAACACAACTCCGCCGAAATGGCCAAGCTGCAGCGTCTGGCCAGCTATGCTTCGTTATCTGTGGCGTCCATTTTGATTATCGCCAAATTTTGGGCCTGGGTGAGTACTGACAGCGTATCTATCCTGAGTTCACTGGTCGACTCATTTCTCGATTTGCTCGCGTCGAGCATTACGGTTATCGCAATTTATTTTTCGCTGATGCCGGCAGACAGCGAACATCGATTCGGACATGGCAAATCCGAAGGACTGGCCGCACTCATGCAGGCCATCATCGTAACCGGATCCGCCATTTACGTCTTCAAAGAGGCTGTTTTACGCATCCTGGATCCCCAACCAGTCCAGAATCCGGCCAGCGGCATAGCCGTGATGGCCCTCTCCATAGCATTGACTTTTGCATTGCTGACCTTCCAAAAACACGTAACGAAAGTGACAGGGTCTATCGCGATAGCCGCTGACTCTGTGCACTATCGTTCTGACCTGCTGATCAATCTCAGCGTGGTCTTGGCGGTATTCGTGACGGGCTGGATAAATTTGCCGCTATTGGATCCATTGGTTGGCATCGGGATTGGCTGCTATATCGTCTGGAATACTTACGAAATAGCAGTCGGTGCGCTCGATGTGCTTCTGGACAGAGAGCTTCCTGAAGAGGAGCGCAACCGAATTTACGAAATCGCGGTAGCCCACCCCAAGGTGCTCGGCTTTCATGATCTTCGCACCCGCTCAAGCGGTTCAAAGCTTTTCATACAGTTTCATCTTGAACTCGACCCGGACACGCCCTTGCTGCGGGCCCATAAAATACTTGACGAGGTCGAAGACAGTGTGAGAACTGCCAACACCCTAAGACTGCAACGCAGAGAACATCGCGGCTTGGGACTTGCTGACTATTCCGAACTATAAAGGAAATGATAAAGAGGCTCTATAACACTGTTTTAAAAGTCTTTTTATTGGCTTCTATACTCGTTTTTACGGGTTGTTCGCGCAGCGTCGACGTGGCCGCAGACTTTCCTGAACCCTTACTGGAACCGCTCCCACTCACTCTGGGCGTGCGCTTTCCGAGTGATCTGGCCGATTTCACGCATACCGAAGACCCAAGCCTGGAGCCGGAATGGGAAATAAGACTCGGCGAGGCAAACCTGCGGATGTTTCGGGCGGTCTTTGCCGGCATGTTCACCAATGTGGTCGAACTTTCCCCAGAATCTGCGGCAAATGCCGTTGCAGGCATAGACTTGATTATCGAGCCCCGGCTTGAGGAGCTTGAGTTCTCGGTGCCCAATCAGTCGGGCACCGACCAGTATGTGGTCTGGCTGCGCTACAGCCTTAAGATTCTGTTGCCGGACGAACAATTGGTCAGCGATTGGCGGATCACGGCCTACGGCCAGAAAGACGAGGGAAACCTCGGAATGGGCTCGGAAGATGCGATGAAGGCGGCTGCGATAAAGGCTCTTCGCGATGCAGGAGCAAATATTGCAATTGGTTTCGCCAACGCACCGGGCGTAAAGGCGCAATTCCTGTCGGAACCGCTTTCCTCCGATACCAGCGAGGCACCGGCGAACTCTACGGATACGCAAAATGTGGCCGATGTTGAAAATACGATTTAAGGTTTTGGCTTGCTGCCTGCTGGCCCACCCCGGACGCAATGCGCTGTTCAGCCTGCTTGCACCGTTGGTACTTTCCAGCTGCATGACGGCGCGTGTAGAAGAGTCGAAAGACGCATCGACCGGCATCGGCACAACCGAATCCGTAGTGGTTCTTGCCAGCAGTTACCACACGAGCAACCCGGCAGAAGACGCATTTCTAAACTGCATTACGGACAAGATCCAGGGCGGCAAACGAAAAATGCGGGTTCATCCCTCTGCAGAATTTCGGGATGCGCTTTATCCCTGGCTGGAACCGCGCACGGCACCGCGTAATGCCGAGGCCTTACCCGCGCTGCTCGAGCGACCGGGAGTAAGCCAACGAATACGTGACCGAGACATTCGCTACATCATCTGGATTCAGGGCGATACGGAGCGAACCAGCGGCGGCGGCAGCCTTTCCTGTGCCGCCGGCCCCGGCGGCGGCGGATGCTTTGGCCTGGCCTGGTGGGAAAACCTCTCTTCTTATGAAGCCACAATCTGGGATCTGGATGGCGGGATACGTGCCGGCAAGGTAAGCACCGATGTCAATGGCACATCAGTGATACCCGCGGTGGTTATTCCCTTGCCGCTGATAGCCCGCACAAGGGCGGCCGCCTGCAAAGGCCTCGCCCGGCAGCTCCAAACATTCATAGTCGGACAAGCCCCGACGGGATGATTCACGCTTATGTTAAGCGGCCAGATAATGTGAACTTGATCGCCGCGAGCGAAAACATCGCAGTAGTATTAGCGCTGCACAAAGGCCTTACCTGCCGCCAGCTGGCGTAGCAGCTCGAATCCAAAAATAACAAGCGCCCAGTGCCAGAGAGCAAAAAATAATAATAAACAACGGACTCTTGCGCATGGAAAATAATAAGAAGCGGCGGGCCAGGATTTGTGCAGCCCCGCACAGAAAACCGGGCGACACTCAACTGCCTGCGGAATCGAGTGAGCAACAACCGCACATTCCACACAAGCTCCTGACACGAGCAACAGCAATCAACGCGAGCCTGCTTCTGTCGCTTAATGCCGTACTCGACGCAAAAGCTGCTGTCGATTCAGATCTGCAAGGCTGCAAAGAACTAGCCACCGAACTAACAAACTGCGAACGCGCACTGGCTGAACTTGAGGCCCTCGCCCTTGCGAATCGGCCGAAAGACAGGGTTCAAGACATAGCCGACGAAAGTTCCCCAGTTACAGATGAAGAAAGCGATGACAATAAGCTGCTGCAAACAATCACGTTGCAGAAAGAACAAATAGGCGCGCTGGAGAGCAGGCTGAACAATTTGCTGCAAGACCGACTGCCCTCTGCGCAGACATCTGCCGAGAAAAGCTCCGCAGAAAAGCCGGCCGCGGCCCAGGTCAGCGCGCATTCAAATCGCGTTCTGATAGCGATCGACCGCAGCGGAAACCTGAAATTTCCAATCTGCCAGAGTGTATTGACGATAGGCAGGCAACCGAGCAATGACATCCATATCAAGTCACGCTATTTGAGTCGCCTGCACGCCCGCATTATCAGTGACGCTAAAGGCGCATTTATCGAAGATCTGGACAGTGCCAATGGCGTCATCGTGAATTCCCGTCAAGTTCGCCGCTGCCTGCTTCGCAGCGGAGACCGAATTACACTGGGCAGAACCCATCTGCAATACATCGACATCGAGGAAGACACAGAAGACGCCGGCCAGGCATGAACATGAGTATTGACGCTGCGATACAGCATTTATCGTGCCTCGCTCTTTTTGGCATGACTGTGCGACAATCCGGCTCCGGCAACATTCCGACTCACAAGCAGGTGATCGAACGATGAGTAAGCAACTGAAAAACTGGGCTATTTTCGCGCTTTTGTCGGTTTTTTTAGTGCCGGTTGTTGTGTTTATCGGCGGCAGTGTCCTCGTCGGACCCTACGAAGGCGAATCGGGCATGCTCGGAATGATGGGAACGATCTACGGCGACGCCGCCCGCCTCAAAGGGCCCGCCTGGCTCGTCCTACTCGCCCCATTGCTACTGGCGCTCACCTGGGCGGCCTGCTTCAGGCTTTCAAGCGCAATGCAGCAAAGACTGTCCCAGGATGCCAAGGCGTAACAACAAGAGGAAACTAAGCGAGGCATTTGATGCCTTATGTACAAAGACAGGTGCGGTTTTCGGCTTTTACTGGTTAAGCTGATGACGCTAACTTACTGAGGCCAATAATAGCGCCCGGCTAGCAGGAGGCTGCACCAGAGTAATGCCATAGGCACATGACGCCACGCGGCACCCCGTAACGAACCAAAAAAACTGCATCCGGCAAAAATGGACAATATAAAAAAGATAGCGGTATTTGTTATGAGGCTATCAATTTCGGCAAGCAACCGAGGTGACTCGTCTTTCAACACCCAGAATACAAAGCCTACCACCGCGAGACCGAAAGTTATCGCGATTACGCTGCCTGAAATTATGCCCAGCAAAACGGTAAAGGGCCGGAAATTCAAGTCCTCGGTGCTTTGCAACGCCGCTTTGCTATGATCGGTCATAGTCACGAAATACTCTGCGAACTCTTAGAACGGAACGTTTGGCCAACTAACTAAAATAAAACTGATGATGACAAACACCAAGTTAAGATCGAATTATTACACAAAGCTACCAATCTTTATTGGCGCTTGTTTTCTTGCGATGTCGCTTGCCCGAGCGGACATCGACATACCTGACGCACCGACGCTGGAATCTAACCAGCGCCACTACCAGATTACTCGACTGGTAACGAAGCTATCGGAGCGTGCTCATTACGCTAAAACCCGAATAGACAATGATCTTTCGGAGATACTGCTCGACAATTACATCGAGGGTCTGGATGCGAACCGCAGCTTTTTCCTGCAATCCGATATAGAAGCGATGCAACGTTATCGCTATAGCTTGGACAACACACTCCGCTCAGGCGACATGAAACCGGTTTTTGAAATATTCGATATCTACCGACAGCGGGCACAGGACAACTACGCGTACTCAATTTCGCAACTTGCTGAAGAACCAAATTTCGAACTGGACGAGACGTTCGTTTTTGATCGCAGCGAAATTTCATGGCCTGCGACCGAAGAGGATATGCAGGAAATTTGGCGCAAACGCACCAAGAATGACATGCTGAGCATCATGCTTGCTGATCCGGAAAAGCCTTGGGAAGACGCGGCAGAAACGTTACGCAAACGCTACACCAGTTTCTTAAAGCGGATCAATTCACTCGATTCGGACGATGTATTCGAAGGCTTCATGAATACATTCGCGCGCACTCTAGACCCGCACTCAAGCTATATGTCACCGCAGCAGTCGGAAGAATACCGTATACAGATGAGCCTCTCCTACCAGGGAATTGGCGCCTCGCTGCAATTAGAGGATGAGCTCGTAACGGTCCAGAATGTCATTCCGGGCGGACCAGCAGCGATCGACGGTCGGCTGAAAGCTACCGACCAGATACTCGCCGTCGGTCAGGGCGAAGGCGACGAGATGGTGGACGTTGTGGGCTGGATGCTGGATGACGTGGTGCAACTGATACGCGGCCCCGCCGACACGGTTGTGCGACTGCAGATTAGACCCGGCGCTTCTGTCCCGGGCGAAAGCGAGTATGTTCTCGCTCTCATTCGCAACAAGATAAAACTCGAAGAACAGGCTGCCCAGAGCGAAGTTCTGGATATTAACCAGGGTGACGAAAGCTATAAGGTAGGGGTAATCACAGTACCCAGTTTCTACCAGGATTTTGACGCTCGAAGCCGCGGTGAAACGGACTACGTGAGCACGACTCGCGATGTTGAGCGACTCATTGGCGAACTGCGGGAACAAAACATCAAGGGCCTGGTCCTCGACCTGAGGGGCAACGGCGGCGGTCACTTATCCGAGGCAACCGCTTTAAGTGGTTTGTTTATCCGTAACGGGCCCATAGTACAATTGCGCAATACGACCGGACGAATCGAGGTTCTTGAAGATCCGATCCCGCTGCAAGTTTATGACGGCCCGCTAGTCGTTCTGGTGGATCGCTTCAGCGCATCGGCCTCAGAGATTTTTGCGGCGGCCATTCAAGACTATAACAGGGGCATTGTTATCGGGCAGCAAACTTTCGGTAAAGGTACCGTGCAAAACCTGTACGTTCTTGATCAGTATGCCCCGCGCTCGCAATTTGAAGACATGGGCCAACTGACTTTAACGATTGGTAAGTACTACCGCGTTACGGGCGGAAGCACACAAAACCGCGGCGTCATTCCTGATATCGAACTACCGTCGCTGGTGGATAGCGACACTATCGGTGAAAACACCAAGCCGCGCGCCCTGCCCTGGGATCAGATACAGGCCACAAACTTCCGTGCAATGGATAAACTCGACCAGCAAGTCTCGCTGCTCAATCGAGACCAGATACAGCGCTCGTCCAAGGACCCCGACTTTCAGTTTCTTCTGCAGGACATCCAGATGGTGGAGGACCTCCGGAAGCAGAAAGCCGTCTCACTGAACATGGAAACGCGTAAAGCCGAGCAGGAAGAGCGCAGATTGGCGCGACTTGAGCGGGAGAATGAGCGAAGGGCCGCACGCGGCCTGGAGGCGCTGGAATCTCTTGAGGGAGCTGATGCCGAAGAAACGCCCGACGTGCTTCTGAATCAGGCGGCAGAAATTCTGGCTGACTATTCAACACTGAATAAGGCCGCAGGAAATGCCGTATTGAGCCATCTGGAAAGCGACTGACCGTCAAGTCAACAAAGCGGGAAACAGATCCCAGTACTCATCCGACAGCACATTGACGGCCACTTTGCCGCACTCCTTAGCTTCGTCGTTGAACACTGTTATGCACGCCAGCGCCTCGGCACCCGGAATGGTGTCAATATCGCGCCGGTAGGAGACCGTGGCGTGCAAGTAGTCCAGCCGGGCCTGCACGCGCTCGTTGAGCTTTGTGTCGTTCTCCAACCGATCAAGACAACTTTCTACTTGATGCCTGAGCGCCCGGCAGTCGCGACGATCGCCATACCGCACATCGACAACCTGCATGATTGACGCTTCACGTGCCCTTGCCGCCACGTCGCGCTCATCGAATAACAAGTAAAGCTCTTGGGCACAGGCTATTACATTAAGATTTATCAACCGCTTTGCGCCAATATCCAGACCGGGAAATTCTGGCGGTTCGATATTCACCGTGTCTTCAATTTCGCCTGTCAGCTCTTCCGCGCGCGCCGCGACGGACCGGTAAGCGATACGCTTTGCACTGATTTCTGCCGTGATGCGCCTGCGTCTGAAGAAATTCCAAAACCCGCGATAGCCATGTCGCCTTTCGCGCAGAGCATGAATCTCAAACCTCAACTTTTCGCCCGTGAGTTTCACGGTGTCTAGTTCATGCTGAACCCCGGTCACCGACTTGAAGATGCCACGGCGAAATCTGGCGACGTGAAGCCTGAGCTCCTTGTCGTAATGAAACCTCGATAAATCATAGGAAACAGACTCAAGCTTGTAACGGCATCTGTTCCAGGCGTCGCGAAGCTGAAAATAGGTGATCGCAGTCGAAGCATTAGAGGGATTGGCTAACATTGCTTCAAGCTGATCGAAACGCTGCTGCAACCGCAGTTTTATGGCTCGCTCCTGCGCCAGCTCCTCGGACAACAGGAAGTTCTCTTTGCGCAACTTGTCGAGCTGACGTTTAAGCTCAGCACGATTCCAGAACAGCTTCAGGAGCTGCTCTTCTCTGTCGTTCGCATACCTGCTCTTCGCCAGAAGCTGGGAGGCTAACGTCGCCATTACATTCGTTCCGGGCCCAATCCGCGCGCTAAAACCGGGCTAAGCCGGCACCAGCCCAAAACTTAACTAAATCGGCAGGGGGAAACCTTGATGGAATCGACAGTTCTAATAGAATTCAGCAGCTTACGGTTAACAGGAGGCTAATAAGTGGCCCTGATCCAGCAAAAAATCCAGCCATTTACCGAGCATGATGTTTCGTGACCAGCATACATCCAGTGGCCGCCCGCGCCCGGCGTCCAAGACTCTCAGGGCTCTGTGGCGACGGACATTCGTCCAGCCCTTAACTTCCACCATGCGCGCGTCGAAATAGATCTTAGCGAGCAAATCCGGCTCAGCTACCCGCCCTTTTATTTCATCGTCAAAATAGTAAGTTAACCTGAGACTACAGGTATATTTTGTTTTATCAGCGAGGCTTAGATGTAAATCGCAGTCATTATGCACTTTAGATATACGCTGTTCGCTGCCAGACTGGAGATCAGGGGCCAACTGCTTAAGCTTGATGAAATTTGCCTCATAAAGAACCATAAGCCCGCCGAAACTACCCGGACGAACAATACATTCTGGCAAAATGTAGCTGTCGATAAGCATTAAACGAATATAGCATAAGCTGGCCGAAAGGCATTTGGATTACTTCACAGTACAATGGAAAGTAAATTGAATATTGAACTTGTTAGCTGCACACCATTTAGCGACCAGCGCCCGGGAACGGCAGGCTTAAGGAAAAAGGTAACTGTATTTCAGCAGCCGCATTACCTCGAGTGCTTCGTT
Organism: Gammaproteobacteria bacterium; assembly: GCA_037387125.1. Lineage (GTDB taxonomy): Bacteria > Pseudomonadota > Gammaproteobacteria > Steroidobacterales. The sequence goes on along the minus strand of JARRLL010000016.1, from coordinate 80,596 downwards.
CAATCAGTATTTGATACGCTCGCGCTGGAAGACGGATCGGCGCTGGTGATTGGTGGTGACGGGCGCTTTTTCAATCGGGAGGCCATACAGGTAATCATTGCAATGGCTGCGGCAAACGGCTTCGGCACGCTGATCATCGGTAAAGATGGATTGCTATCAACACCCGCCGCATCAAACCTGATACGCGTTCGCAAGGCTGCGGGCGGCATTATTCTCACTGCAAGCCACAACCCGGGCGGGCCGAATGGCGATTTCGGCATCAAATTTAACACGGCAACCGGCGGACAGGCCCCAGAACATTTAACTGACGCCGTTTACGAACGAAGTAAAGCTATTAATCGCTACAAAATAGCTGATGTACCCACTATCGATCTCGGCAACGTCGGTACAACTCATGCAGGTGATATGCGGATCGAAATAGTTGATCCCGTCTCTGATTATGCCGAGTTAATGGAGCAGTTGTTCGACTTCGAGCTTATACGGTCTGCTCTGCAGAAAAAAATCTCGCTGCGGTTCGATGCCCTCAATGCGGCCACAGGCCCCTATGCCGAAAAAATCTTTTGCGACATGCTCAAGGCCCCCAGAGACAGCGTGCGGAATGCTGTGCCCATGCCAGATTTCGGCGGCCTGCACCCGGATCCCAACCCAGTTGATGCAGCGCATCTTGTTGAATTAGCGATGTCCGAGGACGCGCCCGATCTTATCGCTGCCTCCGACGGCGATGGAGACCGAAATATGATATTGGGGCGCGGCATGGTCGTATCGCCGGGTGACAGCCTGGCCATAATGCTGGCCAATACCGCGGTCACTCCGGGATACAGAAATAACGTCAAGGGCGTTGCCCGGTCCATGCCCACGAGCCGGGCCGTCGATGCAGTCGCCGAGGCGCTAAATCTGCCCTGCTACGAGACACCAACCGGATGGCGCTTTTTCTGCAACCTTCTGGAAGCCGACTCGATAACCCTGTGCGGCGAAGAAAGCTTTGGCACCAGCTCTTCGCACGCCCGCGAAAAGGATGGCCTGTGGGCGGTGCTTTACTGGCTAAACATGGTAGCAGCACTGGATCAGCCTGTTGAGCAGATCGTTCGAAAGCACTGGCAACGATTTGGCCGCTGTTTTTTCCAGCGCCGCGATTATTTTGTTGCCGAAACAGAACAAGCTGCCCAGATGATGCAGGCACTGTCTGACGGCGTTGCCGAACTGGCCGGAAATGCCGAATTCGGCGACAAGATCAGTGCGGCCGATATTTTCTCCTACACCGACCCCGTCGATGGCAGCGTCTCCAGGAACCAGGGCGTCCGTATATTTTTCGAGAACGGCGGCCGAATTGTTTACAGACTGTCAGGGACGGGCACGTCGGGCGCCACCTTGCGAATTTATCTCGACAAGACCGAGACTGACATAGGCCTCCATGACAAGCCAGCGAATTCTGTTTTGATGAACCTGGCCACAGCCGCCGAAAAAATAGCGCGCGTCGAGCACTTCACGGGCCTGCAACAGCCGACTGCGATCATCTGACAACGGACGCTGCCCGGATGCATCAAGGCCTGATACGTCGCTCAACGCCCGTTTCGGATAGGATCGTACTGGCCAGTTCCTCGATAGACGTGTTGGTCGTGTCAATATAGCGGATACCGTAACGCGCGAATAATGCTTCTGCGGCACGTATTTCAAAGCTGACCTGCTGCATGGTTGCATACCTGCCGGTCGGCCGACGCTCATAGCGTATATGCTGCAAACGCTTTGCTTCGATAGTTAAACCAAACAATTTTGACTTGTGCGCAAGCAAAGAACCCGGCAACTGACCCGTTTCAAATTCGTCCTCAGAGAGCGGATAATTTGCGGCATAAATTCCGTAGGTAAGCGCAAGGTACAAACAGGTCGGCGTTTTACCCGATCGTGATACGCCCACCAGAATAATATCCGCCTGGTCGTAATCCCGGGTTCGCGCTCCGTCATCGTTATGTAGCGCAAAATTTGTCGCATCGATACGCTGGTCATAGCGCAGCGGGTCTACCAAGCCGTGCGCCCTGCCCGCTTTATGCGAAGACTTGACGTGCAACTCCGTCTCTAATGCCGGCAAAAAGGTATTGAATAAATCGATCAAAACGCCCGTGGCCGGCTTGAAGCGGTCGCGCAGATGGTCCTGAACAAGGGTACTGAAAATAATGGGGCCTTCCCCCTGCTCGGTAGCTCGGTCGTTGATCTGAGCCAATGCCTTGTCAATCTTGTCAACGGTATCGAGAAATGGCAGAGTCACCTGATCGAAGTCGTGCCCCTCAAATTGCGTAAGCAAGCTGTGCCCAAGCGTTTCAGCCGTGACTCCAGTCTGATCAGAAATAAAAAATACAGTTCGCCGAGTCATGGATAGAAGTTCAATTTAACCCAGATACACAAGGGAGCCTCTGTTGGAGCCTTATGTAATTCCGCTGGACCAGCTAACGCTGGATGATTTAGAGGTCGTAGGCGGCAAGAATGCCTCACTTGGAGAGATGATCACAAGCCTGTCGCGTTCCGGCGTCAAGGTTCCCGGAGGCTTCGCGACGACTGCGGCGGCCTACAGAAAGTATCTTGAGCATGAGGGGCTGGCCGACAGAATCGATCAATTGTTGACGAAACTTAACGTTGACAACATCGAGCAGCTAAAGAAGTCCGGCGAACAGATTCGTCAGTGGCTGCTGCAGGCCCCGCTACCCGACGAAGTTCACCAGGACATCGTCAGCGCCTGGGAGCAGATGAGCGCTGGCGAAAATGAGTCATTTTCAGTAGCCGTGCGCTCTTCGGCGACCGCCGAGGACCTCCCGGACGCCTCTTTTGCCGGTCAGCAGGAAACTTTACTGAACGTCAGAGGACTGGAACAGCTGCTGAAATCAGTTATCCACGTCTACGCATCACTCTATACCGACCGTGCGATCGCCTATCGCGTCCACAACGGGTTCAGTCACCGGGAGGTTGCATTGTCGGTAGGCGTGCAACGAATGGTGCGATCCGACCTCGCCAGTAGCGGCGTCATGTTCACCCTGGATACGGAGTCGGGCTTCCGCGACCTGGTTTTCATTACTGCGGCCTGGGGTCTTGGCGAGTCAGTCGTTCAGGGCGCAGTCAACCCGGATGAGTTCTATGTCTACAAACCATCCTTGCGGGCGGGTAAACGATCGATTATTCGGCGTAATCTCGGCAGCAAAGCATTAAAGATGGTTTATAACGACGACCCGTCGTCGGGAGAATACGTTCGCACGGTGGAAGTTACTGATGCGGATTCACGCCGGTTTTGCCTGTCTGATGAAGACGCAGAGACGCTGGCCCGCTATGCGCTCAGCGTAGAAGAGCACTACGGCAGACCGATGGATATTGAGTGGGCCAAAGACGGTGTGGATGACCAGATATATTTGTTGCAGGCGCGGCCGGAAACGGTGCAAAGCCGCCAAGGCCAATCTATACAACGCTACACGTTGCGCAACAAGTCAGGCATCGTGACGCAGGGTCGGGCTATCGGCCAGAAGATAGGCTCAGGTATCGCAAAAATAATCGACGACGTCGCGGACATGGATCGGATTCAGCCTGGTGATGTTCTCGTCGCCGACATGACCGACCCCGATTGGGAGCCGGTCATGAAACGGGCGTCAGCCATCGTCACAAACCGCGGCGGACGCACTTGTCATGCCGCGATCATAGCGCGCGAACTGGGGATACCGGCTGTCGTTGGCTGTGGCAATGCCACCGGCGATATTGCCGATGGGCAGGCAGTTACAGTGTCGTGCGCGGAAGGTGATGAAGGCTTTGTTTATGACGGGCAACTGGATTTTGAAAAGCAGAAGATCGAATTACAGCAACTGCCGGAAATTCCCGTAAAGATAATGATGAACGTTGGCAACCCGGACCGTGCCTTCGCTTTTGCAAACATACCAAATCGCGGAGTAGGTCTGGCGCGACTGGAGTTCATTATTAACCGGATGATCGGTGTGCATCCGAAAGCACTACTGGAATTCGACCAACTCGCAGATGACTTAAAGCATTCCATAAGGGAGCAGATGGCCGGACACGAGGACCCCATCGAATTCTTTATCGACAAACTTAGCGAAGGTGTAGCCTGCATAGCGGCGGCTTTCGCTCCCGAACCGGTCATTGTTCGTATGTCAGATTTTAAATCGAACGAGTACGCAAATCTGATTGGCGGTAAAGATTACGAACCAGATGAAGAAAACCCAATGCTGGGTTTCCGCGGCGCGTCTCGTTACGTCTCAACTGACTTTAAGCCTTGCTTTGAGCTGGAATGCAAGGCGCTTAAGCGCGTGCGCGAAGACATGGGCCTTAACAACGTGCAGATCATGATCCCATTCGTTCGCACGGTAGATGAGGCGCGTCGCGTAACTGAACTGATGGCTGAATTCGGCCTCAGGCGTGGCGAAAATGAATTACGCGTGATAATGATGTGTGAATTACCAAGCAACGCATTACTTGCTGCTGATTTTCTGGAATATTTTGATGGCATGTCGATTGGGTCAAATGACATGACTCAGCTTACACTTGGGCTCGACCGCGACTCCGGGCTGATAGCTGAGCTTTTTGATGAGCGAAACCCGGCAGTCAAAGCCTTACTGAAAATGGCGATAGACGCATGTGTTGCGCAAGGGAAATACGTTGGTATTTGCGGTCAGGGACCGTCAGACCACCCAGACCTTGCGTATTGGCTGCTCGAACAAGGCATCGAAAGCATGTCGCTGAACCCTGATAGCGTTGTGGAGACCTGGATGCATCTGGCCGGAAAGAAGATTTAGGCGAAAGCAATCTGCAAATACTAGAAATCGCTCCATGACGATTTCTTTTTCCAGCGAATACGAGGCAGTATCAGCCCAAGCAGCAAGCCCGCCATCAGAACTGCGCCGCCAATCAGAAACCATTCACGGTTAGCACGGCTCGCGAGCTGTCGGTTCTCTGCCGTCAATTCATCTATCTGTCGCTCACTATCGACCAGGCGCTGTTTCAACTGCCTGTTTTGCTCATCCACCGCGACCGTGTCGGCGGACAGCCTGGTAATCCGTTCCAGTTGCTTTTGCGTGGATGTATTGTTCGACTGAAGCTCATCGAGCTGGCGCTGCAGCTGATTGCGCTCTTGCTGCAGCGATGCGGCTTGCTCTCTGAGCTTTTTCTTTTGCTCGTCACTAGCCCGCAATCGAGCCTCAAGATCCGGCACCTGCAGGCGAGCCGGCGGTTGCCGCTGCAGATAGCGGGTTAAAACCCAACCCTCAGCGCCTGAGCCAACTTTTACGCGCGTGTACCCAGCCTCCTTATCGGTTTCAAGAACCTCGACCTGGGTACCGCTTTTTAGCTGACGAACGATAGACTGCTGGGTGCTCTTGCCCGATCGCATCATCACCTCAAATTGATCGGTAACCCAACGATCCTCGGCGTGAACCGGGGATTGGGGGGCAAACAAACCGGCGGTCAGCAGTAACAGCGCGAATAATCGCCCCGAAAAAACCTGATTTTCAAGATGAAGCGGCACTTTTAAAGCATCTCCCCTGAGTCAGCAGTTTGCGACTCTAGCACATTCGGTCGTGCTCGCTGAAATCCTGCCCTCAGCCTCAACCGGCAATGGAGACGCGCAGGAAAAAGTCACGGTAATGGCGTAATTCCGCTATTGAATCACGTATATCTTCCAGCGCCAGATGCGCCGACTGTTTGACGAAGCCCGCTGCAATCTCCGGGGCCCACATTCCCGCAAGAATCTTCAGGCTGCTGACATCCAGATTGCGGTAGTGAAAAAACGCTTCCAGCTCCGGCATTTCCCGCGCCATAAAACGGCGATCCTGGCAAATGCTGTTTCCGCACATGGGCGATGCGCCGGCGTCGACCCATTGGCGGAGAAACTCCAGCGTCTCTCGTTCAGCGTCAGCGGCACTCATGGCGCTCTCACGCACACGCCGGACCAGACCCGATTGAGTATGCTGCCGAGTATTCCACTCATCCATTCGAGCCAGAATATCATCAGCCTGATGAACAGCAATGACCGGACCCTCCGCCAGAACTTCCAACCCCGCATCCGTCACGATGGTGGCGATCTCAATGATAGAATCCGAAGTCGTATCCAAACCCGTCATTTCGAGATCGACCCATATCAGGTGACCTGCCTTCACATTCATGCCCTACATCCCACTAACCCTTAATCTGTTCTATTCTAGCATCGCACCCGCCAAGCGAATCGTCCCGGGAAAAACCGCATGACCGCAGAAACCCGGGAGGGACTCGTTATTGCGAGCTATGGGCGCCGGGGCGTGCTGTCCGACGCAAATGGCATTCAGCACAGATACGTTTTGAAAGGCCGCAAACTGAGGCCTGTCTGCGGGGATCTGGTCAACTGGCAGAAATCTGATCAGTCCGATGACGCTTTGGTTACAACAGTACTGGCACGAAAAAATGCGCTGGTCCGGGCCGACGCACGAGGTCGCCCCGAGACCCTGGCGGCTAATCTAACCTGTCTTGCAATAGTGCTGGCGCCACAACCCACTCCGGACTTTTATATAGCTGATCGTTATCTTTGCGCGGCCGAAATCCTCGATGTCCCGGCTTTCCTCGTATGGAACAAGTCGGACATCGACCCCCTGCTGCCGGCGGAGTTGAGCGCCTACGAAGAACTAGGTTACCGAGTCCTGCGCTGTTCGGCGGCTACCGGCAAAGGTGTTACCGAACTTCTAGATACAATCGGCGACGGTACAGCGATGCTCGTCGGTCAATCCGGCGTCGGGAAATCGTCGCTAATTAATCAGCTCGCTCCGAACGCTGCCGTGGCTACCGGCAAACTCAGTGACGCCAGTCGCGAGGGAAAGCACACGACGACGGCATCTTTCATGCATAGGCTGACAACCGGCGGTCGGCTTATAGACTCCCCAGGAGTTCGCGATTTCGCGCCATCCATCGACGATGTTAAAGACGTGCAGACAGGATTCGTGGAAATCCGCAAACTTGCGCACGGCTGCCGGTTCGGCGATTGCCAGCATTTGAGAGAACCCGACTGCGCAGTAAAACAGGCGGTGGAAAGCGGGCGGCTGGATGCGCGCCGCTATGCGAGCTACAAGCGGCTACGTAATAGCGCCGCACAGCTCAAGGACCAGCAGTCGCCCGGTTAGCGGGGCTCGACCGTATGCCGTTCGGCGATTGCACGCGAAAGCGTATTTCGGTCGACATACTCGAGCTCACCACCGATGGGAACGCCATGAGCGATGCGGGTTGCGCTGACATTATGGCTCTGCGCTCTGGCCGCTAAGTAACCCGCCGTCGCTTCACCTTCCACAGTAGCACTGGTCGCAAGAATAACTTCCTGCACCTTGCCGCCGGCGACGAGCCGCTCAAACAAATCAAGGCCCAATTCCTCAGGCCCGATGCCGTCGAGCGGCGAAAGGCGTCCCTGCAGGACGAAATACCTGCCACGAAAGATTCCGGCATCTTCTATGGCGAGCACATCCGCCGGCGACTCAACAACACAAATACTCGACGGATCGCGGTCGGCCGAAGCGCAAATCCAGCAGAGCGAATCTTCAGCAAGCATTCGACAGTGCTCACACTCGCCAATCTTTTCGAGCCCCTCTGCAAGGGCCTCAGACAGAAACCGGGCGCCGTCACGGTCTCTTTCCAGTAAGTGAAAGGCCATCCTCTGAGCTGTCCGGGGGCCTACACCGGGCAAACACCGCAGCGACTTCAGTAGTTTCTGGAGAACGGGAGAATATGCCACGGCAGTGTTCCGCTAAAACGGCAACTTCATGCCGCCAGGCAGATTCAACCCCGCAGTCATACCCGAGTATTTCTCCTGGGTCGTTTTTTCTACTTTGCGCAATGCGTCGTTGAATGCCGCGACAAGAACGTCCTCGAGCATATCCTTGTCTTCGCCGAGCAATACAGGATCTATCGTGATATTTCGCACTTCGTGGCGACAGGTCATCGTCAGTGAGACCATCCCGCCTCCTGCCTCGCCCTGCACCTCAAGATTGCCGAGCTCCGCCTGCGCGTTCTGCATCTGCTCCTGCATCTGCTGGGCCTGTTTCATCAAATTACCGAGTGGGTTCTTCATTTACACCTCAAACAGTTTCTTGTCTGCTACTTTTGCGAGCCTTGGACTGGCTGTATCGACTCTGGCTCGACCTCAGCCCCGAACGTATCCATCAAATTGCGAACGTTTGGATCATTGGTTATTGAATCACGAGCCTCTGCCAACTGCTCTGCCGATTTATCCGCCTCGCGCGTCGCTACTGTCTCAATTTCATCATCGACTACAGAAAATTGCACCTGCATACCGGCGCCCAGTTTTCCCTGCACCGCCTCTGCAAGGCGTTTCTGCATTTGCTGAGTCAGCAAGTGCTCACTTGAGCGACTCACAGTCAGACTAATACCGGTGTCGCTGCGCTCAACCATTGCACAGTTGTCGGCAAGCTGCCGCGCTGCGCCCTTCAGCTCAAGCGCGGCGACGATATCGATCCAGCCCGCATCACCGGAAATACTGGCGGCCTTTTTTGCAGATGCCTCCGGTTTCTTAGCACGCGGCTTAACCGCCGGCGCCGATGCGCCGCCTGATGCGCTGGACCTGACCGGCGCGGCTGTTTGCTCCATGGGGCTGAAAGCGAGCATCCTCAGCAGGGTCATTTCAAATCCAACGCGCGGGTCGGGCGCAAGATTAAGATCACGCCGCCCTGTGACGGCTATTTGATAGTAAAGCTGGACGAGATCAGGACTCAGCGCTTCGGCAAAACCGCCGAGTACGGCATGATCGGCGTCTTCGTCGAGACTGTCTGCGCCGGCTATTTGCACGACCGCGATCTGCTGCAAAGTCATCGCCAGATCATCAAGAATAGACTCGTAGTCCGGCACCAATTCCTGCAAAGCTTTGGTCTGCTCCATCAAAGCGACTGCGTCAGCGGCTGCCAGGCACTGGATAATCTCGTTGAGATGACGCTGATCCAGACCGCCGAGCATCTCTGCAACTTCAGCTTCCTGCAGCTTGCCGTCACCAAATGCGACCGCCTGATCAAGCAGACTGAGTGCATCGCGCATACTGCCCGAAGCAGCCCGCGCAATACGCGCAAGCGCGCCGGCATCAAACTTTATTTTCTCTGCTGCACAAATCAGAGTCATGCGATCGATGATCAGCGCGCTCGGCAATCGTTTCAGGTTGAATTGCAAGCACCGGGACAGGACTGTAACCGGAAGCTTTTGCGGGTCCGTGGTGGCCAGCAAAAATTTTACGTGCGGCGGGGGCTCTTCCAGCGTTTTAAGCAGCGCATTGAAAGAACTGGCGGAAAGCATGTGCACTTCATCTATAAGATAAACCTTGAATCTTCCCGAGGTTGGTGTGTACTGGACGTTTTCCAGCAACTCGCGAGTCTGCTCTACCTTGGTGCGCGATGCCGCGTCGACTTCGATAAGGTCAACAAAGCGGCCCTCATCGATACTCACACAGGCCGAACATTCGCCGCAGGGTTCGGCCCGGACGCCTGACTCGCAATTCAGGGCCTTGGCGAGAATACGCGCTACGGTAGTTTTGCCAATACCGCGGGTACCGGCAAACAAATAGGCATGGTGAACCCTTTCGGTCTGCAACGCGTTGACGAGGGCCCGGACAATATGGTCCTGCCCAGCTACGTCGGCAAATATTTTTGGCCGCCATTTTCTGGCGAGCGCAAGATAACTCATTGTTTACAGTCCGGCGGAGGTGATCTAGAGATCATTTTAGCTGCAGTAGGATGAAAGGTCCGCGCCAGCCACACCCCGGCGCCCGGCACCCCCGCTACCGCTGCTCCCTTCCGGGCCTGACGGAGTTCACGGTTGGCCGTCGCGAGGGGACCGGCGCAGACCCGAATAAAGAGTATGCGGTGCGGCTTTCAGGAGCAAGCTCTGCGTTATAATTAGCGTCTGAAAATGCTTAGCAGCATACTCCCAGGCAGCGCTTTGCAAACAAAGCAAAAGTTTGCCAGCATGGATAACCCTAGCAAGAATAATGGATTACTGACTTGCAGCAACCTCACCGTCATAGCGGCCGCGTTTCTAAGCGGTCATTAATCTCTTTGCCGCTTATAAGCGTTTTCGCAGGCTTGCTAGCCGGCGGATGCGCTAGCAATACCACGGTTTCCTCCGCATGGCACGAGCAAAACCGCGCAGACCGGGAGTTCAGGAAAGTTATTGTCGTCGCCGTCACCGACAACGTGGATAAACGAATGAGCTTCGAAGATGCAGTCGCGGCAGGCTTGCGAAATGATGAAACCATGGCCTGGCCCAGCGCGAGGCTCATGAAATCGAAACAGGCAATCGATGAAGAAAACATGCGCCGCCTGGTCAGTGAGACCGGCGCAGATGCCGTCATTGTAACTACGGTCTCGTCACTGGACGTTAAGGCTGTCGAATCAGGCGGCAGAAGCGATGCGATTGAGTTCGAGCAGGCCACCGGCGCCGGGATGGTGCCGACACCTAGGCAGGGTAATGTTTTCCTGCGCGACTACGAAGAAAACATCGAACCGGTCTACATCACGACAGAGTATACGACGGTGTTGACAACCGACGTATACAGTGCGGCCAGCGGTAAGAATGTATATACAGTCGTGAGTACTGCGAGAAAACAGGAAACGCTGACCGAGGTTATTGAGCTGCTGAGCGATGTCATCGCGCGGCGCTTAAGGACGGACAGAGTCGTAAAGTAGCGCCTGCGTCGCTCTCCCCGCCAGCTGCATCGCTGTGCGATTCACCTGGCGGAACCGAGTCGAGCCCCAGTGGGTTCGTCCACACACCCTCACACTGGTAATAAAAAAGGCACCCTGCGGGTGCCTTGTTGAGCGCTAGAGCTCGCTTACGCGGTAATCATATTTGCGAGTTCAATTACTCGCAAAATTGGCGGAGAAGGTGGGATTGATGGCCTGCCTTGCAGGCCACCCCTGCGGGGCTTCGGCGCTACGCGCCTGCGTCGCTCTCCCCGCCAGCTGCATCGCTGCGCGATTCACCTGGCGGAACCGAGTCGAACCCCAGTGGGTTCGTCCACACACCCTCACACTGGTAATAAAAAAGGCACCCTGCGGGTGCCTTTTTTATTACTGGCGGAGAAGGTGGGATTCGAACCCACGATACGCTATTAACGCATACACGCTTTCCAAGCGTGCGCCTTCGACCGCTCGGCCACTTCTCCGGAACTCTTAAAACTGTATCGTGCCGCCTGCGGGCTGCGCAGATTAACCCAGCGCACGCCGCCGTTCAATTGGAGCTGCGGTCCATGTAATCAGGCGGCTCCACGAGGCACGGCTGGTCAGGCGGCCTGGGAGTCGTTCGTCGTTCACCAAAGGGGACAGCCAACCGCAAATCGTCGTCGAGCGGCTCCAGGTCATCAGGCACTCTGACCCGCGGCGCTATTTCCGCCTGTTGATATTCCTGCGGCTTGTGACACTTATCCAGCTTGGTCTTGGGGCCGCTGCAACCCGACGCAAAGACAACCAAAAGACCCATACTAACCAGAAGCAGGCGCATCATTCATTCCGGCAGCAGCCCGGCACTATGCAGGGCGGCCTCCACCGCGGGCTGATTAGCCGCAGACAAGGCGATTAAGGGAAGACGAATACCCGCCTCTATAAGCCCCATGCGGGCCAGCGCCCACTTGACCGGGATGGGATTGGATTCCACGAAAAGGTCACGATGCAGCGCTGCCAGCGGCTTGTCCAGCTGCTGGGCACCCGCAGCATCGCCGGCCAATGCGGCTCTGCACATCGACGCCATTGCCTCCGGCGCCACGTTGGCCGTGACCGAGACAACCCCCTGCCCGCCCGCCAGGATAAACTCCCTGCTGGTGGCATCATCGCCGCTGTACAGAGCAAAATCTTCGCCGCACAACTCGCGCAACAGTCGAACCCGCGCGACCTCCCCGGTCGCTTCCTTGATACCCATAATTCCGGTATGGGTGGCGAGCTCCGCAACAGTTTCCGGCCGCATGTCGACGCCCGTGCGCCCCGGAACGTTGTAGAGCATGACCGGCTTCGAAACAGCATCGGCAACGGCGGCGAAATGTCTGACCAGGCCGGCTTGCGGGGGCTTATTGTAGTAAGGCGTGACTACCAGGTAGCCGTCCACACCCAATTCGTCGACTTCCTGCGAAAGCTCAACAGTCTGAGCCGTTGAATTCGAACCGGTACCGGCAATAACCGGAAGCCTGCCGCGGACTGTTTTTACCGCCGCAGCGACAACGGCAACATGCTCACTCTTGGTTAATGTTGCCGACTCACCCGTTGTGCCCGCGACGACCAACCCATCGGTGCCAGCCTTTATATGAAGCTCAATCAGCCTCTCAAAAGCAGTAAAATCCACCGAACCATCGGCGGACATTGGCGTGACTATGGCTACCAGACTTCCCGTGATCATAATTAAGGCCCGTGCAGGGAACCGGGATGGTACGTGTGGTCTTGCCCGTTCGCAAGCCACGGCGCAGGGAGCTGGCGCGCTTGATGCAAGCGGAATTCACGGTACACTTTGCGCCCCACCCGGATAAGGCAAGTCACAGATGGAAAAACTGCTCGCGGTTACCGCTATCGGCGCTGACAGAACCGGACTAGTGCGCGACCTGAGCCAGGCGATCAGCTCGGCCGGCGGTAGCATACTGCAGAGTCGTATGACCACACTGGGACAGGAGTTCGCGATGCTGGTACTGGTCGCGGCTAACTGGCATACCATCCAGAAGGTTGAGGATGCGCTGGCAGAGCTGCAGCAAAACTCAGGTCTTGCCATTAGCACCCGGCAAACAGAAAGAAGGGCAAAACAAGCTCCCGCGGCGCCCTATAACGTCGACATAGTTGCGATCGACCAGGAAGGCATCGTTGCTGGCCTTGCGAATTTTTTTGCATCTCGTGGCATCGAGATCGCGGACCTTAATACGCGTCAGTACAACGCCGCGCATACAGGCGCAGCGATGTTCTCTATCCAGATAGCTATTAATGTGCCGGCGACCATGCACCTGGCGGCGCTGCGGGAAGAATTCCATGAATACTGCGAAGAGCAGAATCTGGATGCAATTATTGAACCAATTCAGCGATGATAGGTTCTACTTATACTTCGAGCTTTGGTCTCCGGAGGAAACAGATCAATGAGCACAGCTAAATTAGGCAAAGTTATTCCAGCACTTAAACTGCCGGCGACCGGCGATCAGACCATCGACCTCAAATCACTTCGGGGCAAGAATGTCATCCTGTATTTTTACCCGAAAGACAGTACTCCTGGATGCACGACCGAGGGCCAGGATTTCGCGGCTAACCACAGTAAATTTAAACGCAAAAACACTGTGATACTCGGCATCTCCAGAGACACCGTCGCATCTCATGAGAAGTTCAAAGCAAAATTCAGCTTCCCATTTGATTTGCTCTCGGATGCCGAAGAAAAAGCCTGCAAAATCTTTGACGTCATCAAAGAAAAGAATATGTATGGCCGCAAGGTCATGGGCATAGAACGAAGCACTTTCTTAATCGATGCCACGGGCAAACTCCGCAAGGAGTGGCGAAAAGTCAAAGTAAAAGGCCATGTCGACGAAGTGCTGGAAGCCTTAAAGGACTTATGACTCTAACCGCAGCCACTCTGCGCCTGTGCGCGTTGCGCTGCGGGTTAACAGCTGTCGCGGCAATAGCCGTATTGCTGGCCGGTCCGGCCGCCGCTGATATCGATGATCTGCCTGACATAGGCAGCCCGTCTGACGCGATTCTGTCGCGTAAACTCGAGTCGCAAATCGGTCGGCAGATTTACTCCAATCTCGTGCAATCGGGAAGCGTGGTTACCGATCCGGAGGTGCAGGAGTATATTCAGGACACCGGCATGCGGCTTGTGTCACATGCCGGAATCGACGGCCAGCAGTTCCAGTTTTTCGTCGTCGACAGCCCGGTAATCAATGCATTTGCACTACCGGGCGGCTACATCGGCGTGCATACGGGCCTGCTGCTCGCCACCGCAACGGAAAGTGAGCTGGCCGGGGTGCTGGCCCATGAAATCAGCCATGTCACCCAACGCCACATTTCGCGAGCCGTGTTTGCTAACCAGCGCGCCAGCACACTTTCGCTCGCAGCCATGCTGGGAGCAATACTGGTCGGGGTCGCGACGGGCGCCGACCCCGGGTTGATCCAAGGTGCGATAGGCGCAACCCAGGGCATGGCGCTGGAGCAGCAAATAAGCTTTACGCGCAGCAATGAAATGGAAGCAGACCGGGTAGGACTAGGTCTCCTCGCCGATGCCGGGTTTGATCCTATGGGCATGCCTGATTTTTTCGAAACGATGGGCCGCTCAACCGCCACACTCAGCGAAAACAAGGCACCGGAATTCTTGCTGACCCACCCGGTCTCTACGGATCGTATGGCCGAAACGCGCGAGCGGGCAAGAAGCTATCCAACCATCGAGGCAATCGACTCCGGCGGATATTCGGTGGCACGCGCCCGCATCAAACTGCTGACCAGCAGCAGGCCTGAAGTGGCGTTGGACTACTTCAAGAAGGAAGCTGAAAAACCCGCCAAAATCGGCAGCCTGGAAACCGAATACGGGATCGCGCTGGCTCAATCGGAACTGGGAAATTACAAAGATTCTGCCCGCCGCCTCGACTCATTATTGCAAAACAATGAGGAAATAATCCCTTTCCATTCCGGCATGGCCATTGCCGAAGCCAACCTGGGACAAAAAACGGAATCACTGGTAACCTTTGAGCGGGCCATGGAATTGTTTCCGCGAAATGTCGCACTTACCGTGCGTTATGCCGAAACATTGATGCGCTATGGCGATGCTGACAAAGCCCACGCCATACTGCTGGATCTGCTCAACCAGGTGCCGCCCACCCTGGAACAGATACGCCTGATAGCCCTGGCCGCCAATGCAGCGGGAGACACAGCCGATGCGCATTACTATATGGCTGAATACCATGCGATGAGCGGTAGCCTGCAGCTGGCTATAGACCAGCTACTGCTGGCACTGGCAACGCCGGGGCTTGATAGCGTGCAGCAAGCCCGCTATACAGCTCGGCTGAACCAGTTTCAGGAATATCTCGCGCGAATGCGGGATCAGGGCCAAGACTAGAATGGAAACGGCGGCTAATTGATGTCTGTTGCAAACGACCGTGCCCAGACTCGAATCAAATCGATTTCGAAAGCAGCGCGAATAATAATTTTGATCTCGACGTTGACGGCCAGCGCCGTCTTCGCCGAAGAACGCGAAACGCAAAACGTTGATCCGTTCGAGGCTATCAATCGCCCTATATACAAATTCAACGATATAACGGATAAGTTCCTGCTGCGCCCGTTGGGCAAGGGCTATAACTTTATTACACCCCGCCCGGTGCGGACCGGCATCGGTAATTTTTACGACAACATCACGTACCCCGTGACCATCGTAAACAGTTTGCTGCAGGGCAAAGGCACGCAGGCCATTTATGACTTAAACCGCTTCCTGTTTAACTCGGTTTTCGGTGTACTGGGTTTCGTTGACGTGGCATCCAGCCGGGGCTTTCCCCGTCACGATGAAGACTTCGGTCAGACCTTTGCAAAATGGAGCATTCCGCAGGGCCCCTATATCGTTATTCCCTTGCTAGGCCCGAGCACCGTGCGCGACGGTATAGGCATTCTGGGCAATGTGCGCGTCAACCCGCTGATTCAGATGGATAACAGCAGCGTGCGAGACAAGCTACTGATCCTCTGGACGGTAGAAACCAGGGCAGCATTAATCGGGCCGGACGAACTCGTTCAGGACGCTTTCGATCCGTATTTGTTCGTCCGCGATGCGTACCTACAGAACCGGCAGTTCCTGATCAATGACAGCACTACGCCAACTGACGAGTTTTTCGAAGACTTCGAGGAAGATTTCTAACGGTATGCCACTGGAATTGCATCGACCTCAGATCGCCTGGGGCTGGTCACTTTTGCCTTCTTTCTCGGCCTTCATGATTTCCTGCTCGAGTCTGACGATAACCGCCTCGATACCCTGTGCAGTTATTTCGGCGTCAAATTGGCTGCGGTAGTTCTGAATGTAGGAAACACCGTCAACCCGAACGTCGTAAATCTTCCAACGCTCTTCGATGCGGCGCACCGCGTAGTTGACCTGTACGTTATCACCACCCTCGACCGCAAACTCGGTGCGCACCATCGCCTTCGCGCCGTCCTTCGAGTATGACGGCTTCGGCGAAATGGTCAGCTTACTCTGATCGAACTCAAGCACGCCCTTCGCATAGGTTCTGACCAGGAAACTGTAAAAAACATCGATGAACCGATTGCGCTGTTCTTCAGTCGCAGCCAACCAGTGCGTTTTACCCAGCACCAGCTTGCCTGCGTAACGCACGTCGAAGTTAGGCAGCATGATTTCATTGATCAGCTGGTAGAGCTCGGCGCGATTTTTTGCGAAATAATCCTGACGCCCCTCCAGCTTCTGCTGCAAACTCGCGGCCGCCTGCTCGACCACGGCTATCGGTGGTTCAATGACCTCTTCGGCTGCGGCCGATATCGCCGGCCCTGCTGCAATCAGCAGTAGCACGATGCCCACAGGTACTGTTCGACTAAAATTCTTGATCATCATATTTTCAGCTTCAGCTGCAGTTCACACCCATTAATGATAATGGAAACCACCCACTCCGCCAGCGCTCGAATGTTGCGCCGCGCCAAACTCTTTTTAAGCCTGGGCTTTGCACCGAATTCCAATACTGGCTTGATTCTGAACCATATTGGACTAAAATAGTCCTATATCCCGTTTGGTCAACTTTATCATGTTACGCATTAGTAAACTTACCGACTACGGCACACTCATATTGGTTCACTTGGCAGGTTACGAAAAAGGCCGCCTGGCGCCGGCAACAGACGTTGCTGCCGGCACCCACCTGTCGCTGCCCACTGTCCAAAAAGTACTAAAAACTCTGGCGCAAAGCGGTCTGGTTGAATCGGCGCGCGGGGCAGAGGGCGGCTATCGGCTCGCCAGATCGCCTGATGCCATCAGTGCCGCTGAAATACTGCATGCGCTGGAGGGCCCGCTGGCGATCACCGAATGCAGCGACCATGACAGCCACTGCGAGCTGGAAAGTGACTGCAAGGTGGGAAGCGCCTGGCAAAAAATCAGTACCGCAATCCGTTCGGCGATGGAGGAAATCCGGCTGACTGATCTGTACAGGCCTCCGGCTGAATTCCCTCTGCGGTACACAATACTTAGCAAAAGCGGCCACAACGCCGATCCGGTCAAGTAATCGAGAAGACAACATATGGCTTCCAAGCAAACAGATGTAAAAGATCTGGTCGATCGAAAGTACAGGCATGGTTTTATTACCGACATCGATGCCGATACGGTTCCGCCCGGACTGGACGAAAGTGTCATTCGCCTTATTTCTGGCAAGAAACGCGAACCGCGATTCATGCTGGATTGGCGGCTAAAGGCTTTTGAACACTGGCTAACGATGAGAGAACCGAATTGGGCAAAACTTAAGCTTGAGCCGATCGATTACCAGTCCATTTCGTATTATTCGGCACCCAAACGGCCCACCGATGGCCCCAAAAGCCTCGACGAGGTGGACCCGAAACTGCTGGAAACTTACGACAAGCTGGGCATTCCTCTCCATGAGCGCGCCCGGCTCGCAGGCGTCGCCGTAGATGCGGTTTTTGACAGCGTATCTGTTACCACCACGTTCAAAGAAAAGCTGGCTGACGCGGGTGTCATCTTCTGCTCCTTTTCGGAGGCCGTGCTCGAACATCCCGAACTGGTTGAACGATACCTGGGGACGGTCGTACCCCAGCGGGACAATTATTTTGCCGCGCTTAATTCAGCCGTCTTCAGCGACGGTTCCTTCGTCTATGTTCCTAAAGGCGTGCGTTGCCCGATGGAGCTTTCGACTTATTTCCGAATTAATGCCGCCAACACCGGTCAGTTCGAGCGCACCCTCGTCATAGCCGACGAAGGCAGCCATGTTAGCTACCTTGAAGGCTGCACCGCCCCTCAGCGCGATGAAAATCAACTGCACGCGGCGGTCGTCGAACTGATCGCGGAAAAGGATGCCGAGATAAAGTACTCGACTGTACAAAACTGGTATCCGGGGGACGAAAATGGTCGCGGCGGCATTTATAATTTTGTCACTAAACGCGGTGATTGCCGTGGCGATCGATCGAAGATTTCCTGGACTCAGGTCGAAGCAGGTTCCGCTATCACCTGGAAATACCCCAGCTGCGTATTACGCGGCAACGACTCGGTCGGCGAGTTTTACTCGGTCGCAGTGACAAACAATTATCAGCAGGCCGATACGGGTACGAAGATGGTGCATATCGGTAAAAACACCAAGAGCACCATTATTTCCAAGGGCATATCGGCAGGACGCGCGCAAAATGCTTACCGTGGGCTCGTCAAAATATTCCCCACGGCCGATAACTCTCGCAACTATACCCAGTGCGATTCACTGCTGATGGGCAACCAGTGCGGCGCACATACGTTTCCGTACATGGAGATCAAAAATCCGAATGCGATCGTCGAGCACGAAGCGACAACGTCAAAAATTTCGGAAGACCAGCTGTTTTATTGCCTGCAGCGCGGACTGACGGAAGAAGACGCGGTCAACATGATCGTTAACGGATTTTGCAAAGAAGTTTTTCGCGAGCTGCCGATGGAGTTTGCCGTCGAAGCCCAGAACCTAATGAATGTAAGCCTTGAAGGTGCGGTGGGCTAAACATCGCCCCCTAACGGGACAGGAAATCAGAGATACAACATGTTACTGGATATAAAAAACCTGCATGTTTCGGTCGCCGGCACCGAAATTATCAAGGGTCTTAACCTGGCAATCGAACCCGGCGAAGTCCATGCCATTATGGGGCCGAATGGTTCGGGCAAGAGCACTCTCGCCCAGACGCTGGCGGGGAGAGCCGATTACACCGTTACGGACGGTGCGGTCGTCTACAAGGGTGAAAACTTGCTCGAAATGGAAGCGGATGAGCGCGCACGAGCGGGGTTGTTCCTCGGCTTTCAGTATCCGGTTGAAATTCCGGGCGTAAGCAATGTCTACCTGCTCAAGGCGGCACTCAACGCGCGTCGCAAGGCATCGGGCCAGCCTGAAATTGATTCCGTCGAATTTATGCGTTACGTGCGTGAAAAAGCAGCTTTGATGGAACTCGATCAGAAGTTTTTGGCGCGCGGTGTTAACGAAGGTTTTTCGGGCGGCGA
>JARRLL010000016.1:6569-61416 GCA_037387125.1 Gammaproteobacteria bacterium | reverse complement strand
CTGACTCCGGCCTTGATATCGATGCGCTGAAAGTCGTCGCCAATGGGGTAAATAAGCAGCGGGACGGCAAACGCTCATTTTTGCTGATAACGCATTATCAAAGGTTGCTGGGCTATATCCAGCCCGACCATGTTCATGTGCTGGCCGGCGGCCAAATCGTTCGGTCCGGCGACAAAAGTCTCGCCCTGGAGCTCGAGGAACATGGCTATGACGACATTCTCGCGACCGCCAAGGCCTAATCGCCGTTTACGACAATTCATATCAGACCATGACAGCGACAAGTCAAAATCAGCCTCAGGCCAATACGTTTCGAGAGCTCTGGGACATGCATTCTGCAGCGAAAAACGCAGCGGTTCTGGCGCTTCAGCAGCGGGCTTTGGAATCATTCGTCAAAGCGGGGTTCCCCACCACCAGGCTGGAAAACTGGAAATACACGGACGTACGAAAACTGGCGGCGGCTTATCCCGACTGGCTAAACAATATTCCACCAGTTGATACTGCCGGGCAGCCTGAGCTGCTGGATATACCAAACGCCATACATATTGCATTCGTTGATGGCAAATTTCGGCCGGAACGATCGGCTCGCACGCTTCCTTCGGGCCTCCTTGTGGGCTCTCTCGATGAGCTCGCCGAAGCCAAACCCGACCTCGTGAATACGCAGCTGGGCAAACTGCTGAATGCTAATAGCTCGGGCATGGTCGCTCTTAACACCGCGTTTACAGAATCGATAATTGCGCTCACCCTGCCTGAAAAAGCAAGCTTCGATGGGCCCTTGTATATCACCCACTACTCATCGACCGCCGAAACGAGTTCGCATCCGCGGCTGCTCGTCAATATGGAGGCCAACTCGACGCTAACAGTTATAGAGCATTTCTCCGGGGCTGTGCCGACGATAGTAAACTCAGTCAGCGAAATGTATTGCGCCTCGGGCGCCGCAGTCAGCTATTACAAGCTGCAGCAAGAGCATGCGGGCTCCTGGCATCTCGCTGAGCAGTCGATTCGCCTCGAACATCAAGCGACCGCCAACACGACAACCATCGATTGCGGAGCGAGACTGGCACGCAATCAACTGACCGTAGACCTGGCCGGCGAAGGCGCACATCTGAACGCCAACGGGCTGCTGCTTGCCGATGCGGCCCGTCACATAGACTCACGCATCAATGTAGAACACAACGCACCGAATACCCGCAGCCGTGAGCGCTACCGCGCTATTCTGGCCGACAAGGCAAGGGGCGTGTTTAACGGGCGGATCCTGGTCAACCAGAACGCACAAAAGACAGTCGCAGAACTCACCAACCGAAACCTGCTGCTGAACAAAGGTGCAGAAATAGACACCAAACCGGAGCTGGAGATCTATGCCGATGACGTCAAGTGCGCCCACGGCTCGACCACCGGGCAACTGGATCAGAATGCCCTCTTCTACCTGCTCGCGCGCGGAATCGATAAGCGTGAAGCCCGCAACCTCCTGGTGCGCGCTTTCGCAGCCGAATTGTTGACTGGTATCAGCGTGCCCGCCATTGCGGAACGCACCCAAACGGCCCTGCAGGGGCTCTCTTTCGGTGACACATGAGCCAGGTCGTGGATAACAAGGTCGAAATGAGCAGCCACCTCGACGCTGAGCGCGTGCGCGCCGACTTCCCTGTTCTGCAACAGCAAATCCATGGCAACCCCCTGGCGTACCTGGATAATGCTGCATCATCTCAGCAGCCACAGCAGGTTGTCGATGCGATAAGCCACTACGCTGAGCATGACCATGCCAATGTCCACCGCGGGGTGCACAGCCTCAGCCAGCGAGCCACAGATGCATTCGAGGCGGCACGGGAGAATGTACGTCAGTTCATCAATGCTGCTTCAATCAGCGAAGTTATTTTCACCCGGGGCACGACAGAGTCGATAAACCTGGTTGCCGCTTCCTTTCACGAGATGGTGAAGCCCGGCGATGAAATATTGATAACGCACATGGAACACCACTCGAATATTGTTCCCTGGCAAATGCTTTGCAACCGGACGGGCGCCCTGCTGAAGGTAGCACCTATCGACGAGAATGGTGAACTGCTGCTGGGTCGAATGCTCGAAATGCTCAACGCGCGCACAAAACTTGTCGCGCTCGCGCATGTATCGAATGCGCTGGGGACAATTAACCCTGTAGAGCAGATTATTGCCGCCGCTCATGAACGAGATATTCCGGTGCTGATAGACGGCGCCCAGGCTGCCCCGCACGCGTCCATCGATATGCAGGCACTCGACTGCGACTTTTATGCTTTTTCGGGGCACAAGATGTGCGGGCCGACCGGCATTGGCGTCCTGTACGGACGAGAACGTTGGCTGGAAAAGCTGCCTCCCTGGCAGGGTGGCGGCGAGATGATCCTGACCGTCGATTTTGAAAAAACGGTATATAACTCGCTGCCATTCAAGTTCGAGGCGGGTACACCCAATATTTCTGGCGCGGTCGGTTTATCGGCTGCGATAGATTATCTCCAATCGCTTGGAATGGATGCCATTGCGGGCTGCGAATCAGAGTTGCTCAATTACCTGACGGAACAACTGTCACTGGTTAATGGTGTGCGACTGATTGGCACAGCACGGAAAAAATCGTCGGTGCAGTCTTTTTTACTGGACGGCGTGCATCCGCATGATTTGGGAACAGTGCTCGACCATAAGGGCGTGGCTATCCGGACCGGCCACCATTGCGCAATGCCGCTTATGGAATTTTATGGACTACCCGGCACCGCAAGAGCATCGCTTGCCTTCTACAATAACCGAAGAGATATCGATCAACTGATAGAGGGGCTGGCAGTAGCAGCCAAGATGTTTGCATGATAGACACGGCTGATAATTCAGCTACCGAGCTGCAGTCTATCTACCGGCAGCGTGTTCTTGACTATAGTCGTAATCCGCATAATTTCTATCGGCCGAAGAGCCCGGATCGCCAGGCGACCGGTTTTAACCCGCTCTGCGGCGACAAAGTTACGGTGTATATCAATACCGCCGAAGACCAGGTTGTAGGGGTGGCGTTCGAAGGAACCGGCTGTGCAATCTGTATAAGCTCAGCATCGATGATGACCGATGCTATAAACCAGAAATCTGTCGGCAATGCGTTGCAACTCATTGCTGACATAAAGACGATGTTCAGCGAAGGCACGGAACCCGAAGACCCGTCGCTGCAGGAAATGTTGGCGCTCACCAACGTTCGCAGCTACCCTTCGCGAATAAAGTGCGCAACACTTGCATGGAATACGGCTGAAGCAGCCCTTAAAGGCGACAGCAGCCAAGTCAGCACCGAAGATCAGGATAACTAATGTTTTCACAGGACAGCGAACCGGTCGTACTGAAGCGAGATGTACAGGCAATAGTCGTGCCTGCCGGTATGCAAATTGACTTACAAAAAGGCGCCCTCGTTTACATCACTCAGGCGATGGGGGGCAGCTTCACCATTTATCATGAGGGCAATCTGTTTCGGATCGCCGGTGAGGACGCTGACGCTCTGGGCAAAGAGCCCCTGACCCCGCCCGTACTGCCCGAAAATGCCACGGATGAAGAATTCACCAAACTGGTATGGGACCAGATGCGCACCATTTACGACCCGGAGATCCCGGTTAATATTGTCGATCTGGGGCTTATCTATGACTGCGAGGTCGAGCGCGATGCCAATGGCGATCGTTCTGTGACGGTTATTATGACGCTAACGGCGCCCGGCTGCGGCATGGGCGAGATTCTGGTCGAGGATGTGCGTGAGAAGGTTTCGATTATTCCCACGGTTGCCAAGACTGAGGTCGAGCTTGTATTTGACCCGCCGTGGGATCGCGACATGATGACGGAAGCCGCGCAACTCGAACTCGGCCTGATTTAGAGCACCAAAATGCGCCGTATCATCTTGCTGCGCCACGCGAAGTCGAGCTGGGATAACCCACGCCTTCCCGACATCGAGCGGCCTCTCAATAAACGGGGTCTGCGCGATGCGCCTGAAATGGGCCTCCGGCTCAAGAGCCGCGGCATCAGCCCTGCTGCGATACTCAGCAGCAGCGCCGCGCGCGCCATAACGACGGCCCGCTTGGTGGCGGCTGAAATAGGTTTCCCTTCGGAATCAATCCGTGAAACACCCGACCTTTACCTGGCATCAGCCGGCGCTATCGTCGCCCTGCTCGATCGTGAAGCAGCAAAATACAGCGACGTCCTGCTGGTGGGTCACAACCCGGGAATATCGCAACTGGCTGATCGCATCAGCGAAGCAAGCATCGACAATTTGCCTACCTGCGGAGCGTTTGCCGTAACTTTTACTTGCAGCGACTGGGCAGACATTCTTCACCACCCGGGAACGATGGACTGGTACGACTACCCAAAAAAAGTCGCACCACCTCGCTAGCGCAATTCACACATGCAGTGATAATAAATACCGCGCGGGTCATTCCAGCGATCCAGCAACGCAAGCTCTTGCCCCAGCGTTCCACCAAGACGCTGCAGCACCGAAGCCAGCCTCGCATCGCCACTGTCGCTAAACGAGAACAGCAAACCAAGCAGCCGCGCGTACTGGAGCAACAATTGCTCAGCAAAACTCAGCTCGCGACTGACGTAGTCAACCCGATATTGATCTTCAGCCAGTCCTGCGAGTGAGGCGGCCGAAGCAAACGCGTCATGCAGGCCACCTAGGCTATCGACCAAACCTATCTCCAGAGCGTCTCCGCCAATCCACACGCGCCCCTCGGCGATTTTGTCCAGTCGCTCGGGATCTATGTCCCTGGCTTCCGCGACTTTACTGGTAAATACGTCGTAAGCTGACCGCACGCTGATAGTCAGCAATTCGCGCGCCTCGTCACCGAGTTCCCTGACAGGCGATAGCTGCCCGGACAGGTCTGTCGAGCCTATGCCGTCTATACTGACGCCCAAAGCGCCAAGACTGCGCTGAAAGGTTGGAAAAATCGCGCCGACCCCGATCGAACCGGAAATCGTGCTTTCCGCAGCCCAAATCTCGTCGGCATCCATCGAGATGTAATAACCACCCGATGCGGCAACGCTGCCCATTGACGCTACCCAAGGTTTGCCCATGGCTTTAAACGCCTGCAACTGATCAAGTACCACCTCAGAAGCAAACATGCTGCCGCCCGGGCTGTCCACTCGCAAAACCAGGGCCGCCACTTCCTCATCTTTGGCAGCCTGGCGGATGAGCTTGGTCAGCGTCGTGCTGCCAATCACACCGGGGGATGCTTCACCATCGACAATTTCGCCGCTGGCAATGATCACCGCCACTTTTGGCTGCCCCGCCTCGTCTTCTTCGGCGCCAAACTTCACTGCCGTGAGATAGCTCCGGTAGTCAATGTTTGCGAAGGTATCCGGCTCATCGGGATCCTGCCCCACGAGCCCCGTTATATAGAAGCGAAACTCCTGGTGATTCATAAGTTTATCTATGAAGCCGGCATCTATGGCCGCCCGACCGGCATCGCCGTCCGCCGCCGACAGGGCCGCCGTCATGTCGTTCACATAAGCGTCGAAAGCCGCCTCTGAAAGTTGGCGCGCCTCGATCACATCGCGACGATAAATACCCCAGAGTGCATCGAGCCAGCGCTGCGATGACACCTTGTCCTCCGCGGACATGTCGTTGCGCAGATAGGGCTCTACAAAAGACTTGAATTCGCCGACCCTGAAAACGTTGACATCAATTTTCAGTTTTTCGATCGCATCAGCGAAATAAGCTTTGAAATAACCAAAGCCTTCTATCATTACAAAGCCAAAATCATGCATGTATATCTCGTCTGCATGCGCTGCGAGGTAATACTGACTTTGGTTGTAGCTATCTGCCATCGCAATTACGGGCTTGCCCGATTCCTTGAATTTCTCAATTGCCGAAGCTACATCCTGCAACTTGCTCAGGCCGCCACCCTGCAGGAAATCCGGCCACAGGACGACCGCTCTGATTCGATTATCCTCGGCGGCGTATTGCAGGCTTTCAACGATATCTCGCACAACCGTCTGCGCGTCCCCTTCCTGCATCTGCAGGAAGGCACGATCGATAGGCTCACCTTCCGGCTGCTCGACCAGGCTGCCCGAGGGCGCAAGAATAAGCGCGGCCGACTCCGGTATTTCGATCGCACCACCCGACAGGTTGGCCAGCGCCGACAAAATAACCACTACGAAAACCAGGAAAACCAGAATCTGGACGGCCTTCACCAAGCCTGTCAGCACGCGTCCTATCAGACTAAAAAGTCGACTCACGGGATTTTTCTCACTCATAAAAACTACTCAGCTGCCTGTGTGCCGACGTAACTGACACGGTAAATTTTTCCTGCACTGTCATCGCTGATAAGCAAAGACCCATCGGGCGCGGCAAGCAGATCTACGGGCCGACCAAGCACATCGCCCTCACGCAGCCACCCTTCCACAAATGGCTCGTACGAAAGAGCCCGCCGACCCGACTCATCGAGACGCACCAACGAGACACGATAACCAATTTTTTCGCTGCGATTCCATGAACCATGTTCAGCTATAAAGACTTGATTACGGTACGACTCCGGAAAAGCCTGACCGTCGTAGAATGCCAGCCCGAGCGCCGCAACATGCGCGGGCAGCTCCAGGGCCGGCGGCTCGGACTCGCTGCAACTGCCCAGCGCTGCGAGTTCTGCTTCGGGTTCAACCGTGTCAATGCCGTGGCAGAACGGAAACCCGAAATGCAGCCCCGGCTCAGCCGCCCTGTTGAGTTCGCCCGGGGGCTCGTCATCGCCCATCATGTCTCGATTATTGTCGGTAAACCAAAGTTCGCCGGTTTGCGGATGCCATGCGATGCCCACAGTGTTTCTGATGCCGCGGGCATATACCTCCCGGTCTTCCGCACCGGCCGTCATACTCAGAATCAACCCGAAATCGGGCTCATTGCAGATATTGCAAGGAGCGCCTACGGTAACGTACAGCCTGCCATTCGGCGCAAAACGAATATATTTCCACGCATGCAGCTTTCGCCCCGGTAAATCATCGGCGAGTACTTCCGGCTCTGCCACCGCGTCGAAACGACTTTCGAACGCCGAATAACGCAACAACCGGTTCGCCTCCGCAACGTATAAGTCAGCCCCCTTGACCGCTATTCCATTCGGAATGCGCAACTTCTCCGCAAATAGCTTCACCTCGGGGTTGGAACCCAAGGCATCCGTAACCAAATAGACCGTGCCGCGGATTGAAGACACGACCAGCGTACCGCTCTGGCTCATTGCCATGCTGCGTGCGTTAGGAACGCTTGCCAGTTCTTCGATCTTGAAGCCTTCCGGCAGCCTGAGCAGCGGCGTAATTTCTGATGCGGAAACCGGGTGACTAAACGTCGAAAATAAATAAACAGTCGTCGCCAGAACGCTAAAAAAGCTACTCTTTCTCATGACTCACTCCGGAATTGGGCCGCTAATAAACTTTTCGCCCCAGATATCAATACAGATTCTTCAATCGAGCATCGTCAATGACAATGCCGGGAAGAACGTGATTACAATGACCGCCACCAACAGAATCAACAAGAATGGCAGAGTGGCCAGATAAACACGGACGATGGGCTGGTCAAAACGATAACTCGCAATGAATAAATTCAGCCCTACCGGCGGCGTTAGATAGCCAAGTTGCATCGTCGCCAGAAACACCATCCCAAGGTGGACCGGCTCAACATTGTACTCCGCTGCCACCGGAAGTATGAGCGGCACAACCAACACCAGAGCTGAGAAAATATCAAGAAAGGCACCCAGCACCAGCAGAAAAAGCAGCAGAAGGACCAGAAAGCTTGTCCTGCTATCGACGAAGTTGTTAACAAAGCCGATAAGTTGCTGCGGCACCTCTGCGTCAATAATGTAGTTCGTCGATGCCAGCGAAGCACCCAGAATCAGCAAAATACCACCGACCAGCACCATAGATTCGCGCATGATCTCCGGCATCTTGCTCAACGAAATCTCGCGCCGTATGACAACCTCTGTAAGAATTACGTAGACCGCTGTAACCGCAGCAGCCTCGGACACTGCGAGCAACCCCGAGTAAATTCCTCCTAGGACCACTATTGGCAGCGGCAACTCCCAGATGGATTCGCGCAGCGCGGCGCCGACTTCTCCCCAGGAAAATTCGCTGAGGGGCACCCGGTTACCCCTATTCATCCATAGCGCGTAAGCGGAAAGCGATGCCAACATCAGCAGTCCCGGAAAGATTCCGGCTATGAATAAATCATCTATATTTACCTCTGCGACTACGCCATAGAGAATCAACGGCAAGGAAGGAGCAAACAGCAACCCAAGACTGCCCCCGGCAGTCACCAAACCCAGATTGAACTTTTCGTCGTAGCCGGCCTGTGTAAGCGCTGGGTAAAGTATGGCGCCTAGAGCAATGATGGTTACGCCTGAAGCACCGGTAAAAGCAGTGAAAAATGCGCAAGCGACTATACAAACTATTGCGAGACCACCGGGCATCCAACCGAGCATTGCCCGCGTCAGCCTGACAAGACGACCTGGCGCTTCACTTTCGCTAAGCACGTAACCAGCAAAGGTAAACAAAGGGATGGCCAATAGAATGGGCATTTCGGCGATGCTGAAAATTTCTATCGGCACCGCAATCGGACCAAACTCGGGGTCCATCTGATAGAAGCTCAATAACGCTCCCGCAGCAATTATTGCAAACAGCGGCGCGCCAAGCAGTGCCAGCAAGATAAGCGCCAGGCTAACCGCGATCACTTAGCATCACCGCTGATAAAGGTCCGTAAGCCGCGTAAAAACCACAGGAAATAGCGGTAGGCCATTAGCGCAAAGGCGGCCGGAATTATTGACTGAAAGAACCAGGCTGGCAGATTGCCAAAAAACACGTCGCCGTCGTCCAGTGCAAATCTGAGCATCCCCCAGCCATACCAAGCCAGCGCGAGACACACGGCGGCGGTAAACAGATCAACTATGACCGCAGTAATGGCTTTACTGCGCGTTCCAAGAAACCGGGACAGCACATCGATTGCAATATGGCGATCTTCGCGGGCCGCTGCGATTCCGGCGATCATGGCGATCCATAAAACCATGAGCCGTATAGCTTCATCGCCCCACACAAGGCTGCCCAGGTCACTCCAACGCAGCACGATCTGCAAAGCCGCCAGACCGATCATTCCTGCAAGGAGCAGGCTCAGAAACGTGTTCTCTACAAAACGCCCGAAGGCACTTGCTTTCGCCAGTAGCTTGCTGCGACGCGACTGCAAATTCACATCGCAGATTCCGCAGCCGAAGGTTGCTCAGCCGTCGCGCGATATTCTGAAAGAATTTGCTCTAGTTTTTCGAATAACTCAGGCCGGACAGCGGTTTCCTTCCAGATTTTTTCGTTGGTCTCACGCGCAATCTTGCGCCAGTAGGGAATATCGTCCGGGGTGGACTCTACTATTTTCAACCCATTAGCCAGCAGCGCCTCTTTAGCTTCTATATTATCCAGGCGATTAGTCTTATCGAGCCGCAAATAAACGTCCGTCATAACCTCGCGAATGACCTGCTGGTCGGCAGCATCGATGCGCGCAAACGCCTTGGCATCTATAGCCAGCAAACCAAGGGTATAGGCGACGGGCAATGGATTAATGTACTGCACTTTCGTGTACCACTGGAGCAGCAAAGCCCCGACCGGCGGCGTGACGATCACGTCCAACAGTCCGGTCTGCAGGCCCGTAAGCACATCCGAAAGCGGCAACACGACCGGCGACAGATTCATCGACTCCAGGGCGGTAAAGCTGATTACATCACCCTCGGGCACCCAGATTTTTTTGCCTTGCAAATTCTCCTGCGACCGCAACGGGTCGCGGCTCATAAAGTTGGCAAATCCCCCGCCCGCAAAACCAAAGGACACGAACCCCGCCTCTTCCAATCCTTGCAGCAAATCCGCGTCGAGCTTTTCACGCACGTGATCCACTTCATCCTGAGAGCGAAACACAAAGGGCATCCCGAATAGAACTATATCCGGGTAGCGCTCGGAGAGACCGCTCGTCGTGAATGCCGCCCCCTGGAGTTGACCGATTCTGATTTTTCGGAGCACCTTACGGTCGTTACCCATGACGCCGCCGCCATAAAATTTAAGCGTGACCCGCCCATCGGTACGGTCCTTGATTGTTTCAGCCGCGGCGCGATGCTCATTCATCCAGTCGGAGCCCTCTGGCGCAATGGTGGCAAGCTTTAGCACAGCGGCATGCGCCGAAGCTGCGAGCAGCAATGCCAGCAAACCAGTCACGAAAGAAAATTTTGCACGTGTCATTCGAAACATCCCTTTAATATTTTCTGCAGCTAGCTGACCGTCAAAAGTAGTCATCCGCGGATGCCAGTAAAGAGCGGGCCTGGTCGCGAGCCAAGATGTTAAACAATGTCAGGCCAGGTTGCTCGACATCCGCTGCAAGGACTTCGTTCAGCAGCTGGTCATGTAATTCCCGGTCATACAGCAGCCGCGCATAGCCTCTGGCGAACTCGACCTTGATGCCCAGGTCCTTGCCGCCTGACAACTCGATACCTTTTTCGAACCAGGCTCGCCCTGCTTCGGGATCACCGCCCAACGCAGCGGGCCGCAGTGTGTTCAAGATACCCAGGTACATGCTGGTGCTGGCTGCCAGATCTCCCGGCTCAAGCTGCATTACCCGCTGCAAGGACACCTCAATCTTTGGCAGATCGGCCAGCGCCTTGTAGTCATCCGAATTCGTTCTTATCCAGGCCAGGTTGGCAAGGCTATAACTATACAGAGCCTCGACATCTTTGCTCCTGACCGACTCGATTACGTTCACGTAGTCGTCGAAATTTAGGCCTTCCAACTCGCACGCATCAGAGTCGGCCGCGCAAAGGGCTCTGGTTCCGTAAGAACGGGCGCGCCTTGTCAGAATCTTTGCGCGGTCTTCGTCATCCACCAAGCCGGCGCCATAGGCGGCATAAAGCTGAGCCGCGGCGCTCAGCGTTGCCGGATTGTCGGGCCCCGAAGACACCATACTGTCCATCAATAACAGATAGGCCGGCAAAGCCTCGCGGACCAGCTCCGGATCATCCTGGTTGAGGATGGCATCCGACAAATCATTCGCCATCCCTGACGAAACATTGGACACAATTAAGCTGCAGCCACTAAGCAGAAACGGGAGGACAGCCGCCACAACGAAAGGCGCCGGCGAAAGCCGGCGACTTAAGATTTGCAGCAAATTACCAAGCACGTTGATCACAGAAAACTCGTCCCAACGTATAGCATAAGTTAGATTTTTTCTTTGATGCGCGCTGATTTCCCGCTGCGCTCACGCAAATAATACAACTTGGCCCGGCGCACGTCGCCACGGCGCTTTATCTCGATACTCGCAATCGAAGGACTGTAGGTCTGAAAGACCCTCTCGACACCTTCGCCATGCGAAATTTTTCGTACGGTAAATGCCGAATTCAGGCCTCTGTTGCGCCTCGCGATTACGACACCCTCATACGCTTGCAGACGCTCGCGGTTACCCTCACGGACACGCACCTGCACAACAACTGTATCGCCTGGGGCAAAGTCCGGGACTTCGCGACCCATCTGTTCCTGCTCAAGTTCCTGAATGATCTTGCTCATTAGTTTCTCACCTGTAGGCAGCAGCGTTCGTAACGCCGCATAAATTACAAATTTCTATTTCCGGCCTGCGCTATCGCCCTCGATATCGCGAGCCTGCATCTTTTGGAATTCCTCTTTGAACTCCAGCAAAAGTCTGTTTTCCTCTGGCGACAAGCTGCGTTTTTCAAGCAAATCAGGCCGCCTCAACCATGTCCTGCCTAACGACTGCCGTAAACGCCACCGCCGTATTACTTCGTGATTGCCTTCCAGCAATACCTCGGGAACTCCTCGTCCCTCAACCAATTCAGGCCGCGTATAGTGCGGGCAATCGAGTAGCCCGTCGGTAAACGAATCCTGCTCCGCCGAGGCCTCATCACCCAACACGCCGGGCAACAATCGCATGACCGCATCCATAACCACCAAGGCCGCCGTTTCGCCGCCACTGATTACGTAATCACCCAGCGACAATTCGTCATCCGCGAATGCCTCTATCAGGCGCTCGTCGAACCCTTCATAGCGACCGGCAACCAGCAACAGACCCGGTAAACCTGCCAGCTGCCGCGCAACCGCCTGGTCAAAAACCCGCCCTTGCGGGCTAAGGAATATGACCGGACTGCCCGGCGGCAAATCACCCTTTGCCGACCTGATCGCAGTCGCCATAGGCTCAAACTTCAGAACCATGCCAGGACCGCCGCCATACGGCCTGTCATCAACCGTTTGATAAGCGTCGGTCGCAAAACTTCTGGGCGAACTCACATTCAGATTCGCCACCCCATTTTCCAGGGCCCGCCCGGTCACTCCGTAGGCGGCTGCGTCCCGAATCATCTCCGGGAACAGGCTGATGACCTCTAGTTTCATCAATCCCGCTGCCCTGAATCGTCTTCCCAGTCGACCGTGATCAACTTGCTATCCAGGTCCACTTTCAAAACCACGTCACCCTTGATAAAAGGGATCAGGCATCGGCGTTTGCCACCGTCCTCACCGCAGACCACCATCACGTCGGCCGCTCCGGCTTCCATCATGTGATCGACGTGGCCCAGAAAAACTTCCTGCAGGTTTTCGACCCGCAAACCTTCCAGATCTGCCCAGTAGTAATTGCCATCATCCAGTTTCGGCAACCGGCTGCGGGCGACGTAAATACCAAGCCCTTTAAGAGCCTCGGCCTTATCGCGGTCATCGATACCCGCTATGCGCGCCACAAGGCCTTTACCGTGCTTCTTTCCGTCGAGCGGCGTCGCTGCACGAACCGCGAGCGGGTTGCCCCTCTCACGCAATGACCACTCGCCGTACGTAAAAATATTCTCCGGCGGCTCAGCATAGGAATGAATCCGCAGCCAGCCTTTAACGCCATATGGGCCGGCTATTCGGCCCATCAGCACACCAGACTCTTTCTCGTCCATGATGCGCCTGTGTTTTCCTTCGCAAAATGCCGCGCGTAGCAACGGCATTTTTCAAAATCAGGCTTCTGCTGCCGATTCCGCACCCTGGTTCTTTCTGTAGCCTTTCAACAGACTTTTCACTCGATCAGAAGGCTGCGCGCCCTGACCAATCCAGTAATCAACCCGAGGCAGATCGATGCGAACCTGCTCCTTGCCATCAACCGCGATTGGGTTGAAAAAACCCAGCCGCTCAATATAACGACCATCGCGGCGGTTCCGCTGATCTGTCACAACAATGTGATAGAACGGCCGCTTCTTGGCTCCACCGCGAGATAAACGGATGCTAACCATTAAAAAATTGCTCCAAACTTAAAGTCTTGCAAATCCGGTGACCGGAAAAATACCGTGCACTGACCCAGCGTATGCCGGTAAATGCCGGAGGCAACAAAACAACGGCGGAACCGAAGTTCCGCCGACGCGTAAGCAGGGAATTTTACTGGATTTTCCGGCGATGTGAACCCGTAAAGCCATTAATTTTCAGGTAAATATCGCGTAAAAACAGCCTTCCAACCCGATTTACCCGAATTCCAGGCTTCCGCGAGGGCTCCGGTTGACGCCAAAGCCCGCTCCGCACGCTGCAATACAGTAACGAACGGGCCTGACAAAACGGCCCTAGCGGGGCGGAAATGCGCCTCCGGAACCGCCCATGCCGCGCATCATTTTTTGCAGACCGCCCTTACCCATCTTTTTCATCGTCTTTTGCATTTGCGTGTGCTGCTTGATCAAGCGATTAACATCCTGAATCTGCATCCCCGCGCCCCTGGCTATGCGTTTCTTGCGCGAACCGTTGATGGTTTTTGGAAAACGCCGTTCGCCGGGCGTCATCGAATCGATCAGGGCTACCTGCCGCTTCAGCATTTTGGTGTCGATGCCCTTCGCCAATGCCTCCGGGTTGACACCGCCGGGCAGGGGCAGTTTCTCCAGCAGCCCCTGCATATCGCCCATGTTCATCATTTGCCGCAACTGCTCGCGCATATCGGCGAGATCGAAACCCTGACCTTTGCGAAGCTTGCCGGCCAGCCGCTCGGCCTGCTCTCGGTCTACTTTTTGCTCGACCTCCTCGACCAGGCTGAGCACGTCACCCATTCCGAGAATGCGCCGCGCCATGCGATCCGGGTGGAACAATTCCAGACCTTCGATGTCTTCGCCGGTGCCGATAAATTTAATGGGTTTACCTGTGACGGTTTTTACCGATAAAGCAGCGCCGCCCCGCGCATCACCATCCGTCTTCGTCAAGACCACTCCGGTCAGCTGCAGGGCATCACCAAATGCTTTAGCCGCATTTACTGCGTCCTGACCGGCCATACTGTCGACAACGAACAGGGTCTCCGCGGGGTCGAATTCCTGGTGCAGCGATTGCAGCTCATCGAGCAGCTCGTTTTCCAGCCGCGTGCGCCCCGCCGTATCAAGAATAAGCACGTCGCTAAGATTCTTGCGCGCCTCTGCTACTGCTCTGCGCGCAATATCGAGCGGCTGATCGCCGTCCGCGAACGGCATAAAAGGCACATCAACGCGTTCGGCAAGTTGCTGCAACTGGAGCATCGCCGCGGGTCGGCGTGTATCGAGGCTCACCAGCATCGGTCGCTTGCCATTCTTTCGCTTTAGCCACAACGCAAGCTTCGCTGCTGTAGTGGTTTTCCCGGCGCCCTGTAAACCCGCCAGCAAGATCACTGCAGGCGGCTGTCTGCGCAGGTCGAGCTCTGCGGAATCAACGCCAAGCGCCCGGGTCAGTTCCTGATCGAGTATTTTGATAAAAACCTGACCGGGGTCCAGGCTGCGAGTCACTTCTGCACCAACCGCACGCTCGCGCACACGCGCCACGAAACCCTTGACCACCGGCAATGCAACGTCCGCCTCGAGCAACGCCATGCGCACATCGCGCACCGCATCCTTGATATTGTCGTCGGTCAGCCGGCCCTTGCCGCGCACCTTGGCCGACACGTCCCTCAGTCTTGCACTCAATCCATTAAACATCGGCGTCCTTATAAGCAGACTCAAAATGGCTGATGGCACCGGATGCCACTGCCAGAAAGCCTATTGTAACGAGATACGGTGCCATAAAGAATGGCGCAATGGCCTACCCGGCCCGGCCTCCCAGTTAGGGAACTATTCCTTGACAGCACCAGCACGGGTGGCCAACATTGACCGATGTTTGGCAAGGAGTATCACTCTCTTGGGTGATGACATACCCCTAGGGTTTTTAGTTGCAACCCTTTTTATCCTGCTGTTTCTATCAGCATTTTTTTCTGGCACCGAAACAGCGCTAATAGGCCTGAACCGTTATCGGTTGCGGCATAAGGCACGCTCGGGCCACCGTGGGGCAAGATTTGCCGAAAGCCTGCTTCGTCGGCCTGATCGCCTTATCACGCTTATCCTGTTCGGCAACAATCTCGTAAATTTCACCGCGGCGCTCATCGTCGGGACAATATCACTGCGTATTCTTGGGCCCTCTGCCTGGGTTTCAATAGCCAGCACGGTCGTGTTCACGCTGATCGTCCTTATCTTTGCGGAAGTAATGCCGAAAACGCTCGCCGCCCTGCACCCGGAATCGCTTGCTTTCCCGGCAAGCTATATCTATTACCCGCTGCAAAAACTGGCATTTCCATTAATCTGGCTGATTAATCTGGTGTCCAACTCCATGCTCAAGCTGGCGGGTGTTGACCCAGAGCAGGTCGATCAGCAAAACCTGACCATTGAAGAGCTGCGCCTGCTGGTTAATGAATCGGGCGCGCTTTTGCCCAGAAAACGACACCGCATGCTGCAGGGCATTCTTGAACTCGAGGACATGACCGTAGATGACGTCATGGTCCCGCACAACGAAATAATCGGCATCGATCTGGACGACGACTGGGACACTATCCTGACAAACATTCGAGACAGTCACTTCACCCGCATGCCGGTTTACAGAGACAGCATAGACCACGTGATCGGCATCCTAGACATGCGCCGGCTCATAAAGGCAGACAGCCTTTCGGACCTTAGCAAAGACAAGCTGACCCAATTGATGGACGATCCCTACTTCGTTCCCGAAGGTACTGCTTTGCACAGGCAACTGGTGCATTTCCAGCATAACCGTCAACGCACAGCAATGGTCGTCGATGAATACGGCGACATCCAGGGGCTCATTACGCTTGAGGACATACTCGAAGAGATTGTCGGTGAATTCACTACCGAAACTTCGCCGAGTGATGGCGACGTGGTACCCGACAAGAACAGTTCAGCTTACCTGGTTAATGCGGGCGCCAACATCAGGTCACTCAACCGAATGATGAACTGGCAATTACCCACGGACGGAGCCAAGACTCTAAACGGGCTGATCTTGGAACAGCTGGAGAAAATCCCTGAACAGGGAACGGGCCTTAAATTAGGCGACTACCCCATCGACATCGTTCAGACGAGTGACAACGTGATCAACCTTGTGAGGATTCATTCGCCGGTACAAACGCAGACCGATGGAACCGAGACCGGCAGCACCGAACTAGCCAAATCAGTTTAATCCCAGCGCTTCCAGCGCACCACGTAAATAATCGACGCCAATTATCTGCATGCCCTTGATGGGCTTCTTCGGCACATTGGCGCGCGCTACGACAGCGCAGTCGAACCCTCTTTTGACGGCCTCTCGCAAACGCTCTTCACCGTAAGCAACGGGTCGAATTTCACCGGACAATCCAACCTCGCCAAAAACTACCGTGGACCGCGCCACCGGACGGTCGCGCAAACTGGATACGGTGGCTACCAGCGCGGCCAGATCAGCCGAGGTTTCCGATATGCGAACCCCGCCAACCACATTCACGAACACGTCGTGGTCGTAGGCCGATACGCCCGCGTGACGATTAAGTGTCGCCAACAGCATCGAAAGCCGATTCTGATCCAGACCGAGCGCAAGCCTGCGGGCGTTGCCGCCGCCCGACTGGTCCGCCAATGCTTGCACCTCGATAAGCAACGGCCGGCTGCCTTCACGGGATACCGTGACCACGCTGCCCGGCACCGCGTCGGGATGGCGAGACAGGAAAATTGCCGAAGGATTTTTGACCTCCCGCATTCCCGTTTCGGTCATCGCGAATATACCCAGTTCATTGGCTGCCCCAAACCGGTTTTTGAATGCCCTCAGTATTCGAAAGCGACTGTCGGACTCGCTTTCGAAATACAAGACTGCGTCAACCATATGCTCCAGGACACGGGGGCCGGCGATATGCCCTTCCTTGGTTACATGACCGACCAGCAGCACGGTCGTGCCGGTACTTTTTGCCATGCGCACGAGCTGTGCCGCTGATTCGCGCAGCTGCGTAATCGATCCCGGAGCCGACGCGATTTCCTCGCTGTACATGGTCTGCACGGAATCGACAACGACGCAGGCAACAGGAGCATCCCCTATCGCCTGCACCAGGTGCTCTACGCAAGTCTCGGCCATCACCGAAAGATTCGCTGTCTCTACTCCAAGTCGGCGGGCGCGCATCGATATCTGTTGCAACGACTCCTCACCGGTGACGTACAGAACCTCACGGTCGGCCGGCTGGCCGCCTGCGGCTTGCAGCAGCAGCGTAGACTTTCCGATACCAGGGTCGCCGCCGATCAGCACCACCGAGCCGGAAACCAGGCCGCCGCCCAGAACCCGGTCGAATTCGCGGATTCCGGTCGAGAAACGCTCGACTTCCGCTTGCTGCACATCGGCAAGCTTGAGACCCTTTATTTCACCCGCGTAACCGGTGCGCTTAACCGCTGCGCTCTTGCCGGCTGCCAGGGTATTCCACGCTCCGCACGCGGGGCACTGACCCTGCCATTTAAGCGTATGGCCGCCGCACTCAGCGCACGTATAAGAAACAGTTGCTCGACTCATGTTTATAAATTTGTGACGGGTGTCGCACTCATGTGGCTATTTTGCTGGCAAAACCCGCCACATGGCAGAAAAAAACGACGAATGGTTCTCATCCAAATACCAATCATTTCCATAATATGTCGCAATGAACTCCCGGTCACATACGGTAAATCCCGCGGTAGGCAAGCTTTGGGCAACAGTTACGCTGCTCATACTGGCGGTCGCGACGGGCTTTATAGGCCACATTAGCGGATTGGAATACCGTGCATACGATTATTTCCAGCTCTACCAGTATAAGACGGCCAGCGACCAAATCCTGCTTCTTACCGTCGATTCCCGTACAGAAAAACAGCGGCAAATATGGACCGGCGAAAAATTTGGCGAGCTCGCAAACACGCTGGATGGGCTGGGCGCGCGACTGATCGTCGCAACTCAGCCGATTCGGCTGCCGGATGTGCCCGATGAAGACCAGATTAGGGCTCTGGAGCAACTCCAGCGGCAAGCAAGTCAAATAGCCAGCCTTAACGGCGGCGTGGACCCTCTTGGCGGACAGCTGACAGAGTTCCGCAAACGCTACGATGACCGGCAGCAGCTTGCCAGACAATTTACTGACTCCGGCAAAATACTACTTTCCGCCCATATCACGAGCTTCGCGCTGGAAAACAACTCAGTAGAAGCTTGTGCAGAGCACGGCGTCAATACACAGGGCGTCGAGGTTAGCGCGCTACCCAGGCTGACTCGCGTTCGACACGTGGCCGTCCCTCCGGCGAATATATGCTCATCTGTGCGGGCGCTCGGCATCAGCAGCTTTACACCTGATGATGACGGCTTTGTGCGACAAACCGATCTGGTTATCAATGCGGATGGTGTCTATTTACCGTCTCTGGCCCTCTCCGCTGATGTCTCCCTGCGCGGTATAAACAATGACATCGTGGTGGCATCATCGGACGCACTTGCTATAGGCGAACGAATTATTCGGACGGGACCCAAGCTACAGCTGCTCAATCGCTATTACGTCGGCGCGATGGGAAAGCCTGCTTTTCGAGAGATCAGCCTGAGGGCATTGCAGGCCGGCAATGTAGATCCTGCCCTGATCCGGGATCGCATCGTACTCGTAGGAGAATCCGTGGATGCGTCGATGCCTGGCATCGCAACCCCCGTCGATTCGCACATGTCACCATTGTTATTGGTTGCCACTAATCTTTCTAACCTGCTGGAGAATGACTTTTTGCTGCGGCCGGAATGGTTGCCGGCAGTCGAGATAGGCGCGCTCGCCTCTCTGCTGGTGCTGGCCCTGCTCTGGGTACCCGCAATGCCGCTGATCGGTAGCTTGCTGATGGGCGTACTCCTGGCAGTTATTGTCTTGAGCCTGCAAGCATGGTTCCTCGTCTCCGAGGGCATTTGGATTCAACTCGCTTCAGTTGCGATTTTCGCGGCTCTGGCCGTCTGGGTACAACACGTGTTCAGAGCAATTTATACGCCTGTGCCCCGCCGCGCCGAAACGCTGCGGCCAGCGGCATACCACGGAACCAGCAACCAGAGCCAACTCGATCTCGAGTTTTCGGTTTTGCGGCAACAAGCCCCAACCGAAGAAACAAAAGAAAAGATGTATGAAATCGCGATGATTCATGGCAACGCGAAAGAGTTTGCGCGAGCTGAAAAGGTCCTGCTGCACATAAACAAACTGGACCCCAACTATCGCGACGTGCGCGCCCTGTTGAACAAATTATCCGGGGCCCGCAAACGGGCCGCGAACAGCCGTCGCAAAATATCAAATAGCGTCGGCACGCTCGACCGCAGGCAGCTCGGACGTTATGAAATCGAGAAAGTTCTGGGTAAGGGCGCAATGGCGACTGTCTACCTCGGTAGAGATCCCGCTATAAATCGTAAAGTGGCAATCAAGACCCTGGCACTCGCCAGGGAGTTTGATCATGAAGAATTGCAGAATGCTAAAGTGCAATTTCGTCGCGAGGCTGAATCGGCGGGCCGCCTGAACCACCCGAACATTATTGCCATATACGATGCCGGTGAAGACGATGATGTGTCGTACCTCGCTATGGAGTACTTCCAGGGCGTATCCCTGCTGAACCACACTTCGCCGGACAACCTGATGCCCGCGAA
Source organism: Gammaproteobacteria bacterium (assembly GCA_037387125.1). Lineage (GTDB taxonomy): Bacteria > Pseudomonadota > Gammaproteobacteria > Steroidobacterales. The sequence continues at coordinate 41,529 of JARRLL010000016.1, read as the reverse complement.
ATGGGTGCTCGAACTGGCGGCACGGGCTGCCGAGGCTCTAGACTATGCGCATCGCCAGAACGTGGTGCACCGGGATATCAAACCGGCAAACCTCATGTATCATGCCGCAACAGACACCCTGAAAATTACGGACTTCGGAATTGCCCGGCTGACAGATAACAGCCGCACCAAGACAGGAGTAATCCTCGGCACGCCTTCCTATATGTCACCTGAACAGTTATCCGCGGCAGGCGTGACCGGACAGTCTGACTTGTATTCCCTCGGAATCACCATGTATCAGCTACTAACCGGTCATGCTCCGTTTCGCGCGGATTCTATACCGAAGCTGATGGATAAAATCCTGAACGAAAAACACACACCTGTTAGCGATCTGCGCAAAGACCTGCCTGCCTGCGTGGACGTAATAGTTTCAAAATCAATGGCCAAGAATCCAGCGCGCCGCTTCACAAGTGGGCGTGAGATGGCCATCGCCCTGCGCGAATGCGCTAAGAACTTTTAGCATTTATGATCAGCCTAAGAAAAAAATTTGCCGCGGTGGAAATATCAGACACTGGTAAAGTGCGCGACCACAACGAAGATGCCATCGGCAGCGACAGGGATGCAGGTTTGTTTGTACTGGCGGACGGCATGGGCGGCTACAACGCAGGCGAAGTGGCCAGCAGCATCGCTGTAAAAACGATACTTGAATTGGCTACTGAGGCCTGCACGCGGGAAAACCGCGGTGAGACTGAATCCGAAACCGGAATGATGCGCCAGACTATAGTCCTGCGCGATGCAATCTCGCGAGCCAACAAAATTATTCATCAAACTGCTCACAGCCAGGAAAGCTGCCATGGCATGGGCACAACAATCGTGACCTGCCTGTTCTATGACAACAAGATGTCGATAGCCCACGTGGGCGACTCGCGGCTATACCGTATGCGAAAGAACCGACTTCAGCAGATCACCCTGGATCATTCGCTCCTGCAGGAACTCGTCGACCGCGGTTTTTACTCGCGCGAGGAGGCGGAACGCTCCACTAACAAGAACTACGTGACCCGCGCACTGGGAGTAGAAGCAGTCGTGGATGTGGATGTGCAGGAAATTGCGGTTGAACCCGAGGATCTTTACCTCCTGTGTTCTGATGGCCTCCCGGATATGGTTGACGACGAGGAGATTCACTTAACTATCAGCACGTTTAGTGCTAATCTGGAAATGGTGGGTCAGCAACTCGTGCAACTCAGCAACGAGCATGGCGGAAAAGACAATATCTCGGTGATGTTGATAAAGGCGCTCGAACCTTTTCCGGCCCGAACGGGTTTGGTGAGTAAACTGAAAAACCTTCTTCATATGGGTATTTAAGGCAGGTCGCGCATGGCACGTTTGATATTAAGCCTTGGTGGTCAGGTTCTGGCTGAATTTAATATGACCAAGGAACGCTACACGATAGGGCGACTGCCCGATAATGACGTGCGGATTGATAATCCAGCAGTCAGCGGTCACCACTCACTGATCATTAACATCCTCAATGATTCATTTCTCGAGGACTTGAGCAGTACGAACGGCACATACGTCAATGGCAAGCTCATCAAGAAGCATGCCCTGCAGCACGGCGATGTCGTAACGATCGGCCATCATCAGCTGCGCTACGTAGAAACGGTCGCAGAAGAAGAAGAATCCGACGACGAGTTTGCCAGCACAATGATTATCGGCGACGCACAGAAAGCAGTGCGCGAAGCGGCAGCTGCCGAGGCATCCAGGGCCGGCGCAAGCCCCCAGGTGGCCACTTCCACCGCCGACACAACAACCGCGGCGGCCGTAGCGACGAAAGCGCCGGGAGTTGCGTCTACCTACCGCCAGGTAAGTAATGCAAAAATTCAGGTGCTAAACGGAAAATTTGCCGGTCGTGAGGTCGAACTAAACAAAGCGCTGACGACGCTTGGCAGCCCCGGCGTGCAGGTAATTGCCATCACCAAACGCAGTGAGGGCTATTACATCGTCATGGTCGAAAACAAGAAAAGCGAAGCGCCGAAAGTGAATGGCATGGCACTTGGGTCGCAAGCACTAAAACTCGACGACAACGATGTCATCGAGTTGATCGGCATAAAGATGGGTTTTTTCGCGAGCTGAAACCAACGGCCGGGACTGGACGTCGCTCAGACTGAAGTAGCCTGACCGCTGCTCTGCGCGGCCGCGGAATCCGAATGCACGAGCCGGTGCGCGACCCGCTGACTAAGCCCGCACATCAGCTCGTACGGTATCGTGTTGGCGCGTGCGGCTATTTCTTCCACGGGTAAATGCCCGCCCCATAACACGACACGGTCGCCCACATGAGCCACCGGAACATCGGTCAGGTCCACATTAATCATGTCCATAGACACGCGGCCAATCAGTGCTACACGCCGGCCGTTAACCAGGACGGGCGTGCCGGCCTGCAGATGGCGCGGATATCCGTCGCCGTAACCGGCCGCTACAACTCCGACAATGGTGTCGCGCTCGGCTCGCCAGTCACCACCGTAACCAACCGTATCGCCCTTCTTGATCGTCTTCACGGCTATCAGCCTGGACTCGAAACTCATGGCCGGCAACAACCCCATTTCCCGGGCGCTCTTGCCGAGCACCGGCGATGCCCCGAACAAAGCCAGACCCGGGCGAACCCAGTTCTCGCCCCGGTAGTTGAGCTCCAGCGATGGCTCAAGTGTCTGCGGCCAGAGCAGTATCCCCGCCGAATTCGCTATGCTGATGTCGCCGCTAAAATCACCAAGCGCTCCGCCGAACTGTCGCAGCTGTTCAAGCGTTTTCGGATTGTCAGGGTTATCGGCGCAGGCAAGATGCGTCATCAGTCTTACATCGTCTCGAATCACACTGATCGCTTTTAAGCGCTGGAGACAAGAATCGAGATCTGCCGGATCGAACCCCAACCGCCCCATACCGGTGTCTAATTTGAGCCAAACCGTTAGTACATTCGCTTCGCCTATGTTCTGCAGAATCTCGAAATGCGCCGGGTCATGAACGACAATTTCCATGTCGTGCACCATGGCGCCCTGAACTTCCTCGATGTCGCTGCAACCTTCCAGCACTACGATTCTGTTGGTAATCCCCGCTTCCCTAAGGCGCACGCCTTCTGACACTCGGGCCACTGCAAGCGCGTCGACATGCCCCAAAATCCTGGCCACCGCAATCAAGCCGTGCCCATAGGCATTCGCCTTGATAACAGCCATGACTTTGCAGCCGGGCGCTGCGTTACGAAGACGCTGAAGATTGTGTCTGATCGCGTCGGGCTGAACTAACGCGACGGTCGAATCCGTCACTAAAAACTCCTGTCAGGGGGCAATTCAAACTCGGGCACGTAGTTTTCGAAGCGCGAGAACTGGCCGCGGAATGTCAGTGAGAAATCGCCTATTTCACCGTTTCGGTGTTTGGCAATAATAATATCGGCCTGACCTTTCTTGGGTGACTCATCGTTATAGACCTCATCCCTGTAAATGAACACGATGAGGTCGGCGTCCTGCTCGATTGCACCCGATTCTCGCAGATCAGACATGATCGGGCGCTTATCGGGACGCTGTTCGACACTGCGGTTGAGCTGCGACAACACGATGACCGGCACGTTAAGTTCTCTCGCAAGCGCTTTCAGTGACCTGGATATTTCCGAAATTTCAGTCGCCCTGTTTTCGGTCGAACCACCGACGGACATAAGCTGCAGGTAATCAATGACAATCAGGCCGATGTCGTGCTGTCGTTTCAGGCGACGCGCACGGGCCCGAACCTGCGACGGAGTCAGCGCCGGCGTATCGTCGATAAAAACCGGCGCCTGCGACATTTGCTGGATGGCACTATTGATGCGCGGCCAGTCATCATCGGTAAACCGACCGTTACGCAGATGCCCCTGGCTAACCCGCCCAAGCGACGACACAAAGCGCAAGGCCAGCTGCTCGGTCGACATCTCCATGCTGAAAACCGCCACCGGCTTCGGTTCCACCGGCGTAAATGCTGCATTCTCGGCGACATTCAGGGCCAGCGTGGTCTTGCCCATCGACGGGCGGCCGGCAAGAATAATCAGGTCACCCTTTTGCAGGCCCTGCGTAATCTTGTCAAACTCGGTATAGCCCGTGGAGAGACCCGTGATTTCGGCGCCGGCACGATGCAGGTCATCCAGGCGGTCGATCATCGGCCCGCAGATTTCCCTGATTTGCCTGAATCCCGCCTTGCTTCGCGAGCCTTTATCCGCGATTTCAAATACGCGCTTTTCTGCCTCGTCCACCAGCTCCGTGGCAGCCCGTCCCTCGGTATGGAAAGCGCTCGCCGCTATGTCATTGCCGACCTCGATCAATTCACGCAACAGCGCGCGTTCGCGAACGATATCGGCATAGGTCGTGATGTTTGCGGCGCTCGGCGTGTCTTTTACGAGCGTACTCAGGTAGGCAAGCCCACCCGCGTCCGCCAGGTTCCCGCGACTTTCCAGGTATTCGGACACGGTAATAGCGTCTCGAGGCCGGTCTTTATCGGCCAAGGCGCTCAACGCATCAAAAATCAGCCGGTGATCCTGACGGTAAAAATCCGTCTGCGAAACGCGGCCCGCTATGATCTCCCACGAATGATTGTCGAGCATCAGGCCGCCGAGCAGCGCCTGCTCCGCTTCATCCGAAGCAGGCGGCCTGTTGACCTGTTCGGTCAGCGACAAACCGCTCATAGAATGCCTGACCGATTGCACCATTTAAGGGATACTCTACTCGTCCTCGTCACCGGCGGAATCCTGATCCAGATCCTCGTCAAGATTCACTTCTTCGCCATCACTCACGACGTTTACTTTGATTGCCACATTCAGATCGCTATGCAGGTGAATTTCGAGCTCGTGCTCACCTACGGTGCGCAAGGGACCGTCGGGCAGCCGGACTTCACTGCGCTGAATCTCGATACCCGCCGCCGTTGCGGCTTCGGCGATATCGATCGTACCCAGCGAACCGAACAGCTTGCCTTCCGAACCGGCCTTGGCCTCGATCGACAAAACCAGCCCCTCCAGCTTCGCCGCCCGGGCTTTAGCGACGGCCAGCTCTTCGGCCTGCCTGGCCTCGAGTTCGGCGCGGCGGGCTTCAAAAACAGCGATATTCTCAGGAGTGGCAAGCGTAGCTTTTCCCTTAGGAAGCAAAAAGTTACGGCCATAACCTGATTTAACGTTTACCTGATCACCGATGTTGCCCAGGTTTTCGACTTTTTCCAGCAGAATGACTTCCATTCTGATTTCTCCTTCAACCGGCCAGCGCCGATCCAACTTCAAATGCTTAGGCCGGTTTGCGGCGCAAGCTATACCAGTTATCAATAAAGCCGATGGTTGCAAAGACCATCAACCCCACAATTAGCAGGTTCGGTATCAGCAAAAGCAGTATACACAAACCTATCCACCATCCCCGCGGCCAGGCCAGCATCCCGGCCCACCATGCCGTCACGGCCATGCCGTGAAACATAAACGCGGCGCCAAAGATCAAAAGCGCTCCGCCGGTTTCCACACCCACGACTTCCGCCAGGCCGACCAACGCTGCAAGCCCGCCGACTACATAGCCCAGACGCAATTGCCGAAACTGCTCTGCGTGGTTGCCGCCCTGCAGACCGCTTGCCCAGGAACTGCCCAGGAGCAGCGCCAGAACAGTACCCGCAAAGCTCCCGGCGATGACCAGGCCGCTCATCAGTGCGGCCTGCGCAGCGACATCCACTTCCATGTCCACGCCTTGCTCGGCGAGATCCTGGTAAACAGTGTCCAGAATCTCGGTCCAGTATGCCGTAACCTGGTCACCGATCAGCAACAATGTCACGAGCGCTGCCAGCGCAAGCAAAATCGCCGCCTGTATCGCAAGCTGCAGGGAGGCAAACCGCCCTGCCAACGTCCCCAGCGCCGCAAGTATCAGCCAGCTGGCAGCCGCACTGGCGGCCAACAGCGGCGTGTCCATCCCGGCAAACCAGGCCATTCCCGCTAACAGTAACAACGCCAAACCACAGTCGATCAGCGTTTCCCGCGGCCCCTTCAGTTGCGCGCTCATTACCACGGTAGCTGCACTGAGCAGCCCCAGTACCGGCAAGGGAAACAGTCCCGCGATAAACACCACGCGCCGGGCGCGTTGCGCTGCCAGCCATGACGCCAGACTAAACATCCGGGTCGCAGCCAGTATCTCTATTGCTTGTCGGTATAGGGCAACAACGCCAGGTAGCGGGCCCGCTTCACAGCGGCAGCCAGCTGACGCTGGTAATTCGATTTGGTGCCGGTAATGCGGCTCGGAACGATCTTACCGGTCTCGGTAATGTAGTTACGCAGCGTGTCGAGGTCCTTGTAATCGATCTCTTTCACGCCCTCTGCGGTAAAGCGGCAATAGCGGCGACGTCTGAAAAATCTGCTCATCTTATTTATCCTGAAATCTGTTCGAAGGAAAGGCGCGTCTTAACCGACGGCCTCCTTGGGCTCGTCTTCATCGGAGGGCTCGTCGGCCGTGGCCTGCTCATCATTCGAGTCGTCATCGTCATCGGAGTCTTCGTCTTGGCTCGACTCTTGAGTCGAATCGCTCGAGTCTTCCGAGCGGCGCGCACGCTTTTCATCGTGCTCGGGCTCATCGGCCTTGGCCAGGGGCGACGCCTCCGTGACGGCCTCGTCACGGCGAATGACCAGATGGCGCAGCACGGCATCATTGAATTTGAATGCGTTCAGGATTTCGTCCAGCACCGACTGGTCGCACTCAATGTTCATGAGCACGTAATGGGCCTTATGGACTTTGTTGATAATGTGGGCCAGCTGACGGCGACCCCAGTCTTCGCAACGATGAACGGCGCCACCGCTGGCAGTGACCATACCCTGGTATTTTTCAACCATGGCCGGCACTTGCTCACTCTGATCCGGGTGGATCAGAAATACCACTTCGTAATGTCTCATTGTAGCTCCCTACGGATTAAAGCCACCCGACTATTCGGTGTGGCAAGGAGGACTGATCCGGCTTTGCCGGCTCAGGGGCTGCGCATGTTAGCCATTCCGCCCAGTATCCGCAAGGGCAGAATGGACTGATATTGCTGAATTTGCTGCGGAAAATCTTGTCGCGAGCCCGGTTGTCGGCTTTATCCTGCGGGTCCAACGGAACTCAAGCACTGAGCTTAAACCCGTATATCAATGTCGACTGCGCTGCCGCACGGCCTCATACAGGCAAATGCCGGCCGCAACTGAAATATTCAGGCTCTCCACCGTGCCCCGCATGGGCAATTTCACCAGCGTGTCGCAACGCTCTCGGGTCAGGCGCCGCAGCCCTTTGCCCTCGGCACCCATCACAAGCGCCACCGGCCCTGACAGGTCGGTATCGAATAAGCCGGCGGGGCCCGCCTCGTCCGTGCCGACGACCCAAATATTCAGGTCGCGCAGCGCCGCCAGAAACCGGGCGAGATTGGCGACACGCGCGACAGGCTGAGACTCCGCCGCCCCGGATGCCACCTTGCTGACCACGGGCGTAATGTCCACGCCGCGGCTGCGACCACTGACCACCAGGTCCGCGCCTGCGCCGTTGGCGGTGCGCAGGCAGGCGCCGTAATTGCGCGGGTCTTCAACGCTATCGAGGACCAGCACCAGCGGATTTTCCAACCCCGCCAGATAATCGAGGGCCTGCTGATCGTCCATCGGGCCACTGCTTTGCAAGACAGCGGCAACGCCTTGATGCTTACTCGTCCCGGTCATTAGAAGCAACTCGTCCGCGGAAACGCGCTCGACGGACACCGTGTGACGGCGCAAGTCATCCGCGATGCGCGCCAATCGCTTCTGGCCCAGGCTGTTCTGCAAATAGACGCGCAAGAGCTTGGACGCTTGCGATTGCAAGGCCTGCTGCACGGTATTGATACCGTAAATTATGCGTTCGCCCATGTAAGGATTAACTCGCGCGCAACATTAACGCCGGCGACGCCGGCCTTTCGGCCTGTCCGGACGCTTGCTCGCATCCGATGGCGGCTCATCGACAAGCTGCAAGTCCACCCGCGCCTCTTCCACATCGACCCGGCTGATTCGTACTTTGAGCGTATCGCCCAAACCGAAACTGTGGCCCGTGCGTTCACCCGACAGGCGCAGCCCGCCGTGCTCGGAATGATAATAATCGTTGCCCAGGCTCGTCACATGAATCAGTCCTTCGACGAAGAAATCGTTCAACATGACGAACAAGCCGAAGTGCGTAACGCCGGTAATCACACCCTCGTACTCGCCGCCGACATGGTCGCGCATATAAATGCATTTGTAGCGTGACTCGACGTGACGCGCGGCGGCCTCGGCCTGCCGCTCGAGCATTGAACAATCCTTGCCGAGTTTCTCCATGGCCGGCAGGTTGTATTTGAAGCCCGCCGGCTTGCCGCCGCTTAAAATATGCGCAATACCGCGATGCACCAGGAGGTCCGGATAGCGGCGTATCGGCGACGTATAGTGGGTGTACGCGTCCAGCGCGAGACCAAAATGCCCCTCGTTCAACGGCTGATAAACAGCCTGCGAAAAGGTCCGCAATACCGAGGTGGCCAGGATCGGAAAATCAGGCCGTTCGCGCAATTGCGTCAGCACCTTGTTCAGCGAGCGCGGCTGGGTGCGTGCTTCAGCAGAAACCTTGAAGCCCAACTCCTGCAGCATCAGGCGCAACTCTTCGAAGCGATCGACTTCCGGTTGCGGATGAACTCGATACAGATCCGGCAGCTTGTGTTTGCGCAGGAATTTCGCGGCCTGCACATTAGCAGCAATCATGCACTCTTCGATAAGCCGATGCGCATCATTACGATGTATGGGGGCAACCGTCTCGACCGAGTGGTTATCCGCCCCCATCGTAATGCGAACTTCGGGCAGCTCAAGATCGAGCGCACCGCGACGCCGGCGGGCTTTTTCGAAGGCTTTATACAAGGCATACAAGTGCTCGAGTTGCGGCAATACTGCCGCATGGTCCTGGCGTGCCTGTTTGTCGGCAACGCAGACGATATCGTTCACCTGGCTGTAAGTGAGCCGCGCATGCGAACGCATTACCGCCTTATAGAACTTCGAACGCTCGACTTTTCCGTCCGCTGAAACCTTCATCTCGCAGGCGAGGCACAAGCGGTCCACATTCGGGTTCAACGAACAAAGCCCGTTGGACAATTCTTCCGGCAGCATCGGCACGACGCGATCAGGGAAATAGGTCGAGGTGCCGCGCTTGTGGGCCTCCGTATCCAGCGCATCGTTCGGTTGCACATAGTGTGCTACGTCGGCAATCGCGACGATCAGTTTCCAGCCCTGACCGGCCGGCTCGGCATAGACCGCGTCGTCGAAATCGCGCGCATCGATGCCGTCGATGGTAACCAGCGGTATGCTTCTTAAATCGACGCGGCCCTGCTTGTCCGACTCGCGCACCTCAGCGCCGCAGCTTTTCGCTGCCTCGCGCACCTGCTTCGACCAGCCGGTCCGCAAGCCGAAGCTCTCGATGGCGAGCGTCGTGAGCATCCCCGGGTCGTCCGGCGCACCCAGCACTTGCACAACCCTGGCCTGCGCTTCACGCCGGTTAGTCGGGTAGGCAATGATTTCGACTTTGACCATCTCGCCGTCTTTGGCACCGCCCGTATCGACCGGCGCAACAAGATAGTGCTCGCGGGCTCGCGACGTATCGATCACATAGTGAATGCCGCGCTCGCTGCAGAAGCGGCCGACCGCTGTCACCTTACCGCGTTCGAGAATCTCGACCAGTTCACCCTTGGGCCGCCCCTTGCGGTCGGTTCCGGACAGGACTGCCGCCACGCGATCGCCGTCCATCAGTTGCCGCATGACGTGCGGCGGCAGGAACACATCGTCACCGCCTTCGTCGGGCAGCAGAAAACCAAAGCCGTCTTTGTGCGCGGATACCTTGCCGGTGATCCCGTCAATCTTCTTGAGAAGGCAGTATTCTTCCCGCCGGTTTTGCAGCAACTGGCCGCTCGTCACCATTTTGGCCAGCTGTTTTTTTAAGCCTCGCCGGGTTTTTTCATCCTGCAGGTCGAAACTGCGCGCAAGCGCAGCAAAGCTGGCGGGCACGCCCCGCTGCTCGAGCGCGGCAAGAATGTCGTTGGGAGCAGGAACGGCATGGCTGTACGCCTGTGCGTCCTCATTGGCCGTTTTCGGACTGCGGTGAGTTGGCTTTTTTGTGGATTTACGCGGGGTCACGGAGGCGCCCTACTTCTGAGGTGATCATAAACAAGAACGCAAGCATAGCGCGTTGACAGGCTTTTAGCTTGCCTGTAGATTCTCGCCCTCAGTTGACGACACCTGCCCAGGTGGCGGAATTGGTAGACGCGCTAGCTTCAGGTGCTAGTTATCGAAAGGTAGTGGAGGTTCAAGTCCTCTCCTGGGCACCATAATTCCTTATTACCGGGAAACTGGCTGCCCTGCCGGACAGCATTGACTGTTGGGCACGATGCCGCTACCCCGCTCGTACCATCCTTGCGTCCGGTTCACGACATTCACCGCAATCAGCATAACGGGCACCTCGATAAGAACGCCCACGACCGTCGCCAGCGCGGCACCCGATTCAAAACCGAACAAAGCGATCGCTGTCGCAACAGCCAACTCGAAAAAGTTGCTGGCGCCAATCAGCGCTGATGGTCCTGCCACGCAGTGGGATGAACCCACCTGCCGGTTCAGCAGGTAAGCCAGCCCGCTGTTGAAAAACACCTGGATCAGGATGGGCACGGCCAACAACGCAATGATGAGCGGTGCAGCCATTATCTGCTGCCCCTGGAAGCCGAATAACATGACCAGTGTTGCCAGCAATGCCAGCAGCGAAAACGGATGCAAACGGGCAATAACGGTTTGCAGGCGGGCATCGTCGGGTTCGCCGGCAAGCAGGCTACGCCGCCACAGCGTGGCGATGACCATGGGCACCGCAATGTACAGCAACACGGACAGCAGCAATGTATCCCAGGGCACCGTAATCGACGAAATACCCAGCAGGAGGCCAGCAACGGGCGCAAAAGCAAACACCATAATGACGTCGTTCAAGGCCACCTGCGATAAAGTGAAATGAGGTTCGCCGCGCATCAGGTTACTCCAGACGAAAACCATCGCCGTGCAGGGCGCGGCCGCCAGAATGATCAACCCGGCAATGTAGGAGTCAACCTGATCGGGCGGCAGCCAGTCGCGGAACAGGTAGCCGATGAACAGCCATCCAAGTACCGCCATTGAGAACGGCTTCACCCCCCAGTTCACGAACAACGTCACCGCGACCCCACGCCAGTGCTGGCGCACACCACCGAGCGCGCCCAGATCGACCTTCAGCAACATGGGAATGATCATGAGCCAGACAAGCACCGCCACCGGCAGGTTGATATGCGCAACCTCGAGTTGGCCGATGAACTGGAACAGCTTCGGGAACGCATTGCCCAGGCCAATCCCGACGACGATGCACAACCCGACCCACAGCGTCAGGTAACGCTCGAACACACTCATGCTGCTGGTATCGGTTGATTGCTGGGTTGATTGCCGGGTTGATTCCGGATTTGATTTGGTTGCTTCCGGTTCCGGCCCTGATGCTCCTGCCTGACTCATCCTGTTGTCCTTTGCTAACCGAGGGTTCCCGCAAGTTCATCGAGCAGGCCAGCAACTCGCGCCCTGATCTCGTCACGACTGGCGCGAAACACCGCCATAATTTCTTCCTCGCTGCCCTGCGCCTTGGCGGGATCGGACAGCGGCCAGTGCAGCTTGCGCGTACCCGGAGGCAATAGCGGGCAGTGCTCGTCGGCATGCCCGCAAACCGTAACAACCAGGTCCGTGGCGGCCAGCATGCCGTCGGTCAGACGCGTCGATTCCTGCGCCGAAATATCGACGCTCGCCTCCGCCATGACGGCGATGGCACGCGGATTCTTGCCGTGGGCTTCGATACCCGCCGACTGAATCGTGACGTCCTGCCGCCCGGCAAGCAGATGACGCGCCCAGCCTTCCGCCATTTGCGAGCGGCACGAATTACCCGTACACAAGAAAAGAATGTTCATCGAGTCACTTTCTGTATTGTTTGAGTTTGCATTTAACGCGCTGTCAGGCGCACTGGCGGTCATCGGGTCGATTTGCCATGCGCCCCAGCGCCGCCCGGTCCCGACTGAGCAACTTTCTTGCCGGGGCGCCGCCAGCTGCCGCATCGATAATCGTGAGGGCCCACGCAGGCAGACGTGAATTAACACGGTAGTAGACCCATTGACCGGCACGCCGATCGACGAGCACACCGGCATCCCGAAGGGTCGCCAGGTGCCGCGAAACCTTTGGCTGAATCAACCCCAGCGCCTGGACCAACTCACAGACACACAACTCACCTTCAGTGTGAATGAGCAGCACGCTACGCAAACGCGTCTCGTCGGAAAGCAGCTGAAAAAACTGGGTGCCGCCAGACGCGACAGATTCACCCCCAGATGCCACCAGAATGGTTTGTCCTGTATAGCGTCTGCATCGATCGGTGCGGCATGTGCAAGATTCTGTTCAATCATGGCTGCCATCTCTTCGCCAAATTCTGCGTCGACAAAAATGGCCGTCACCTTAAAATTTCATCGGAACGAGCGATTGTCGAAATTAGCGGTCCCGACCGACGCGACGTCCTTGTCGATGAGCATGAACTTCTCGTGCAGGAGGCCCGGCTCGTAAGCATAGAAAAGAATCCCAAGATCGCGTAGCTGATCGATGCAGTGAAACGCAGCCAGATACGCGGGCAGGGTGTCCGGTTTGACGATTCTGATGATACGCACGTCAACACAGCGCAATGCAGCCAGCTCGATACAGCGACGGAGTTTTGGCTAAACCAGAGGAAACTAATACTCTGAGCGGGCTGTTACGCTCCGCGCTCGGTGCTGGCCGCCACCTGGCAGAGTTTCGCAGCGGGAAAGTCTGTACAAAAACTACGAAAACCATCGGTTCCCTGCCACTGAACTTAACTTGGAGCGTTATGGCGCTTTTAACGTCGCGTTTGCGGCACCGAAAATCGTCCGCCACTCACGACATCGGTTTTCAGTTCCTTTCGGCGGTGTGCCTCGCGAGGTGCGCCCGACCATCGGTCAATGCCGGTAGATCGACCTGCTCAAGATAGGCGCGCGCCTCGATCGATGCTTTTGTCTCGGCATCCAGAAATACTGTCGATACGGCATTGAAGATGGCCAGCCCCTCGTGATCGGGCGTCGCGTCGGTGTCCTTTTGCACGAGACCGCCGAAGTAATGGTCACCGCCCTCCAACAGCAGGCGATAACGAGCAATCGACGCGGTGTTAGTCAGCACTTCGCTCTGCGGCTCGGTGGCCGGGCCGCGCCCGCCCATCAGGCCGTAATCCTCGGTGCCCGTGGCCATAAAGGTGGGCACGCTGCTGGCCAGCCAGACATCGCCCGGCATCAGCCGCATCTTACCGGGGTCGCTGATCAGCACCAGTGCCGAGTAACGGGTTTCGTCGCTCTTGATTAATGTGTCATCGAAACCGGTACGAAACTGCATGCCTGTCACCAGCATCGCCACCTGGGTGCCGATCGAGTGCCCCGCGGCGACGAAGTGCTCGCGATCGATACGGCCCTCGAGCGCGGGCACCTGTTGTTCTATGCTATCCAACTCGTCGAGGACAAGCGACAGATCGGCCACGCGGCTCATGGTCACGGCCTGCATCGCTTCGTAACCGGTCGGGCGCACGCCGTAGTCGGCATCCTTGTGCTGCGGCAGAATGACCACGTAACCCTGTCCGGCCCAGTAACCGGCGATGCGCCCGTAACGGTCGATGGACGAAAAAGTCCCGTGCGACAGCACGATCAGCGGGTAAGGACCGCCCGATTCAGGGTAAAAAATCTTTAATGGCACGGGACGTTCGTCCGCCGCGCGAAGTGCGACCGAACGATCAACGGACACCTCGAGCGCGGACGATTGCCCTGGGTACAGCCCTTTCGCGGCAAACGCCGCTGATGACAACAAGCAGATAAACGGCAATAGGTAATTCAGTGCCCTCGAGAGTCCCTGGCGCACCGGCCCGCCTCCAGTCGCGGCACGCCGATCCGCCAACACACGCGACACCCTATTCCTCCGGCACCGCAGTGTCGACGATGGTAACCACATTTTTCACCGGCGGCTTCGACATCAGGTAAGCATAAATAGCAGAGAGATCTTCTTCCCGAATATTGGCGTAAACTGGCCACGCCATCGGGCTGTTCCAGCCGACTTCGGAAACGGGAATACTCCGTTCCCGGTAGTCGGTAAAGCGACGAATAAAGTCAGCCTCGCTCCAGGCACCAATCCCCGTTTCAGTATCGGCTGAAATATTCGCCGCGCGAATGATCATGTCCTTCCAGGGCAGTCCCATACCGCCGGCCAGTGCCATACCCGGAATTGGCTGCATACGTTCGTCCATGCCGGCATGACAAAATGTGCAGCCGCCAATGCGCGCGTAGTATTCTCCCACCTGCAGCTTGTTGTCCCAATCGATGTCCCAGGGGTCGGGCGGAATAATTCGCGAGTTCGCGATCATCGTCATGATGGTCGACAATTCGCGCCGGCCGGAATAATCCGACTCAATTGGCTCGAGTGAGCGCACGTAGGCAATGATCGAATAGACGTCTTCATCGGTCAGGTAACGATAGGCGTCGTAGGGCATGATCGGAAACATGCCATAGCCATCCCGGTGCTGACCGCTGACGATCGCGCGATAAAGCTCACCGTCACTCCAGTCGCCAATACCGTACGGCGTGATGTTCTGCGCGACCAGGTAACCAGAGACCCGAACCTTCTTGTCGAACACTTCACCGCCTTTGCCCAGCGTGCCGGGAATCACCGGCCCGCCGAAATAGTCGTAATCACGCTCGGAGTGACAGTACATGCAGCCAAGCATCTCGTTCGCAAGGTAACTACCGCGCTCCAGCCGTTCCGGCGTAGCTTCGACTTGCAGATCCGGCACGGGCAAATCCGGCGGCAACCAGACCAGAAAATAATACACGAAGCCTGCAACACCGATCACGGCGATTCCCAGCAGTGCTCCCAGACCGTACAAAATGATTTTTTTCATATCAGTCCCAGCCCTTTTGCTCGCGCAGGTAGGTGGCCAGAGCGCCAATCTGTGCGTCGCTTAACTGATCACCGAAAGCCGGCATGCTCATGATGTTATTGCCGCCTTCCTTAATGATTCGGCTGATGGTCGCAAAATCTGTACCGTAGACACCCTTGTACGAACTCGCATCCTGGTGACAGGCCGCACAGTTTTCCGCAAACAACTTGCCGGCCTCACTGTTGACCGGCCACGCAGTCGTGGCTTGCGTAGCCTCGTAGGTTGCGGCTGCCTGCTGCACGGCTGCGCCCTGACCAACGGCGCGCGCAGCGCGGAAGCCGAGGTTGGGGGCAGTGCCTGTTTTCGGGCGTCCCGCCCGGACGACGTTGGTGGTCCGGGCCAGGTCATTCCCCGCCCCGCCGCCGCGGATGATACGAAACAGACAGTTCTCTTCATCTATCCAGGCGCTGCCGTCGGCGGGCGCCCCGTTGTAGTTCTTGTGACTGCAGTCCGTCACCCATTCCCAGGCATTGCCAATGGGGTCATGCATGCCGAAAGCATTGGGCAGAAAACTGCCCACGGGAGCGAGGCCGTCGTAACCGTCATCGCAGGGCAAGGTCCAGTTCGGATCGCCTTCGATCGCCCGGAAGTTCACGTTCGCGTAGTCGCAGGCTACGGCATCGTCTTCGCCCCAGAAATACCTCCCGCTGGTTCCCGCCTTGGCCGCATACTCCCACTGGGCCTCACTCGGGATGTAATAATTTTTCCCGGTCTTGCCGCTCAACCATTGCGTGTAGGCCGTCGCATGCTCAAGTGACACGCAAACGACCGGCTCGTCGTCGGCCTGCTCGAATCCCGGGTTACTCCAGTCGTAATCGGGATTAACGCGCATGCTATTGGGCCCACCACCTAATACAAAACATCCGGCCGACGCATCGTAGCCGGTGTCTTCGATAAAGCTGCGAAACTGCGCGACGGTGACTTCGTACTTGCCGAGCGCGAACGGCTCGGCGATGGTGACCGCATGCTGCGGCTCCTCGTTCGCATTCGGCTTGCCGGAAACCGGGTCGGCAACTCGTTCTTCCACGGCGGTCCCCATCATGAAAGTACCGGCCGGGATCACGATCATCAGCGGACAATCCGGGCAATCACGTGAGGCCGTCTCCTCCATTGGCTTCGAGCAGCCCACGGCAAGCAACGAACTCGTAACGACGATGAACTGCAGGATGCCCGCTTGCTTGCTGATCACCATACTCGCTTATCCTCCCGCCGCCGGGATGCCCGGACGCATCAATGAGCCTTGTTCGTTAATGTCCAGCGTGCCGACCGCCGGCGCATGATTTTCAGCCTAGCGGGTTACTCGACACCGTGCATCAGCCGTTTGACTGATCCGCTCAGCGCAAACAACAGCAAACCTGCCCCCACAGAGGTCAGGAAGATATTCAGATAAATACTCTGCATCCCCTCAAAACCGTCGCTGCTGGCATTACCCGCGAGCAACCCGGCAATCAGGTTGCCGAGCGCACTCCCAAGAAACCAGATGCCCATCATCTGCGACTTGAAGCGCGGCGGTGCGAGCTTGGTCGTCGCCGACAGTCCGACCGGCGAGAGGCAGAGTTCACCCATCGTATGCAGCAGGAAAGTGCTGATGAGCCACATCGGCGCCGCCTGCTCACCGCTGAGCGCAATGCCGGCCGCGAAATACATGGTCAGGAAACCGAGCCCCATGATCGCGAGCCCGAGCGCGAACTTGACCGGAATCGAGGGCTCCAGGTACCGCCGCGCCAGCCCGACCCACATGGCGGCATAGACGGGTGCGAGCGCAATAATAAAAAGTGGGTTCAGTGACTGGTACCAGCCGGCCGGGTGCAGGCCTTCCGGAAACAGATTGCCCAGGAACGCCCGGTCGGTAAACCGCGCGGCGAACAGGTTCAGCGACGACCCCGACTGCTCGAAGCCCGCCCAGAACACCGCGGTGGCGAAGAACAGGATGACAATCACGACGGTGCGCTGCTTCTCCTCGCTCGACAAACCGCCCAACAGGAATACGTAGGCGAAAAAGCCCACGGCAATGACCAGAATCAGCACACTGGCCTGGCCGGCCACGGCGACGGCATCGATCGCCAGGCGCCCCTGCCCGGCCAACACGCCGATCGTCAGGCACGCAACCAATACCACCCCAGCACCGACGATTACACGGCGCAGAAACGCCGGCCGCGCATCAGCGGCGGGCGGCGCCGCCGGTTCCAGTCCCGCGCCGCCGAGCTGATGCCGGCTGAGCCGGAACTGCAACAAGCCGAAAAACATGCCGACGCCGGCAGCGGCAAATCCCAGGTGCCAGTCATAGTTCTCGCCGAGGAACGCACACACCAGCGGGCCGAGGAATGCGCCGAGATTGATCCCCATGTAGTAAATCGTAAAACCGGCGTCGCGACGCGCGCCGCCTTCGGGATACAGCTCGCCTACGATGCCGCTGATGGTCGGCTTTAAAAGCCCCGTCCCCAGAATGATCAGCCCCAGTCCCGCAAAAAACGCCCACAATGCCGGGATCGCCAGAGTGAAATGGCCAAGCATGATAATGATGCCGCCGTACCACACCGACCGCTGCATCCCCAGCAGGCGATCGGCCAGCCAGCCGCCCGGCAAGGCCATCAGGTATACCAGTGCCGAATAGATGCCATAGATGGCCGTGGCGAGTTCGTCGGTGAAACCCAGGCCACCGTTGTCGCCGCGCAGGATTTCGGTGGTCATGAACAACACCAGCAAAGTGCGCATGCCGTAATACGAAAACCGTTCCCACATCTCGGTAAAGAACAGCACGCGCAGACCGGGCGGATGCGATTGGGCAGCGGCATCCGAAATTCGCTCGTGGGGCGGGAGCTGCGCATCTTCGGTAGTCATGACAAGCGTAAAACTCAGCACAATTCAATTGCCGTGCATCATGGCATATCAAAGCACGTTAACAATAGCGATTAAGGTCGCACGCACGTAAACTGCCGCGGTTTATCCCAACTCACCAAGCGCATGCCTGCATCCAATCTTATGCTGCCGAGTTTTCGACGGGCTCAGCTGGAGCTGCACGTCGCGCTGCTGCTGATCGGTTTCACGGGCCTGTTCGGCAAGCTCATCACAGCGAGCCCGGCAACGATCGCTTTCGGCCGCACCGCAATTTCTGCAACGGCGATGTATCTGGGCCTCCGAATGCTGCGTGCGGAGCATGGCCGGATCGCACGACACGCGATGCCCGGGGCAATAATTTCAGGTCTACTGCTGACACTGCATTGGCTGACGTTCTTCCACGCAATCCAGGTGTCCACTGTCGCGATTGGACTGATAGGTCTTGCCACCTTCCCTATATTCATTACTTTTCTGGAACCGCTGCTGCAGCGAAGTTCGCTGCGCCCGATCGACTTGCTGAGCACGGCGCTGGTCGCGAGCGGGCTGATACTGGTGGCCCCGAATGCGGATCTGGCGAATGCGACCACGCGCGGACTGCTGTGGGCCTTGCTCTCCGGCTTCATCTACGCGCTCGTTACGCTTTTGAATCAGCACCTCGTAAAAACCGAGTCGGCGATCGGGCTCGCGCTCTGGCAACAGGCATGCGTGGCGCTGGTTCTTCTGCCTGTCATGATTTATGGCGGAACGTGGCCTGATGCCGCGACCTGGGGCTGGCTGGTGGTGCTCGGTCTGGCCTGCACCACCCTGCCGCAGATCCTGCTGATTCATGCCCTGAAATTCATGCGCGCACACCTCGTTGCGGTGGCGACGGCGCTCGAACCCGTTTACGGCATCCTGTTCGCGGCGGTATTGCTGAACGAAATACCGGACCTGCGCACCCTCGCAGGCGGCACCATAGTGATCGGCGCTGTGGTGCTTGCCATGCGCTCGCACCGCTGACCTTGAAAAACCCCGTTCAAGACGAGACTATCGTCATCAATTCGGCGCAGGAAGCCGAAACCATTCCCCTGAACAAGGTAGTCCACATCACCCCTATCAGCGATTCTTTCTGGCAACGCATTCGCGGCTCGCTGAGCGCGGGCTTCAGTTACACAAAATCAAGTGCGGTTGCGCAATACAACGTCAATTTGAGCGCGCTCTACCGTGCTCAGCGTCACCAGGTGGCAGTCAAATACGACAGCATTTTTACCCGGCAGGACAGCGGCACAACCGGGCAACTCGACAGCGGGATAAGCTACAAAGGTTTCAGGCAAAAAGGCTGGTTCGGGACGGGCCTGTTGTCGCTGCAAAGTAACGAAACGCCGGGTGCGCCTCGGGCTTGGCTATCGGAACAGTTATCGCTGGCGATTCGAACTGCTTCCGATGAAGGACCGCGCCCGCGAAACCCTGGATGAAGAAGCCAGCGTTGATGCCTATATGCTGGACCTGAGAGTAAAAAGATTTTTCTAGACTCGGCCGCTACCGGACGGATCCGTTCAGTCATTGATCAGCAGGAATAAAAACATGCAAATTATCAAATTGACGCTTTTGCTGACCCTCATGGCGCCTTTGTCTGCTATCGCCAGCGAAGGTCCCGAAGCAGGCGGTTCCGAAACACACACTTCATCCGACGGTGCGACAAAGAGCCTGTTTCCCAGCGAAGAGCACGAAAGTCATTACCGGAACTATGTCGCGGGTTTCGCGGGGTATACCTCCGAAGAGCGCGGCGAAGGCGGCTTGACGCTCGGCGGTGAACTGACCCATCGATTCTCGAAACACACCGGCCTCGGTTTAATCGCGGAATATGTATCCGGCGACGTCGATGCCTGGGTGGCGCTGGTAGCAACCGGCTACCGGACTGAGCGCTGGAAATTTTATGGCGGTATCGGTTTCGAGGATCCGGACGATCATGGCCGCGAAACGCTCTACCGTGTGGGCATGACCCACGTGATTCCCTGGAAGGAACGCACCGAATGGCTGGTCACCGCTGCGGTGGATTTCGTCGACGGGGATTCGGTGTGGTTGCTAGGACTGGCTCTCGGCTACGGGTTCTAGCGCAATCAATTCCGCTTCTCGGGCCGGAGCCTGGATACGGATGCTCGCCGGGAGTTTGCTTTGCGGCGGGC
Source organism: Gammaproteobacteria bacterium (assembly GCA_037387125.1). GTDB lineage: Bacteria > Pseudomonadota > Gammaproteobacteria > Steroidobacterales. The sequence continues at coordinate 21,503 of JARRLL010000016.1, read as the reverse complement.
GTGAGCCTCTAACAAGGCTATCTGCGCGGGGTCTCGCAACACGCGCGGCACTTTTAGCTGGTTGCGGCTAACGCCGCCCCGGTCGCGGTACTGCAACTCTTCGAGCTTGGCGAAAGTGCCGGCGGTGACAAGGACCACCTCAGGCAAGCCAAGCCGTTGGGTTTTGCGTCCGATGGTTTTGTAAGACAAATTGATCCGCTGCAAACGTTGATCGAACTGCCGAGCCAAGGCATCGCAATCCACGTCTTCGATAGCGACCTCGTCCAGCAGTTCCAGGTACAAGCTGTAGCGATATGGCGTGGCCGCAGCATCCGCAGTCAGCGCAAAGCTGCTGATAATGCGCGCCGAGCCCAATTCCTCGACCGCGCTCTGCACTATGGCTTGCTGTGTATGCCACGCCGAGGTTTTTTCGCCGACCAGATCCAGCACATCCCCGAGCCGATGATCAAATTCAAACACGGGCGTATCAGCCACCCGGTCAACGACCCGCACAACATCACCGAGCCGGTAACGATACAAGCCTGCGTGTGTCGTGAGCACCACTTCGTAAGCCTTACCGGGTTCCACGGCCTGTAATTCAACGGTGGTCGGAGCCGCCTCATGCACAGCCTCGAGCGGGACGAACTCATAGTAGGCGGTACCCGCCGAAAACACATAACGCTCGTGCAATGTTGGCCACAAATTGACGCCCACCATGCCTTCGGTTGCACCAAAACAAGTGCCGACAATTCGCACCTGGTCGCCGGTAAACCAGCGCAGGCGGGGCAAACTCACCGCGAAAGGACCGCTCACCACGGTGCTCAGCACCCGCAGCTCGGGCCACAGGCGCGGCAATATGCCTTGTTCGCCCGGGGCGAAGGCGGCCGCAACGACGCGAGCCCTGCCTGGGCGGGGCCGCAGCGTGCGCTGAAGCCTCTGTCTGATTGCGGGCGCCAAATCAAGATCTGCGCGAATTTGTCCGGCAGCGATATCGGCCACCAACTGTTCTTTATTCGCCATCAGCAGACTGACCCAACTCACAATGTGGGTGCCAAACACGGCTTCTATGCAACCGACCGACTCATCCTGCAAGCCGAACAAGGCATGCAGATACAGAGCGGCTTTATGATCGACCAGTTCAAAGACATCGGCCGGCGACGTCCAGACGTAGGGTGCAGCTCGCAGGACCTGGCGAATACCGCCGCCGCTCGACATACCCAGCTTGACTCCGCCGGGCAAGGTATTGCCGGGGCTGCTCGCGAGCATGAGATTGATGCTGCGCTGATTCAGCCGCAACTCCGGCGCCGCCTGCCAGCGTATGGCGGGCGCCAGCAAAGCGATGTGCTGTAGCGTCCGCAGCTGTTGGGGACGCGTCATCGGCAATATTTTTGCGTCGTCGCTGGTGCCCGAGGTCGCCACGAACATGGTTGGCCGACCGGGAAAGAGGACATCGGCCGCGCCACTCGCGATTGCCTCGATGTCATCCGCATGATCGGCGTAGTCCCGGAGGGGGACCCTCTCACGATACCGGGCCACGGGGTCGGGCGATCCCAGTATGTCGCAAAAACCGAATCTTGCGCCTACCTTGGTATCTCTTGCCGCGGCAAGAATCTCTATTAGTGCCGCCTCATTCGCCACAGTGCCGTTGACAATGCGCCGACGAAAACGGCGCAGCATCGAACTTGATAACGCCCGCCAACTCAGCAGGAATGGATACGCCAGCGGTGATCTAAGGAGTGGCATACCAGGGCTAGGTGCGGCAGGACTCAAGGCAGGCCGGCATTGTGCCGGCCGCTGTGTGCCATTTCAGGATGCCTGACCATATCTCATCGGGGGATTCGGCATACCAAAACAAATCACGGTCTTCCCGGTCGATCACCCCTTCATCCACCAGCAACTCAGCGTCAAAAAGCGCACGCCAGTATTTTTCACCGACCAGGACCACGGGCAGCGGCGCAATCTTGCGTGTCTGCACGAGCGTCAGTGTTTCGAACAATTCATCCAGCGTGCCGAAGCCGCCCGGAAAGACAACAAGCGCCAATGCCCTGTTCAGAAAATGCAGTTTGCGAATGGCAAAATAACGCACACTGAAACACAACTCGGGCGTGATGTACGGGTTCGGATACTGTTCATGCGGCAGCTCGATATTCAACCCGACGGTCTTGGCGCCGACCTCGAAAGCACCCCGGTTCGCCGCCTCCATAATGCCGGGGCCGCCACCCGTCATCAGGACGACGCGGGAGTCATCGGGGCCTGAGCCACAGCGGCCGACCACCCGACCGAATTCGCGGGCCGTTTCATAATAGTGGCTTTTGGCGACAATGCGCTCGGCGATGCGTACGTCGTGCTGCAGGTCCTTATCCTCCGGCGCTTGCCTGGCCGCCTTGCGTGCGCTGTCGAGCCGACGACTCGCCTCTGCCGGCTCAGTGATGCGTGTGCTACCGAACACCACAATGGTCTGTTCAATACCATGTTCCGTTAACAGCAATTCCGGCTTCAAGTAGTCGAGCTCGAGACGCGGGCCGCGCGTTTCCCTGATCTTCAGAAAATCGAGGTCCTGGTCCGCAGGCCGATAACTCGGGCTGCGCATGATGGCCTCGACCCTGGCAATGGCTTCCGGGTCATCACCAACCGCCTTTGGCTCGTTCCATGGCAGTTTTTGTCTGCGCCGCAATGGGTGCGGGGGTTGCGGAATTGAAGCCGCACCCGATAACGCTCGTTGTTTCTTGTTACTCATCTGATCTGAACCCTGTTCCAATTCAGCCTGTCCGCCGCAACCAGTATCCTGCAACTGCGCTCACTTCACCATGCATACAAATAACTCAGATTGTAAATTTCGTAATCGCCGCCTGCATTCGTGGTCGCGCCCGTGCTGAAGCTGCCGCGTAAGGCATGCACTCGCTTGAAAGGCACCACCACCGTGGCACCGAGCCGTGAATTGCGCTGCAAATTTTGCGTGCCACCGCCATCGATCCGCGTTCTTCCGCCCACGTAAAAATTAGCGTCGAGCGAGGCCCAGAAACCGGGACGAATGCGCTTAATCAGGTGCGCTTCCGTCGACAAAATGGGCTTCTGCTCTCGAGTCTGACCAAGAAAATCGTCATTGTCTTCGAAAAACCAGACGCCGGCCTCGAACTCGAGTAACCAGGTCGGATGCAGTGGCACAATGACGCCCACAGCCGGCTTGACGGACCAGCGGTTGGTGCCGATGTTCACGACCTTGCCGGCAGCGTATTCACCGGTAGGCGCCTGAATCAGGAGGCTTGCGCCCACAATGGTACGCGGGTTGCTTCGCAGTTTCTGCATGCCGGCCGGATCCATGGTCGGCGCGCCCAGAAGATTGACGGCGAGGCGCAGTCGCGCGTCGCCAAGACCGACCGTGTCACGGTCGCGGAACACGCCGTCAACAAACCCCCGCGTCGTTCCCCGGGAATACGGCAAACTCAATTGGGCGCCAGCCGTCCTTCCATACAGACTAAAGGTCCGCTGATACGACACCTGCAGGTAATTGATTTTCGAGTCCACGCCCGTCAAAGGCAATGACGGGTCAACCAGTATGTCACCGGAAGAATACTGGTAAGCAAGGCTCAGCACATTGGTGCCGTTCGGCAACGGCCAGAAGGCGCGCGGCGTAAGCTCCTGTGCATCAACCGTGTCGCACAAGAGCAAACACAGGGTCGCTAGCGCCATATAAACAGGGGTGACTGCGAAAATCCTAAACACTATAACCAGCCATGCCGCTCGCAATGATAAAGACAATGTTATGCCGCCCAGCACCAGTCGGCCAGCACCAGTCGGCCAGCAATACCGGCGATCGCACGAGCAATCACCTCAGTTGCGGGCTAAATCGCGTCCGTTTCAGCCATCGCTGTTTTAATTTTATCGTCCTGCCCGCTGCCGTGCGTGCGGGCCAGCGCCATATAAACAGCGGGTACCACGAAAATCGTGAACACAGTCCCGATGGCCATGCCGCTCGCAATGATCAGGCCGATGTTATACCGACTCACAGCGCCCGCGCCCGTCGCGAGCAACAGCGGCACGACGCCCAACACGGTCGCCGCCGTCGTCATGAGCACGGGCCGCAAGCGAATAGCCGCAGCCCGCTCAACGGCGGCACGCTTGTCCAGCCCTTCCTTGATCTGCAACTGGTTGGCAAACTCGACGATCAGGATGCCGTGCTTGCTGATCAATCCGATCAAAGTAATGAGGCCGACCTGCGTGTAGATATTGATCGTTGCCGCGCCGAGGGTCAGAAACGCCAGCGCGCCGGCGATCGACATGGGCACGCTGACGAGCATGATCAGCGGGTCACGGAAGGACTCGAACTGAGCTGCAAGCACGAGGTAGATCACCAGCAGCGAAAAGAAAAAGGTCAGGACCAGGCCACTGCCTTCCTGAATGTATTGGCGCGACGGGCCTGCATAGTCAACCCTGAAACCCTCGGGCGCGAGCCGCGTTAAAGCGCCATCAAGAAAGTCCAGGGCCGTGCCCAAAGCCACGCCGGGCGCCGGCACTGCCGACAGGGTTACCGAGTTCTGCTGCTGAAAACGTTTCAGCTCCTGCGGTTCCACCGTTTGTTCATAGTTTACGAAACTCGACAGCGCCACGAACTCGCCCGAATCCGTGCGCACCGGAAACATGCCGATCTGCTCGGGGTTCATGCGATAACGCCGTTCGACCTGCGGTATCACCTTGTAGCTGCGGCCCTGCAAACTGAAACGATTGACGTACTGGTCGCTGAGCATGACGCCGAGGTCACTGCCCACCTGCTCCATATCAACCCCCAGGTTGCCGGCTTTTTCGCGGTCGATAACGATGCGCGTTTCGGGCCGGTCATACTTCACGTCCAGATCGGCGTAAACAAACAGGCCGCTCGCGTAAGCCTCCTGCACCATCTCCTGCCCGACTTCGAAGGATGCAAGCTGCGGCCGGGTAGAACCGATTACAAACTGGACCGGCAACCCTGCGCCTGCGCCCGGCATCGCCGGCAGCGTAAAAGCAGCAGACTGCAATCCGGCCACCTGATCCGCAATGCCTTGCACAGCCGGAATCAATTCATCGACGGTGCGCTCACGTTCGCTCCAGGGTTTGAGCACCAATCCGGATAACGCGGTGTTGGCCGTCGATTCCGGGCCGCTGCCCATCGCACCGTTGAACAGGAAACTCTGATCGGATTCTGCCAGCCCGCGATAGCCCTCCACCAATGCCGAGGTGTAACGCGGCAACTGCTCCGGCGAGGTGTTCGCGGCTGCCGTCGACATCACCAGGATAATGCCCTGGTCCTCCGCGGGCGCCAGTTCGGCCGGCGTCGTTATAAACATGAAGTAAATACTCACGAGTACGATCGCCGCAAAGGTCAGCGTCACGGGCACAACATCAAGCGTGCGGTGCAGAACCCTTCCGTAGGCAGCCTGCAAGGTTGCGAATTGTGCATCCAGCCATTTAGCCAGCGGCGCCTCTTCAGAGCGCCGCGGCAGCAGTCGTGAACACATCATCGGCGACAGCGTCAGCGCAACCACACCCGAAATCAGCACCGCACCGGCCAGCGTAAACGCGAACTCTCTAAACAGACTGCCCGTCAAGCCACCGGAAAACCCGATCGGCGCGTACACCGCGAACAGGGTGATCGTCATCGCCATGACCGGCACCGCGAGCTCGCGCGCACCGGTAATGGCTGCCTCCATGCGCGACTGCCCTTCTTCTATATGCCGCTGGATATTCTCGACAACGATGATGGCGTCGTCGACGACCAGGCCGATGGCGAGCACCATCGCGAGTAAGGTCAACAAATTAATCGAGTAACCGAGGACCAGCATCAGTGCAGCCGCGCCGATCATGGACAACGGAATAGCCACAATCGGCACCAGCACCGAACGCAGCGTGCCGAGAAACAGAAAAATAACGACCATGACGATAAGGGCCGCCTCCAGCAGTGTCTGCACGACCTCCGAAATCGCGTCTTCGATATAGCGGGTCTTGTCGTAGGAGATGCGCGCATCGATATCGTCCGGCAGCTGGGCCCGTATGATCGGGAACAGCTCGCGGATCTCCTGTATGACAGTCAGCGGATTGGCGGTCGGCAGCACATCGATCGCGATGAACGTGGCAACCTCGCCGTTGAACGCGACCGACGTGTCATAGTTCTCGGCACCCAGTGCCACGGTGGCGACATCGTCCAGCCGAATGATCGTGTCATCGCGCTCGGCGACGATCAGCTCACGAAACTCCTGCTCGGTGTGCAGGTCGGTGCTCGCCGTCAGGTTAACCGACACCGCATCTCCCTTCGTCTTACCCACCGCGGCCTGGAAGTTATTCGCACGCAAAGCGTCGGCAACATCGCCGGGCGTCACCTTCAACCCGTACATGCGCGCGGGATCCAGCCAGATACGCATGGCAAAGTTGCGCCCGCCCAGTATCGCAGCCTGCTGCACGCCCGCCGTCGCCTCGAGCTGGGGCTGCACGACTCTGATCAGGTAATCGGTGATCTGATTCTGCGGACGCGTCTTGCTCGTAAAGCTGAGGTACATCGCCGAGGTGGTTTCGCCGATCGCCACTGCGATCACGGGCTCTTCACTCGACTCGGGCAATTCGGCACGAACACGATTGACCTTCGAGGTGATTTGGGTGAGCGCGTCGTACGGCGGGTAGTTGAGCTGCAGGTGCGCCGTGATGGTGCTCGCACCCTGCAGACTGCTGGAATCCAGATAATCGATACCGTCAGCGCTGGCGATCTCGCGCTCCAGCGGCGTCGTAATGAACTCGCGCACGAGCATCGCATCAGCGCCGGGATAACTGGTCGTAACCCGCACCACCGCACTCTCGCTGCGCGGATACTGGCTGACTTGCAGCATCTGAATCGAGCGCACACCGGCAAGCAGAATCAGCAGGCTGATAACCACCGCCAGCACCGGGCGCTTTACGAAGATATCGGTAAACTGCATCGCGCCGGGCCGCTAATTGTTTGCGGGCATCGGGTCAGGCGCGTCGCTGACCGGGACCGAGTTGTCGATCCGCACCTGCGCACCGTTACGCAGTTTCTGTTGACCCGACGTGACGACGATCGCTCCGGGCTCGAGCCCTGCCTCGATCGCAACCTGATCGCCGCGGGTCGCTCCGGTCTTAATAAAGGTATTGCGCACAAGGAGCGTATCGTTATTGTCCGGTTCGTTGCTGACGACATAGACCGAGTCACCGTAGGGACTGTAAGTGATCGCCGCCTGCGGCACCGTAACCACTGCATCGCGGGTCGGCAGCTCGACGTCGACCTCTACGTACATGCCGGGCAGCAGACGTTCCGCCGAATTCTCGATAAGGCCCTGCACCCGCAGCGCGCGAGTGTCCTTCGCGACCTGCGGGTCGATGGCGCTAATCTTGCCCGCGAAAAATTCATCGGGCCATGCGTCATTGGTTACCTTGATCGGCTGGCCGACGGAAAGCTGTCCGAGGTAACGCTGCGGCACCGGAAACTCGACGAGAATCTGGTCGAACGACTCAAGTCGCACGATCGGGTCGCCAGGCTCGACGTACTGGCCCACGTCCACCTCGCGAATTCCGAGCCGGCCGCTGAACGGCGCGCGTATCTTTTTCTGCCTGATCATCAGCCGGAGATTTTCCTCCGCTGCGCGGGCACGCTGTAAATCGGTCTTGCGCGAGTCGTAGTCGGTGGCCGACACCAGGTTTTTACTGACCAGTTCCTCGGCACGTTTCAGGTTGGCTTCGGCCAGTGCTGTGTCGGCGCGCAGACCGTCCAAACGCGCTTCGTCATCGGCCGTGTACTGACTGATCAGCAGTTCGCCGGCGCGTACCGTCTGTCCGGAACGAAAATAGATGTCCGTGATCTGGCCCGCGAGCTGCGCCGTCACATCGACACCCTGTAAAGCACGCAGGGAACCAATGGCCGGGATCACCGGGCGCCACTCGGCGCTGCGCGCCTCGGCGGTGGAGACGGTGACCGGGGGCATGCTCATCGCCGCCATCGCCCGGCTCGCCTGCTCACCGGAATAGAACTTCCAGCCGAAGATGGCGCCGAGCACAACGGTTACCGCGAGCAGCATGATGACTAAGGGTCGCGTCACGATGCACCCTCAGCAATCACATTGGCCCGGATCAGCCCGAGCAACGCTTCTATATAGCGACGCGGTTCGGACCTGCCGTGCGCGCCCGGCCGCAGGGTGTGGTTCAGCACGAGTTCATGATCGAGCGCATTGAGGATGACTCGGGCCGTGTAGTCGGGATCCAGATCACTGAATTCGCCGCGCTCCAGTCCGTGGCGAATTATTTGCGCAAGCAATTCGCGCGCTCGTCCGGTCACCGTTTCGTGATACTCGACGGCGAGTTCGGGAAATTGCTGCGATTCGGCCACGACCAGCTTCAGGATACCGCTCGAGGGACTGCCCCAGAATTCCAGCAGGTTGTTCTGCAACATGGTGGTCAGCAGTTCCATCGCCGAGCCTTCGAAGCCTGCCGCGAGTTGCTCGGCCTGCTCGAGACGCTGCAACACCCCAGCCTGCACCACGCCCTCGAACAGTTCTTTCTTGGTCGCGAAATGCAGGTACACGGCCCCTTTACTGATTCCGGCCCGCGCGGCGATATCCTCTACGCGCGTGGCTGCGAAACCTCTTTCGAGGAACAGCAGCAGCGCGGCATCAAGCAACGCTTCGCGGGTTGGCAGGAGTTTGTCAGGCGCTGTCATGTTTGCTGCGTTAGTCATTGTTTTTAATTGTGAAGCGCTACGCCAGCCGGCGCGCTAAAGCACTGACTGACCGGTCAGTCAGTATACTGAGCGAACCTGCCCAAGGCAAAGGGTTCCGCGAATGACACCGCTGAGGCAACGGCCGCCAAGAGCGACCCAAGCAGTTCAACAAGCCGCTATGGCTCCCGGATCCGGGTCCTGCAGGCTCTGACTGAGGCCACATTCCCTGGGACCCGACAGCGGCGATCGACCTGCTAAAAAGCTAGCGGAGCCACCACGCGTCAGGCCTGCGCTTTGCCAGCGGCCTGTCGATACCCAGCCATAAACCGGAGGCCCAGTGCAGGAATGCGGCGTTGAGGATAAAAAACGGAATCAGCGACGCATCGTAATAGCCGCCGATCGCCAGCCCTACGAGGATAAAAAGGCTGACCCCGGCCGCGATGCGCGTCGTGAAGCCGAGCAACAAACCGATCGCAGAATAAATCTCGCCAATGGTAATCACCCACGCCACCAGCACGTATAGCGGAATCGCGAAATGCTGCAGGAACAGTGATGCAAATGCATCGGGTGGCATTTCGGTCAACCGGTCCAGAAAAATCTGTTTCAGGATATCGCTGGTCAACCACCCTTTAACCACTTTATTGATGCCCGCCGCCAGCCAGAAAATCGCGAACAACGTGCGCAGCAGCAGGTGCAGAACAATTCCGGCAAACCGAACCGGATGCGCCTTGATCCATGCCCACTTCCAGACCTGTTCGAATTGCTCAATCGCCAGGCTCATCGTTGTTCTCCCGATGCATTGTCTGCGATACGGTCGAGCGATTCCCATAAAGGCAACCGCGAACAGTAACCGGCAACCGCGCCTGTGTCGGCACGCTGCCAGAGCCGGTCGATGCGGTCGATATTGTATTCACCGAATTCAAGCACGCCCGGCTCAAGGACGAGCCGCCCCTCTATGACCTGCGGCCCCGCCCAGACACCCTCGATGACCGTATAGACGTGTACGGGCCGAGTGTGGCCGCGCTGCGCGAGTGGCTCCGAACTGAAGTTGGCGATAAACCATTCCCAGATCGTCGACACCTGCGACCAGAAGGTCCGCGTCTGGATATGGTAGAGAATGAAATCACCGTCCGCAGGCACCGTATCCTCGGCGGGCAAGTCGTTGCCGGGCGTGCAGACGACGATGACTTCGCACATCGTGCACACTTCGCCGAACTGCCCCACGAGGAAATAGTCGCGAAAGCGGTCGATATTCACCTGGGCCCCTGCAACGGAGGACCAACCGATCATTAACACCGTGATCCACTGTTTTCGAAACGCACGCATAGACTGCACCGCTTTAAATTTACGACTGGCTGCATACAACAGCTGATTTACCAGATACTGAGACCCGCGCAAGTTTAGTGCAGAGCTTAGGCAGATAAGTGAAGTAGCCTAGCGGTTAACCCGGTACGTCAGAGTCACCAGCGCATGAATATAGCGCCAAAACGTCGTGCCTTGCGAACTGGCGATAATCTAAATCGAATCGCTTGCGTGGGTCGGTCGCTGACAATAGTCGGCGAAGACGTCCTTCGCAGGGACGTATAAGGCCGTGTCGATCTCCAGATGTCCGAGTTCGGTGAAAAACAGGTTGTCATGCGAAACAGCGACCGCTGGCTGAATTACGCCACATAAGCCCGGAACCGTCCTGCGGGCTTAGGGCTTGAGCCGTGATACCCGCCTGGATACTGGGATGCGGCCTATTTATTAAGCGCCGGGATGACGCGTTCGCCAAGCATGCGGATCGAATCAGCCGGATCGTCCTGCAGACCAAGCACGATCTCGGTAAAGCCGGCCGCCGCGAAAGCACGGAGCCGCTCGATGTGGCGATCGAGGTCTTGTTCATCGCCCGAACAAGTCAGACCCTCGACCAGGGCGTCGCTGATGTGCTCGGGCACGCCCTCTAAATCACCCGTGCGGGCCCAATAGGCCTTGAGAAAGGGCATCGGATTGGCAACAACCCACTCAGTGTCCTCCTCAGCTAGGTAAGGGCTGACCCAGCGACGGTGCAACCAACCCCGAATCATCAACTCGCGTCGGGCCTCCCAGAAAGACTCCGCCCGGTCCTTTTTAACGTGCCAGGACACGAAGTTACTTAGCCGGAAATCATCACTTGAAGACCGAGCCGCCCTGGCCGCGTCCACGTCGGGCATGATCGAATCAAACATTTCCGGCTGGAAGTCGCTCAGCATCAATCCGTCGGTAATGCCGGCCATCATGCGCAACATTTTCGGGCCGTGCGCGCCCCCGTAAACAAGTGGCGCAGCACTGCTCTTCCAGCCGGTCGTAAACGCCTGCACCTGAAAGCGTTCGCCCGGGTAATTAACCACTTCGTCACCCAGCGATGCGCGGACGATCTCCAGCGTCTCGCGCGTCGCCAGTAAGTTTCCGCGCGGCGCTTTGACAACCCCGGTCCAGTCGCCGCCGGCGGTGATGACCACCGCCGCACGGCCACTCGCATACTCGTTCAGGGTCAGGAGCGAGTTCGCGAGCTTAACCGGGTGCATTTCATACGGACTCACGACGGCCACTCCGACCTTGATAGCCTTTGAATCGAGCGCGAGGGGCACCGCGGTCAGGAAGGCGTCCGGCGCTCTGGAATAATTCTGGACCCAGATGGCCCGGAAACCATACTGTTCCGCGAGCAGGCCCAGCTCGCGGAACTCACTCGGCCCGATTTTGGATTCCAGCGCAATATCCAAGTGCATTGCTACCCCCCTGCCGGCCGAGCGATTTATTAAAGCCGGCTTCTGAATCCAGCCGCCTGCGCTCAGGACAGAATTTCGGCGGCGCTTAAAGCCAGGAAAGATAGGCATAGTAATACGACTGGCCAGTTTGTGACGTGAGATTTTGGGGCTGAGAGGGCACTCCATTGGGATGCGATCCGCAACCGGGCAAACAAGGGCAACTGCGAGCGCCCCGACACCTCAGCGGTCCCGCCCTATTTTGCCAATGCATAACGGCTTTCATGGTGGCATTATCAGCGCATGGACTTGGACATTATTCTCGAAGCGGACTTAAACGCCTCCCAGGTCAAAGAACTGGGGTTACTCGCCGAAAAGCGCGGATTCCGGGCCATCTGGACGCAGAATTACGCCCGTGCGCGCGACGCGTTCATGATCGCGATGCCGCTGGCTATGGCAAGCAAACGCATTCGCATCGGAGTGCTCGCGGTCAGCGCGTACGAGATGCACCCGCTGAAAATCGCCAATGCTGCGCTGACTCTCAACGAAACAGCACCGGGTGGCGCCTGCGTAGTTGTAGGTGCGGGCGGCGAGTGGCCGGGTGTGATGAATGTTGGCTACGGTAAGCGCATTACCGGCACGCATGAAGCACTCGAAATCATCAAAGCGGCGTGCAATGGCGAAGTGGTTAACCAGCGGGGCGAAGTATATAGCGCACAGGGTTACATGGCTCCGTGGTCGACCCATGCGCCGGCCGCTGCCCAGGTCTATGCAGGCTCGACCGGTCCGCAGATGCTGCGTATGGCAGCCGATGTGGCGGACGGCATAATGATGAGCGACATGCAGCCGGATTTTTTTGACTGGTCGCTGCCCGTGCTCAAAGAGGCTCTGGCCGAACATCAGCGCAACAATTTTGGGATCAGCAACTTTCTGGCGTGCCACATTAAAAAGGACAAGCAGGCGTCTCTCGCAGAAGCGCGACGTGAACTGATGATCCGCGGCTGGCTCGAGCGCCCGTGGCTGGAGCCGTATCTTGCAGAAGATGAAGTCGAGTTGGTGCTTGGCAATACGCGGCCGTTTCTGGACGCCTTTCGCAAGCGCAGCGGTGAGATTGAAGGCGTCCCCGAAACCGTCGTATCGAAACTCGTTGAAGGTTTATCATTGGCGGGTGACTACGACGACATCGACCGGCACATCGACCGGCTGCGCAAATTCGAGCAGGCCGGCTTTACCGAGATTGCACTGCGCATTCATGATGACCCGGCCGACTCAATCAATCTTATCGGCGAGCGAATCCTGCCGGCATTCAGGTAATCAGAACGCCGCCCCTGCTTCTTTAGGTTTGCTCATCCTATAGCGTGTCGGCCGACCGCAGACACCGCCGGCCTCTGAGACACTCTCTGCCTTTGACCGTTCTATTCGAATGGAATTTATGGTGTCATTCAGCGCTGTATATACTGCTGTCTTGCGCAGTATTCTGAAGCACCAAACCAGGAGTCAGACTTGAATCGATTGGCATTGCTATTGCCGCTTGTCGCACTAATTTTCCTGAGCTTTATAGCCGGAACTTTCGTGATCTATTTCGAACGATATCCGTTCGAGCATTTCGAAAGAGCCTACAAAGCACTCCGAGCCCAATATTTCGTGCTCTTCGTTACAGAAGATCCGCGCGATCGCCAGTGGCTGGACATCAGAACGTTAGAGCCGCAACGTATCGCATCGCTGCCGGAAGATCTGCTGATGCATGGCGTGACGATCCACGATGCAGCACTGGCCTATGAAGGCTATACACTCTATACCGGCGGCCCCGCAGCCTATCCGCTGCAGCTCGTCGATATGGACGGGACGCCTGTGCACGAATGGCGGCTGCCGGTGGACCTGCTGCAGGGCCCCGCGCTGGACATGCCCATCGACAACCCCAATCAGATACAAATCCGTCGAGTAAAACTGCAGACCGACGGCTCATTACTAATGGTCGTTTGTTACTTCCTGCAACACACGCCATACGGAATGGGTGTCGTTAAGCTGGATAAAGACTCTAATATCGTTTGGCAAAATCTCAACAGCGCTCATCACGATATAGATATCACGGCCGATGGGCGCGTCTATGCACTGACACAGTACATTCAAAACAAAGCGCCCGACTGGCCAAAAACCATTAAGGCGCCGTACCTTGCCGAAACGATTTCCATCCTCGATCACAATGGCGAAACGATCAAAACCATTTCTATTCTGGATGCGCTCCGACAGTCGCCCTTTGAAGCGGCCTACCAATACATAGACGGCTCAGAGCAGCGCGGCGATATCCTGCACACCAACTCCATCGATGTAATCGAGAAAGACATCAATACCCGGATTCCTGGCGCAAAACCCGGCGACATACTGGTGTCGATACGCAACTCAGACACGCTTGTGCTCATCGATCCGGACACTGAAAAGGTCACCTGGGCCGCACGCGGACCCTGGCATCATCAGCACGACGCTGATTTGCTCGACAATGGCAACATTCTGCTGTTCGATAACCTTGGCAACCTCGAAGGGCGCGAGCGCACGCGCATACTGGAAATTGACCCACAAAACCTGGCCATAGTCTGGCGATACCCGGGCGACAATACCTCCGACAGACTGATGAGTCGGGTATTGGGCTCACAGCAGAGACTGGCCAACGGCAATACGCTCATTACTGAATCCACCCGCGGTCGGCTACTCGAAGTAACGCCTGCCGGCAAGATCGTCTGGGAATACTGGCTGCCACAAATACTGATCAATTCCAAAGGCGGCAAACCCGAGCGAGCGGCGGCTTATTCCGGGGAAAGACTCGGAATGGACCAACTGCAATTTACGTTTAACTCGCCGCGCTAGGTCGCCCAAAACCCATACCGGCTGCGGGAAATGCCCTTTTCTGGCCGGGTTTCGGCAAATTCGAAACCAAACGCTCCGTTCGGCCGAATGCTCTATCAACGGGTAGGTACTGCGCTGATTTACACAGCCTGTTCTCCCTCTTTTTAATGGCTTTACGGAGACAAAACTATGAGCCCGATTACCGGACTTGCTGTTGCCAAACAGATGGACACAGAACTGCCGGCAGAAAATCGCCGACCTGCCCTCGACACCGATGACCGATTCCTTCGCCCGGAAGCGAAGATGGTCAAAGCGGCCCTGATTGCCAGGGGCCTGGAAACACCGATGGTCGGAAACGGCTATTCGCAGGAACAGAAAAGAAAACTGATCGAATCCAATTTCGTCGAGATCCTGAATACTCTCGGCCTGGATTTGTCCGATGACAGCCTGTGTGACACGCCCAGGCGAATAGCGAAGATGTACGTGAATGAGATTTTTTCGGGGCTGGATTACAGCAACTTCCCCAAGCTGACCGTGATCGAAAACAAGATGCGCGTCGATGAGATGGTCCGGGTCAAGGACATTGACCTGGCATCCACCTGCGAACATCACTTTATTACCATCGACGGAAAGGCCACGGTGGCCTATATCCCGGCTGACAAAGTGATCGGACTCTCGAAAATAAACCGTATGGTAAGG